>CANFKC010000056.1 GCA_947447265.1 Chitinophagaceae bacterium
CTCCGGCTTGCCGGTTGTTGAGGCAAGCCTTTCTTTTAATTGAACATCTGTAAGATGATTTACCAACTGTAAGGTTCGCATAGCTCCCTATTTGAACCAAAGATAGTAAATTATTATTTTAATAATTTTGATGGCGGTTTATTATTAATGAGATACCCTCAAACAACAGCGCAATGTATATTTTGCAGCTTAATTATTAGCCATGGGAATAAAAGTATTCAGTACTGGCGATATTGATACCTTGTCAATTGACGAAACATCAGATTTGGCAGAGGCGAAGCATATGTTTGACGACAACGAATTTAAGTTGTCGCTCAATGGGAAATTTGATGAGCGTTTTTTATCGGAGTTCAAAGATGTGTTCGGTGAGATTTCCGAGCTGCATTACTTTAACTGGATTGAGGCTGATATGACGTTTCTTTATTCACTGCACAACTTAACGGTGCTGTCTTTTAGCAATATATTTAACGAGGTTGATTTCAGTAAGCTTCCGTAGTTATCTTCTTTATGGTTTCCGTGGGATGGAAAAAAGTTTATTAATCTGACTGCTCAAAAAAAACTGAAAATCCTCGGTATAACTGAATATAATGAGGATAACTTAGAGCCAATTAAACAGCTTAATAGCATTGCAGGGTTGTCTATTACCAGAGCTAAATGCGTTTCATTAAAAGGCATTGAAAGCCTCTGTGGGCTGAGAGCGTTGTCCATTCGTGCGTGTAGGAGATTGAATGATATTTCTAATATTGAATCCTTATCAAATTTGGAGTTTGTGCAATTTGATGGTTGCCCAAAAATAGTCGATTTCAGTTCATTGGGTAAATCAGGAAATCTTGAAACAATTGATTTGATCGACTGTAGAAATTTAGGTTCGATAAAATTCATCAACGATATGCCTAAATTAAAGAACCTTATGCTAATAGGCTCAACAGTAATCAATGATTATGATTTATTACCGGCAAAAGATTTGGAGATTGTATACGCATACAACAAAAAATACAATATTGATTTGAAAGAAAAAGCATTGCCTGGCGGCAGTAAAGGCTTTTATCAATACCTCGGATAAACACATATTTTGTTATCGAATGGCAACGTTGGGAGCAATTAATTCAAACTCTGGCACAATTCTTGCAACTACAATTGTTACATAAGCTACTCGTAACCCAGGCAGGGTTTTCGAGTGGCTTTTTTTATTTAAAATATTGATAGTCAATTATTTATTGTTAATAAAAAATAAGATTTACCCAACTAATCGTTTTTACCAGCCCGTCTTACTAAACAACTAAACATAATTTTATGAAAAGCACGCTTCTTTCAGCAACGGTTGTTTTCGCTCTTTTTGCATTATCAATAGGGTCATGTAAGAAAAAAGAGACGATGGCAGTACCCTCCACTTCGGGTTGCACATCTACGATCTATGGATACTCTGGCAGCTCCTGGCTGGATACGAATAATTACTTCGGGGTCGTGAATACATCGGCGGCAACTATTTCTAGTAGCGGCACATTAATGCACTATATGTTGTACTCCAACCAGGGTGCCTATAATGGTGCGGACGGCTATTATTACACGCTGCAAGCAACTAATAATAGTAGCCAAAGTGTTGGCCCATTGTATAAAATAAATTCTGGCGGAGCAGTGATAACCATGGCTGCTGCTTCAGGAGCAGGCCCCTACGCTTCACTGACTTATAATAAAGCTACCAATAAATTATATTGTATCGCAGCGGGAAATCTAGCGGAGGTAACGCCTGGCAGTTCATCGTTTACCACTACGAGTATAGCCAGCCCGGTTCACCGGTTCTACGTTGGGTATACGAGCTCCTCAATGACGGTTAATAATAATAATGGAGACCTGTATTATGTTACAGGCGATACAGCTGGGTACTTTATTGAAAAATATCATGCCGGAGCCGGCTCTACCGTTGTGGCTACCGGCGGCGCGGCATGGGAAATATTGGGTATGCGTTACAACGAAAACGACAATAGACTATACGCCATTCGGATGAAGTTTGTAGGCACCACTCCTATATACGATCTCATTACGATAGATCCATCATCTGGCACTATCAGTTCGCTGACTACGCTTGCAGTTTGCAATCCAGAATTCTTCTCCGCCTGCATAAACCCTTGCACTAACAGGTATATTTTTTCTACAATGGGCGCCACTGGTGCAATATTAGATCAATATAGTATAACTGGTTCATTATTGCAGCACGATACGCTCTCTGCTCCATTTATGGGGCTTGACGTATGGACAACATCGATGTAATTAAAATGCCGTAATCACCATTCACTACTTTGGAACCTCTGCTTTTTGGCAGGGGTTTTCCTTTTCCAATAAAAGTCGCTTAGGTAAGCTGTGCTCCCCACCCTGTTGTGGCCAGGCTAATTGGGCTGTATTTAGCTTATAGCAGAATCTTCTGGTTTATTTCCATACATAACACCATGTACGTGTTTGTAAAGCAGTACTAGCGCAATTTCAGTAGCTAATACTGGCAATACAGGCCCCAACAGGTATGCTTTAAACAGGTTTCCCAAAAGAACTTTAGCTGCACAGAACGAGCAAATGGCCGTTATTGAGGGAAAAACCCAGAAACTATGCATCAATAATTTGATCCTTTTCCCGGCAAAGTGTTTCACAACTTGTAGCCAGCATCCAAAAAGTAAAAGAGCTGGTAACCCGCATACCCCGCCAACAGCAAGACACGCCAGCATAATTTCAGATCTAGTATAAATGCCTGCTTCGCAATAGTTTATCCAGGGAGTGCTAACTATGGCATTTATGAATAACGCAAGCAAAAAAATTTTCAGGGCATTCATCAAGGCAGTTGATTTTTTGAAATCATAGTCTCATTTTGGTTGTTATTAGCCTTGGGGTAGTTTGCGTAGGCTGCATCCATAAGCATATTCTAAGCTTCAATTTAGCTATTTTCAGGCGAAATACAAAAGGCGCACCCATTTCTTGCAGGCTTGGCTTAGTCTCCCCCCACTCCACCTTGGGCAGGCAACATCCCGTACCCAGACAACAACCTTAATTAATAAGATCCTTTTCCCTGTTGATGGTTTCGTCCCTCCAGAAGCACATTTTGCTATAATCCAAAAGTGTAAGCACTATTTAGCCCAAACCATTGCAAAGCAGCATGCCCAGGTATCGTCCACCTAATACTATTTTTTTGTAAGCCCCCACATCTCAATGGTTTTGCTAGAATGATATCACTCGCCTATTCAAAACGCGAACAAACAGCCGATTCGAAAGCTTGTTGTATTGCTAATATTAATTATTACTATACAGCTATCAAAAAATATTTTTCATTCATCTGCAATAGTAATACTACTATTTTAAATAGTTTTATTACTTTTGTGCTGTGGTGTGTACACAGGGTGGTAAAAACACATCAAAGCCATTATGCAGAAAATAAAAATAGCAGTTGCCAAAGGAGACGGAATTGGTCCTGAAATAATGGACGCAACCCTATCGGTTATCGGAGCTACTGGTGCTCCATTGGAATTTGAATTTGTGGATATGGGTAAGGGGTGGTATGAAAAAGGTTTCTCATCGGGTATGACGCCTGAAGCAAAGGAAACAATCGAACGTTTAGGCATTCTGCTTAAGGGCCCTATGGAAACACCTAAAGGGAAAGGCATGAAAAGCATTAATGTAACTGCACGCAAAATGTGGAGTACTTATGCCAACAAACGTGTTTTCAAATCGCTCAATGGCGTGGAAACTGTTTTCTCAAAAGCCGGCATCCCTATCGATATTACTATGGTAAGGGAAAATATCGAAGATACTTATGGCGGAATAGAGCACATGCTAACAGAAGATGTAGCACTTTGCCGCCGGTTTATTACCCGCCCGGGATCCATGCAGGTACATAAGTACACCTTTGAAATGGCGCGCAAGAAGGGTGCTAAAAAGGTTACCTGCGGGCATAAAGCAAACATAATGAAGCTCACTGACGGGCTTTTCCTGGAATGCTTTTACGAAGTAGCAAAAGACTATCCTGAAATAAAGGCCACCGATATAATAGTTGATGACCTTGCCATGAAACTGGTAGCACGTCCAAATGATTTTGAGGTATTAGTACTACCTAACCTACAGGGTGATATCCTTTCAGACCTGTGCGCCGGGCTTGTAGGCGGCTTAGGTTTCGCTCCGTCTGCTAATATCGGCGATAACGTATGCATCTTCGAAGCCGTTCACGGTTCGGCACCTGACATAGCAGGTAAAAACATTGCCAACCCAACCGCGCTATTAATAAGTAGCTGCATGATGCTCCGGCACCTGGGATTGACCGATGAAGCTATTGCAATAGAGAACTCTCTCTACCATACTTTACAACAAGGTTTCCATACTGTTGACTTTGGTACCGGTGCAGAGCAACAACTGGATACAACTGAGTTCTCCCGGCAAATAATAGAGAACCTTCAAATCACGAAGAGGACATACGTAAATACTCTGAATCTTACACAAGAGCAAAACGAAAGGAAAGTTTATCAGATGCTCCAAACACCCTCTAAGGGTGAAGCTATAGTGAATGGCGCCGATTTCTTTATTGAAAGTACCGAACAACCCCAAGTCATTGCGCACAAATTCAAAGACAAACTGCCAGAGAATATGTCACTGATCATGATGAGTAACAGAGGCACACAGGTATATCCGAATGGCTCATTGCTTACTGATTGTGTAAATCAATTCAGAGTCAGGGTAGAGCGAGAGCCAGGCGCCCCTCCATTAACAGCGGACGACATTTTAAATTTCGCAAAGGAGATATCGAGGTCAATAAAAATATGCTCTATTGAATGGTTGATGATGTACGGAGGCGTTAAGTCATATTCTTTAGCTCAGGGACAATAATTATACTCATGATAAACAATAAGAAAGTACGAATTGGCATACTCGGTGGCGGACAGCTCGGCGCAATGCTCATAAGGTCCGCAATTGATTATGGATTGGATATCTCAGTTTTAGACCAGGACATTGATGCCCCCGCAGCCAGGTACACCAACTCATTTGTGTGTGGAGATCCTGATAAGTATGAGGATGTAGTAGCATTTGGCCTGCAATGCGACATAGTTACCATAGAAAAAGAAGCGGTAAATACAGCAGCACTAAGATACTTGCGAGACAATGGAGTCAAGATTCATCCCTCTCCTGAGTTAATAGCGAGCATTCAGGATAAGCAACACCAAAAAGAATTTTTGAAACTACATGGTATCCCGGTAGTACACTATGTGCCAATCAGTAATAAGCAGGAATTATATAGCTACGCATCAATACTACCAGCATGTTTAAAGATGCGGCGCAATGGCTACGATGGCAAGGGCGTCATGATGTTACATACTGCTGCTGACATAGCCAACGCTTTCGATGGACCAGCAATTCTGGAGCAAAAAGTAAAGATGAAGCAGGAGATATCCGTGATAGTGGCAAGAAGCGAAGCCGGGGAAATTGCATATTATGAGCCAACACTTATGGTATTTGATCCCGAAAAACACCTGCTCGATTTTCAGATCTGCCCAGCAAACCTGAACCTCGAAATCACCAACCAGGCATACGAGATAGCTGTAAAAATTGCTACCGAAATGGCCTTGGTGGGCATTATGGCCATTGAAATGTTTATAACTGATGACGATAGATTGCTGGTTAATGAAATAGCACCCAGGCCCCATAACAGTGGGCACCACACCATAGAAGGTTGCGCCACATCGCAGTACGAACAACTGATACGGGCAATAACTGGTTTTCCGCTTGGCGATACGCAGCTTAATTGCAAGGCCGGGTTGGTTAACCTGATTGAAACCGGCAGGCAACACGATCTTACAACTATTGTAAGTAAGCCCGCGATACACCTGCATTACTACGGAAAAATCAACAGTAAAATAGGAAGAAAGATAGGGCATATAACTATTACAGAACCCACTACAGAAGGCGTTATTGCGCAAATCGCGGCTATTAAAAACATACTCAACTAAAAATTATGGAACAACCAATTATTGGAATAATAATGGGCAGTAGCTCTGATGCGGAAATAATGAAACCGGCAGCTGAAGTGCTCGATAAGTACAACATACCCTATGAATTTACCGTTGTTTCGGCCCACCGCAGCCCCCAAATTATGTTTGACTATGCTAATACCGCGCTGGAACGCGGCCTTAAAGTAATCATTGCCGGCGCTGGAGGCTCCGCACATTTGCCAGGGATGGTGGCGGCTATTACAACTGTACCTGTTATAGGTGTGCCTGTAAAGTCAACTAATTCACTGGATGGCTGGGATTCATTACTATCAATTGTGCAGATGCCCAATGATATCCCTGTAGCAACTGTAGCTGTAAATGGCGCTCACAATGCGGGGCTACTCGCTGTTCAAATGCTTGCAATTCACGATGCCAACCTGATGGCGATGCTACAGGAAACAAAGGCCCGGAATGTAGAAAAAGTAAAAAGCCAACAGGCGCAAGTAAAGTTTAACTCCTAAGAAAAATGCAGGCATATGCTACAACAGAGCGAAATACTAATGCTACAGGGCAGCTTCCAGACTGAGCACGCCAAGGGCTTGATCCTAAAGCTGATAAAAGACAAAATTCAGGTAGAGTTAAGAAGTATAAGGGGCGAAGGCAATCAAAGCGATTACCTTCAGTATGATGAGCAGCGCCGGTTTGCAGTAGGCGAAGAGTTGAAAAAGGCGCTCGATAAAATCGGCAACAAGAGAGTAAATCTTCATGCTATAATTGTAGTAGAACCATTGCTTGATTAGTAGGAATGATATTATCCGGCAGTACTTCGAACGGCAGAAGCTTGCTATCGCAACCTCCATGGATCGCCAACAAGAAGTACCTACTCGTTTGTCTAAGGGTGCCGAAGATGGGAACATAGGACTGAGGTAAAATACCCCAATGGCAAAGCGTATGAAGAACCTATGTATTGTGACTATTGTACCCCCTGATAAATGAAACTGAAGGCATGATATATAACACTGAAATAGGGACTGATATTCTACTGGCAAAACAATTTCTGGATAAAGAAGAAATTGTAGCAATTCCCACGGAAACAGTTTATGGGCTTGCAGCTAGCGCATTTAGCGAAAAGGCCATTAATAGCGTTTACACCGCAAAAAAACGCCCTTCCACCAACCCACTTATCATTCATGTCGCCAACAAGGATTGGATATATGAATTGGCAAAAGAAATAAACGAAAAGGCAGCGTTGCTTATTGAAAAATTCATGCCTGGCCCCCTAACGCTTTTACTTCCTAAAAAGAAGTTGGTTCCCGACATAGTAACTTCTGGTATGCCCAATGTAGCAATCAGATTTCCCGATCACCCTATCGCAAACAATTTATTAAAGAAACTAGATTATCCATTAGCAGCCCCTAGCGCAAACCCCTTCGGATATATAAGCCCAACTACAGCGCAACATGTCTATAGCCAGATGAACGGCAAAATTCCGTTTATACTTGACGGCGGCAAATGCACTGCCGGGATTGAATCAACAATAATCGGCTTTAGAAACGGCATACCGGTTATATATCGGTTAGGCTCCGTAACCATTTCTGACATAGAGCACGTTGTAGGCCCGGTCACTATCAATGCCGACACATCACAAACCGTAGTGCCAGGCATGCTTAAAAAACACTATTCGCCGAGAACCCCGCTGCTTTTAACCCAAAACATTGACGAAGTGTTGAATAAGCATATCGGTAAAAAAATCGGACTCCTGACTTATGGCACCTACAGCCCATCGCTTCCTGAAGAACACCAAATTGTCTTGGGAACAATTGCAAACATGAGTGTCATAGCGTTTAATTTATACTCAGCAATGCACACTATGGATGTTGCCGGTTATGACCTAATAATTGTGAAAAGATTGCCGGATGAAGGAATCGGGAAGTCAATAAACGATCGCCTCAACAGGGCATCAACCCTATAATGGGAACAAACACTTTAAATACATGAATTACAGCCTCTTAATTAACAACCTTACCAATCCCACATTGTTGTTTTTTGCCCTTGGAGTAATTGCTTCACTGGTAAAAAGCGACCTGGAAATACCGCCATCTACTTCAAAATTTATATCGCTATATCTTTTATTCTCCATTGGCTTTAAGGGCGGCCAGGAACTGGCTCATAGCGGTTTAAACAAAGAAATTATTGTCACCTTGCTATTGTCTGTATCATTAGCAACAGTGGTGCCATTGTATACCTTCTTTCTGCTAAAGAAAAAATTAAGTGTAGAAAATGCGGGGGCTATTGCCGCGACATACGGCTCCGTAAGTGCTGTTACATTTGTAACTGCTACATTGTTTTTAGATAGTTTAAAAGTGAGCTACGGAGGGCACATGGTTGCTTCAATGGCATTAATGGAAGCCCCCGCCATAATTATAGGTGTAATGTTGATGCGCAAATATGGGGCGCAAACAGATAATAGTCATGGTATGGGCAACATCCTTCACGAATCTCTTACGAACGGGTCTGTGTTTATGATCGTAGGCAGCTTAATAATTGGTATTATAGCAGATGCGAAAGGTGCAGAGGGTATCAAACCATTTACTACGGATATCTTTAAAGGCTTTTTAGCCATCTTTCTGTTAGAAATGGGCATGGTAGCAGCCCGGCGGTTTTCAGCGTTCAAAAATTATGGTTGGTTTGTTACGCTTTTCGCTATAATAATTCCAATAGTTAACGGCTTGATGTCAATAGTAATTACTCATTTTTTAGGCATCCATCCCGGCAACAGGCTCTTGATTGCAATACTGGCTGCCAGTGCATCTTATATTGCCGTACCAGCGGCTATGAAGCAAGCTGCTCCGAACGCTGACCCCGGTTTATATATCCCTATGGCACTTGGGTTGACGTTCCCATTGAACATAACAATTGGCCTGCCATTTTATTGGATGGTCATACAATTGTTTTAAGCAACTGTGGAATGATTGTATTACTATCGCCAACAAGTAAAAAAATATTATTCATAAAACTGAATCAATCTTAAATGTTAACTTTGCTTCAGTAAATACTATTACTCTTATGGAAGTTCAGCTACAAATAAAAATGAATGCCAAGTTATATTTGCGCGACCCTGAAACATCAGAATTGGGCAAAGGCATTATAAGGCATGGTATTGAAATGATCTATGAATTGGGCTTCGAAGAGTTCACATTCAAGAAGCTCGCTGTAAAGGTAGGCACCACCGAAGCCAGCATATACAGGTATTTTGAAAATAAACACCGCCTACTCACTTACATAACTACCTGGTTTTGGACGTGGCTGGAATACCAGCTTGTATTTCACACCAATAATATAAGCGACAGTAAACAAAAAATTGACGCTGTTATAAAACTACTTACGTTCCAGGAAAAGGACGAGTTTGCGCTGGAGCACATCAACAAAAGTGTCTTGCAAAAGATCGTTATAGCTGAAGGGGACAAATCTTATCTTACGAAGCATGTTACTGAAGATAATAAGTCAATGCTATTTAAACCTTATAAAGATCTATGCCATAGAATAGCAGAAATATTTCTGGAATATAAACCGGGCTATCCTTATCCTCACTCCTTAGCCAGTACGCTAATAGAGACGGCACACAGGCAAATATATTTCCGTGATCATTTGCCTCGCCTTACTGATTTTGGGAACGGCAAAGACACTAATTCAGTAGTAACTTACCTTAGCCACATGATATATAGTATGCTGGATGCAACAAAAAAGAAATAACTCAGGGGCGTTGACATAATAAAGTATTACTGCTAATTTCTTGTTTCATTTCGTGCGTTGTTGTCTTTTATCGACCGCAGAAAAGGCCGGTCGTTTGCAGATATACGCTTCGCATAAAAGCAAAAAAAAGCACACCATATGGTGTGCTTTTTTGTCACTCCTTAGTACAACGTACCCGAAGACCAGAGAAGGCTAACATACGCTTTTTGCCACTTGGCTTTTAGCTCAACTAGCTTCTGAGCAGTTTCCAGCACCTTACTTTGCCGTGCGTTGAGCAGGAACAGCGAACTTTCGCCGGTTTCAAATCTGAGCCGCTCACCCTGGTATAGCCTGGTAAAATTTATGTTTGTGCTGGCCATTATATTCAGTTGCTGGCTTACGGCCAGTAGCTCATTGTAGTAACTTCTGGTCTTGTTTTCAATTTGCAGCCTTGTGTTGTTCCTTTCCAGGTCAGTTTCAGATATTTTTAGTTTAGCTGCACTGTATGCCCCTCGGGCATCTCTTAGCAACAATGGCATGGTAAAATTAAAACCTACTTTATGGTTGTTTTCTAAAAGTGGCAAGTTGAATTCTTTCGGGTACTTGTATCCTTTGCTCAGTAAATTTCCACTCAAATTCAGCTTCGGCATCAACGCCTGAGCTTTTAGCTTTTTTTCTATTTCGAGTATGTCCATTTTGTAGTTGATAGATCTCAATTTAGGGTGCTCACCTACGGCGGAAAGTAGGGCCTGCAGATCGGGTATATTGATAGCTCCTTTATCAAAATCAATTGTGTCCGGCAGTATTAAGTCTGACCATTCTACCGGCGAATCATTTTCCAACCATAAATAGTTCGACAATTCAAGTCCGGCATTTCGAAAGGCAAGCAGCATAGCACTCTCTTGAAAGTAGAAAGTCTGTAATTGGGTAATTGCCTCTATGGTATCAATAGCTGGCCGCAGGCCTTGTTCAAACTCCTGCTTTACAAAGCGCACTCTTTCCTCCCCAACGTTTACTGCACTCGAAATTATTTTGTAGCTGCTGTATTTTTCTACCCAGTTCCAATAAGCGGCAAGCCCGTCATACAACAGATTGTTCACCGCCATTTTTCTTTCCTCAGCAGTTTGTTGTTGTAACGCCTGAGCTTGCCTGAGTGCCGCCCTGCGTTTGTCAAATAATAATTGATTGGCAGGCACCTTTACACCTATATAGCTTGTTTGCCCCAAAGTAGATTCCGAAGTAACTCTACTCCCTATTATTTCTTCAATCCCGGCTTTAAAATCTATTCCGTACCAGGTAGGTATTGTCAGTTCGGGCTTAAAATAACTGTAATAGAGTTTGCCGTCAAATGTCTTCCTATCAAGTGTAGTGCCTATTTCGGGGTCGAACGCGCCACGAGATTGCTGTACATTTGCCGCTGCCCGTTCTACCTGAATGCCGGCCTGTCTGGCAATAGGATGATATAGCTTAACAATATTGACAAAATCGTCTTTAGTCAATATATAGCGTGTACCATCTCCAGCCATAGCAACAACTGATAGTAAAACAGACACCAAAACGAGCAAGTACTTACTTCTTTTCTTTGTCATTGCTTTTTTCATTTTTTTGGTAGTACTCGGGAGGGAACCCATTTATATTTCGCCACAATTCATACCATACCGGTACATCTTTGAGCAGTGCAATGGCAGAAGCACCTGTGCCAAGCATCAGCGTTTTGGGCCAAGACCTGTACGATTTATCTTCCGCTACCAGAATCCTGAATTTTCCATTGCTGCTAACAGAGCTTTCTATTACTGCAATTTCACCACTGAAAATGCCGTAAGATGCCTTTGGCCAGCCGCTGAATACGATTGCGGGGTATCCATCGAAAAGGAAGCGCACTTTCTGGCCTTTTGATAATAAGGGAAGGTCAACGGGACGTACATATATTTCCACCGCATGGTCAATTTGCAATGGCACGATCTCGGCAATTTTTTCCCCTTCTTTCAGTATTTCATTAAGGCCCGATTTATTGGCTTGTACTATTTGTCCGCCTTGCGGTGCAATGAGATAATACATGCCATTTCTGATCCTGTAATTTTCATACTGATTGTTAAGTTTAGCAACATCAGCGGTGCTGTTGGAAATCTCACTTTGTGCTGCGGCTTTCTCCCCCTGTGCTTTCGACTTCTTTTCCAGAAACTCAGCCTGAGCCTGAATCAATTCCGTTTTGGTATTCATGAATTTCATTTCGGCACTCGTTTTCTTAGCCAGAGCGCTCTGGTAATATTGGTTGCGTTGTTCCAGCTGCACAAGGGATGACAGGCCACTATCCCTCATTATTTTCTGCCGGCGAAATTGCGCTTCTGCAATTTTCATATCATTAACTGCCGATACCGCCTCATAACTGTCTGCAATCACTTTTAGCGATAATTGTTTCATTTTTAATAGTACCACCTGCTGCATGGCGTTTATCTGTGCATCAGCGGCGGCCACCTTATCGCCATAAAAACCCACGCTCGATTTTTTCGCATTGATCTGCTCTTTGGTTCTACTCAATAACTCAGGATCGAGGTAATTATCTTTTATTTCGGCAAGTTGGGCTATAGTATCCCCTGCTTTAACAATATCCCCCTCCTTTACGTACCATTTAATAATTCTACCAGGAATAATCGAGTTCAATTCCTGAGGGCGTTGTTCCTGCCTTAGGGTAGTAATAGCACCTTTTGCCCGTATGTTTTGAGTCCACGGTAAGAAGAGCACAGCAACCAGTGCTATCAGGGCGCCTATCAGCCAGTATCTTATATGATTTTTTACCCCGATTCTATAAACCAGATCAAATGACCGAAACTTAGTATTGGTGATTTCCCGCTCTATCGTTTGTTTTATCTCTTTCATAGGTTGTTTGTTTTTATCGATTTAACGGCACCTTTATCCATTTCTATAACCAAATTGCATTGCTCAGCGAAGGCGGTATCATTTGTGACAACAATTATTGTCTTGCCCGTCAATTGCTCCAGAATGTACTCCTGTATTTGTTTAACATATTGTTCCTCAAGTCCCAGCCATGGTTCTTCAAGCAGCAATAGCTGCGGGTTATGTATGAGCGCCCTTACCAGCAATACCTTCTTAATTATTTTATCGGGGAGGTGGTTGCCAATAGGTTTAATTTCAAATTCATAGCCCTCTTTATGGCTATCAACAAATTGCTTTAAACCGGTTATTTCAGCAAGATGATTCATCTGCTCATAGCTTATTGCATCGTTGCCAATACAGATATTTTCCTTTATAGTTCCCTGAAATATTTCCTGTATACTCAATAGCACACCCAAATTTGCCCGTATCGAACGAATGTCATAGGCCGCAATCGGAACCTTATTAATCAGTATACTTCCATTAAAGTCCCGGTAAGCCCCGCTCAACAAACGTATAAGTGTTGATTTGCCCGAGCTATTGGGCCCCACTATACATACCTTACTCCCCGCAGGAATGCTGAACGCCAGATTTTTCAGTATCAACTTTTCATTACTGTACCCGAAGCTTACATCTTGCACTTCAATAGCAAAACCGGCTTTGGTAATAGTTAATTGTTGCTCCCCAATATTTTCTTTTGGCTTTTCTAATAATTTGTTGATCTTCTCCACTGAGGTGAGCACGTCGTAGATATTGTCCAGGCTGACTATTAGCTTTTCTACCGATCCTATTATCATGAGAATAACTATCTCCGATGCTATAAATTGCCCGACATTTATTTGCTGGTCTACCAGTAGAATAGCGCCTACAATCAGCATAGCAGAAATGATCAACAGCTTAAAAACAATCAACGTCCAATATTGAAAAAGCAATATTTTAAAGTGCGATGTTCTGGATTCCAGGTAGCCGGAAACATAGGCATCCGTTTTATTGATGTGTAATGCACTATCTCGTGAGAATTTGAAAGTCGTAATGACCCTTGCTATTTCCTGTAGGTAGCCGGCAACTTTATACTTGTAGTTACTTTCTTCCAGGCTTGTTTGTAAGCCTTTATTTCCGGTTGTCATTAGTATTATATACAGTACAGCCAGCAGCAGTAATCCAAAAAAGATAAATACCGGATGATAGAATGATAGCAATACGAGGCCAAAGACAATTTGAATAGAAGCAGCGGGAATATCAAGCAAAATTTTTGAGATGCCTTTTTGCAAAGAAACGGTGTCAAAAAAACGATTAACCAGCTCAGGCAAGTAGTAATTATCAACATCTTGCAGATTTAATTTAGGGATTGTATCGGCATATTTGAAAGCATACCTCACAAAGAGTTGCTGTTGTATTTTTTCGATCAACTTCATTTGGTTTACCTGCAGCAAACCAGCGACAAAGACACCTAGTATTACTAATGCAATCAGCAATACCATTGATGTTGAAATGGTTCCACCAAGTACAAAACTGATTATCGATTGTATACCAAGTGGTAGAGATAGCTGAACAACTCCTGCTATTATCGCATAAAAATAGATTGATGATATTTCATTTTTTTCAAACTTTAATACCTCAAGAAGTTTTACCAATGTACTCATTCGCTTCTCTGCCATATCGTGATAATTTCGGCAAAGATACACAAATACTCTCTTTTTTAATAGCATTACTATTATAAAAGTGTTAAAAACAACAAAAAAGATAGCGATGTATTTTCTATATTCTGACTTAAACTCCCGTTTGACTGGTTATTAACTAGCAGCCCTAAAATTTTGCGGCACTTTATATAATTTGATTGTCACCAGATATCGGGCTGGGCATTTGTCCTGCTCCACTAAACAAAAAAGCCAATCATTAATTCTAGCTGCATTTGTTAATTCGGGTCACGTTACTCGCGCTTCACTACAAAAAGAATATTGTTAAATAAATATAATTCCTACTTTTGCTGCGTGCCCGGGGACAGACCGGGGGCAATTCTTAATCTTGATAACCTTGATGTCATGTAATTTTTTAGACTAATATTTAATACTGACCGCACAGCGGAACAGGTATTTTATGCTTATTCTAAAATTTACTTTTATGACATATTCTCAAAAATACGGGAGGACATATCACTATCCTTTTTCTCCCGGCATTACCAACGACGACCGCATAAATAAAAATTACTGGCAGGATATTAATAACATTGCCGGTCTCATCCATACTGAAAAACTGGATGGGGAAAATAATTGCCTGAATAAACACGGTGTTTTCGCGCGATCTCATGCCCTACCCACAACCTCGGCCTGGACAAGGTCGCTCAGGCAGAAATGGGATCTGCTTAAGTATGATCTTGGCGATTATGAAATATTCGGAGAGAACATTTATGCGATCCACTCCATTAAATACACGGATATTGACAGCCACTTTTACGTATTTGGCGTACGGGGAAATGACCAATGGCTATCCTGGGAAGAAACCATGTTTATAGCGTCCGTATTCGACTTTCCAACCGTGCCGGTAATTGAATCGTTAAACGCGCTGCCGGATCAGGCAGTATTTGAAAGGCAAGTCAGGACGCTTGCGGGCACAGAAAGCGCGTTTCGCTCAATTGACGTGGCAAACAATAAGCCCTGCAGAATGGAAGGCATTGTAACCAGGAACATCAATGCCTATCCAACCTCGGACTTTGAAAAAAATGTATTCAAATACGTTCGCAGTAACCATGTAACGACCGATGCGCACTGGACAAAAAACTGGAAACGTACACCACTAAAAAATGAAAAAGTATGAACCCGATAATTAAAGACAAAAGCTGGGGCAACCTTCGGCTTTATGATTGGATAAACGACATGCATGGGGTGCAACAAAGCCCTGTGCACCATGCCGAAGGCGATGTAGCTACGCATACAAAAATGGTACTGGAAGAACTCTTAAAGCTCCCTGAATATGGCAGCTTAACCGGCGAGGCTCGCGAGCTGTTATGGGTTGCCGCACTCATGCATGATATAGAGAAAAGGTCAACAACCAGGGTGGAGAAAAACGGTGATATTACATCGCCGGGACATGCTAAAAAGGGCGCACAAACTGCCAATGCAATTCTCTACCGGGTGTTTAATATTCCCCTCGGTTGGAGGATGCAGATGGTAGGACTTGTGCGTCACCATGGGCTGCCTTTATGGAGCATGGAAAAACCAGACCCAGGTAAGGCCGTGATAAAAGCGAGCCTGGAAGTAAATACGCAATGGTTGTATATACTTGCAAAAGCAGATGCTCTGGGGCGAATTTGCAAAGACCAGAATGAGCTGCTGGAACGGCTGGAATTTTTTAAAGAATTGTGCATCGAACAACGTTGCTGGGGCTTTCCAAAGGTCTTCGATAGCAACCTGGCGAAATTCTCCTATTTCCGGAAAGAAACCCAAAGTGCAGATTTCGTGCCTTTTGACGACACCCTCTCTGATGTAGTAATACTCTCCGGTATTGCGGGGAGTGGCAAAGATCACTACCTCTCGTTACACCACCCTAAGCTACCTGTAGTGTCGCTTGATAAGTTGAGACAGGCGCAGAAGATAGACCGTAACGATACAAAAGGAAATGGCCGGATTATTCAGCAGGCAATGGAAGATGCAAAAAAATACCTTCGAAGCGGGGAGCCATTTGCATGGAACGCGACAAATATCACAGCCCAGATGCGCGAGCAGTTAATTAATCAGTTCGCTGTTTATAAACCACGCATAAAGCTGGTATATCTGGAGGTGCCTTACGCGAAGCTCTTGCGTCAAAATAAAGACCGCGAACACTCCATACCAACAATTGCTGTGGAGCGGATGATTGACAGGCTGGAAGTTCCTAAAATATGGGAAGCCCACGAAGTCGCCTATTGCTGCCAGTAAAATAAATGCACTCAACGGGAACCTTCATCATTAGTATGAAGGTTCCTTTTTTATGCTCCATCTTCTTAACAAAACTGACGAGAATATTCCCTCCGGGATTTTGCAAAAAACATTCAAGAATCCGGATGAACCAAGTTGCCCCTGTATGTAAAACAGACCATCGCCTACCCTTTTTACATATGTTTTATGGCACCCCAAATCGTATTCAAACGATCGGTATAATAATAGTGCCGGACAAAATCGATGGAATAAATGGAGGGGATATGGACCTGGTTTATATCAGGAGGTAAGGAATCGGGTATAATCCGAACAACTTCACCCGGATAAAAGCTGGCATCGTCATTACAGCCACTTAACACCCGCAATGTATCTCCGTTAGAGATCCCTATACAGTTAGATGCACAAGCTAATACACCGCAACTACAACCTGCAGCATAGTCCACTATCACCATTACAAACTGCCCCTTCCTGCTTATAAAATTACAGCAAGTTTGTCTATAAGGCAGGGTATCACCTAGTGTGATAGCATCACTTTTATGTTTGCTGCTATTGCCGTGAAATATGGTGCTGCACCCGGCAAACATAAAGCAAGCGAATACTACAAATTTTATGTACAAACCTATGTTCAAAATGGTATAAAGTTGATGGCGGCCTCGTTTGCTTCTATAAAACTACGCTTAAAAATAAAGGTACAGTGCACAAATTGCTAACAACATTTCCGCCAAAAAAAACGGCATATCGGCTGATACCTGCTCAAACATTCTCGTATACTTGATTCCCACGATTTAGCTCAATGCGCCCACTCCTCCGCACCGGCAGGCAATCTCCCAATTGCAGCACCAGTACATACCCTTTTACTGCAGTTGCAACCCATAGTAAACATGTCCGCAGCGCTCGCCATCAAAGTTGGCAATCCCCGGCAAGTGCCCCCAGAGCGAAAAACCGAACTTTTCCATCAACTCTATGCTTGGCTGGTTCCTGTCTAAAATGATGGTAATAATAGTGCGGTAATTAGCTGCCCTGCAAAACTCTAGCACAGTGCTTAATAGCGCACTGCCAATGCCTTGCCTTAAATAGGATTGATTGACGTAGTAACTCACTTCCACACAATCCTGGAGCGCCTTACGGCCCGGGCGATAAGCGCTTACGCTCAGCCATCCTCTCACCATACCATATTGTTCTTCAACTAGTATCGGGTAGTTGACGGTATCATGGCTATTGAACCAGTCCTCTTTTTCCTCAACGGTAAAGAGTCGGGTATCTGCCGTCTGGAATTTAGCAAGAATTGCCTGGTTGTATATTTCAACAATTCCCGGAAGGTCAGCGCTTCTGGCATACCTTATCATTACTTCAGCAATTTATTGAAATTAAACCGTGAATATACTATACGTCAGTCACGCAATTTGCTACTACTTCCCTACCCTTGCTTCCTTCGACAGGGAGTAGTACGGTTTTAACCAGCCGGGTGCAAAATAAATAATGGTGGTAAAAAACAGCGCACCGTAAACATCATACGAATAGTGAACGCGCATACTGAGTATCATAAAACTCATGAGCAGCGTCGCGAATGCAAGGTATATTTTAAGATATTTTTTGGTTGCACAAAGGAAATATATCCAGATGCTGGCAACGTGCCCGCTGAAAAAAAGATCTTTTGTGAGCGGGGAATGCGGGTAAACCGTGTTTTCAAGAAAAATATCGCGCAATACTATTATGCCTACAGGCGGCTCCAGCGCTACCAGCAATATGCACAGCTGCCTTACAACCGCCACCAGGAAGTGCATTTCTATAACCCGGAGAATAATTCTTGGCTTATGAAGATGGGTAATAATAAGGGCGATCAGCGATGTGTAAAGAACAGAAAAAACAAGTGTAGAAAAATCAAAGGTTGGTAAAACAGATAGCAATTTGTCATTCAGCCTTACGCCTTTACGCATTTCAATATAATTGCCCACATTCTGCGTAATGGCAGAATAAGCAAAAAATAAACCCGGCATAAGTAACAATGTGAACCTGAAACGTTTATCCTTAAGTTCTACCTTCCAGGCTTCAACAATTTGCAAATAATGATTACGTAAAAATAACATTCTGGTAATTTTCTGTGTGTAGCTTTGCGTTAAGCCATAGTATACTCGCACACTAAAATAGGTATTTTTATTGTGCCGTTAAGCTACAGGCACACAAAAACAGCATTTTAACAAAGCAATATAGAATATTGCCCTGCTTAAACTGTTCATTATTTGCGGGTAAGCGGCTAATCTACCTTCTTTACATTATCATCAGGCACGCGGTCTACCAGGTAGTTATAAGGGTCAATGCCCACTTCTACGGGCTTTTCTTTTACCATAAAAGTATAGGTATTGTCTTTCCTGGTCACCTTTACCCTGTTCAGTACCAACGCTTTCCCCATGCCACCTTTATGTGCTGACTTACTGAAAACGCCAACATCAATATAATCATTCACCGGCAGGGCGGTTTCGCGGCCAAGCGAATCAGACCTGAATTTTTCTGAGCTTGTCTTAATGGTTACCTGGTACTCAGTGCCAACCTTCTTTGACTCTGCCGACATTACCCGATTCGAAAACAAAGTAATATTTTCAAACATATCAATGATAAGATACTGCAAGCTATCGGGGGTAACTTTTTTAAAGGCACGCAATGCCGATAATGAAGTAGCATAAGGCGGTTGCTTGTAGGCAAATGAATCAATCAGCGAGCGCAATGCCATATTCACTTTGTCTTCGGCTATCATTTCTTTAAGGTAGTACATCACCACGCTTGCTTTCTGGTAATGTATGTACTGTTGGCTTTCTGTGCGTATCAATGGCCGTTCGGCTTCAAATTCATTACTTCTTCCACGCAGGTAGTCGTCCATTTCATACTTCAGGAATTTCTTCATCTTATCCTTACCATATTCCTTTTCCATCACCATAAGCGATGAGTACTGTGCGAACCCTTCACTCATCATTTCGCTACCCTGCATACCGGCACCAATCAACTGGTGCGCCCAATACTGGTGCCCCATTTCATGCGCAACAATGTAATAGACGAAATCAATATCATCTTTTGTAACATCGCGCAGGTCAGTAATAAAACCAACACTTTCGCTGTATGGCATAGTACCCGGAAAAGCCTGTGCAAAACCGGCATACCTCGGGAACTCAATGATACGGCATTGTTTGTAGTAATAGGGTCCGAAATTGGTGGTGTAGTATTGCAGCGATTTTTGCACGCTGTTCAGCATATTAGGCACATTAGCGGCATGCTTTTTATCGTAGTACACCTCTATATCAATGTCATTCCATTTACGCCTTGCCACCTCATACCTCGCCGATAGAAACGAATAGAAATTAAGCGACGCTTTATCAAGCGCATAGTTGAAATACTTCCTTCCATTCTCCGTCCATGTTTTTCTCAGGCTGCCGGGAGCAATAGCTATCTGGTCAGCTTCCGTGCTGATAACCGTATTCACATTAACCCAATCTGCATCGGAGGAAATATAAGTGTTGCTGCGTGCAGCCATATTATTTTCATCAAGCTTAGGCATGCGGTTGCGCAGCGGTAATTTAAACTTCGCCCTTTTGTTTTTGTCGTCCAGTTCCTGGTCGCGGCTGTAACCGAATACCGGCAAAATATCGAAGCTGTTGAAGAACGAACCATTTTGTGTTATCTGGCTGAAACTCACCTCATTTTCGAAGCCTTTTGTTTCCCGCTTAAAACTTACTATTAGCTGAAAAGAATCGCCTGGAGCAAGGGGTTGCTTCAATTCCATTATCCTGAACTTACGCCGGGTATCCCTTAGTATTTCTGTCGCATTAGCTATTTGTATGGTAATGCTATCTCGCCATGAAGGCATAGTAAAATACAGCTCCTTTATGGTTTGGGTGCTTATGTTGTGCGCCCATGCAGTTACACTCACATCCAGGTTGCGTTGCTGCGGGTAAAGGTCTATTTTGTAGTTAAGGTTGTAGTAGCGCGGCTGTGGTTTGCCTTCATATTTCTTGTACATTTTTTCGTAGTCAATACTTATTTGCTCGGCTTCTTTTGCCCCATGGTAGGTATTTAAAATAAAAGTGTTGTAGTAAACAAAACCGGAGCATGCCACGAATGAAATAACCGCCAGCACCGTAACGGCCATGTTCTTTTTGAGCCTGAGGCGTGCCTCTGCCAACCTATGCGTGAAAGAAAACTCTTTCCCCCTGATGTAGAACGCATAAACAATTATACCGAGGATGGAAGCAAACAACGTCCAGTAGACTGCGAACCACGCGCCACCTTTTACGAATGGCCCGAAACCGTTCATGTCAGAATACATCATGGTAGGTAAAGAGCCATATTGCACCATTAATGTAGATACCTCAACTGCCGACCATAAAAAATTATTTGCCACCAGGAAGGCGATAAAGGCGAAGTAAGCGATATACCTGTTATTAATAACGTAGTGAAAAAACAAGGCTAAGATAATGAGGTAAGAAAACCGCAACATATCCAGCCCGAGTAATGATTGGGCGTATACACCCAGCTCGAAACGGTGGTAGCCAAAACACAATTGGGTAACCACTCCTATTACTATTGTAAGCGATAATATCAGCCCCACAGTAAGCATCATAGCTACCAGTTTCGAGGTAAACAAAATGCCCGTCTTAATGGCTGAAGCGTCTTGTATCTCGTTGATCCGCGCATCACGTTCTTTCCATACCAGCACACCAGAATAAAACGTAATTATAGCGATAAGGAAAAGATAAAAACCGCCCTGTATCGCTTCTACCACATGGTAGGTAACGGGATATTGTGCCGCGCCATAAGCGCCTGTAAAACTGGTAAGATTTGTGACCAGGTTGATAAACCCGATTAATGCAATAATTATGAACGTGGGGTTACGCACAACCGCTTTAAACTCAAATATGATGAGATTCAGCAGCAGCTTCAGCGAAAATTTATTTGCTGAATCAGGCACTGGTGTTGTCAGGGCAATTACTCTCGTAGCCAACGGAGCTTCCGCAGGCGCTGCCTTCTTTTTTGATGATGATGATGCATTGCGGGTACTGAAGGAGAAACGATAGTACATGATAACCAACACAGCAGCGCTGATAGCTATCCAGATAATTCTATTAATTAAAAACGGACCGGCCAATGGCGTAGCGTGCAGATTTTTCTCACTTACGGTAACATATTTTGCCAGTATACTCTCGGGCCTGAAGCCAAACGGGTCAAGCAGATTCGCAAGCCATTCCTTTTGGATATCGCGGGTAAAGCCACTCGATACCAGGTAGAGCACCAGCATCAGCATTGCCCCGACAAACGAAACAATATTGTTCCGGAATATGATGGCCAGGGTAAAAAGCAAAACACCTGTAATGAAAATATTGGGCAGGGCAAAACCAACAAGGCCCCATAAGTGCCCGTTAAGCAGGGCCGGTCCATACCGTTCAGGCTGAATGCCCGGCATTAAAGGCGCAATTAAGCTACCGATAGATACACCGAGTATAGGGATGATGGCCATGGTGTATGCACCAATAAATTTGCCAAAAAAGTATTCCCACTTTTTAATAGGTGCTGAAAATACCAGCTGGTACATATTATACTGAAAGTCACGATTGGCGGTGGCGTTCATAAAGGCCGTCGTCATAAGCAATCCTATCAGCGACATAGCGCCATAGTATGCCTGTATGGAATGTGGCGAGTTTTTATGTACCGCCCCTACTCCGCCTCCAATCGTAATATTATCAGAATATACTGCGCCAAACACCAGCAAGGTATTGATACCAAAAAGTATCCATGTCATGGGCGACTTAAGCCAGTACTTCCACTCGGCTAAAATAAATTTCCACATAGTAGTATTGGTTTACGGGTTAGGCTAATTCATTAATTTTTGCAAAGAATACATCTTCCAGGTTTTCTTCCGCCATGGCGAACTCCGCCGCAGGCTGACCATCAGAAAATACATGTATCAATGGCTTGCCACCCACCAATTTATTAGAGATCACTTTGTAGTTCTTTTGGTAATCCGGCAGCTCGCTTTTAGCAATGCTGCGTTCCCAAACCTTACCCTTAATAGCATACAGCGCATCATCAGTATCGCCACTGAAAAGTACTTTACCGTTATTCATTATAGCCATCTGCGTGCACAGCTCGCGCACATCCTGTACTATGTGTGTACTGAGTATAACAATTACCTGCTCGCCTATCTCGCTGAGGATATTATAGAAACGATTGCGCTCACCCGGGTCCAGGCCCGCTGTAGGTTCATCAACTATAACCAGCTTAGGGTTACCAATAAGGCATTGCGCTATACCAAAGCGTTGACGCATACCTCCACTGAAACTGCTTACGGCCTTCTTTCTTACATCGTAAAGGTTAACTTTAGTCAGTAGATTATTCACTATCTCGTTGCGCTCGGCCTTATTACTGAAACCCTTTATCATGGCCATATAATCCAGCAATTCTGTGGCCGATGTACGCGGATACACACCAAATTCCTGTGGCAGATACCCTAACACCTCCCGCACCTTTTCTTTATTGCGCAGCACATCAATATCCCCCAGCATCACGCTACCACTATCGGCATCCTGCAATGTGGCCAGCGTGCGCATCAGCGACGATTTACCAGCGCCATTCGGCCCCAGCAAGCCAAACATGCCTGTTTTTATCGTTAGCGAAACATCGTTCAATGCGTAAACGCCATTGCCATATTTTTTATGAAGATTATTGATCTGCAGTTCCATGTTTTGCGTGCCGGTTGAGTGTATAAGACGTACAAGGTGGCGAAAATGTTACAAAATTATCAGATATTTTTATTTGTTATGAGATTTTTGCGCGCCACCTGCTAACACGAAACATTTAGGAAGGCATAGCGAACTGCTTAACGGCGCTTGAAAAACACGAACCCATTCTGCTCACTGACTTTTTCCAGCTGAGGCAAGGCGAGGTATTGTTTGGCATCCTGCACCTTGGTAATAAAGTAAGTCGGCTTGTCTACAGGGCCGTTCATCAGCCAATCTTCGTTTACACCACCCTTTGTATAGTATTGCGCATTGGCAAAAGGCTGCTTTTTTGCATAGAACAAATAGGCGTAGCTTTTATAGCCAAGGGTGCGTATATAAACGTCTTTGCCTTCAAAACTCTTGAAGAAATCTATTGCCGCCCTTTGAGAATAGGCTTCTACCTTGGGCGTAAAGTGCAACACAGTTACCTGTATTATTACCAGCTGCACCACGCAAAGGGTTATTATTCCCTTCCTGAAATCTTTATTCATCAGGAAAATAGCAACTCCGATGGCCACTATATAAATAATACCCCAGGCGCACTCAGCATACGACCATGGCACATTTGCGCCCAGGTTACCAACCGCAAAAGGATCATCTATCAGCGGCATAATTTTCGCTTTATTGATGCCTGCAATTGGCAGGGCTGTTATCAATATGGCGAGTAAAGTACCCGTTACACCCAGCACAATTTTTACAATCTTCTTTACCCTTGCGCCTTCACTGGTAAGCCTGTATAACTGCAGCGCGGCCAGATAGGTGAGCGGGAAATAGCACAATGAAGAATAGTGTACAATCTTGGTCTTCACTATTGAAAATAGAATAAGCACTACCCAGAACATGATCCACATCAGGCGGGTAAAATCTTTGTTGTGCTCACTATCGGCAACGGGCTTGCGGCTGTACTGGAATAAAAATGCGGAAGCCGGAAAACAGCCTATAAGCAACACAATAAAATGATACACAAAAGGACCGCCATGGTCAGCATCTTCTGTTGAAAATAACCGGGCCTGGTAGGTAATAAATTCCTGCAGGAACCAACTGCCATAGGTGATGCCGTAACGGGCAGTGGCGACGCCTATCCACAGCAGGAACGGCATGGAGGCGAACAATGCTATGAGTAACAAATGCTTAATTGCAAAAACACCCTTGCTTCTGCCCAACAGCAGGTAAACGGCAAAAGACAGCAAAGCAACAATAATAGCCGCAGGCCCCTTGGTAAGCACCGCCATACCTAAAAAAAGCCCGGCAAGCACCGCATGCTTCGCTTTTTCAGCTTTGAACTTGAGTAAATGCAGCTGAAAAAAAGCCAGGAAAATGAAGAAATTAAATGTAGGGTCAATGATGCCAGACTTAAAATAAAAATGGGGTAACCACGTAGCAGCATAAAGCAGCACCCACCAGGTAGCCATGCGTTCATTAACCACTTTTTTACCCACATAAAATAGAGTAAGCAAAGTAACCACCCCCATAAATGCATTCGGGAAGCGCGCTGCATAGTCGCCAATACCAAATACCTTCATGGCCAAAACCTGCATCCATATAAAAACCGGTGGCTTCTCCCAAAAAGGCATAAAGTCGATCTGGGCACGCAAATAATCTTTGGTAACTATCATTTCGCGCGCGCATTCAGCGAAATTTATTTCATCCCAGTCAAACAGGTGCACATTCCCCAGGAAAGGAAAGAAGAGCAACGATGCTACTACAGCAATGATGAGGTATTTTAAATAGTTCGGCATCTGGTAGTCCTGTGTATGTTTATTGGCTGGTAGAGCCAGTGGCAAAATTAACCGGTTTCGGCGGCTATTCTGCTATTATAGTTTTTTCCTTTTTAACAGGGCGGTAGCTGCTCACCAGCGAAAATATAAGGGTTGTAGTGGTAGCGCCTATAATGCTGCCGGTATAAACATCTTCAAAGAAATGCGCAGCAAGGTATAACCTTGAATAGCAGACCATGAGTGCCAGCGTAAAAAACAGCAAACCAACTTTGCTGTATCTGGCGGGCAGGAGCAAAGTAAGAAAACAGAAAAAACTAAAGGCGCCCTGGCTGTGCCCCGATGGAAAACTGTTACGCGTAAGTTCGGGCCACTGATGAAGGTAGTGTATCCACGGATCGCCATTAAAATAAAGCAACGGGCGCGGACTGTGGAACAACCTTTTCAGCCACTGCTGCATCACTAACGGCGTTATATTACCCAATACCGCTGCTGTAAAATACCATTTTGTACGAAAGACCGGTATAAACATCAGCGCTATCAGCGTTGGTATAATAACCTCCGGTTGGCCCATATAGGTAATATGGTACATCAGGAAATCGGCTATGGGCGTATAATGGGTATTAACCGCCGCAAACAGTTCTTTTTTGTTGAAGCTGTAGGCAAGAATACCACCAACTACCACCCAAAGCAGGAATGGAATATGAAAATACGGATTGTATGCAAGTTTGAATTTCTTAAGCAATGGCTTCTTTTTTGGGTGTTAACAAGCCTTTTATCACCCTCCAGCCTCTAAGATACATTTCCTTCGAAAATATCTGCGAATCGTTTCGGGCTTTTGCAATCAGCCATATAGCTATGGGCAAAAGCACAATAGTGCACAACCACATGCCTATCCAGGAGGGGTAAGAAGATGTTTTTGCAAGGTTCTCACCTATTTTATTCAACATCAGGAATGCAATGAAAAATGCAACCGCAACTATCATGGGCAATCCCAGTCCACCCTTACGGATGATAGCGCCTAATGGTGCACCAATTAAAAACAGGAGCAGGCAGGCAAATGACAATGAGAATTTACGATGGTATTCAATAGAGTATTTTAGAAAATTATCTTTTGTAAGCTTATCCTGAAGGGCGTTATTATTCATCAGCGATTTCAGGTTCCTTAAGTTATTGCAGGTTGCCTGCAGCATAATTACCTTCTTATCTTCCGGAATCAAATTGAGGTAGGAGCCGGTATACGTCCGCGCTACGTAATGCCCGGTATCTACCCCAGCCTCAAGAGCACTTGCTTCTTTCGTTCCATTGGTAAGCGAAACGTAGGGCGACATATAAGTTGCAGCGGTGACTGGTGTATTTTTCATCATCTTAGCAAAACTGTCTATACCGTCAGAAAGTTGTTTCACATCCATCATCTGGTAGGCTGTTTTAAAAAGATCCTGATTCGCCCTTGTAAAATTAAATGCCGAAAGGTCAAAAACTTTATCCCAGGTTGCAAAATGGGTACGGGTTTGTGGGTATTCCGGTGTGCGGCCGTTGCGCTCTACACCTTCATCATACAACCAGCCATCCTTAAGTTTAAAAATAAGTGCCTGCTTATCGCTGGTAGGCATCATTTTCCCTTCCTTCGCTATTATTACTTTGTTATTGCCTACAAGGTCAGTATGGTCGTAAATAATAATATCGTGTATGGTAAAGCCATCTTCATCCTTGCTACCCACTTTTATAGCAAAACCGGGTATGTCACTATTAAAACGTTCCGGTTTAATGTTCAGCGTCGGCTTCGCATTACGCACATCATATAACAGCGAAAGCGCCTTCAGGTTAGCAACAGGGATAACATTATTATTAAAAACGAACGCAAGCCCGCAAACAATGGTAATGAATATACCCAGGGGCTGCATAAAACGGAGAAGGGAAATACCGGAAGATTTTATGGCTACCAGTTCAAAGTTCTCACCCATATTACCAAAGGTCATTAGGGAAGCCAACAGCACACTCAACGGCAATGCTAATGGAACCAAAGTAGCCGACATCAGCAGCAAAAGTTGCATAATCATCCATGAGCTGAGGCCCTTACCTATTAACTCGTCCATATACAGCCAGAAAAACTGCATAACAAGCACAAATAATGCAACAAAAAATGTGACGATAAATGGCCCGATGAAACTACGGATAATTAATATGTCGAGCTTTTTGAACAATACAGCAGTGTTTACTGCAAACCTACAAATTTAATGCCTGAAAATATTGTTAATACCCGTATGGTGCATTACAAACAGTTCAGCCGTGCAATTACTTATATTTAGGCCTCTTTCTTATGTTGAATGATTTTTGTGCTGTTAAGCGCTGGTTGCAGGAAAAAATAACCAGCTTCACAAGCAACAGGCAACTCGATGGGCTACCTGATCTGCTCTATATCGTCGATCTCAATTATACCGCAGGTATCGCCGAACTTATGGTGCCAGTTTAACTTTACACTCATCGGCAACTGTATTTTACTAAGGTCAAGACCACTTTTTGCGGGTAAAGAATCGAACGTTGTAACGGAATCATGGGAATAGTCATACCCGTTAATAATAATCCAGTAAGCGCCACCACAATTGCGGGTAAATGGGTTTTCACCCTTTATAGTGCCTTCGTACCGGTAAACCAAACCCGGGTCCTTTAAACAAGAACTCATGGTTAGCGTAAATACCAGCATAAATAAAAGCACTCCCTTCATAGTTATCCTTACTTCTTTTGTATGCAAGATAAGCAATTACATCAATTATCTTGCCAATAATACCAGAATGGCAACTTTAAGGCAAAAGGGCTATTTTTCAGATTATAAGAAGCAAGTTGCGCCAAATTTGGTGTAAATAAGTCATTAGAAGCGGCAAATAGCGACCCGGTGGCAGGTGTACCTTCCAGGTAGGTTTTATTGCAGAGCCCGGGTATAAATAACCAATTATCTTTTTTAACTCCTACCTTTGCCCACCCAAACAAGTACAGTGAGTATATTTAAGAATATAACTAATAAAATAAGCGACGACCCGAACGCCGAAATGGGCTTCCTCGATCATATTGAAGCGTTGAGGTGGCATATTATCCGTTCTGTTATCGTTGTTATTATTGCCGCAATTGCCATATTCATTAAAGTAGAATGGATATTTGACCGCATAATAATGGGGCCGGCGCACAACGATTTTATTTCTTACAAGTGGTTCTGTGCCCTTGGCAGGTTATTCCATTACGAGTCGTTTTGCCTTGGTGAAATAAAAATGGAGTTCCAGAATACCGCAGTAACCGGGCAGTTCATGATGAGTATGTCCGTATCTATGATGCTGGGCTTCATCTGCTCCTTCCCTTATATTTTGTGGGAATTGTGGCGGTTTATAAAACCCGCATTAAAACCTATCGAAATCCGGTATGCAAGGGGTATTGTTTTTTGGTGCTCGCTTCTGTTTTTTAGTGGTGTAATGTTTGCGTATCTTATTGTAGCGCCCTACACCATTAACTTTTTCGGCAGCTATCAGTTAAGCCCCCAGTTTAAGAACATTATTACCATAGAAAATTATTACGACACTATGAGCAACCTGATACTGGCCCTGGGCCTGGTATTTGAGTTACCGATCGTCGTTTTCTTCCTTTCTAAAATTGGCATCCTTACCCCTCAGTTCCTTAAAGAAAAACGTAAATACGCGGTACTTATCCTGTTCCTGCTTTCTGAGATCATTACTCCGCCAGACCTGTTCAGTTGCCTGTTGGTATTTTTCCCGTTATATACCCTGTTCGAAATATCCGTATTCATCAGCGCCCGCGCTTTGAAGTCTAAATTAAAAAACGAAGAAGCCTAAAATAATCAAAAACAGATATACTATGGAAACTACGTTCAACCGCGCCTTACCATTAGCAATAGGTTGCGACCATGCCGGATTCGAATACAAAGAAGAACTTAAAAAGGTACTTACCGCCCAGGGATGGGAAGTTAGCGACAAAGGCACCTATAGCACTGACAGCACCGACTATCCTGACTATGCGCACCCTCTGGCCACAATGGTGGAAGAAGGTAAGGCCGCAGCAGGCATCTTGGTTTGCGGCAGCGGAAACGGCGTGTGCATGACCGCCAATAAACACCAGGGCATTCGTGCAGCACTTTGCTGGACACCGGAAATAGCATCACTGGCAAGACAACACAATAATGCCAATGTTATCTGTATCCCTTCCCGCTTTGTTCCGTTCGAAGTTGCACAGCAAATGACGGATACATTTTTAACCGTGCCGTTTGAAGGTGGAAGGCATGAAAAAAGAGTTGAGAAAATAAGCTGCTAGAGCTTCTACCAAAAAATATACAAAATTGGGATTCATATTGGATGTAAAATTATTCATATAAAATCAGCTAATATAGACCTAACTCTTACCAGGCTTTGCCTTGGCCATAAAGCAACCTGAGTTAATGTGAATTAAGATGAAACGAAATGAAGAGCAGATGCCACAAATCTGCCACATTGCATTCTCTGTCGTCTAGACACGACAGTGCCATTATCGAACCTTTTGAAGCAAAAGTTTAAGCTGATTTATGAATGCTTTGCTGTAGAGCGATAATATATTTCTAAAGTAGCTTTGTATTTAATAGTTGAATTACACCTTCATACAACCAATCCTTCTGCGTAAAACTGATGGAAAATAATCTA
>CANFKC010000057.1 GCA_947447265.1 Chitinophagaceae bacterium
CTTCTGGTATTAGGCGAGCAAACAGAGAAGGCAGATATACTTCAACTGCACCAATAGGGTATGTCTTTGACAGAGATAGCACGAACAAGCCAATACTTGTTAAATCAGACAAAGCAACTCTGGTTGAAGAGATATTCACGCTCTATGCAAGTGGCAATTTCACAAAAGAAGAACTGAGAAAGAAATATGCTTCAAGAGGTATAAACCTCGCAAGCGGATCATTCCATAATATGTTTCACAATGTTGTCTATTGTGGGTTAGTAAAACTTAAACCAGACAAATTCAATCCTGAAGAATATGTACAAGGCATACATGAGCCAATTATCTCGAAAGAGATATTTGACATAGTTCAACATGTAGCAAAAGGCAAGGGCAAAGTCAAATCTAAGCCAGTAAAAGTGATTGAAGAACTCGCATTACGAGGGTACCTTGTTTGTAGCTCATGTGGAGGTAACCTTACAGGTAGTTGCTCCAAGGGGCATGGTGGCTCATATTACTACTATCATTGTCAGCCGGGTTGTAAAAGTCGTTTCAGATCTGATATTGCCCATGTTGATTTTATTGATTGGCTTAACAGCTTTTCTGTACAACAAGAAGTACTTGAATTGTACATGAAGATTATTGAAGATACATTTAAAGGCAGTGAAGGTGACAAGGCGAAAGAAATACGCCGTTTAGATTCTGAAATTGAGAAAGAGAAAAGTATGTTATCTGGCTTAACTTCAAAGTATGCAATGGACAAGATAGGTGAGTTTGAATACAATAGTGCCCGTGATAGTATTATGAAGCGAATGGGTGAATTGTCCTATCAAAAGAACGAGTTGATTACTACAGACCCAGAGTTCAAGAAGTACATGAGATTTGGGCTTACTTTAGTTAATACAGTAGGGTCGTATTTTAGTGAAGCATCGCTGGAACGGAAGAGAAAAGTGCTAGGTTTAATGTTTTCTGAAAAATTGATTTATGAAAAACCAGAGTATCGAACCTATAAAACGAATGAACTTATTTCACTATTCGATAGTGTGGGCAAGGCTTTCAGCGGACATGAAAAAGAGAAAGCCAGCAAAAATGCTGACTTTCTCTGTCGGGTAGCGAGGACAGGGATCGAACCTATGACCTTCGGGTTATGAGCCCGACGAGCTACCGCTGCTCTACCTCGCGCTGTGGGTGCAAATGTACGCAGATATTTCACACCAACCAAACTAAATTCACAATTAAATGTCAAAATGAAATAACAACAGCAATAAAAACGCAAATTGGCTGTTCGAATGTTAATGAAAGTGTAGATGAAGTGAAAACCATCTTCTGTAAAAATTTAGAACCAGCATTTAGAAATAACTGATAGAGAAACAGTTGCAACACACTCAGGCGCTTGTACTAAAATTCACAATAAGTTAATTTTAGAAAAAAAAGTTAGAATTACCTATAATTACCCAAGGATATTACCCTAAATTACGTCTTGAAAAGTAAGTACCGGTAAAAAGGCCTAAAAGGCTGTAATATTGTATCAACGGTATGTTGAAAATTAATTGCAAGCCAAAATTGTTTTTTTGCAGCGTACTTATATCTTTGCAATCGCACAATATCATTTAGTAACAAAAATTCAGAAAACAAAAACAAAAACCAGAATTATGGCAGAAGTAAAAACGGCCTCCGCAAGACCAACATCACCACAGGGCTCCAATGCAGGTAAGCCAAAAAACTCCAGCAACTTTATGATCAATCTTTTGATTGTTGGAGCTTGCGTAGCAGTAGGGATTATTGTGTTTAAAGTTGTGCTTGGCAGTGCGAGCAATTTCAGTGACGGCGACACCAGGGAACACCCTAAGAACTTTATGGGTACTATGTATTCCGGCGGTTTTGTTGTACCTATATTATTAGGCACACTGTTTACATTACTTTCTTTTATTGTTGAGCGCGCATTAACTATCGTTAAAGCAAAAGGTAAAATGGATGCAGGCGAGTTTGTACGTAAAGTACAGTATCACCTTGCTAACAAAAATGTACAGGCTGCAATAGCTGAGTGCGATAAACAAGCAGGTTCAGTTGGTAACGTTATGCGTGCCGGTCTTTTAAAGTACAATGACATGGTTAATAACCACGATCTGGATACTGACCAGAAGGTTGCTAACATTAAGAAAGAAGTTGACGAAGCAACTGCGCTGGAATTGCCAATGCTTGAAAAAAACCTCGTATTCCTTTCTACAATCGCATCTTGCGCTACCCTGTTGGGTCTGTTTGGTACGGTAATGGGTATGATTCGTTCATTCGCTGCGATGGCAAATGCAGGTGCTCCTGATGCTGCAGCTCTTGCGAGTGGTATCTCCGAAGCCCTGATCAATACAGCTTTAGGTATCAGTACTTCATTCTTCGCGATTATTGCGTATAACTTCTTCACTACCCTTATTGATGGTATCACCTTCGGTATTGATGAGAGCGGTTTCACATTGACTCAGAGCTTTGAAGCTAACTACAAATAATATTTAATCAATAAATATTTGTAGAGGTCTGTGGATTTTTGAAAATCCTGCATCTTATTAATTTAACCGTAGAAGAACAGAACAATGGGTCACGCAAAACTACCACGGAAAAGCACCAACATCGACATGACGGCGATGTGTGACGTAGCTTTTCTGCTGCTAACATTCTTTATGTTGGCAACCAAGTTTAAACCTGAGGAGCCGGTAGTGGTTAAAACACCATCATCAATATCGTCTATTATGTTGCCTGATAACGATGTAATGCTGTTAACAGTAGATACAAAAGGTCGCATATTCTTCGCTATTGATAATAAATTGAAGCGTAAAGCGCTTATTGAGGACATTAATGCTGCAAAGGGTCTAAACCTGAACCAGGCTGAAATGAACTCGTTTGCAATTGGCGCATCTATCGGTGTACCGCTTAACCAGTTAAAGTCTTATCTATCAGCACCGCCAGAGCAGCAGAAGAATATCGACATGTCTGCACCTGGTGTACCAACCGATACGATCGCTACATCTGAGGCTAACGAGCTAGGAGCATGGATAACCAGCGGCAGAATGACAAACCCTAAATTAAGGGTTTGTATTAAAGCTGACGGCGATGCCAGCTATCCGAACGTTTCGAAGATAGTTAAGACACTGGAAGGCCTGAAGGTTTTCAAATTTAACCTGATCACCAATCTGAAAGCAATACCTCCGGGTACTGCAGCTTATGCCGAGGCTAAGCACTAGAATGTGGTCAGTATATTTCGAATTGCTCAATGGCCAAATTGTCGGTTCGGCAAATTAATTTCGTAAAAAAGTAAAATACTATTTGTCATGGCAGAAATGGATACCTCGTCGGGCGGGGGGCATAAAGGTGGATCCGGCGTCAAAAAACCTAAAAAATTAAGTACTCGAATTGACCTTACCCCTATGGTTGATCTGGGCTTTCTGTTAATTACTTTCTTCATGTTTACTACTACTTTGGCTAAACCAAAGACCATGGAAATAAACATGCCTTACAAGGATCCTAATATGAAGGATGAAGAAAAGAACAAGATCAAGAATAGCGTTGCCTTAACCATACTGCTCAGTAAGAGCCACAGGGTTTATTATTACGAAGGTATTGGTGAAGACCCAACAAAACCACCAGAAGTTAAGGTTACTTATTTCAGCCAGAAAAATGGTATCCGCGATGAGATCATCTCTAAAAAGAAAATGGTAGATGGCATGAAAGCGAGCGGACAGTTAACTGCTAAAGACCAGATGACTGTGCTGATAAAACCTGATTCTACAAGTACCTACAGTGATCTTGTAAACATACTTGACGAAATGAACATTAATGACGTAAAAGTTTACGCTATTATCGATATTTCTCAGGTAGACCGCGATTTCATTAAGGCGACGGAAGTAGCTAATGGCGGTAATTAACAGTAAAATTATCATTGGCTAAAGCTGATGATAAACTCAGGTTGCGGATTCTGGTTGTATGTTATACCATAAGACGCAATGAAATACGATAAAAAAATTACGCAATGGATATTAATAAAATTCTAAGCAGTGACTACATCGATATAATTTTTGATGGACGTAACAAAAGTTATGGTGGGTATGAGTTGCGCAAGAACTATCCTAAACGTGTTGCTAAATCTTTATTGCTGCTGGTTGCTATTGGCGCCGGTGCCGGTGTTTATGCCTTAATTAGTATGGGTATGAAAGCGGAGAAAAAAGATAAGCTGGTCGTTAAGGAAGTTACTTTGGCTGAGCCGCCGCCGATTGACCCAAAGAAGCCACCACCACCACCTCCACCTCCACCGCCACCGCCGGTTAAGCCAACAGTAAAGTTCACGCCGCCGGTTATTAAGAAGGATGAGGAAGTAAAGGAAACAGAAGTTCCACCTCCACAAAAGGAGATTACAGCTTCTGGTCCTAAAGATCAGGCAGGTGATGTTAATGGTATCGATCCGGGTATTGTAAGTGAGCCTGGAACAGGTGTGGTTGCCGCACCTCCTCCGCCACAGATCTACCAGTTTGTAGAACAGATGCCAGCTCCTAGTTATGACATTATGGAGTATCTTTCTAACAACCTGAAGTATCCTGATAATGCAAGGGAATCCGGCGTTCAGGGTCGTGTTGTGGTAAAGTTTGTAGTAAATGAAGATGGTTCTATCAGTGACGTTGAAATTGTGAAAGGTATTGGTGCTGGTTGCGATGAAGAAGCAAAACGTATCATTGCAAAAATGCCAAAATGGAAACCAGGTAAGAACAACGGTAAGGCGGTAAAGTGTTACTTTAACCAGCCTATCTCCTTCAAGCTCGAGTAGTAGATTATATTATATTTTGAAAGCGGTTGAAACTTTGTTTTAACCGCTTTTTTGTTATGCCCCATCACCCCTGACCATACCCCCTGCATCATCAGGCCTGATTGGTTTTGAAGCAGGTCAATATCACTTCCCAATAAATAGTTAATAAAGAGTATAATCCTCATTTGAATATGCTTATTTTGCCCACCTATTCGTAAATTCATTATTGAATCACCGCTATGCTTGCGAAGGCGAGCAGCGATTATTTTCTTCTTGCTTTTTCACCTGAAATTTATACGCTTCCCAAACCCGCTAAAATGAACAAACAGACGATTCTAAACGGCGTTGCACTGGTAAACTTTATTGCGCTGGTCGCTCTTTTTTTGCTCTATAAAAATGGGAATTTCAACCACACCGCCCCTGATATAACCCAAGTAAAATCATCAAGAACCGATACTGGACAGCTCACCAATGCTACCCGCGATTCCCTAACAAAAAAAATCGACGGCCAGCAAAGGTTAAGATGGTCGTCGTCTAAATCGGTAGTTGCAATAGACCATTTCCCTGAAAACATAGATACGGCAACATCAAAAAAGGAAAATACGAACCCAAAGCTGGCACCCATAACCTCCATGAAACTGGAAGGCAAAAAATGATTGACGTAAACTGAATATAGTAAGTGTAACATGAACTAAATAAGCAGCGACAATGACCCTTATAAATACCCTACTGGCAACCGGAGTAAGTCTGCTCTTTCTTAGTGCGGTGTTTATACCCATGGAGAGCGCGTTTCCCGCAAAGAGCAACCAAAAAGTGCTGAGGGAACAATGGGTATTAGACCTGTGCTACTTTGCAGGGCAATACCTATTATGGAACGGGCTTGTTTTAAATGCATTGAACTATGTGGGACACTGGTTCGACATTAATATCTCTTTTCAATTCAGGACGGTTGTTGCGCACCAGCCAATTTGGTTGCAAGCTGTGGAGATATTGCTGATAAGCGATTTTCTGATATACTGGGCTCATAGAATCCAACATAAGTATGATTTCCTTTGGCGGTTTCATAAGGTGCATCATACTGCTGAAACATTAGATTGGCTGGCGGCACATCGGGAGCATCCAATTGACTCTATTTATACTGTGGGCATCATTAATCTTCCAGCAATTATCTTTGGTTTTGATTTGAATACTATTGCTGCTATAGTCGCTTTCAGAGGAATCTGGGCCATCTATATCCATTCCAATGTAAGGTTCAATATTGGTCCTCTCAAGATGCTGATTGGTTCACCCGACTTACATCACTGGCATCATGACAAAGAAAGAGACAGGGGCAATTATGCCAATATATCCCCGTTGATGGACATCATTTTCGGAACCTATATCAACCCAGCTACAGAGCCGGAACATTACGGAATTAAAGAACAATTCCCATCTACCTATCCGGGTCAACTTCTAAAGCCGGTGGTACCTGATTACATCTGGAAAAGGTTCATTAAAAATTGATCTGCAGCGGATAATTGCCAAATAAGCTCTGGCAGGAGTTCTGTATGTTTAACGTGCTGGTCAGGTGAGGTTACGTCAAAATCACTCCCTATTTTACTAAAGTAACATCCCCTTTCATGAAACCGTCTTTGCCGAACCGGTCAACGAATGCAATTTGCCAGAAGTAAACACCCATCTCAGCCTGCATATGTTTATAGGTTCCATCCCAGCCATCGGAAATGTTGGTACTATAATATACTTCCTCACCAAAACGATTGTAGACCCTGAAGTATTTCAGCGAACGATACCCTATTGCAATAGGTCTGAAAATATCGTTACGACCATCTCCGTTAGGTGTAAAGGCGGAAGGCATGTAAAACGCAGCCTGGTTCACAACCCAAACACGAATGGTATCATAACCATCACAGCCAAATTGGCTGGTTACATGAATGCTGTAATCAAATATACCTGTATCCGGATAAAAACCCCGCGGATTATATATGGTTGAATCGTTAAGGTTAGTTCCAGGCACCCAGAGGTAGGCATAACCACCAACTGCATTAAACTGTACACTCTCCCCTTTTACAATAGTGGTATCATGGCCCGCAAAAGGTTTGTAATTTTCTATTACTACCTGCTTTACTGTAGTATCGACGCAGTTCTTAATGTTCTGCGAAATTAACATGACATTGTAAGTGCCTCCGGCAGCATATATATGTGCGGTATCCTGCCTGTTACTGGCTTCCCCATCACCAAAATTCCAGCTCCATGACGTGATGGGCTTTATGGAAGCAGACGACTTGTCTTTAAAATAGATAGGCTTTCCCGGGCAATAAACGCCACTGTCAGTGAAAGCTGACTTGAAGTAAGGAAACACTTTTACGAAGCGCGTTATACTATCCCGGCAATTGGTACTCGGGTTAACAACCAGTTTAACGACGTAAATTCCTGTATCAGGATAGGTAAATGTAGGTTCCTGTAAATTTGAGGTATCATCGTTTGTCCCGGGCACACCAAAATCCCAATGGTAAGAAGTTCCACCGGAACTGCAATTCTGAAAATGCACGTTGAACCCGTCGCACTGAACAATATAGGTATTGACATCGGTTGAAAGCTGGGGAATGCATGCAAACACTACCTTGGTGCAATCAGTGACCACAAACTGGAACTCCCGCTTTACGGTATTTATCATCACCCCCTGGCGCCATTCATGACAGCATACCGTAACCAGGAATCTCCCCAATCTATTCGGCGTGCCTGTAATAACACCAGTAACAGGGTTAATTTGCAGGATAGGATATGCAGTTAAGGGATGATCATACGAATATGGCGGAGAAATATAAGATACAGGTGTAAATGGGGGCGGTGCAGGAAAAGGCTTAATATTACCAGGACTCGCACCTTCATCGGCAGTGCAAAATTCGTAACTAAGGGAATCTCCATCAGGGTCAGTCGCAGAGTTATCGTAAACAAGCGGATTATTACGGCAAATGATTTGCGGCGGATAATTGGTAAATTTTGCACTGTTATTGCTCGCAACAACACTTGTGGGCGGAATATGACAATAATACGTTGCTCCCTGATCACCGGGGTTTTGAATATTCATTGTCGCTGCATTTCTACAGCAGCGCTGGTAAACAACGTCGTATCCTGATGACGATCGGATAGGTAGAAGAAAAATCCGTTTAAACGTTTTGCGCAAAAGGCATACAGAAGGTATATTAGTAACGCAGGCGTTTGAAAAATTTACCGGCACCCCAATTTCTTCCGAAAAAAATATCGAAGTATCAAATCCAACAAGTCTGTATCTGCGTGTATTAGTATCCAGGGTATAAGCGGCAAGAAACGCAGGATTATCCATTTCAATTGCATCAGGCTGACCGTTCTTGCAATCTTCATATATAACCAAGGTTATCTCATATCTGTTATTTGTATCAGATACTCCGAGATACTTGTAAGTAACCTCGCCACCTACAATATGGGATGCCATCGCGTTAGTAGCTAACAACGAGAACAATAGAATTAATATGTGAACGAAGCTTTTCTTCATATTGTATTGTAACAGTACCTGCAAAATTGCAACAGGTCTTTAATAAGATTTTCTTTCGCCTCATACATGCCCATATGGGCACAATCAGGATAAAAAGATACGAAATTTATAGCAGCAGTATGGGTGTAAGGGAGCACTTTTTTGAAAGGTATAACATTATCAAGCCCGCCTGTAATCCACTGCACCGGGAAAGCTGCTTTATCCAGCACATCAGTCCTATCGGCACGTTGCATCATAGCCTTGTAATAATTAACCAGACCATCCTCACCCACTTCCAAAGCATTTGCAATCTGGCTCTCAACAACTTCAGCGTTATTTGATTTGAACCCATCAGCAAATAAACCCGACACCATTTGCCTTATAAACGCAGACTTACCGCCTTTGTTTATAATATCGATTGCCTTCTTGCGCATTTCCAATTTATCCGCATCATCAGCCGATGGCGTTGAATGGATAAGCGATAAACCCGATACTACTTCCGGGTAAAGATGGGCAAATGCCAAAGCAACATAGCCTCCCATAGAATGCCCGGCAACAACTGCTTTAGTAATTCCCTCAGCATCTAATATCGCTTTAACTAGTTCGGCCATATCATTAATGCTCACAGTACCATTAAGTGAGGTTTTACCACTACCGGGGAAATCGGGCATTATCAGGGTATAGCTGGCAGCAAGAGCATCTTTTATTCCCTGCCAAAGCCAGCTACTTTCCGGGAAACCATGCAGCAATACTAAAACCTGACCATTACCAGCTTTTTGATAATGGACAGATGGGGAAAAAGATGTGTTTACCTCAGGCATGAGTGTTTTGATAATGTGTCAACTGTTACCGTTGTAATTATAGACGACTACTTAACAACTAACCTTTGGTTAAGAGGGCACCTATTTTACTTTGTCGTTGCGGTAAATAGTTCCGTAAATGTAAACCAAAGCAAGGAATAATGGTAAAAATTCAGATAAGATTAACTGCTGAACGCCTGTTATGTGCAGCAACAGCGTAACCAATATTAACCCAATGGCAATTAAAGCATATCTGCCTTTACCTTTCGGTTTAGCAAAGGCAACATAAACATTTATTGGCAAGGCCCATAAAATATTAAAGTTATTGCCGCAACCCTGATGGTTTGTGCCAAACCACATAACCAGTATCAGGCAACCCAGCAAGCCAGTTACGAACAAAAGTAATGAGCTCATTATTTTACCTAAAACATGCAACTGCTTGAATGATAAGCCAGCAATGGTAAGCAATGCGAGTGCCCAGGTAAGTATCATGGGTCCGTCTACAGGAGCTAGTGGTGGCGGATTGCCCGGCAGTAACTGAACCACATCTGGCCCAACAGGCTTGCCGTTAGCTACTGCTCCCTTTACACCACGGCTAAGATATTCCGGCAAAAACATAATGTCGCTATTGGTCATTACCTTATCAATGCGGCTACCCAGCAATATATTGATGCCAAAACGCTCCCATACCGTTATGTAAAAGTACTCGTTAATAATGTGCCTGAAAGTGTAATTTTTAATGGGCGGTACCACTTGTCCGAACTTAAAATCTTTGCTGACTGTTTCCGGGAAGATTTCCCTGATTCTAGTAGAACAGTTATCGAAAAAGAAATCATACTTATAATTCCTGTTCTCCGGCTCTGCATTCCAGTTGAGGAAGTCATAAAACACCTTTTTCTGGTTCTCATCTAATAGCAATAGCTGCTCCACAACTTCCCTGTGGTGCTCTACGTATTCCTGCATAAACTCGTCGTAGGTGCAGATAGAAAGATAGTAGTCAAGCTTACCCCGCATGAATTTGAGCTCAAAATTCTCTTCAAATCCATTGAACGTGCCGTAATTATATACCAGGTCAGACTGATTCAATGAATCAACGATGCGGATAGCGGTATGGCCAAACACTTCGTATATTTCAGAATAGCCGGGGCCACAGGTGAGCAGGCTAATGCGTAGGTGGGTAGTTTCAGGCGTGTTAGGCGCTGCCCATGTGCCGTTGCTGCTTACAGAAGCGGCAGCACCGGTAACAGCATTTATTGAGGTACCCGCATTCCGGCTAACCTGCGATGGCACCTCCCGTTGAGTACTCGTAGGCGTACTTACATGGTAACCTGCTGCATTTACCGCAACGGTATCATTCTTTACCCTATCTCCGGCTTTCGGGGGCATTTTCTTTGCAATAGCACCGAAAGAAACCAGGCATACAAGAAGCAGAAAAACAATATATTTCTTACCCATGTTACAAAATAACAAAAGCATTATGTTAAAAAGCGTTATTTTTTTACAAGGGCAAAAAGAAAAGTAAACTATTTCATTTTGCGGTTAGTACCCGTAACCAGGCTCCATAGTAAAGGAACACTGAAAATGCCTATAGTAAGGGCAGACGTAATAAGATCAGCGAGCTGGCTATCGAGGAATCTACTAAATGCAACATCAGGATAAAAATGTTGATAAACGGAACAAGATAGTTTTACACCCAAAATACCTATTACAATATAGGCGCACGCTTCCAGAAATGTAAAACGCTCCATAAGCGACACAAAACCTTGTGCAACAAACCGCATGGCCAATATACCTATGAACACGCCCAGACAAATAAGGATAATATTTTCAGAGAATGCTACTGCGGCAAATACGTTGTCGATGGAAAATGCAAGGTCCATCACTTCTACTAATGCCACGGTGGCCCAGAAATTACCAAGCGAACCAACAAAGCGGCGATAGAACTTGCTTTTGTCCTTTGGCTTAATTTCCGCTTTTTCCTGGTCACCGTCTTTTTTCCGGGATAGCAACCAGTTGAAAAAAAGATAAAGCAGGTAAATTCCGCCGATAGGCTTAAGCCACCAAATTTTAATAAGGTACGTAGCAAATAAGAGACACAGCCCCCTGAAAATATATGCGCCAAAAATGCCATACTTCAAAGCACGTGCCCGCTGTTGATGGGGCAGATCTAGCACCATAGTAGCAAGTACAGCGGCATTATCAACAGAAAGGAGGCTTTCTATAACAACAAGGTTACCCACCACTAAAAGGGAGGCCAATGGTTGATTGATTATTTCATTAATGAGATGGTTCATAAACTGCTGTTACCTAAAGTTCTGACCATCCACTTGGCGGCAACAGGTTTACGGTGCTACCTGGATTTTTACTGGAGACCATCTTCATAGAAGCAGACAGCCACATGAAGAATTCGCGGAACATTAATCCTTTTAATTTTATTGGCGCACGGGCTGAAATACTTTGCAAAATATCCATGCTCGCACCTTCCACCCCTATTGCGAAGAACGCAAACGACTTGCTGGCCTCACCTTCCTTTACACGCATAGCGGCTTTTCGGAAATCGTCGGTTGGTGCGCCGTCAGTTATAAGAATAATCCATGGTTTGTAGTAAGAAATTCCATGCTCTTTATACTCCTTTTTGCGCCTTGATACCATATCGATAGCGGTATTAATGGCTTCGCCCATGGGTGTATCGCCCGTTGTTTCCAGTTCGCGCGGATGGAAGTTAGGTACGGTATGGAAATCTGATTCCACAGTTACCGGGCCAAACGTAACCACCGCTACTTCTACCCTCTTGGTTGCCAGCGGATCTTGTGAAAGCTCTTTCTTAAATGTTCTTACACCATCATTGAGCTGCATTATAGGCATGCCCCCCATTGATATGGAAGTATCCAGTAACAACACACAAGGACATCTCGGCTCTGGATTGTCCGCAAAATCATCACTTCCAAAAGGTATCTGCTCAAATGAAATGTACTCGTCCATGAATTTCTTTATTACGATAAAGGTAAAAAATTTGGGCAAGGCTGCCAAAAGAGAATGAGCTTCATGCTGGTCAAACCGCAACAATAAATACTTGCAAGGATTGCTGCGAGTAGATCATGTACACTAAAACGCCATCTGCAAACACCTCGAAATGACGACGGACTAAATGCGCGCTACTAAATAAAAACCCCTTATTCAAAAATATTTTCAGACTATTTTTTGTTATTTCAACTAAATCACATAATTTAAACTGAAAAACAATGACAAACTATGCCAACACAGCAAGAGACAATGCAAAATCACGTTTCAGGCATGCTGGAATCGGGACGCATGCGCGACGAAATTGCGATAGAACTATTGAAAAAAGGTTTCGAAGAAAATGAAGTGAAAAGCTTTGTAGATGAAGCTATAAAGCTACGGCATGACGCCAACCGAACACGTGGCATGCAACTGGTAGTTTCAGGCGCCATTGTGTGTTTCCTGAGTTTTCTGCTCACCATCACTTCATCGTTTTCTCATGGTTCATTTCCTTATGTCCTCTACGGCCTTACAAGTGTTGGCATCGGGATAGCATTTGTCGGACTCATGAAAGTATTCTGAACCCAAAATAGATTTGGCAGATTCCGGTTTGTTTTGGAATATTTGCATCATGATCACGATAAAGCATACATGCCGTTGTAAAACTACTTTCCGCTGAAGGGAGTGATGCTACTGCATTTACCATATACATCCTTCAGCCACGCTGAAGGATTTTTTATTTTAAACACAATCATACACATGAAACTTTTTATTACGAAGAAGCATACGACCCGTTGTTGCATTGGCTTAACAGCCCGATGTTGACGTCGCTATACTTATAAGTACAGGCCCCGCAACATCAGTTGGCGGGGCCTTTTTCATTTCTACTACAATCACCAAAACTAAAACACAGAAACAATGACACTTACCACCAAATACCTGCCCGGTAACAACCTGCTTTCCAAAACTATGCGGGTAGACCTTGACAATATAAACGACGATGGTTTGCTGAGTAATTGCGCTATGCTGCAGGAAGTGGCCAATTTTAATGATAGCGCCATTACCAGGGCTTTCGGCAAACTGAACTATGACGGCATCAGCACCATGCGATATAACATTTATATACACAACGAAGGAAAGCTGGGTGACGAATTAAAAATTGAAAGCCGCTATTCCGTGAACGACAGGCAGCAACTAACCATAGTCGTGACCATAAGAAAGACCAGTACCGGACTTAATATACCCATACTAACAGGTAGCTTTACATTCATCAATAGCATTCAAAACAACTAATCATGTCCATACAATACTTCCTTGAACTAGCCGGAACAGGGTTCTTCGCTTTAAGCGGTGCAACAGTTGCCAACCAAAAGTCAAAGCCAGATTGGTTTGGTGTAACCTTTATTGGATTCATAACTTCAATTGGCGGTGGTAGCATCCGCGATATGTTATTAGGTGCCTATCCCCTTTCGTGGGTCGCCGATGTGAACCGGATCTACGTTATTATTGTAGCGATAGTGCTTACCAGCGTATTTTATAATCAGTTCAGCAAGCTGAGGAAAACCTTCTTCCTTTTTGATAGTCTGGGTATTGCCCTTTTTACGATACTGGGTACCGAAAAGGCTTTACTGTATCACGTAACTCCGCTGGTGGCGGCCATTATGGGGATGTTTTCAGCTATTATGGGCGGCGTAATGCGAGATGTACTTACAAATGAAGTGCCGGTAATATTCCGAAAGGAAATCTATGCTACCGCATGCCTTATCGGCGCCGCAATCTATTTACTGCTCCTACAACTGGATATCAATAGAAACGTAAGCTTGATCGCCTCTTCGCTCGTAATATTAATCATCAGGATAATAGCGGTACGATACAAACTCTCACTGCCGCAGTTTAAGCGGGAAAAATAGATAAAGAAAGGGTTTGCGAAAATAATCGCAAACCCTTTCTTTATGCTGATAGCCTGGTGCAATTATGAATGTGCGAATGCAACGGCAAACTCTTTCGCGAAGTCTTCCAGTTTAGTTGGGCTCAAAGCTGGTTTGTTGTTGTTATAGTCAGCAGACATTTCACCACTTGCTATGGCAGCGCCCATTTCTACATAATTTTTGGCAACTTCTTCTGTAAGCCCCGCCTGGATCATACCTGCGTGGGTATCTTCATTTTTGAAGTTTACCCAAGGTAATTCAGGCTTACCTATTGCTGTACCCAACACTTTTGCAATATCGGTTGTAGTGCGCTCGTCGCTGGCAATGTAACGAACACTTTTGCCACTGAATGACGATGCATTCATTTCTTCTGCAGCCGCGGCGGCGATGTCGTTAGGATGCGTCATGACCATGGTAGCATTTTCGCCATAGTTACCACCGGCAATTCCCATGTGTTTTATCATTCCGATATTTGACATCAGGTTATAGTAAAAATAGGCCGGGCGCAGGTGCTTTACATCTACCCCATCAAGTGCATTCAACTCATTTTCGGCATGATGCAAGCCACTCACCGGACCACAGCCAACGGGCATATGTGCGCCTACACTGCTCAGGTTTACAACCTTCTTAACCCCGGAAGCTCTTACCGCATCGGCAAAGTTTTTGCCTATGGTTTGAATATATCCCTTCCAATCCGCCGCATCCATTTTGGGTGGAACCATCGTATATACCGCATCAACGCCCGTGAAAGTCTTTGTCAAAAATGCGACATCTTCCACCGAACCGATTGCACCCTTTGCGCCCATGGCTTCTATTTGTGCTACTTTGTCTTGTTTGCTGCTTGCTACCAGCACTTCGTGGCCAGCCTTTATTAATTGCTCAGCTAATGGTTTGCTGATGTGTCCTAAAGAACCTGTTACTACGTATTTCATGAGTATCTTGTTTTTTGATGGAACAAAGGTATATTTGCACTTACTTTTTTACAAGTACTAACTAAAAAGTATGTACAAATGTATACAGCCAAAGAAACATCGACCAATCAACTCAATAAGGCCATTGCCATTAGCAAGTGCCCGGTAACTTTTACCCTTGAAAAAATAGGCGGACGCTGGAAGGCGCTAATTATATACCATTTACTTGCCGAGCATAAACGGTATGGAGAACTGAAGAAGGCCTTGCCTGCAATAACAGAAAAAATGCTCATTCAAAGCCTGAAGGATTTGGAACTGGATAAGCTGGTGATTCGTGATGTGAAACCGGTGGTTCCGCCACATGTAACCTACCGACTGACTGAAGCCGGCAAAGCATTGGGCCCCGCCCTTAAAGCAATGGCGGAATGGGGACTCGGGCAACCAGAATATGACCATGAAGCCAAAAAGTGCCAGTAGTGACTTATAAAAACCATAATAATCAAATACGCAAAAAACAGAATAGAAATATTATGCAATTAATTCAATTAGCATTACATTTGTAAAAAACACCAATCGATTTTATGAAGAAACTCTACACTATTGTCCTGCTGTCTTTTTTAGCAACTGCGACTAAGGCTGCCACACTCTGCATTCCGAGCTTTTATTCATCAACTGCATCATGCAGCGCATACCATATGAATATTTCGCTTTTCGCGATTAACGGTTCATCGGGAACAATTATTGATACTGCCGGTTGCGATGGTAGCGGATACCTTAACCAGACTGCTTTGTCTTGCACTTTGGCTCCGGGCGGCTCTTATACCGCAACGATTGGCACTGGCAGCACAGCTTACACTATGAATAGCCAAACCTGGATTGATTTTAATGACGACAGCACTTTCCAATCAACAGAAAGCGTAGGTGGAATTAATACTTACTCGGGATCTGCTGCGGCAACCTACACAATTTCATTACCGACGACGGCTGCGGCTGGAAGTCACCTTATGCGCGTACTTGCAACCTATGCAGGCGGCGGCATCTACTATCCGTCAATCAATCCTTGCAGTGGCTATTACTATGGCGAAGGCAGGGACTACCGAGTGACTATTGGTAGTGGTTCAGGTGGCTGCACAGGCACTCCTACTGGTGGTACTTCTACTACAACACCTTATGCAGTGTGCGGCACTCATGGCCTTATGCTTAGCAATACTGGCTATACCACAGGTTCAGGAATTTCATTGCAATGGCAGTCATCACCTACTGGTTCTTCATCATGGACTAATATTTCTGGAGCTACAAGTTCAATTGAATACCTTGCTTCACCGGCTGCTACAACTTACTACCAATGCGTAGTTACCTGCTCAGGCAGTGGCATGAGCGCCAGTTCATCGTCGTCATCTATATCTCTCGACAGGATTGCAGGCCATATCGATTATAGCGCAACTGCACCGGATACCTTGAGCCTTAAAGTTTGGCTGATTTATCATAATACATCTGCAGGTACACTTACCGCCATCGATTCTGTTGTTACCTGCCTTGACAGTTTGAATCCTTATTATGAATTCAACACTATGGGCACCGGCAACTACCTGGTAAAAGCACAATCGCTCGACTATACCAGTTCTACACCCGGTGCCAGCGGCTTTGTTCCTACTTACGGAACATCAAACGCACACTGGAGCGGAGGAACTACAGTTGCCCATACGGCAGGGAATGTTGACAGCTTGCACATCACTATGGTTTATGGCACTGTAACTGCTGGCCCTGGTTTTATTGGCGGCTATATTTCGTCTGGAGCAGGAAAAAATACTGCAACAGATGTACCTGCAGCTAACATGCTGGTATACCTGAAAAACACAACATCAGGCGTTATTACATTTGTTTATACTGATGCAAGTGGCAACTACAGTTTCACTAGTCTGGCTAATGGTTCTTATGTTATCTATCCAGAAGCTTTAGATTATACAACTACCCCTTCTGCGACACTTACACTTGCGGCTGGTCATGAATCAATTACCGGAATTAACTTTAAACAATACAACAATTCTAAAACCATCAAGCCAGTAGCAACAGCAATACATAATGTTCAGGCTAATGCTCAGTTCAATGTATATCCTAACCCTGCGCACGACGCATTGACCATTACATGGGATGCTCAATATCGCAGCAACGCTGATATTATTATTACAGATGTTACAGGCCGTACTGCCTATAACCAGACAGTTGACCTGTCTACTTTCCCTGGCACTACAGTAATTGATACAAAAGCATTCGCAAGCGGTATTTACTTCGTGAAAGTAAAATCTGACAACATCAATTATTTTGAAAAATTGTTGATACAACACTAATCATTTTCTCTCTCTCATTGCAGCAATCCCCCGATATCCGGGGGCTTTTTGTATACTATTGCCCTATGTTTTACGTTGTAGAGGCAAATCAAAAACATGAAAAAAATACCTGCATTATTTTGTGCAACGCTTATTGTTGCGCTGCTCCACTTTACCACTTCCCTACTCGCTCAAGATAGCCTGACTTTTAAAATCAATACCGGTTTTGCTGACAAAACACTCCGTGACCTGATGAGTTTCCAGGGAGTAGAACAGCAAGAATTGGAAATTACCGGCAGCAAATTACGAGGCAAACCATCCACCTGTTTTTTGAAGAATTTAAGGACGGGATGGTAATAGATAAAGACAAGCTCACTCAAGGCTTGCCGGACAATTATTACATCGCATCAACAGACACCTTTCGCATAAAATCAATCAGCCAGGCGAAAGGAGATTCAGCAAAGATCTGCTTCTATTTTTCCCGCTTTATCCTGACACAATTTTTTAATACAGGCAAAGAAAGCGATGACTTTAGCATGAGATACCTGTTACCTTACGATAAAGATAAAATGACGAAGGGAGCGCTAACAGCGGGCCGTATCGCAATTTTCGCATACAGCCTGCCGCACCAAGGTATGAATAGTACAAGATCATCGTACTGCGATCTTACAGCAGCGGGAGTACCCCCGAGTGCGTGGTGGGAAAAATACCATGTAAAGCATTTTATAGTTTTCTATTTGCAGATCAATTAAAGTCAGCTGTTCCAATAATATCCTACATCGCAAATGAGTAACCGGTTCTGCATTTGTTAAAGCAAGCATAATTGCAAAAATAAATTTGGATTCACCAGTAAAAACGCAATATCTTTGTGATATCAAAATGATATCAAATCAAATTTTATGGAAAAGATCATCAAACCAACAAACGGCTACGCAGCATTAGCCCTCTCTATTGCGCTTTTAGGTGCAGGTATATCCTGTATTATATTAGCCGGAATGACCGCCAACGGAACGTATGCCGTGCCCGGATCAATATCAGTTCTGGCTTGTTTCATGATATGGAAAGGGCTATTGATCATACAACCCAACCAGGCGCGTGTACTCAATCTTTTTGGTAAGTATGCGGGGACTGTACGCGACAATGGATTGTTTTTTGTGAATCCATTTTATACAGCTAACAAATTATCGCAACGTTCACAAAACCTGGCTATCCCTACTCTGAAAGTAAACGACAAAATGGGTAACCCGATAGAAATTGCCGCTGTAGTGGTTTGGCAGGTAACCGACACCTACAAAGCCAGCTACGAGATTGCTGATTATGTAGTTTATGTAAAAAACCAGAGTGAAGCAGCACTTCGTAACCTGGCTACGAGTTTTGCCTACGACAATATTGAAGATGAGCATGCCAATATAACCCTGAGAGAGGGCGGCACAAAAGTAAATGAACTGCTAGAGCAGGAACTAAACGACAGACTTACAAAGGCCGGTATTACAGCCCTCGAATCACGCATCAGTCATCTGGCATACGCTCCTGAGATTGCAGGCGCTATGCTTCAGCGCCAGCAGGCAACTGCAATAGTTGCAGCCCGCTTTAAAATAGTAGAAGGCGCAGTGGGCATGGTAGAAATGGCGCTGGAGATGCTGAGCAAAAAGCAGATTGTAGAATTTGATGAAGAAAGAAAAGCCAATATGGTAAGTAACCTTATGGTTGTACTTTGCGGCGAAAAAGGCGCACAACCTGTACTGAATACGGGTACCATTTACCAGTAAGCTATCGCAAATTTAAAAATTAACCGGACGTGAGCGCGAAAAAGAGTTTTGTACTTAGAATTGATGAAGACGTATTTAAAGCCATTGAAAAATGGGCCGCTGACGAATTCCGCAGTGCTAACGGACAATTAGAATGGATAATAGACAAGGCGCTTACCGAAGCCGGCAGAAAGAAAAAGGGCAAGCAAAACAAGGAAGCGCCAAGCCCTGAATCCGGCGAAGCATAAAACGACACAGATAAATACCGTTGACACCCCGGCTGCAAAGTTGGGGTGTTTTGTTGGGTTACCATCTCATGCGCAAATATTCAACTGACAAATGCTGGCTGAAAATAGAAATGGTTAAAAAAACAGCTGAAAAGCACACCTCAACAGTACAATTAAACCAATTGGGCTACCTTTAATCCAAATAGGACTTCACTTTATTTATGTCGGCATTTCGCAAACAGCTTCAGTTATCCCTTCTTGCAACACTTGCATCCGCAATAATTTTAGGCAATTTGTCTTGCTCAATTACCAAAAGTAGTAAATCAAAAAGACGACCAGGTACCTGGCAGGCTCAGCCTGTTACGATTGACGGCTATAATAACGACTGGCCGGCACCCTACCCTGAATATGATGATAAAGCGATGCTTGGCTATGCGGTAAGTAATGATAAGGAGAACCTATATATAACAGTTGAGACAGGCGACCCAGCTACACAGCTTAAAATACTGCATTCCGGCCTAACTGTCTGGATAGATAAAGCGGGGGAACGAAATGCTATAACGGCAATTAACTTCCCCCTACCCGACGCCTATAAAGCCAAAAAAAGTGACGATGAGAAACGGGCGAATGAAATGAATGTTGGGCAGGTAAGCACACCAGAAAAACAACGATACGCACTGGAAGACCGTGTAAAACGGGCATTTCAATTCGCCGATGAATATTCGTTGCAGGGTTTTAAAGGTTGTAACAGGCAGTTCAATATAGTAGAAAACGACAGTTGTGGTATAGTTGTGCGCATGGCAATCGATTCTACCAACGAATTGATATGGGAAGCGGTAGTACCCTTAAAAGCATTTTACTATAAGGCAGCCATATCAGCCGCCGACAAGGGCAAGCCACTTTCTATATGTATAGAAACAACCGGATTAAAAAGGCCGGCTGGTCAAAAAGCTGCAAGGCAGACTGGCCGGGGCAATTTCACGCCCAGCATAGGATTTGGTGGCATGGGTATGCGTATGGGCGGTATGGGAATGAGTTCCATTAGTGCAAACGGAGGCATGCAACAGCAAGAAGTGAACATTTTAGAATCACTGTATAAAGACACTAAAACGATCAAGTTTTTTGGCCTTGCATGGCAAAATTAATCGACGTCCACCAACTCTTACCGGCACAGAAAAGTTAACCTATAGACCCACGGAGAGACAGCTTAGTTTCTGTTTCCTTTAGAATACTTACATGCCATGTATTAAAAGTTTCATAGAGATAAAATGGTGTACCTGCCAACTTAAGAACCGCTGGTGGCAATTACCTGAAGTTAACCCTTCAAAAATGCTGGAAGTATCAAATACTTAACAAATTAACATGCATTTGAGAAGTATGCCTTTGCGCGCAGAGCGCAAATAAATGTTGGAGGTCGCGACTGGTGTATTTGGCGTATTATTGCAGTCTAAACAACAAACAAATGGCAGCAACTAAAATTACCATTAATAACAATGGTTCATTAAAAGTAGAAGGCGACTTCGAAATATTTGACAGAGAGGGCAACAAGTATGACCTTGCAGGAAGAGATGTTATTGGACTTTGCAGGTGTGGACTCTCAAAAAACAAACCATTTTGCGACGGTTCCCACAACGGTAATTTCCAACATGAGGCCGCAGCGTTCGCATTACCTCCTAAAAAACAAGCTTAAACAAAAAAACCTGGTGTTTTGTGCGATGCACTAACACCAGGCTTATCCTATTTATAACACCACCATAAAACCTAAAATCTCTTTACATCCACTGGCTGGCGAAGCGGTTAAACTCCTGCCTTAGCTCGTTAATAACCTTTTCGGTAGTAGCAAACATTTCGCCATGTTTTGCATCTTCCTGTATCAACGCCGCATCTACATAACCGGCACTATTTTCTTTAGCCTGAGCCGCTGTTTTAGCCAGTGTTTCATTAATATTGTGGCGTAACTCGTCCACATTCAGCCCCTGAACTTTTACCTGGTTTTCAAAATGTTCAACCTGCGCTGACATTTCTTTGCCTGTATTCTTTCCAGCCAATTCAGTAAGCCTGGTCTTAATGATATTCAATTCCTGTTTGTAAAAATCGAGAGCGCTTAACCAGCTATTATGTTGACTACTGAGGTCCGTTACTTTTTCCTTTGTCATAATTAATTATTTTATGCAAACATAGCGTGCCTACTATGCGCTAAACATGACCATAGTCATCAGTTTGAATGACTTCCGTTGGGTTAATTAGGCGGTTGCAATAATATTTTCGCACCCATCTCCCTTACCCCCCTTTACAATAATACTGCAGCATGAAACATTGGAAAAAGCTATCGCATAAAGAACAGGATACCAGGATAACGGACGCACTGAAGAGCAACATTGACTACCAATATAAAATACCGCTCGGTATACCTGTCTCCAAACTTGACCAGCATGTATTTTCTGAGCAGGTTTCATTTTTACGCGAGGCACCATTATTGCGCACTTATGTAGCAAACCCGAATCATATAGGCTGTCATACTTTTGGGCATTCTGAGTCGTTTTTCAGTGGCACACAGCAATTGGAGCGAGAGGTAATTGAATTATTATGTGTAGATGTGTTTAAAGCTGAAGAGCACAGCTGTGACGGATATATTGCTACCGGAGGCACGGAAGCAAACATACAGGCAGTATGGATATACCGTAACTATTTTGTGGAAATATGCAATGCCACACATAATGAAATAGCGTTAATCAGCTCTTCGGATACGCACTATTCTGTTTCAAAGGCAGCCAATCTGCTGAACTTAAAATCATATTCAGTTCCCGTTGACGAGAACACGCGTAATATATACCCTGCGCAACTCGATGCAGTTATTAACGCAGCCAAAGACCAGGGCATTAAATACTTCATTGTCATTTGCAATATGGCAACTACCATGTTTGGCAGTGTAGATGACCCAGACCTTTATGCGCTGCACCTTACTCAACATCAGGTACGTTTTAAAATTCATGCTGATGGTGCCTTTGGTGGGTTCATATATCCTATCAGCAGCCCGGGCAGCAATATGCATTTTAAGAACCCCAACATTTCATCTATTACGCTAGATGCGCACAAAATGCTGCAGGCGCCTTATGGAACCGGCATTTTTCTTGTAAGAAAGGGCCTGATGAAATACGTATGCTGCGAAGATGCGCAGTATGTAAACGGAATGGATATTACGTTGTGCGGAAGCCGGTCAGGAGCCAACGCTGTTGCCGTGTGGATGTTGCTATTTACCTATGGCCCCTTCGGCTGGCTTGAAAAAATTAATAAGTTGCTCTATCGTACACAATGGCTATGCAGCCAATTAGACGAGCTCAATATTAAGTATTTCCGCCACCCCGACCTTAACATTGTAGCCATCAGGGCGGAGCATATTGCCGAGGAATTAGCGAAGAAATATGAAATGGTGCCTGATTCACATAACCAGGCACCAAAATGGTATAAAGTAGTGGTAATGGATCACGTTGATATCGATTACCTGCAAAAATTCGTCAAAGAGTTAAAAGCAATTTAAACTCCTTTTCGCAACATATCGGCATATTTATTGGATAGCGGGCTGCTTTCAACAGCTTTTGCCGCTTTTTCAATGTCGTAATCAAAACGCATAAAATTCACCTTTACAGCATCCAGTCGTGATGCACTGCTATCCTCTTGCAGCTCTACTATTACATAACAACCCTGCGGGTTGCCATCTTTCGGTTTGCCTACTGAGCCTATATTTATTGCATGGCGGAAACGCTGTTTACCGTCAACATTATCTTCAATTACTCTGTGATATGGTTTGTGAGTATGCCCGAAACACATAATATCGGCATTTGAATCGCGCATAATACGCAGCATACTGCTCTCTTCCCTGTCCTCAAACAAGTACTCATTTATTTTACGTGGGCTTCCATGAACCAGAAGCAGATCCAGGTAATCTTCATTCAACTGAAAAGTTGACCGTATATGTGCCGGTAAGGTGCGTAAATACTGCCTTTCAGCTGCACCCACAATCTCATTGGTATAAGAAATGGAGACTTTACCCATCTCTTTCTCTTCATCGGTTTTATAGGCACAACCGCATTCATCGATGCCCCTGCCTATTCCGAAATCGTAGTTACCGGCAATAGTAGGTATGCCGCGCCTGCGAATCATGTTCACCACCTCGTTAGGCCATATATTATAGCCGACCATATCGCCCAGGCAATAAATTGCGTCTGGTTGGTGCTTATCCATATCTGCAAAGCACGCTTCCAGTGCTGGCAAATTAGCGTGTATATCGCTAAACAAAGCTATTCTCATATATTATTTTTATTATGAGCGGTTAAATATTTCCACGTCGGTATTGCCAATACCGCGCCGAGTACAGGAGCAACGAGATAAAGCCATAAGTGCTCCAGGTGCCCGGATACGACGGCTGGTGATAACGACCTTACCGGATTCATTGAAGCGCCACAAACAGGACCGGCAAACATGGCCTCCAACGCTACTACAGCGCCGATAGCTATACCAGCGAACATGCCTTGTTCTTTACTGCCAATGGCAACATTTACTATGACCAACATCAAAAAGAAGGTAAGTATAAGTTCCATTACAAACGACTGCAACTCGCTGCCGGCGGGCATTGTGGCTCCAAGCATTTCATTGCCGGGGAACAATAACCGCAGCGTTAAGCTTGCCAGTAAAGCCCCGGCCACCTGGCTGGTTATATAGCCTGGCAATTGTTTTAACGGAAACTTACCTGCAACAGTAAAAGCTATACTCACGGCTGGGTTGAGATGTGCACCCGAGATGCCACCCAGACTGTAGATCATACTCATGACCACTAAGCCAAAGGTGATTGCTATACCCATATGAGTTATTGCACCACCAGCCTGCTGATTGATAACGATTGCCCCCGTGCCGCAAAAGACAAGGGCAAACGTTCCTATTAATTCTGCTACGTAGTTCCTCATTCGCTCGCTATTAACAGCAGCCTGAGCCGGGAGTACAACAATTGGGTTTGCGTGCAAATACTGTAACGCTAAAAATACCGGTGCCGCTGTTGCGGAACGCATCAATTTCATCAGCAATTAGATAATTGCTTAAAATATCATCGGGAATAGTGATCTCTTTTTCCTTTTGTAGAGTTATCGATTCAAAGCCCGTCTCCGATATCAACCCAAGGTATTCATCTTTCTGTATTGCTCCACTTACGCAACCTGCATACATTTCCGCTGCTTTCTGAAGATTTTCAGGTAACTGACCTACCAACACAATATCCGAGATACTGAAATGTCCTCCAGACTTCAGCACCCTGAAAATGTCCTTGATCACATTTCGTTTGTTTGGGACCAGGTTCAGTACACAATTACTTACAACCACATCTGCCACACCAGCCGTTATTGGCATCTTTTCGATGTCTCCAAATCGAAACTCTACATTATTGAAACCCAGCTTTTCCGCATTTGCCCTTGCTTTATCAATCATGGCTTCAGTAAAATCTACACCAATAACTTTGCCTGTAGCACCAGTTTGTGATCGTGCCACAAAACAATCGTTACCGGCACCGCTGCCGAGGTCCACTACCACATCTCCCGGCTTAATTTGCGCAAACTGTGTTGGCAAACCACAGCCAAGGCCAAGGTCGGCATCGGCATTGTAGCCTTCCAGTTTGGTGTAGTCGTCACTCATAATGTTGTACACTTCTGTGCTGCAACCACCAGCTCCGCAGCAAGAAGCCATATTGCTTTCCTTATCCTGCAACGCTATTTCACTGTATTTCTGTCTTACCAGTTCTTTTAATTCTTTTTCGTTTGTCATTTCTGTAGTTTTTAAAAGTTCACTTATTATATAAATAAATTGCTGCTAGCTAACAGCACTTGTTGATGTTGTTAATTTCGGTAAAGAATTCTGCAAAAAATTGCCTGAATTCCTGCCAAACCTCGGGGTTAATACAATAACATACACTTGTACCTTCTACTGTACCCTTTATAATACCAGCGTTCTTCAACTCTTTCAGATGCTGCGAAATAGTAGGCTGCGCAAGGCCCAACTCATCTACCAGGTCACCACAAATGCAGGAATTGATTTTTACCAATTGCTGAAGAATGGCTATCCGTGCGGGATGCGCTATAGCCTTGGCCATATTAGCCATATCATTTTGTTGTTTTGTAAACAGATCAGTCTTTGTAATTCCCATATTTAAACGTTACATTGCAATATTACGATTAAAGAAGCGAAATATTCACTAACTCAAACTTATATTTTATATTGTAACGCATGAATGAGCTAAAGAACAACCTCTTCATTAAAAATCAAATAACACATAAAAAAATTTTTTAAAAATTGTTTGGATATTTAGTAATCACCTTCTACATTTGTTCAATAATTCATTAACAAGCGAATAACATTTATAGACGCTACTGCCTGAAAACCAGTAATACAATACCCAATATTGCCAACTCGCTAAAAAAAAGTATCAAAAAACGAAGATTACAGGAAAAAGAAATAAAAATTATTGCTATTAAACTGCTCTGCTAAAGTCGTTAACAACTAAGAAACAAATAATAAAATAAATATAATTTTACTCCTCTCAAAAGAAAATTATGAAATCTCTCATTACCGCAACTATTTTGGTGTTACTGGCTGCTACCAGCAATGCTACAACAATTTCAATCGGAGCGTCAATCACCGGAACAACAACCAGCTCGGTGAAAACTTCCGGTTCGATATTGGTGAATAACGCCACAAACAGAGGTTATGCCGTTTTCGATCTTGCTGCCGCGGGCATACCAAACGCCGCAACCATCACCGCAGTAAAATTAGCATTCAATTATTCCATTTCTGGTGCAGGAAGCCCAATATGCAATGTATATGGCTATGCTGGTGATATATCATCACTTAGTGCGGCTGCACTATATACCAGCGCAGTTACTTCAGAAAACCTCTATACGGCAAGCTGGGGTACTACCGCGGGCACTACTACCCTTTCCGCTACAACTGCAGCCGATTCATTTATAGCACACAACCGCAATACAACTATTTCCGCAACATGGGTTGAAAGTGCCTCAAGCCGGGTGTATAACATTACTGGTGGCAGCAACCCTCAGTTGATCATTTCATACATCTGCAATAACCCATCTAATATTATTGGCAGTACCGATGTATGCACTGCCGCAACCACAACACTTATTGACACAACTGTGGGAGGAACATGGAGTACAAGCAATGCCGCTATTGCATCTGTTAACGCAACAGGCAACGTAACCGGCATAAGCCAGGGCAATGCAGCAATAAGCTATACCAAGGGAGGTTGCTCAGTATTGCAGTTAATGAATGTAAAAACCAGCCCTTCGGCAATTACTGGCGTAAGTAATATATGCCTTGGTTCTGCATCAACCCTTAGTAATACTGCAATTCTCGGTACATGGACATCAGCAAATCCAGCGGTAGCATCAATAAATGCGGCAACCGGAGTTATAACATCACGCACCGCAGGTACTACTACTATTACTTACAGCACAGGCTGCGGCGCTAGTGTTACAAAAACGGAAAACATAATAACCGCTCCGGCTGCTATTACCGGCTCTTCTGCAATATGCGAATTCAGCACGGCCACCCTTAGCACCACTACTACTGACGGAACCTGGAGCAGCAGCAATACTTCGGTGGCAACCATAAGTGCAGCAGGTAACGTTCACGGACGCCTACAGGGTAATACAACCATTACTTATGCAGTAGGTTCTTGCATTACAACAATGCCGGTTATTGTAAAATCTGCGCCGGCTGCAATTGTTGGCACAGGCACTATCTGCAACGGAGTGTCAACGGTAATCACAAATTCGGCACTGGCTGGCACATGGGTTACCGGAAATGCCACTATCGCTAGTATTACAACAACAGGATTACTTATTTCAACCGGTATTGGTAGCACTCTAGTTTCCTATAATAATGGTTGTGGCACAGCTGCGACGCTGGCAGTAAATGTAGAACCGATGCCTACCGCATTAGTTGGTCCTTCTTCTGTATGCAGTGGGTATAGTACAACTTTTACTGAAGCTATTGCTGGCGGTACCTGGAGCAGCTCAAACAGCAGCATTGCAACAGTAAGCCCAACAGGCGTAGTTACTGGAATATCAGCTGGCAGCGCGACAATATCATACACGCTGACCAACAGCTGCGGAACAAATGCTGCAATTCAACCTTTAAGTGTGGCGCAGGTTGGGCAATGGACAGGACTTGCAGACAGCAGCTGGACGAATGCCGGCAACTGGGCTTGTTCTATCATTCCGGATATGAATACCAATGTAGTGATACCAACTGGCACTCCCTACCTTCCTGATTTTTCTGCAACCCACTTTGATGTGCTTTCACTGACAATAAATAACGGTGTTAATATTACCGTTAAGAGCGGCGCAAGCATTAATATTTATGGCAATCTTTTCAACAATGGCAGCATCAATGGAGCTGGCGCTGTAAAAATGACTGGCTCATCAGCTGAGAACATTTTTGGAAAAGGTCTCGTGAACAACCTTATTATCGCCAATACTAGCAGCGTTACTATTAATAGCGGAGATACTGTAAATATTGCTGGAACACTTACACTTACTTCAGGTACATTCAATACAAATAACGGCCTCAAACTTTTGTCAACTGCAACCGGCACTGCAAAAATTGCCCCTATTACAGGCGGTACTATCACCGGAAATGTTATAATAGACCAGTATTTTGAAGGCGGCCGCAGGGCATTTCGTTTCTTTGGTCATCCTTTCAGCACTGCTATTCCATTGAGCATGGTAGGCGTTAAATTAGATATTACTGGTCGTGGTGGAGCAACCAATGGCTTTACCCCAACCGCATCGAATGCTGCATCATGCTTCAGGTACGAACCAACCACAGGAAATTCAGCTTTGGCATATGACCCGGGATGGAAAGCATTTACAAGTGCCAACAGCACAAGCGACACGAATGCTTTTATGCAATATGAAGGTATCCGCCTTTTTGTCCGCGGTGCTAAGGGCGAAGGTTTAGGCTATGGTTCTTACATACCTTCTGCTGCTACCATTACCATGGCAGGTCCGGTTAATACAGGCACACAAACCATTACTTTACGTAAAGGATCATTGTCTGATTACAACCAGGTAAGCAATCCATACCCAGCTCCAACCAACATAGGTGCTGTAATTGCTGCTGCACAGACGGCTGGTCAGGTTGCGGGTTCGGCTTTCTTTGTGTGGAATCCTTTCCTCGGCGCTGCTGGTGCTTATGAAGCAAAATTTATTGGCGGTTCGTATGTACTGGACCAGAATAGTTCATTCCAGGTTCGCGCCTTGAATGATAGTGCTACACTTACATTCAACGAAAACAACAAAGCTGCAGATGGCGATGAAACGCTTTTAAGAGCTACTCCTTCGCAGTATATTACATTAGGTATCTATGATGCTAATTATCATAGCTGGGACAAAATGTATCTTTCATTCAATGACGATGCAACCATTAATGACGATATAAAACTAGATGCTACAAAAGCACTGAATCCAGACCTCAATTTTTACAGCTATACAGGCAAAACAAAGTTTTCAGTAGACGCCCGCCCATACACCAAAGCCACTGCTGTTCCGCTGGGTTTTACTACAGGTTATACGCAGCAGTACATTATAAAAGCTGAAAACATGGTGTTACCTGCCGGAGCGGCATTATACCTGCACGATAAGCTAATGAATAAATACATATTGCTGCAAACCGGCACTGAATATGCATTCGATGTTACTACTGATAAAAATACGCAGGGCGAAAACAGGTTTGAACTAACTTCCAACGACGGAACCATTATAGAGCAGAAAGCGGCAGACCTTTCAGTTACTATCAGCCCTAACCCGGCAACAGATAACATAACAGTTGCCTATACAACTAATGCCAGCAACAACTGCACCATCAATGTTATTAACGTAACCGGAGAACGTATTATTTCAAAAACAATAACCAACAATGCAGGTGGTAAGGTTAACATTTCAGTAAATGAGTTGTCAGCCGGCACTTACATGGTAGAAGTTATTTCAGGAACAAGCAAAACAGTTCAGAAACTGATCAAAGAATAAAAGAGAGAGTAGATATAGTTAAAGCGGCCACATTGCAGTGTTGGCCGCTTTTCTTTTTAAGCAATATTTTACCCTAAATCCCCCTCCAATCCATCCATTTGTTAATAAAATGTCATTAAAATTACCGTTCGTGAAGTTTTCTGACCGTTCGTGAAGTTTATTTGGCAGGGTTTTAAGGGTGCATGTATATTTGCTATGCATTCAGGGGAACACACCTTCAA
>CANFKC010000058.1 GCA_947447265.1 Chitinophagaceae bacterium
AAAAGCCAGGAGTAAATGGCTCCTGGCGGTAAAATAAGAAATGGAGCGAACCTCCGACCTATTATGTAAATCTGCCGATCGTATTCCCATCGAGGCAGTTAGTAAGAATTATTAATATATCCTTTGAGGCATTGTTCGGGTGTACCTGAACTGCAATTTTATTGCCCTAAATCTAAACATATATATTCCAGAGTAAAGCCTCCCTCGGTCATACGCCCCTATATGTTTAAACAGTCGGTCGGTACAGAATATGTCACCAGCCATTAAAATAAAAGTACGATTAAAATAATTAATATGATAGATAGCATTAAGCTATTTAGTAAAAATATTAACCAAATTGACATTCCATTTCTTGAAGATAAATACGGTTTTAACACCATTCAATCAAATGATGGCTATTGTAAACATAGCACTCAAATAGGTAATATTAACATTAAAATAGATAACTACGGCTTTCATTTAGAAGGAAGCGCACCAAAATACTTAAACAATAACAATATAGAAACGCTAAAGTATAATCAGGTAGGTAACCTAATTACATCGTTAAGTGATGCAGTAGGTTTTGACACATCGGGGTTAATCATAACACGAATAGACATAACAGATAATATATCTGTAGCTAATGCTCCAATATTATATAAAAAAAATCTGGGTAATTGCAGGTACTTCCAACGAATAGATTATGAGTTAAATGGTGTTCAATATGTAAATAGTACCAGGAAACATACGTTCTATGATAAAATAATTGAACAACAGAATAAAGGTATATCTATACCCAATCAGTATAATGACTTAAACCTATTAAGGTATGAAGTTTCAATAATGAAAAGACGAAAAGATCATCTTGGGAATAGCATCAGTACATTGTATGACTTAACAATACCAGAGAATTATTTGTTATTGGTTGATAAATGGAATTATATGTTTGATCAAATTCAGAAAGTTAGCAATCAACCTAAATTAACTATGCCGTATAAGCCTGGAATGCACCCGATGGAATATATTTCGTTACAGGGTGTGAAGGAGAACGGAGGAATGGAAAAAACAATAGCTGATATAAATGAAGGGATTACTTTGGGTTATTATACCAAAAGGATCGGCAAAACCTGTATTAAGAACCTAAATAAATATGAGATAAGGTATAATATATTAGACGATGAGGAAAGCAAAGACCGTAAAGAAGAGCTGATCGATAAGTTTAAACAGAAGGTAAGGGAAAACAAGAATATATGATGCTTATTGGGCATTTTTAGCCTGTTTTAGACCATGAAACCACCGTGATATGAAAAGGGTTGCACATCCGTATCCGCATAGCCCCTGGTGGCAGGGGTAAGCTCCAGTACTGGGTGTCGGTGATCTTCGTTTTATATAAGTACCTGTAAAAGCCAATCCTAAAATTTGACCAACATTCGAAATAAAACCAAATTTTGTAAAAATTTTTGAAATATTTTAAAAATGTCAATATTAGGATTTGGCTGTTACGGTTATTAGTTAGTGTATCAAAAGCAAATGTGTATCAAAATAATATTTAAAGGTGTATCATTTTTGATTGTTTTTCGTATCTTTGCAATATAAATAATTATAGTGATACAGTTATGAAAGTTGTCATTTACAGTAGGGTTTCTACAACAGTACAGGATTATACCAGGCAAACCGAAGAATTGATGGAATATGCCAGGAAGATGAGTTATGAGGTGGTTGGTACATTTGAAGAAAAAGTATCGGGTGGTAAGAACAATGAAGACCGACCGAAACTGATGGAGATGATTGACTTCGTTAAGACAAACCAGGTGGATAAGGTATTAACCTGGGAACTCTCCAGAATCGGGAGGAATACTATTGAGGTACTGAAAACGATAAAGCTACTTAATGACAACTGCATTTCGCTTTACATTAAGAATTACAACATAGAAACGCTGAACGACAAATGCGAAATCAATCCGCTATCTCAGTTTATGATACAAATACTTACCTCGGTCAGCGAAATGGAGAAAACGACCATACGCCAGCGTATAAAGTCTGGTTATGATAGTTACCGAAAAGCAGGTGGTAAGGTTGGAAGAAAAGAAGGTTTCCGTAAAGATGAAAAAGAATTACTTACCGAACACAGAGATGTTGTTAAGCTACTGAAGCAAGGACTATCCATAAGAAAGGTGATGAAACTCACTGGTAAGAGTAGCGGCACAGTACAGAAGTTAAAGAATTTTATATAAAAAATATTGATGTCTTATTTGAGCTTTTGCGTATATATTCATTTACTTGTATTTGTGCTAATCAAAGTTTTAGTTATATTTACAGCTAATTTTACACAAAACAAATTGATTAAAATGAAGACTATCTTTTTATCTATTGCTGTTGCATTATTAAGTGTCACTGCGAATGCTCAAAACAAATCAACTGAAATCCCTTTTGACAAAGGAACAATGTCAATATTTGCGGGATATGGCTTGCCAAATGTTGTGAATAACCTTGATGGTTATACAGGTATAGGTCCTCTTGAGATTGGCTATCAATATCATCTGTCTAAAAAAGTAAGTATTGGTCTTATTTATACATACAGTCATTTTAGTTCGCCTACATTTACTTTTACAGATATAGACGCAAATACTGGTAACACCTTGACGTCAGAATACGCCTATGATGTAACCTACACAACATTTTTGGCAAGGTTTGATTATTTCTGGAAAAACAGCAAAAAGAGTGCGATATATTCTGGATTGGCTGTGGGATATGTAGACGTTTCATCAAATATGGCAATTTTAACGGACGGTGGGAACACTACCTCAATTGTTGCGTTTAGCGCTGCATCAAGCTCTGTTGCATTTCATTTGACTGCGATCGGCATTAAGTACAAAGCATTTGGTAATCTTGGAGGTTTCGCTGAGTTGGGTTACGGATGCAATGGGATAGTAAATTTGGGTTTACAATATTCATTTGGCGGTAATTCAAAGAGTAAAAAGTAATAATCATAAAGTAAATTAGAAACGATGAAAAGATTATTTTTATTCTTAACCACTTGTTTGTCATTTTTTGTTTCATTCGCACAAACAGACAATAGTTTAGCGAGAGTAGAAAAGTATAACAATAAGTTAGTGTTTTTCTATAATGAGCCCATTAACGACTACGAACAAGCATTTACATTTGAAAACAAAATCGAAAATCTCAATTGTCTTCCCCCTACTGAAATATTTGCCGCTACTATCAAAAATGCAAATCTTGAAGCTGCGAATCAAAGTAAATTGTATGACGCAATTATCGTAAATTCAGCTGGAAGAGATATGGCAATAGTTTTTAAAGATAAATCAAAAGATAATGCAATTGCCAGAGTGAAAAGAACCGAAGGGAAATTTGTTTTCATTCAGTGCGAACCAGTTTCCAATTACACAATGATTGGCAAATACAATGTATCGGGGGTTGGTCAACAATTAATATTAGGCACTTGCCCTTCCTATCAGGAGAAAATCAGCAAACTAATAAAAAAAGCTAATAAAGAAAATACAGATTTTGATGGCGTGATTTTAGGCTCAGAAAAATTCGAACAATCAATTAAGTTCAAATAACGTAATTACTTTTTATCAGACACTGATTAGCGTTACAATTTAATAGAAAATTATGAAAAGAATAGCGATCGTAGCTACATTTTTTAATAGCTTTATTAGCAACACAATCATTCCGTCCTTCTCCATCAGATAAAGATCTTGGAAGAGTTAACAGAACGAGTGGTTTGTATGTTTTTATTGAATCACAACCAGTTGGCGATTACACCGTTTTAGGCACTGTTAAGAAAACAGGACTTGTATGGAGTGGCAAAGCCAAAGAAATGAGGGATATACTGGTCAAAAGAGCACTTAAAGATTATCCTGATGCTGAAGGAATCATATTTGATGATATTTCCCTTGATCACGCAACCGTCATCAAGTACAAATAAACATTATTAGTAAAAGTTAGCGCCTACACAATGTCATAAGATAATATTTCAATCTCTGCATAGAAGTAGTCAAAATCCATTAAGAATTTGTTCGACATTTCGACCGCATAGTCTGACGTAGGAGAATGAAAGCAATCGTGTGTATTGAACTAAGGTTCATCCTGTGATTGTTGCTTATACACCAGGTAGTCATAGAAGTCTATGATCCTGTAAAAATCAGCATATAAGTTAGAAATAACGATTTTCCTTGCTACTTAAGGATCTTCGTTTTTGCCCGATGCCTTCGTTCAACACCTTCGGCGTTGGTGGTTTACTTTTGATACCGCCGGTTTCACCGGCGGATATTCATGTTGAAGCCCTTCAGGCTTCTTTAGTCAATGACAATGGGGATATTGGGGATTTGAGAAGGCTTTCGCACCTTATATTTGCCATTCAAACACTAACAATTGAAAATACCGACTTCTTTTCGTTTCCGTCTTATTCCCCTCACCCTGGCTGCCACTTTATTGCTTTCCTGCGGCTCAGGTAGCGGCAAAGCAGGCGAAGCAAATACAACTAAATCGCCAACGGAACGAGTTACTGCTGACAGAGCTTTACCTGTTGGTGTGGTAATTGATACGGTCACTTGCGTTAATCAATCCGCACAAAGCTACGCGCTCTACCTGCCAAAAAATTACAGTACCGATAAAAAGTACCCATGTATCATATTCTTTGATGCCCATGCCCGCGGTTCGCTGCCTTTGCGTATGTATAAAGATATCGCTGAAAAATATGGGTTTATACTGGTGGGTTCCAATGTTTCCAAAAATGGAATGGCAACCGATGTGCTGAACAGCACCATTACTACCCTATGGGATGATATTCATACGAGGCTCCATCTTGATTCGGCATGTACCTACACCTCAGGATTCTCTGGCGGATCTAAAGTTGCGAGTCTGGCCGCTATCTCGCATGGCGGCATTGCCGGGGTAATTGGCTGTGCTGGAGGCTTCCCTAACCTCGGTCAGGGGTTCAAACATGAGTTTGACTACTTCGGGCTAGTTGGTGACTACGATTTTAACCTGCCGGAAATGGTACAACTGGAAACTTACCTGGTACAATTTAAAAATCAGCATCAATTACTGACCTGGGCTGGCATACACAGCTGGGCACCGGCATCGGAATTTAAGACTGCAGTACTGTGGATGTTGGCAAGCAGCATGAAGAAGCAAACGATGCCCAAAAACGATGCAATTATAGCTGAACTTAAAGCTGATTTTGATTGTCGTACAAAAATAGCTGCTGCAAAAAAAGACTGGCAAAATGCATTTTTATTGCCAGACGGCGCTGCAAGAGTATTAGCCGGGCTGACAGATGTTACAACCTACTCAAAACAAATCGCTAACCTTGAACATAATGGGGACTTTAAAAAAGCGTCAGCTGAATTTCAAAAACTATTACCGGCAGAGCAAGCCCAAAAACAAGAGCTTGCTTCGGCTTTCGCCGCCCATGATGAACAATGGTGGAGCAACAAGATAACCGCTATGAACCAGCAGATCAGCCACGCTAAAACCCTGCAGGAAGCCAATGCTACCAGGCGCGTTCTGGCCTATCTGGGTTTTGTGAGTTATATGGCTGTTTCACAAGCAATGGCCGCAGGTGATATGGAACATACTGGCCGCTACCTGCACATCTTCAAAATGGCCGACCCTAAAAACCCTGACTGCGCTTATTTTAATGCGATTTTCAATATAAAGAAAGGTGATGCAGAAGCGGCTCTGACAGCATTAAACGAAGCCGCAACACTTGGTTACAGCGATATAGCGCAACTGATCAATGAGGCTGCGTTTGCAGGTTTACAGAAAGATGTTGCATTTCAACAGGTTGTTGAAAGGGTTAGGAATAATCACTTAGGGAAGTAGGCTGGTTATCACCACTCCATACGTAACCTCAGCTATCCGGTCTTTGCGAACGTAGCGAAGCAACCTCACGAGCGGTTTGCGCTAAGAAACGGAAGCACTGATGGTTGTGAGATTGCTTCTCCCGCAAAAAAAGCGGGATCGCAAAGACCGTGATTTCTTTACAAGAAGCTGCCCTACTCCTTTACAAAACGCAATACCACCGCACCTGTTGAAGAAACAATTCTTACGAAATAGTTGCCGGAAGGCATTGCATTATCAAGGTTAATGGACTGATTAACCCTACCTCCGTTTGGCTGTATTGTGCCCATGGTTATCAATTTAGCGGTTGCATCCGTCACCTCAAAATGCAGGGCATCACTCCCTTCAACTTTACCGCTGAGCGTAAGGTTTCCGTTATTAGGATTTGGGTACAACATGAATGAACCCGCAAACGATTGAATGTTGTAGATGCCCAGGTAGTCGGCATAAATAACTATAGTATTACTGCTGGCAGTTGTTGAGGTAGCGCAAGGTACATTACTGGTTATTACACAGTAAACGGTATCATTACTGCTAACATGTGTAGCGAAGGTTGATGAAGTTGCACCACTAACAGGTGTACCATTTTCGTACCATTGGTAAAGTGTTGGCGAGCCACCATAAGTTGCGGTAGCATAGAAGGTAATTAATTGGCCGATATAGGCCACAGAATCACCCGGAGTGGCTACAATGCTGACCGTTGGTGTAACGACAGGAGTTACCATCATAGTTATGGCATTGCTGGTAACAATAGCCGGCACAGGGCAAACCGCACTACTCGTCATTTTACAGGTTATCACGTCGCCAAGGGTTGGGATGTAGGTAAACGTCATGCCTGTATCGATCATAGTGCTAAACCTCATCCATTGGAAGGTAGGCGAACTTCCACCATTTGTTGGTATTACCGTAAACGTAACGGTGTCGCCTGCACAAACAGAATCGCGGGTAACCCAGATGCTATCAGATGGAGTGGTTGTATTATTGATGGTTATGGTGTGCGAAGCAGTGGCAGTACCGCAATAGTTGGTCACTGAATAGATAATCGTATCTAAGCCCGCTGTAATGCCATTAACTACCCCACCACTTGAAATAGTGGCGCGGGTGTTGGTGACGGACCAGGTGCCGCCGGTTGTGGAATCGGTTAAAGCTGTTGTCGCGCCAAGGCATACCATTGCAGACCCTGAAATATGTCCTGCATTTGGCAATGGATTGATGGTAACAGGGTGAATGGCTATAGAAGTTGCGCACACATCGTGAACCGTATAAACAATGGTATCTATTCCTGCCGTTACACCTGTCACAATACCGCCTGATGAAACTGTGGCTCTGCTATTTCTGGCACTCCAGGTACCACCGGCAATACTGTCCGAAAGCGTTATAGAAGCAGCCGGACATACAACAGATAAACCCGAAATAACACCCGGTGAAAGCATACGCTCCGAAATATTTATGGTATTGGAATTAGACAGTATAGTGTCATCCATTGTGGTGGTCATTCTGCATTTTACTACATCGCCGATGCCTACACTATGCGTGGTAAAGCCGACACTATCTGTGCCTACGGCAGTTGTGTTAACGAACCATTGGTAGTGTGGAGTGTTTACCGAATAAGGTGTAGCGGTAAAATGCTTAACTGCACCGTGGCAAATAGTATCGCTGGTTGGCGAAGATATTGTTACAGCAGGTATCAATATCCTGTTCCTTGCCGTATCAGTCAGCACAACGGGATTATCATCAAAGTAAATACCTGCGTGGCTATATATCATGCTGCCATCGGCAATGCCAGTTCTTGCGTTTACATCATAAAGCACCATGCCCGTGCATTGGTTGTGGTGGCTGCTATCTGGCAATTTGATATGCGGAAAATCAAATTTAATAATATTATGACCACCACCCGTGAGCATAGTAGTATGCATAACAGCGGTAGCGCTCACAATTCTGAACGTTGAAGGATCAAGGTAATCAGATAGCGTATCCATCACATAAATGTTTTCGGCAGTATCGTTACCATCATTTTCAAACTGTAATGCAAAACGAAGCTTTGTACCATTAAGGATGTTGCCTTCCGGCGATACGGCTATGTGGTTGGGGTCGTAAGATGATTTTACGGTGTCGATTCTTGTTTGGTTGTTATTAGTGGTATCCAGGTCGCCACCGCCGGTTGGCACTATAGCGATATCGGTATGCACCGTATCTCCCGGTGTTATCCATGCACCCGGGACTTCGATGCCAATTGTAATGTTACGATGTGTTCCCGTAATATTAGAAATGTGGGTAAGGTTCCAGGTTAATGTATTTCCTACGACCGAAGACGGCGTTGGGTATGCCCCTTGGTAGTTATACCGCGGACTGAAGCGGACTGTAAGCGTCGCATTTTGCTGGGTACAATAGTTATTGCCAACAGCAATTTTTATCTCCTGGTGATGCCTGCCAGTTTTTGCGGTTGAATATTCACTAACATCAAAGCCCGAACCAGGACAATAAAGGGCGATCATTTTATTACCTTCACCATATACTCCAGAGGAAAGTGTATCATAAAGCACTCCCGATGAAGGGCAGCTCATAGATACGACAGATGACAATACCCTGAATCCATACACTGTGCCGCTTGGACCCATTGCCGGATAATAAACCCCGGATATTGTTGAAATCGTATCGACAGGGATTCCGTTTGAATCAATTCGAATCGTAACTGGCGCATAATTCAAATTATCTGTCGAGGTATCATAAACACAATTGCTATTAAAATCATGATAGAAGGAAAGATGAATATTATGACAGACAAGCTGCTCGTACGAATACGAAACAGAATCAATTGCAGTACTTCCATTATAGAGTAATTGCCTTATGCTGTAAGTTCCTGAATTCATATAAGTGTGGCTGAATGTGGTTAACGCCGTCGACGTACTTGGTGCAATAGTTAAAGTATCACTGCTGCCATCACCGAAATAGGTTTTCAACCTATATGCTGAAGTGTGGGCGGAAAGGCTGGCACCAAATGATGGTGCGGCGCAATATGGATTGATGTAGCCAGTGAACAATGCTGAGGTTGCAGAAATGAACGGTGGCGTTATATTAATCGCAAAAGTCCTTGAAGTTACGATTCCACATGCTCCATAAACAGTATACGTTAAAATAGCTGTACCAATATTGTAGCTATTTAGAAAACCAGACGGAGTGACTGTAGCAATCGAGGCAGAGCTAATACTCCAAGTACCCCCACTAACAGAACTGGTGTAGGCAGCAGAGGTCCCAACTACTACATTAACTGGTCCTGAAAGCGTTCCGGCATCCGGGTACGGCCAGATATAGGCAAAGGAACCCGTCTCATAACTGCAGCCGGATGAATACGTTGCTATATATCCTATGATTTGAAACGAACCAGGATGAATTGCCCTAACAACACAGGAAGATACGCTTGAAGAAACAATAGTTAACCCGGAATCGACCCGCCAAACTCCAGCTGTGTCAGCGCCAGTAACGGTATAAGAAGCTGTGTCGCCAGGACAAATATTTAAAAACGAAGGTGAAATAACACCGGAATAAGGTGTCGGACGAACCGTAAAGTTCGTTGAATCAGCAACAAAAGTACAATAATTGGATATATATTTTATTAATACAGTACCCGCTGAACGCCCAATTATTTGTACTTGGTTAGTGTCAACTGAGTATTCATGAAACAAGGCTATAGATGTATCAGATGACTGCCAATAGAGGTTGGTAACGGTATCTATTAACTGAACACTAGTACCACTGCAAATTGATGACGGACCTATCACCGTTCCGATAGAAGGTATTGCTCTGACTTTCATTGTATCGGTCGCGAAAAAAGTTACTCCGAACCGGGAGAATGTATAAGTAATCGCAGCATTCCCTATTGCCATTGCTTTTACAAGACCAGTTGAACTGTTAACAGTTGCAATTGAGGCGTTACTACTGGTCCATGTTCCGGCCGCAAGTGAGTCAATGAGCCTAGTGGTATCTGTTAAACATATCTTAGTATGCCCTTGGATCCCCGATTTCACTTTTAGTGTATCAGTAGCAAAAAAGAGCATACAAGACCCGGACATCGAATAACGCAATACAGTTACACCACTTTTCTTACATGTAAGGAACCCGGTAGTAGCATTTACCACGGCTATGTTTGTATCGCTACTGCTCCATGTTCCGGTACCCGAGGCAGTCGGATTATACAAGTTCATAGTATCAGCAACAACCGGCATAGATCGGTGTGTAATAGTACCGGTAACACATTGCCCAAACGAGCCAAAAGAACAACACAAAACAAACAGAAAAACCAGCAGCTTTTTCATACGGCATTACAAAGTTGGAGAGGTAAGAGAATATATTTAGCACAACTTACTATCTACTTTAACATAATGCAAACAAAAAGGAACGAACGGTCGTTTTATTTCACCATCGGTTGTTTTATGACAATTTTTATTAACAAATATACCTATTACCCAAAACTTACGCCGTGCGACCCACAACTTACAACTTACGACTTATGACTTACGACTTACGACTCCCAGCTTACAACTATATTGCAATTGACACTAACAATAAACTTATGGAGATAAGAACGTAAATTGTGTCTTCAAAACACATACACATGAAACGTTTTTTACTTGCAGCAATGCTTTTGGCTGCTTCTACCAACTACAGTAGCGCGCAGCTTAAATTGCCTGCGCTGAGTCCTAATTGTAAAATTGTACAAGATTTTTCTACCTCTAACATCGAGATTACGTATAGTCGCCCTTCGGTACGCGGCCGTAAAATATTCGGTGACCTGGTGCAGTACGGTAACGTATGGCGCACAGGCGCAAACTCTGCAACGAAAATAAAATTCGGCGAAGATGTTGATTTTAACGGTAACAAAATAAAGGCTGGCGAATATGCACTGTATACTATACCGGGCAAAGAAAGCTGGGAGATCATTTTAAACACGGGTGTTGGTAACTGGGGTGCAGATGGCTACAGCAAGGAAACCGACGTTTTGCGTTTCAATATTAAGCCAGTACCTATGGAAGGCGTTTGCCAGACATTTACCATTGGTGTTACCGATATCAACTATTCGAGCTGCAAACTGGAACTGATGTGGGAAAAGGTAAAAATACAGATACCTATTGTTGCTCGTAACGAAGATGCACTTACCAAAAATATTGATAAAGCCATTAACCACCCTACTATCCCTTACTTCCAGGTAGCTAATTACTACAATGAAAATAATGTGAAGCTGGAACTGGCAAATTCTTATGTTGACAGGGCTCTTGAAGAAGACCCGAAAGCTTTTTACATGTGGGCTTTGAAGGCAAAGCTGGAAAAGAAACTGGGCCATAATGAAAAGGCGGTTGAAGCAGCTAACAAATCAATGGAGACAGCAAAAGGTTCTTCATTTGAGGCTGAATATATTCACAACAATACGAAGCTTATCAACGACATTAAAAAAGGTGAGAATTTTTCTACCAAGAAAAAGACTTATTAATTTTCAATAATAATATAGCTGTGCCACACTTTAAAAGTGTGGCACAGCTATTTACAATAGAACCGAACATTACATGCAAAAGTTTCTCACCGCTGCCCTCTTCGCAGCAAGCGCGATCTCTACAACCTCCGCTCAGCAGGTGCGCCCGGCAAACTCTGATAAAATTTACCATGAAATTGCGCAAATGCGCCACCTGGTGAATGTACTGTATGTTGCAGCGCACCCTGATGACGAAAACACCCGCTTGCTGGCCTGGATGGTGAACGACCGTAATATCCGCACCGCATATCTCTCACTTACGCGTGGTGATGGCGGCCAAAACATTATAGGCAGCGAACAGGGTGAAGCACTCGGGCTGATACGCACCCATGAATTAATGGAAGCGCGTAAAATTGACGGCGCCGAGCAGTATTTCAGCAGGGCGATTGATTTTGGTTTTTCTAAAAGTTACGAAGAAACTTTTAAGCATTGGAACAAAGACACGTTAGTGGGTGATGCAGTTTGGGTAATGCGCCAGTTCAGACCCGATGTGGTTATTTGCCGGTTTCCACCCAATACGCAGGCTGGGCATGGGCAACATGCAGCATCCGCTATTATTGGCGCAGAAGCCTTTACTTCTGCAGCAGATGCCAGCAAATATCCGGAACAACTCAGGTTCTACCCTACCTGGCAGCCGAAGCGCATTTTATGGAACACCTACAAATTTGGCGACCGCAATACAACATCGGAAGACCAGTTTAAACTATTGGTTGGCGACTACGAAGCGCCAATGGGCTTAGGTACCGGCGAAATAGCGGGCAACAGCCGCAGTATTCACCGCAGTCAGGGCGCAGGCACTCCAAGCGTTCCGGGTTTACAGACGGAATACTTTAAATTGGTAGCGGGTGAACCTGCTGTAAAATCGTTGTTTGACGGCATTGATATAACCTGGGGCCGCGTTGGCAGAAAAGACATTGGCGAAGACCTCAAAACTATTTTAAACGCCTTCAATTACCGCCACCCTGATGCCAGCCTGCCGGCACTTATGGCTTTAAGGACGAAAATACTCACGGTTAAAGATGAATACTGGCGCAAGGAAAAGCTGGGCGAACTGGACAGAATAATACTTTATTGCACAGGCTTTATGGCGGAGTTTTATACTAAGCAGCCACAGTCGGTTGTAGGGGTGAATATACCTTTTACCATGCAGGTTATTGCACGATCTGAAACGCCCGTAACGCTGCAAAATATCGACTGGGGCACCGGTACAGATTCTATGCTTAACCTGGATGTGACCGGCGATTCGCTTAGGAAGTTTGATCACACTGTCTTGCTACCTTATGCGGCACCAGTTACCGAACCTTACTGGCTTTCGCAACCGGCGGCTACCGCAGGTTCGTTTACAATACCCGGTTATGATATGCTTGGCCTGCCCGAAACACCCAATAAACTGAATGCTAAACTGACTTTAAAAATAGGCGCAGAAGTATTGAGTGTAGCGGTGCCACTATCTTACAAAAAGCTGGACCCTGTAAGGGGCGATGTGGTTGAAGCGCTACGCATAGTACCGCCGGTAACGTATTCATTAACCAATAATTTACTGATTACCAATGCAGATGGCTCGGTTGATGCAAGTGTAAAAATACACACGCATAAAGATTTCACGGATGGCATGCTGAAGATAAAAGACGCTACCGGTACTGTGCTGGAAATACCACACCTAACACTTACAGCCAATTCAGATACCGTTATCACCTTCCATCTGAATGCAGGTATCTTCAGTAAAAGCGGTAAAGAAGGCCACTATTTATATGCAGTTATGCACCGTGCGGGGCTTGATGTAGGTAGTTACCAGCACCTGATACAGTATAACCACATACCTACCCTGCAGTATTTTACAACACCATTTACCAAGGTGGTTAAAAAAGACTGGAAGAACAATGTTAAACATGTTGGACTGATTGAAGGCGCCGGAGATTATATGGCTACCTTCCTGAGGCTTGCAGGTATAGAAGTTGATGTGCTGAAGGAAAGTGATTTTACCGATGCTGCTAAACTTAAAAAGTACGATGCCATTGTTACCGGCATACGCGCCGTAAATGTTGAAAAGCGCATGAGTGCATGGCTGCCGGTATTATTTAAGTACGCTGAAAATGGTGGCACCATAGTAATGCAATACAATACGTTACAGGATATGGCTACCCAAAAGCTCGGGCCGTACCCTTTTACACTTAGCGACAAACGCGTAACAGAAGAAGATGCTAAAATGACCTTTGTAGACCCTAAGAGCAGATTGCTGACTTACCCTAACACCATAACAGATGCTGATTTTGAAGGCTGGGTACAGGAGCGTGGTTTGTATTTCGCAACGAAATGGGATGACAAATACCAACCATTGTTTTCCATGCACGATAACGGCGAAGAACCTTTAACCGGCGGCACATTGTATGCCAAAGTTGGAAAGGGTAATTACATTTATACATCGCTATCGTTTTCCCGCCAATTGCCTGCCGGCAATAAGGGAGCTATGCGTTTGCTGATGAACTTTTTAAACGTAGGAAAGTAAATACTATAGCTGTGCCACACTTTCCAAGTGTGGCACAGCTATATATAAACAGAAATAACAAATTCGCTTTCTACCTTCTTTGCGCGCACTCTGCGCCCTTTGCGTGAAACCATTTAGGTGATTTACTCTACCACAATTTTTGTTGTAGTAATGCCACCGTTTGCAACAACTGCCACAAAATAAATACCCGGGCTGACATCTAAACTAACCTCAGTATCCTTATTTGTACCCATTACAAAGTCCTTCACTTTCTGGCCCAAGATGTTGGAGATAGTTACTTGTGCATCTTCATTAACCGACGACGACAAAATGATCGTAAACGAGCCACTGTTAGGATTTGGATAAACCCAAAGACTGCTAACTGTTAACTGCTGACTGCCCACTTCATCCGGACAATCTGCCAGCTTTCTTACCTGGAACGCATAGGTTGCTGTATCGCTGCCACATAGATTGGTAACGATATAAGAAATGGTTGCCGAGCCAAACGAAACGCCAGTTACCACCCCTGTTGCTGAATTTACTGAAGCAATTGTAGTGTTACTGCTACTCCATATACCGCCAGTGGAACCTGTAGCCAGAGTTGCTGTTGCTCCCGGGCAAACACTGTCTATTCCAGTAATTGTGCCGGCATCAGGCAACGGATTTACGGTAAGAGTTTGGATGGCGGTGTCAGAACCACAGCTATTGGTTACTACATACATTAATGTTGTGCTGCCTGCCGCAACGCCTGTAACAACGCCTGTTGACGGATTTACTGAAGCGATTGAAGGGTTAGCACTGCTCCATGCGCCACCAGTGGTGGTGTCTGTTAATGCTATTGTTGAGCCTATGCAAACGGCAGTCGTACCTGTGATGCTTCCCGCTTCGGGTAATGGATTTACAGTTATATTATGCATGGCACTATCTGAACCACAAATATTGGTTACGATGTACATTATTGTTGAACTGCCTGCCGCTACTCCTGTAACAATACCCGTTGATGGATTTACAGATGCTATTGAGGTGTTGGTGCTGCTCCATGTGCCACCTGATGTAGTATCGGTTAATGTAATCACGTTTCCGGCACACACAGTTGAAGAACCAGTTATACCGGCAACTGTGGGTGTAGCACAGTTTATTATTTTTCTTATTGCATTATTCTCGTCATCAGCAATATATACATTGCCATGCCTATCGGTAGCAATCCCCGCAAGCGCAAAGAAACGAGCAGCTGTAGCGGCACCGCCATCGCCTGTATAACCCCATATACCGGTTCCTCCAACTGTAGAGATAATGCCTGCAGCATTCACCTTTCGTATGCGGTTGTTGAAGTAATCGACTATATACACATTACCGGCAGTATCGGTAGCCACATCAATCGGCAAAGACAATTGTGCTGATGTAGCCGCACCGCCATCGCCGCTAAACCCGCCGCTAGAACCCGCGAATGTACTTATAATGCCAGACGTTGTAATCTTCCTGATGCGCTGGTTTGAAGCATCTGCAACATAAAGGTTGCCGCTTGAATCAATCGCTATTCCATGTGGGTTATTCAATGCAGCAGCGGTGGCAGCACCGCCATCTCCGGAAAATCCTGAACTTCCATTACCCGCAATGGTTGTAATAATTCCTGAAGCGTCAATCTTTCTGATTCTTTGGTTAACTGCATCTGTAAAAAACACATTGCCATACCGGTCGAAAGCAAAACCAAATGCCGAGCCCAACATAGCTGCGGTGGCGGGGCCTCCATCGCCGCTAAAGCCTGTGGTAGCACCACCTGCAATAGTCGAAATAATACCTGAAGTACTGATTTTTCTGATTCTCGGCCCTGCATTGTCAGCTATATAAATATTACCACTGCCATCTATGCCAATTGTATGGGGGTAGTCAAGGTCTGCTGCTGTCGCCGGGCCTCCGTCACCTGAGTAACCACCATAGCCCGTCCTTCCCGCAATTGTCGAAATGATGCCTGAAGCAGTCACTTTCCTTATCCTGTGATTATAGTTATCAGCAATATACATATCGCCATTTGCCGCTACAGCAACATTTTTGGGGTGAAACAGCTGGGCTGCAGTAGCAATGCCGCCATCACCGCTAAAACCCGGATGCCCTATTCCAGCTATTGTACTGATGATGCCAGAACTATTTACTTTTCTTATTCTTGCATTCAGTTCATCCGAAATATACATATTACCAGCAGCGTCAAATTTCACATCGTTGGGCTGGTAAAAAGTTGCGGCAGTCGCTGCTATTCCATCTCCGTTGTAACCAAGTGTCCAGCTTCCCAATACAGTCGATATAATACCCGATGAATTGATCTCTCTAACGCGATTACAATCACCAAAACAAATATTTCCTCCCGCATCAATGGTCATGCCACTAGATGTGCTTTGAATCATAGCTGCAGTCGCGGCTCCTCCATCTCCACCGAAGCCATTGGAGCCATTACCACCAATAGTTGATATCGTTCCTGATGCGGTTATTTTCCTTATCCTGAAGTTGTTACGGTCAATAAAATAGAGGTTACCACTTCCATCAATAGTCATTCCTGAAGGGCAATTTAGCTTTGCGGCAGTAGCGCTGCCACCGTCACCACTAAACCCTGCTGTACCGGTTCCTGCAATTGTGGTAATTACTCCCGAAGCATTAATTTTTCTTATGCGGTTGTTGCTTACATCTGTAAATATTAAGCTGCCGCTGGCATCAAAAACCATCCCTAATGAAGCATCTAATCTCGCAGCTGTAGCTGGTCCACCATCTCCAGCATAACCAGGGGTTCCATTGCCGGCTATTGTTGTCATGATACCCGATGTATTTACTTTCCTGATAACTCCCTGACCCGCCATCACGATATTCCCACTACCATCAACTGCAATAGATATAGCATAAATAAGCGCTGCTGTTGCCGGCCCACCATCACCTGTATAGCCAATGGTGCCAGTACCAGCTACTGTTGAAATAATACCAGAAGAGGAAATTTTTCGCACTCTGTAATTATATCTGTCCAAAAAAATAATACTGCCCGACGCATCAAAACATATGCCGGTTGGCCCGTTCAGCTCTGCAGTAGTAGCGGCAATGCCATCTGAATTGTAACCTTTCCCTCCTTGACCGGCAACGGTTGTAATGTTCTGTGCATTAGTGTTGTTACTTAAACTTATTGTTAGCAGCAGCAAAATCGTAAAACGACAACCGAAGGAAATAAATGTATTTTTCATGCTAGGTAAGTCTTTATTACATAAAGATGAGTGCTATGTAAACTTTTCCCAAATAAAAGTAACGAACGGTCGTTTTTGTTTACGAACGGTATATATTGGACTATGCCATCAATTAGATTGAAAGATTGAGGGCAAGGTTTCCGACGATTGGGAGGAATTAATGGGTTAATTTTTCTGCGGCCCATTACTTTTTGCTGCCTGCTATCTATCAATATATGTATAGGTATAGTACATCATGGGCGTTATCCAGCTGTTGTGGCGGTGACCACCAACAAGGGGGGCGGTTAAGAACCATTTATCTTCGTCTTTGTGCTCGTACTTATTACGGGCATAGCGGCGGTAAACTTTAGGTTCTTTGTCTTGCCACGTAAGGCCCAATACCTGCCCGTTATAACTGGTCCGCAAAGAGTCGGTGCCGGAATAATAATTGGGAGAACCTTTGGGTATGTCAAACGCCAGGAAATCGTTCTTCTCTCCTATTATCCACTCCACGGAAACAAATACGCCTCCACCCTTTACCTGTATAAATTTATCGTGCAGGTTAACCCGAATCCATTGGTCGCCATGGTGCGCTTTTACTACAACAATGCTATCCGTAATTTCTTCTGCGGGCGCACCTGTTGCAGAGTCTTTTGCATAAATGTGTATCTTAAAATCGTTATCGTTTGCGCCGCCCTTTGCAATAAAAACGCCTACCTCCTGCAGCATGCCTAAGGTCTTCTTTTCCATAGGCAGATACATGGCTATTTCGTCATAAATTGTAAAGTAGCACCCCGCAGCATTATTACCTTTTCTATCTCCCGAAGTTGCCTCAATAACACCGTTACCCCTTGCGCCTACTGTTACGCCTTCCAGGTTATTTTCCTTTTTCTTCAGCTCTATAATTATAGAATCCTCGGGCAGATCCTCCACCAGGAAATCTTTGGGCAAAAATCCCTGTCCGGTAAAAATGAAAAAGTCTATGGAGTCTTCGTCTGCCTTAAAATTAAATACGCCATTTACATTAGCCTGGAAACGATAGCTGTGGTCTTTTGATTCTATTATGGCCATGGGTATACCGACACCCGAAGGGGCAATAACCCTGCCATAAAAAGGCCGCCTCGCCGCAAAACAAGCTGATGCAAGCAATAGTAAACTAATGGCAATGAAAATATGTTTTTGGGGTTTCAGCATGCTGTGATTTTATTGCCTTGCCCAAACGGGCACGGCCACCTTACCAAACGTACAAAAAGCGCACCATATTAAAAAAGGATGCCGTTTGGCACCCTTTTTTAACAAAATAAATCAATCTTATATATTACCAAACCCTTGCCCTATCTGCTTCCGGACGGAACATTTTGTCGGTAGGTTTAATGTTAAATGCTTTGTACCATGCTTCTACATTGCTCACCGGCATGTTACAACGTAATTCGCTCGCAGAATGCGGGTCAGTTTTCAGGCGGCTGGCGATTTCCTCTGGGGTTGTGTTTGCTCTCCAAACCTGCGCCCAACTTAAGAAGAAGCGCTGATCAGGTGTGAAACCATCAATCTTCTTGTCGCTCTTGCCTTGTTCTGTTTTCTTGAACGCTTCGTAAGCGATGTTAATACCACCAAGGTCAGCCAGGTTTTCACCTTCTGTAAGCTTACCATTTGCATGGCAGGTATCAATTACAATCATCTTGTTGAACTGGTCAACCATTACATTCGCTTTCTTTTCGAAGTTAGCTGAGTCGTCTGATTTCCACCAGTTAGAAAGGTTGCCTTCTGCATTGTACAAACGGCCCTGGTCATCGAAACCGTGCGTAATCTCATGCCCGATAACAGCACCAATGCCACCATAGTTTACTGCATCGTCAGCAGTTGCATCGAAGAACGGGAACTGTAGGATACCAGCAGGGAAAACAATCTCGTTAAATGCAGGGTTGTAGTATGCATTAACGGTTGGTGCAGTCATGCCCCACTCTGTGCGGTCAACTGGTTTGCCAAGTTTGTTCAATTCGTAGTTATACTCCCATGCAGAAACTGTCATCAGGTTCTTGATGTAGTCATTGTTCACAATGGTTATTGCGCTGTAGTCTTTCCATTTGTCAGGATAGCCAATTTTCTTCATGATGGCATTCAATTTGGTAAGACCCAATTTCTTGGTATCGTCGCTCATCCAATCTAACTTCTGGATACGCTCAGCGTAGGCAGTCTGCAGATTATTGAGCAACTCCATCATGCGTTTCTTAGCTTCTGGCTTGAAGTATTTGTCAACATACAACTGGGCCAAAAGGTCGCCAATGCCGCCGTCAACTTCGTGCAATACCCTCTTCCAACGTGCGCTCTGAACTTTTTGTCCACGCATTTTAGCACCATAGAATTCGAAATGCGCTTTATCGAAATTGCTGCTCAGGTAAGGAGCCATATCGTTTACGATATGGAACTTCATGTATTTCTTCCATACTTCGATAGGCGTAGCTTTCATTTGCTTACCCAAAGCTCCGAAAAATCCAGGGGTTGCAACCAGGATTGAATCCTGACCGGTTACTTTTAAGCCAGCAAGAATCGTTTTGAAATCGAGGCCACCAGCAATTTTATTAATACCATCCATGTTGTATTTGTTATACAACTTGATCGGGTCCCTCATTTCAACACGGCTAAGTGAAGCCGATGCCAAAGCCAGTTCCAGGGCATATATCTGAGCTGCATCTTTTTTTGCAGTAACAGTATCTTCGCCCATCATCACCAGCATTTTAGGTATGTACTGCTTGTACGTTTCACGAATCTCAGTGGTGCGTGCATCCTTATCGAAGTAGTACTCGCGACCCGGCATACCTAAGCCACCTTGTGAAAACTGGCAGATCTCTTTAGTTACCATTTTGTCATCGGGACCGATACCAAAACTGAATACTTCGCCCACGCCCATGGTATGTTCCACAGTAATTTCTGCCATAAGGCCCGCAGCATCTTTAATGGCATCAATACGTGCCATTACATCTTTAAGCGGAGTAATGCCATTTTTTTCGATGGTAGCACTATCCATACCAGTACGGTAGAAATCGCCCACTTTCTGCAATGCGCTGCCTGCCGGTGCATCCTTCACACCAGCTGCAGAATCAAGAATAGTGTGCAGTGCTTTCAGGTTATTTTCAGCAAGAATGTTGAAACTTCCCCAACGTGTCTGGTCGCTCGGAACCGGGTTGGTTTTTAACCATGCACCATTTGCGTACAGAAAGAAGTTATCGCCCGGATGAACTGTAGTGTCCATATTGGCCACGTCAATAAATTTAGTCGCCGGGGCATCAGCACCTTTGGTTGCGGGCTGCTGGCAAGCTGCCATGGAGGCAATAGCCATACCCGCTAAAATTGTGTTTTTCAACTGCATAAATCGGTAATGTTATTTTTAACTCACCAAAAGTACAATAAGCATATTGAAACACATAATTTATGCCCCGGGTTGTTGAAGTGAAAATTCGGGGGATTTTAATTTAGTCGAGAGTCGTAAGTAGAAAGTCGTAAGTCTTTGGTAGAAAGCTGTTTTGGGTGCTTTGGGGCAATCCGTCACGGTTGCCCAGTGCGGCAATGCCAATGAGTTTAGGAATTACCGCGAGTATTTCGTCCTTACAGGCAATGTCATTAAGTTAAGAAATGATCCCGACGGGATCGCATGTTTATAGTGAGACAATAATAAATATCACTGATGCCGAAGGTATCGCATCTTGTAGCAAGGCCACATTTATACATGCGATACCTTCGGCATCGGATAAAAAAGAGCTAATTTCTATAAACATGTGATGCCCTCGGCATCAGAACGAGTACACCAATCCTTAACCTAATGACATTGCCTTACAGTATCACAGGGCTGCACCCTGTGGTGACATATTACGGTCTTGCAGACCTTAACAATCGTTAAGCCAACTACAGTAGCTGCATAGGGGCAAACCGCTGCGGTTGCACGGTGTGGTGTGTGGGTTTGTTGATTTGGGTGGTTCAAATGCATCACCTGGTTTGATTGGGATTTTGTTTAATAGCCGTTGTGAAGTGTAGTTAGGTGTGCCGCACTTTAAAAGTATGGAACACATCTTCTGTCTCCCTTTTTAGTTACCAGGTTGTTAACTGGAGTCACGCGATTTCAAAAAAAGTTTTCGGCGTAGTGCTTCGCAAATGGGGTTGCTGCTTATTATCCGCGTTAGGGCGACCGCAAGGGATCGCCCCTACATAACGCCTAAATGCTGCATTACTGGTATTGTTCTGTTTGGTTTTCTCTGCCCGCATGGATATTTCCCTACTTAAGGGTACAAATATCGCGAGTGTAAATGAAGTGACCAACCGTTATACACATGATATGCAAGTGCGGCTATTATTTGTTTGATAATCAGTTGATTATGATTTTTTGTATCATCTTCCCCGCTTGGCGTAGTCGCCGATTGGCGTATTCTCCCGACTATTTCACAGTGGAGGCCGCCGGTCTCCTGACCGGCGAAGCCATCCCAACAATATCACAGTATCAGCCAAAAGCGTAATGAGCGACTGAGCACTACTGTAAATATAATCATCTTATGTTATCATCGCCAATCGGGAGATTGGGAACCGTAATGACGAAGTCGAGACTAGGCCAAGCCTGAGAAGCCTCCCCAACCCCTCCAATAGAGGGGCTTTCCCAAAACAAATACGTCCCGATGGTTGTTGGTGACAACACCGAAAACGGCGAAAATATAATCATCTTATGTTATCATCACCAATCTAAAGATTGGCGGCAGTTATGACGAAGTCGAGACTAGGCCAAGCCTGAGAAGCCTCCCCAACCCCTCCAATAGAGGGGCTTTCCCAAAACGAATACGTCCCGATGGTTGTTGCTGACAACACCGACAACCGCGAAAATATAATCATCTTATGTTATCATCACCAATCTGAAGATTGGCAGCAGTTATGACGAAGTCGAGACTAGGCCAAGCCTGAGAAGCCTCCCCAACCCCTCCCATAGAGGGGCTTTCCCAAAACAAATACGTCCCGATGGTTGTTGCTGACAACACCGACAACAGCGAAAATATAATCATCTTATGTTATCATCACCAATCTAAAGATTGGCAGCAGTTATGACGAAGTCGAGACTAGGCCAAGCCTGAGAAGCCTCCCCAACCCCTCCAATAGAGGGGCTTTCCCAAAACAAATACGTCCCGATGGTTGTTGGTGACAACACCGACAACGGCGAAAATATAATCATCTTATGTTATCATCACCAATCTGAAGATTGGCGGCGTAATAAGGTAGTGGGGAGACAATGCCTAGTTTGCGGTGCACATTCTCTTACCTTTCATTTAAATAAACCTTGTAAGCACATAGTTGTCCCACACCTTTGAGGTGTGGGACAACTAACCCCCCCCTGCAACAAAACTCAGTACCCATTTCCCCGTTTTTATTTCTATTTTTGGGGCCATGGATACTAACAACCGCAAGCCAGTTTATTATAGCGAATACCTGCAATTAGATAAGATACTTACAGCTCAGGAGCCGGAGAGCGCCAAGGAAGGCATTCGTGCCGATGATGAGATGTTGTTTATTGTTATTCACCAGGCCTATGAACTGTGGTTCAAGCAGATATTACATGAACTGGACATTGTACGCGAGATATTCAAGCAAGATAATATACAGAATAGTTCCCCGGACATTTATAACAGCCTGCACAGACTGCAAAGGGTGTGCACCATATTGGAAGTTGCCGTTATGCAGATGGGCATACTGGAAACCATGACCCCACTCGATTTCCTTGATTTCCGCGACCTTTTGCGCCCGGCATCCGGGTTCCAGAGCATACAATTTAAGATTATAGAAGCCACGCTTGGTCTGCAATACGGCAATCGCCACGGCAAGGAATACTATCTCTCGCAGCTTACTCCAGCCGATGTAGATCGTGTAAAGAAAGCGGAAAGCCAACAGTCGCTGCTAGTGCTATTTAATAAATGGCTGGAACGTATGCCATTTGCCAAAGACCCTGCCTATTGGGGCAATACCAGCGGTGCTTTCTGGCAACATTACCGCGACGCCTATAAAAACAGTCTGAGGGAAGGTGAAGAGCAAAACCTTATTTTATTTGATTCTTTGTTTACCAACGATGCAGAATACCCAGCCGACCGCGCATTTTCAGCAAACGCAAGCCGCAATGCATTGTTCATTATGCTTTACCGGGATTTTCCGTTACTGCAACTCCCCTACAATTTGCTGAATACGCTGCTTGAAGTGGATGAACAACTTTCTATGTGGCGCCACCGTCACATACACATGGTGCAGCGCACCATCGGCAAGCGCGTAGGCACAGGCGGCAGCACCGGCGCGGCCTACTTACGTGGTGCTGCAGATTCGCACTATATTTTTAAAGAACTGGCTGAGCTGACATCGTTCCTACTACCAAGGCATCTGTTAACGGCTTTGCCTGAAGCATTGGTTGCCGATCTGAGCTATAAGATGTAATTTTTTACGGATGATATCCGAATCGCGATTCAATAAAACAAAAATCCCGCCCAACAATTTGAAGGGCGGGATTTTATATTTTTTGTTCCAGCACTATCCTTTCGGATCGAGTGCTTTGTTTATTCTAAAAACAACATCCTGCAAATGGTATTTGCTCATTTTATCGCTGATGCCAGGTATGGCAGCAGCAACCTGGGCCTTAAGCGCCACAAGATGGGCGCGCGATACGGAAACAACATCCGTTGTTTTCATATTCAGCTGACCAGGGCCTGACGGCATAGGCGATGCCGGGTTAACGATATTGATCAACGCTTCTACATAGGCTTTCTGCAAACTGCGACGGTAAACATCAATAGGCTTTTTGCTGGTCAGTTCTGTCCAAACACCCTTCTTAACATCATCCATCATTGTTTCAACCGCATAGGTGCTTTTAGCTCCAAAACGGCCTTCGTCAACTATCATACGGTTAAGGCGCGCCGGAGAAAAAACACTGTTAATTACATTCGCCTGCACATTGGTTATCACCTCATTGGCCACAGGGTTAGATATTTTGTTGAGTATACTTTTATCTAATAACCAGTCCGGAGTTTCAAACAATTGCTTTGTAAGGAAAGCCACCGCCTCTTTTTGTTTTGCCGGAGGTGTTGGTTCGTATACGTCTTCCCCAACCTGCTCTATGCTTTTCGGTGTTTCATATACCCCACCAATATTTTTAGCAACATGGTTCATGTATCTGTTAAACTGTCCAACCAATGCGCTATACATATCCCGGAGGTTTTCGTATTTGTCCCCTTCTTCTTTCGTCCATTCCGGCAATTGGGCGATCAGCCTTTTCAGGTTTTTAATGCCGTACTCACTTGCCTTCATGTTGTTGTCGCTCAGGTCTTCTGTCTGCGAGCGCGGGTCAAACGGATTTGATTCTGTACCAAACCAAAGCCTTGGGTTAGCCTTCAGGCTATCTACCACCCATTTGTTTACAATCTTCTTATCTTCCTTATCACTTGTTGCAAAGGTGGCTTTATAACCCCACTGAATGGCCCATTTATCGTAGTCGCCAATACGTGGGAACAAGCCCACTTCGCTGATGTTATCTTCAGGCTGCGCTACGTAGTTGAAACGAGCATAGTCCATTATGGAAGCAGTATGTCCATGCGCTTCTACCCATGCCTTATTGCGTAATAACTCAACAGGGGTGCGGCTGCTACTACCCATGTTATGACGTAAGCCGAGAGTATGTCCCACTTCATGAGACGATACAAACCTAATGAGCTGGCCCATCAGTTCATCATCAAACTCCATTTTGCGTGCTTTCGAGTCAACTACTGCTGCCTGCACCATGTACCAGTCGTGCACCAGTTTCATTACGTTGTGGTACCAGCCAATGTGGCTTTCCAGAATCTCACCTGTACGAGGGTCATGCACATTCGGACCGTAGGCATTCGCAATGTCAGAAGGCAAATAACGCAGTACCGAATACCTTGCATCTTCCAGGTTGGCAACAGAATCTTTCGGATCCCATTCCTTGCCCATAATTGCATTTTTAAAACCAGCCTGCTCAAACGCTTTCTGCCAGTCGTTGATACCCTGTATCAGGTAAGTGCGCCATTTTTTAGGTGTGGCAGGGTCAATGTAGTAGACAATAGGCTTCTTTGGTTCTACCAACTCTCCTCTTTTCCACTTCGCGATATCTTCATCACGCGGTTCTAACCTCCAGCGGCAAATGAAAATATTGTTTTCGGCCTTTTGCTGTGCATCTCCATATTCCACATAATCATCTGCAAAGAAGCCAACGCGTGGGTCATACATTCTTTTGGCCATAGGCACCTTCGGCAGCAAAATGAACGAGTTGTTCATTTCCAGTGTTACTGCATTGGCCGTATAAGCAGCAGGCAATGTTGTAGATGGAAACGGGCTTGGCGACATAACCGGCATGAATGACGGCGTAGAATTGAAAGTGCGCACTACCCTTACTTCGGTATTAATAGGATAAGTATTGATGCTGCTTATATAAGACCTATCACTTATCTGGCTATTGAGGTTAAACTTCTTTTTGCTGTATGGGCCCAGGCCTACCGGCTGATTGTCGCCACTAAAGAAATCAGACACATCAATAACAATACTGTTGCTGTCCTTTCCATAGGCCTGTATAGGGAATGTCCATGCAATGGGGTTCAGGTTAGAATTGGTTACGGCTTTGTAAATTTCATTGGTGGAATCGGCCAGGCTGATAAGGGTAACCGCCCTGAGAAAAAGGTTTTTGTTAGGGCCTTTTTCCCAGATAACGGTTTGCTGGTTTTCCATTTCACCGGCATAAATGCCGCCGCCGCCAGCTGTTTTGCTATAGCGGGTGGTTACCATCAGTTCCCTGGAAAGAAGCGAATCCGGTATTTCGAAATACCATTTGTCTTCTACTTTATGAACTGTGAACAAACCTTTTTTAGTGATGGCCTTATCGGTTATCACTTTACTGTAGGGTTTAGGTCCTTTTTTTGAAGCGGAAGCAACACTATCGGCTTTTGCTTTTGCAATGGCGGGATCGGGCGCATCGCCACCCTTTTTACGCTCGGCGCTTGCCGTTATGGCCAACCCCAAAAGCATGGAAGCTGCAATTATTTTTTTCATTCGCGAGATATAATTTAAACGATTTTTATTGAAGAGGTACAATTTAATAAACCTTAATAACATAATCAACAAAAGGCGGGAAATCACGCTAAAAATACCGCTGGTAGTTTATCTGAACCACTGATTAAACTGATTGGGCTGATAACACTGATATTTTTGTATCGTCCTGAAAAAAGTCGACTGTTTTTAATGGTTGTTCGGCTACCTGTATAGATACACGTTTACGTGAAATTCATGGCAATTAAACACATTATATTAATGTATTTTTTAAGATGATTTTTATAGAAAACCACATTTCTGTATATTATCTGTAATAACACCAATTGCACGTCAAAGTCTGGCTCCAGACTGCCGCTGGCGTCCTCATCCCCGGCCCTTCTCTGCAAGCAGCAGAAGGTTGACATGCTATCCAACCAAGGTGCCAAATTATGATTGCGCAATAGTAATAATACCAAGCGGGAAATAACTAACTTTAGCACAGAACAGCCTTTTTATGCATCGCTTGCCTACGCTACTCATTACAGCACTATTACTGCTTGCAGTTACAAATTGCAACTATTGCGGAGCGGTGGAGATGTCACACCCGGGTAATGACACAGCGCAGGCCAGACGTGGCTTTCATAATGGCCCGTTAACCGAACAGGTTGATAGTATTGTGGTAGTAAAACACTTCCGGCACATGTATGTATTCAGCAACAAAAAACTGCTGAAGGTCTATAACATTTGCCTGGGCACTGCTCCCATAGGGCATAAGCACTTTCAGGGCGACCGTAAAACGCCGGAGGGATTGTATTATATCAATGACAAGAACCCCAACAGCATGGCGCACAAAAGCCTCGGCATATCTTACCCTAACGATGAGGACCGGAAATATGCACGTAAGGCCGGCAAGGCTACCGGCGGCGATGTAAAGATACATGGCACCTTAAATGGCGAAGAAGCATCAGAAGAGGAATGGGCCAAAAGCGATTGGACCTGGGGCTGCATAGCCATCCGCAACAAAGAAATAGATGAGCTCTACGACCATATTGTAGTTGGCGCACCTATTCTTATTATGCCATAAATTTTAATTGGACAATTTGCCAATTCGGCAATTTGGCAATTTCCTAAATTATTGGATGATATTTAGACTAGCCAATCACACGAACCATTTGCAAATTGTCGAATTGCCGAATTGTCGAATTAAATAAATCCCTGCGCATGCAGATACTTGGCTATCTGGACAGCATTGGTAGCTGCTCCCTTCCTCAGATTATCGGCAACTATCCAGCAGTTAAGAGTGTTGGGTTGTGAATAGTCGCGCCTGATGCGGCCTACGAAAACCTCATCTTTCCCGGCGGCATCGAGTGGCATCGGGTATGCGTTCATTGATGGATTATCAACCACTATTACACCCGACATATTTGACAACAGCTCTTTTACATCGCTTTCTATAAAGTCGTTGTGAAATTCTATGTTCACACTTTCGCTATGGCCACCAGTAACCGGCACCCGCACCGTAGTTGCAGTTACCTTAATGGTGTCGTCACCCATTATTTTACAGGTTTCCAGCACCATTTTCATTTCTTCTTTTGTGTAACCGTTATCCTGGAATACATCAATGTGCGGAATTACATTCATATCAATAGGATGCGGATAAACACCAAAACCCTTCCCCCCTGTGCGCTCATCCATCATCTCCTGCACCGCCTTCTGGCCGGTGCCTGATACCGATTGGTAAGTGCTCACCACTACCCTTTTAATACCATAATTTTTGTGGAGTGGCTGCAACACCATTACCATTTGTATGGTAGAGCAGTTAGGGTTGGCAATGATAAAATCGTTTTCGGTAAGCACATGCCCGTTAACTTCTGGCACCACCAGCTTAATATCGTTGTGCATGCGCCATGCCGAAGAATTGTCAATAACCCGGCAACCCACCTCTGCAAATTTTGGCGCCAATGCCAGCGAAATACTACCACCCGCAGAAAATAAGGCAATGGCTGGATTCATAGCAATAGCGGTTTCGGCAGATACTACAGTACATTCCTTTCCCTTAAACACGACCTTAGTTCCAACTGACTTCTCAGATGCCACCGGGATCAATTCCGTTACCGGGAAATTCCTTTCTTCCAATACCTGTAACATTTTACTACCTACCAGGCCGGTAGCGCCTACTACTGCAACTTTCATGATATGATGTTATTCAAAAACGGTGATTAATGTGTAGCAAAAGTAGTTTTTTTAGAAGATATAGAAGGACTATAAAAAAACGTAGGGGCTATCCCAATGTCGTCTCGTTAAGGAAAAAATAGTTTCGCGCAAAGTCGCAAAGACGCGATCTACAGCTTATTCAAGGTTTCAAAGGCGCAACTAAAAACGTAAGAATACGCATAACTAAATGACATTGGAGGTAATCCTTTACGGTCGCCCTGTGTTAAGTATGGTTTACCGTGTAGGGCGACCGCAAGGGATCGCCCCTACCTATTGAATGACAATTTTCTCCGTCAGCACAGTGTTACCTACCCTGCCAGTAATAAGATACATGCCTTTAGGGATTTTCAATTCTACCTCCTTCGGTGCGTTTGTGGTAATGGGTATTTGCAATACAGCACGACCAACCATATCTTCTATGGTAAGATTTATAGCTTTTGTTTCTGGCGAAGCCAAAAAAAGAGTCACTTTTCCAGTGGTAACAGGGTTGGGCTGCACTGATAAAGTGTCGGGTTGGGGCTTTTCCGTATCTTGAACAGACAAGGTAGAGTCGCAACCAATGCACCTTACTCTCCCATTAATAAGGTCCGCGATATAGATATGTCCAAATCGATCTTTTACACTGCAAAGTGGAAAATTGAATTTTGCAAGTTGCGGATCTCCTCCATCGCCTGCGTATCCCCAATAACCGGTACCAGCTATTGTTGAAATTACACCCGAACTATCTACCTTTCGTATCCGGAGATTGCCGCCATCTGCAATTAATATTTCTCCATCGGGTTCAAATTCAAATGATCCAGCGGTTAAATCTAATTTTGCAGCGGTTGCAGGCATTCCATCCCCGCTAAAACCTCTTATCCTTGTACCCACAATTGTGTTTATTAGTCCGGTATTATTAATTCTACGTATAGACGCATCGCTATCTGAAAAACAAATGTTGTGGTTGCGATCAATCGCTAACGCAAATGGAAATATAAAAGAGGAAGTTGCAGCAGCGCCGTCTGGCGAATAACCTATGCTGCCCGTTCCGGCAATAGTAGAAATTTGCCCGCTCAGGTCTACTTTTCTAATCCTGAAATTATTAGCGTCAGCTATATAAAAATTA
>CANFKC010000059.1 GCA_947447265.1 Chitinophagaceae bacterium
CACTTTCACAACAAAATATTCAACAGCCTTGATGACGTCGAAAATACTCTGAACAATGCACTCGCTCAATATCACATTAGCGCTTCAGATATCAAGCAACTGTCTAAAGGATATGCTTTTTAATAAAATTGATAGCGGTTTATTATAACGCTCTGTAACAAAGCTATTTTTTAGGATCATGCTCCGTTAGGTGCTACCCCGCAGAGACCCAAAACGGGTATCCCGCTATGCGGGAGTAGCCCAATGGGTTGGCGTTACTGCTACAGAGCGGTCGCACGTACCGCACATTTCATGAAATGTGGTACTACTTGTAAAGATGTGGCAACATGATAGCTACGCGTGCACATGTTGCGGCAAAATTGCAGCCAATTTATCGAGCGAAAGGAATTTGGTAACGTAGCCAATATTAGTAAAGTTACTAAATTCATATGATGATGCACGTCATAAATGCGTTATAAATTTTAAGATACCTGATATCAGACATATCCAGCTTCGGGTTTCCCCAACCAAAGTATACCCTGAAATGAATAGCGGATGGAGAATTTCCTTTTAAAGACTAGCCAGCTTTACAAGCCCTGCAATTGACATTGAATACTCAATAGAAAATTGCAATTTAAGGCAAGGTTACCCAATGGTGCAGGCTACAATTCCCATCTAATTCACGAATTGCCGGATTGCCCGATCTTCAAATTGCCCGTTTGCCCAAATTCGTTAATTAAATTACTACATTTGCGCAACGAAATACTTCAACTGAAAATAAAAATTAATCTCGTTTTATGACATACGATATAATTGTAATAGGCAGCGGACCAGGTGGATATGTAGCAGCCATCCGTGCATCACAATTAGGTTTTAAAGTAGCAATTGTAGAAAAAGAAAGCCTGGGCGGCATATGCCTTAACTGGGGCTGTATCCCTACAAAAGCCTTATTGAAATCTGCAAGCGTATTGGAAAGCTTCCAGCATGCAGCAGATTATGGTATTGCAGCGACCGACTTCAAAGTTGACTTTGGCGCAGTTGTAAAGCGTAGCCGTGGTGTTGCTGATAAAATGAGTAAGGGTGTGCAGTTCCTCATGAAGAAGAACAAGATCGACGTGATCATGGGCATGGGTAAACTGAACGCTAAAAAAGAGGTTGAAGTTACCGGCACCGATGGTAAAATGACTGTTTACGCAGCTAAACATACCATTCTTGCGACAGGTGCACGCGCACGCCAGTTACCAAACCTGCCTATTGATGGCAAAAAAGTAATAGGCTACCGTGAAGCAATGGTATTACCACAAATGCCAAAATCAATGATAGTTGTAGGTTCTGGCGCTATAGGCGTAGAATTTGCTTACTTCTATAACAGTATGGGTGTTAAGGTTACTATCGTTGAGTTCATGCCACGCATAGTGCCTGTTGAAGATGAAGATATCTCTAAAGAACTGGAAAGGGTATTCCGCAAGAAAGGAATGACCATCATGACCAATTCATCTGTGGAGAAGGTTGACATCAGCGGCGAAGGCGTAAAAGCTACCGTAAAAACTGAAAAGGGCGATGTAATACTGGAAGCAGACATCGTATTAAGCGCTGCGGGTATCGTTGCTAATATTGAAAACATAGGTCTTGAAGCAGCAGGTGTAAAAGCTGACAAAGGCAAAGTACTTGTTGATAAATTCTTTAAAACTAACGTTGATGGCATCTATGCTATCGGCGATATTACCCCTGGTCAGGCATTGGCGCACGTAGCATCGAAGGGCGCTACTATCTGCGTAGAAGCTATTGCACACAAGGAAGGCAAGTACGCACATGCTCCTGAGCCATTAGATTATGGCAATGTTCCGGGCTGTACTTACTGCTCTCCGGAAGTTGCAAGTGTTGGTATGACCGAAAAGCAGGCTAAAGAAGCAGGCTACGAAATTAAAGTAGGTAAATTCCCATTCTCTGCATCTGGTAAGGCAAGTGCTTCCGGCGCTACTGAAGGTTTTGTAAAAGTGATCTTCGACGCAAAATACGGCGAGTGGTTAGGTACCCACATGATTGGCGCTAATGTTACTGAACTTATCGCAGAAACTGTTGTTGCCCGCAAACTGGAAACAACATGGCATGAAGTACTGAACAGCATTCACCCACACCCTACCATGAGCGAAAGCGTAAAAGACGCGGTAGAAGTTGCTTTGGGCGAAGCGATACATTTATAGTAGTTAGTACTTAGTCGTTAGTAGATAGTCTGAAGCTGTTTTGTTGCTTTTTGACTTTAATAAATATTAAGAAGCCGCATTTTGCGGCTTCTTTGTTTTGATATAACGCTCCGAAAGGGAAATAATTACGATAATTAATAAATTTATATTAACATTACAAGCTAAATAGTGGAAGCGGGCTACCACTTTAAAAAAACGGGAGTAACTGAAAATCCAAAAGAGTAAGACACCTAAAAAAATATACATACAATGGACGCTCAAAGAGTAGATATGTTCCTGATGACTACAGGAAAAAATTTTCATAGCCATCAATTACCTCAAATAAGGGAACGCCTCTTAGCAATCGATGACTCTAAATTAATAATGATACAATCGTTATCGTTAAAAAGCCCACAAACAAGCCTTATTGTTTCCATACTTTGCGGGTCGCTGGGTATTGACCGCTTTCTGATAGGTGATGTTGGCCTCGGCATCGGTAAATTACTTACCTGTGGCGGCTTTGGCGTATGGACCGTTGTTGATTGGTTCATGATACAGAACGCAACCAAGGATAAGAACATGCAAATGTTGCAACAACTGCTTTACTAAAAGTTTTGCAAGGGCAGAAGAAGTTCTATATCATGCTATCGGTAGCCTGCTTGGCAGGCTACTTATGGCTTGTTATAAATATTAGCTCGCAATATAAACATACAAGCGCCATTGGTGTTTGTATATTCAAGCGGGTTACTACAATCCCCTGCCCTTCATGTGGTACTACGCGTTCTGTGCAGCAATTGTTGCACGGTAATATTACGAACGCCTTTTTCCTGAACCCCTTCGGCCTAATTGTTCTTCTTGTACTACTGACGGCTCCTGTATGGATGCTTTATGATGTTGTTCTTAGAAAAAATACGCTATTCAGTTGCTACAACTATCTGGAACGGACGCTAAAAAAACGGAAAGTAGCTATTTTGTTGGTGTTGCTGATTACTATAAACTGGATTTGGAACATTTATAAAGGATTATAATGGCAGAAATGATAGAAACTTACAAACCTACAGACCACGAAGCAGAGGCTGCTTCTAATAGCTACTTGATGTCGTTGGTTGTTCTCATAATGGGGATGCCGCTACCTATAGTGAATCTTTTAGCAGGCATCATCTTCTTTGTTGGTAACAGAAAACGGGGCTATTATGTAAGGTGGCATTGCACTCAGGCTATGCTTTCCCAGTTGTCACTGCTTTTTATGAACAGTACCGGCTTCTGGTGGACCGTCTCTATTATTTTCAGTAAGGAGCAAGTCACATCCCGGTACATTGCCTATATTATTACCATATTAATTTTCAACTTATCCGAATTCATTGCGACCATCTACTCAGCCATAAAAACAAGAAAAGGCATACATGTTGAGTGGTGGTTTTATAGCAGTTTTACTAACCTGATTTGTAAACCATAACTATGATAAAAGCAGTATTGCAATTTGCTGTTCTGGTCGCCCTGTTCTTCGGCACCTGGTTTGCCTTGGGTAAAGTGAATTGGATAAGCATATTTCAAATAAAAGAGAATACCGTCTCGCTGGAAAAAAAACTGGGCGAACTGATTTGGAAATCTTATAGCCAGGGCGAAAAAGAAGAACACAACCCTGCTGTTTATTGCCCGATACAGCAGGTAGTAAGACGTATTTGTCGTGATAATGGTATTGACAGCGACAAGATTCAGTTGCACGTATTTATAAAAGACGAGATCAATGCGTTTACACTACCGGATAATCATATTGTTGTATTTACAGGCCTGGTGGCTGCCAGTAATAATGAAGCCGAGCTTGCCGGAGTGATCGGGCACGAGATGGCCCACATGGAAAAGAACCATGTTATGAAAAAAATGATCAAAGAAGTTGGGCTATCGGTACTGATATCTATTACAGCAGGTAAGGGCGGAGAGACAATAAAGCAACTGGCAAAAATGGCATCTTCAAGCGCTTATGACCGCGACCTGGAAAAGGAAGCCGACATCACATCTATTGATTATATGCTAAAAGCCAATATCAACCCGGCACCTTTCGCTGATTTCCTTTATCGCCTTGCAAGCGACGAAGCAAAATTGCCGAGCCAGGTAGAATGGATCAGCACCCATCCCGATTCCAAAGAAAGGGCTAATTACATATTAGAATATGCGAAAGGGAAAACCTCCACTCCAAAACCTATTCTTTCAACAGCTCAGTGGGATATACTAAAGACAAGTGTATCGAAAACAGGTAAGCATTAAGTAGCTATTCACATTATATATAAATTTAATATTTTATCGGAAGCCGCATTTTGCGGCTTCTTTGTTTTGATAATTTCCATAAAAACACACCCGTCAATCAACTGCCGCGAATTGTTTGTCTCTTTAACAGATTTAGACCTCATAATTGCCGGTTTTTGACTAATTTGCCTGATTATTGGCATTGTGACCAAGTTTTTGATTTTACCACATGAGTGACTACATAGTATCAGCAAGAAAGTACCGCCCGCAAACGTTTGATACGGTTGTAGGACAGGAGCATATAACCACCACTTTAAAGAACGCTATCCGCAATCAGCACCTGGCGCATGCCTACCTGTTTTGTGGTCCGCGTGGGGTGGGTAAAACAACCTGTGCGCGTATACTTTCTAAAACCATCAACTGCACCAATCCGACCCCGGATATGGAAGCATGCGGTGTCTGCGATATCTGTACCAGCTTTAAAAACAATACTTCATTCAACGTATTTGAACTTGATGCCGCCAGCAATAACTCGGTTGATGACATCAGGGAACTGACCAACCAGGTAAGGTTCGCACCACAGCACGGCAAATACAAAGTGTATATAATAGATGAGGTGCATATGCTGAGTGCCTCGGCCTTTAACGCATTCCTTAAAATGCTGGAAGAGCCTCCATCCTATGCTATATTTATACTCGCTACTACCGAAAAACACAAGATACTACCTACGATCCTGAGCCGTTGCCAGATATTTGATTTCAAGCGAATTACAACGCACGACATAGTATCGCACCTGCAAAGCATAGCCGGTAAAGAAAGTATGATAGCCCAGGAGGCTGCACTGCATATAATAGCCCAGAAAAGCGAAGGCTGCATGCGTGATGCACTTTCGATGCTCGACCGTATTGCCAGTTTTACCAATGGCATGCTTACCTACAACAACACCATGGAGCACCTTAACCTGCTCGATGCTGATTTCTATTTTGGCTTAACGGATAACATACTAAGCCAGGATGTTGCAGGTACGCTACTGATGTTGGACAAAGCGCTGGAGAAGGGTTTTGAAGGCGATGTTGTATTGGATGGCCTTGCGGCGCATTGCCGTAACCTGCTGTTGTGCAAAGATGCACGCATGGCAAAGTTACTGGATGTACCTAATGACCACAAGCCCATTTATCTGGAAAAAGCAAACCAGACACCACCCTCTTTTATACTTTCCGCACTCAACGCCCTTAACCAGAGCGAGCTGGAATATAAGAACAGTAACAACAAACGCCTGCATGTGGAAATGTGCCTGATAAGGCTTTGTTACCTGCTTTATGCCGTAAGTGGTAAAGAAAGCACCAACGGGATGCAAATCGGCAGTGATGCTGCTGACGTAAAAAAAAACTCTAGTCCGGTAGAAATTGGCAGCCCTACCCCTGCCCTACCGGTGCCTAAAGCGGCTCCGGCCACTACAACTTATGCAACTAATGCAGCCCCACCACCTGCGCAGCACGTGCAGGAACCTGTAAAAACATATAACCCACCGCCTCAACCAACACAACAATCTGCCCCTACGCCGCCACCGGCAGCAGCTCCGCCGCAGGTAACACAGCAAACAGCAGCCGCCATACCGGCAAGGCCGGCCAATGCCGCACCGGCTACCCGGCGCTTAAGTGCTAACCTGCTCGATGATTTTGACGATGTGAGCAAAATAGCCGTTGTTGAAAAAAAGGAACTTACGAATGCGCTTGCTAACGAGATATTCAATTTTTACCTTGAAGAATTGAAGGCCGCAGGAAAAGGAATGGTCCATGCTCAGTTTACTTTAATGCGACTGGAAATATATCCTCCCGACGAGGTGCGGATAATTGTTCCGACCGAACTAACCGAAACCTATGCCCAGAACCAGCGCAGCTATATATTGGACCTCTTCCGCGAAAAGACCAACAGCCTTATTCGCATTACTGTTGAATTACAAGTTGACGAAGAAGTAGCCAACTCGCAAAAAAACATGGTATTAAGCAAAAGCCAGATGTACGAAGCAATGGCTACTAAAAACCCATACATCGCTAAACTAAAGGATGGACTAGGCATGCAGATAGAATATTAAGTATATTTCATTGATCAAATCAAGACATCCTTATGAAACTACTACTTGCATGTTACGGTGCTATTTTACTTTTCCAATCTCAAATCTCGCATGCCCAGGCTCGCCAGAGGGAGGGATTTCCCAATTTCACTGAAACCAGAGACGGCAAAATTGCCGTTGGCCTTAATCTGACTGTTCCTACTGCAATAACTGCCTTCAGATATGCCGGCGATACGGTTTATGTAACCAAAAAGACCTGCCCCCGTTGCATGGGAAATAATATCATCCCCTTAGAAGAAAATACTAAAATCCTGATTTTGGGAACGAGACTCTTTGGTGTTCGAAAAGTGGAGCATCGTTTTCAAATAACTGACCTTGCAGGTAAAAGGATCAGCAGAAATGAGAACTGGAAATAACATCCGCATCGCACTACAAAAAATTACTGATAGCTAATTTCAAAATAGCTTCCAATTATGATAACAAAGACGGCATCAGGCTAAAAGGGAACAGAGATGATAACATTACATTCCTTCAAAAAGTAACAAAGGTTACCTGGCCTTTCTTTTGTTTACCAAGGTACCACTAAATTGCCCGGTACTTAAACCATCATCGCTACAAATAGCCAATACAGGTAAATTACAACTCCACCCGAACGACATTCGATTCCCCGCCAGCACAACTATTATTTTACCTCCGAAAGAGTTAAAATGATTCGGGTAAAGAAAAGACATGCCAGTTTCATAAGTGTCCGCAACATTTACTTTGGCTGCACCATAGAAGTGAATCGCAGAATAATCACCAGTGCCCTCCAGGCCAATAGGATAAGATCCATTAAAAAATATAGAGTCTTGCGTAGGCAGCGTTACATAAACTATAAACGCGCTATCGGTATGGCTATAATTGCCCCCATCAGACATATAGTTGTTTACAAAATTAACAGTAAGAACACCAGAAAATGTATCAATGCATGGATAGCTATCAGCACTTACCAGGCTTATCGGGTTCTTTTTTATCGCAACATCTGGCATTGAGTGCTCCTCCTTATTGCAACCTGATTGAGCAAACATAATAATACTCAGCAAAAAAACGGATGCAGTTTTCATAAAGGAGGTTTGATGAATACAACGTAATTTTACAAAATATATTGCATACAGAGCCATTATCAAATTACTAAATGGCGAACTTAATCGTAACTTGTCGTTGAAATGATGAGTTGTAAACATCCAAATGTGAAATACACCAGTATTGTTAAACTAGTTCCAATCTTTATGCTGTTGGTTCTATTTGCTTGTAAAAAGGGGCAAACCGACGCACCAATTACTAACAATACAAATATTGATACGCTGAGCGCAGATAAAAGGGACTCGCTCGTCGGTACTTATACCGGCATTACCGAGATGAAGATTGAAAACATATATTATTGGTTTCAATCCGGCGAATGGAGGGATAGCTCTGCATTCTACTATTCAACCATTTACGACACGATTAGTATTTCGAAAGGAACCAGTAGTGAAATCAATGTAACATCCCAAAAGTACAATACTATATTTCTTGATACTGTAAAACTCGATGATACTTTTAAAATCCCGGAACAACAAATTATAATAGAGTTAGGTGGAATTTTTCGTTTTGCAGGTACAGGTAACATCAACATCGACTCATCGGTAAAAACAAAATTTCACATTAAAACATATTATGCACTTTATGGACACGATATTTGTGGCGGACAGGATAAAAAAACAACGTTTTCCTCAACCGTAGAATTTTATAAAAAATGAGGATGTAACACCTCGGACAATATCGTTATATTTGTATAAATTGTAGCTATGTACGGGGAAACCAAAAAAAACTCCATCTTATAGAGGAAATACTTAAAACTAATGATGAGAATATTCTCAATGAAGTTGAAATAGTATTAGCGAAAGGTAACGTTGTCGCACTTTCAGAAAGGAAGAGTTTCAAAAATTTTGCCGGACTGATGAGTAACGAAGAGGCAAATGAAATCGAGCAAATAGTTAGCGAGGGTTGTGAACAAATTAATGCCGATGACTGGAAATAAATGTTTGCTCGACACAAGTATTATTATTCACGCTTTTAAGAACAATACTTCCATTGCTGAGCGGCTGGATTCTATTAGAGAAATATATGTCCCTACTTTTGTCGAAGGCGAATTATGTTATGGCACATACAAGTCTTCAAACCCTGAAAAGCACATTGCGCAAATACGTTTCTTCTTACTTAATTGTAAAATATTATCTCCCGATAGTACCACCGCAAATATTTATGGAGAAATAAAAGCGGCACTGGTTAAGAAAGGCAAACCTATCCCTGAAAACGACATATGGATCGCAGCAATTGCCCTTCAATTCAATTTAGCTCTTTTTACAACCGATAATCATTTTAGCGAGATTGAAAATATTGAATTGTTGAAATAAGACGTCTCGCACGAATGCATTATATCGCAAATCGTCCAACAAAGCTTTCAAATATAATCTCCGATGGAATATCCGTGAATTGCGAAAAAATTGAATAGAAGACACTATTCGTTAACGAAGCAAAGTGCATTTACGTCAACGTATTAACGGGCAGGTTCAACTCCATTCTGCTAACATTGTCTTCAAAACAGGTACAAATTTCATGACTTAAAGCAGGAAACTTGATGTTTAAACCTTTATTTGCCATTTTAGCGCAATAAAATTTAATTATCAGTTATATCAACTTGCTAAGCACGTAAAAAAATCATAATTTTGTTATACCTCATTAACTGCCCCAACTAAGTTGTCATAATATGAAGAAGCATCTTATAAAATCCTTACTACTAGCGTTTGTGGCCTGTATGCATGGCACTGTATTTTCACAACAAATAATCAGGACAATTGCCGGCAATGGCGTCCAGGCCTATTCCGGTGATGGCGGACCTGCTATACTTGCTGAAATTGGCAATGTGTACAGTGTTGCCGTTAACGATTCCGGCTATGTTTTCAGCTGCGATAACTACTTTAACAACATAAGAAAAATAACACCTAACGGCTCGATAAGCACTTTGGCAGGTGACGGATACCCTGGTTTTTACGGTGACGGTGGGCCGGCTACTGCTTCTCGTGTCAGTTCGCCTTTCTCTTTAGCATACGATCCGTATGGTAATTTACATATTGCTGATGCAGCGAATTATGTAATTAGAAAAGTTGACCGTAGCGAAATTATTACCACTGTTGCAGGCAACCACACTACCGGCTATTTTAATGGCAATGGCATTGCGGCACTTGCATCTAAGATAGGTGCATCAGGCATAGCTTTTGACCGTTATGGCAATCTTTATATCGCTGACGGAAACACAAGGGTACGGAAAGTCGACGTTTCCGGAATTATCACTACCGTTGCCGGAAACGGCACTGTAGGCTTTGGCGGCAATGGTGGGCAAGCCACCAGTGCTTCATTTGACGGCCCTGTTGGGGTTTGCGTTGATACTGCAGGTAATATTTACATTGCAGATAAAAACAATAACCAGGTAAGAAAAGTGAGCGCCGCAACCGGCATCATTACCGCATACGCCGGTACTAGCACATCAGGTTTTTCAGGCGATGGCGGACAAGCCACCGCAGCCAAAGTAAACGGCCCCAATGCGGTTAGAATCGACCCGCAAGGCAATCTAATCGTAGTTGACCAGAATAATAACCGCATACGCAAGGTTACTAAATCTACGGGCATTATTACTACTATAGTAGGCAGCACCAGCGCAGGCGGCTTCGCAGGCGATGGCGGCCCCGCAACAGCGGCAATTACGGCTTTCCCGGCCGATGTGGCCTGGGATCGTTTTGGTAATATGTTCATTGCAGATAAAGGACAAGCTTCCTCCAACAACGGACACCGCGTGCGAGAAGTATTTAATATTGATACATTACACCTTACACCAAGCCCAAGCGATACAATCTGCGGTTTTGCGCATGTTACGTACACAGCGCATGAAATGAAAGGCAAACATTACCTTTCATTTTATAAATGGAAGCTTAACGGAAATGTGGTGGCAGGCAATTCGCCGTATTACTATTCTGATAGTGTCAGAAATGGCGATGTGATTACCTGTTCTATGTACGATAGTTCCGCGGGTGGCTTCACCATTGCGGTTTCCGATACTATAAGAATGACCGTGAGGCCCGTAGTTATTCCGGGTCTTACCATTACAGCAACGGAAGATACCTTCTGCGATGGCAGGCCAATAACACTTACCGCACATGGCGTAAACGTAGGCACATCTCCTGTTTACAAATGGTTCTTGTTTGGGTCTACGTTGTTAGGTACAGGCACTACGCTTACTTATTCGCCGCACATAGGCGATATTATTACCTGCCGACTGATAAGCAATGCTGTTTGCGCATATCCTGACAGTGTATCAGTTGCTAAAACCATGATCGTTAACACCAGCCACCCAGCGGTAATTTCGCTCATGACGGCTCTTACAGACACAACAATTAACCTGCATTATTGGGGCGAGCACATCAACCTGTTCTCTCAGCTCACTTTTGAAGGTTCACACCCTACTTTCCAGTGGTATAAGAATGGTGTAGCCATGCACGGCGATACCACCCGCTCCATTGGCGACTGGATGTATGGCAATGATACCTTCTACTGCGTGATGCGCAGCAGTGCCCGTTGTGCGGTGCCAGATGTTGATACCAGCAACAAAGTAATTATCAGCCCCGGAAGGCTCGCGGTAAATAGTCTGCAGAACACCGGTGGCAGTTTCACATTGTTACCTAACCCTAACAATGGCTCTTTCTCGCTAAAAGGCATTACCAATGCACTGAACGGCAACGACGCAGCTATTAGCATTACAGACATGCTGGGTAAAGTATACTTCCAAACCCAAATACCTACCCATAACGGCAAAGTAGACGCCACCATAAACCCCGGAAACATATTACCAGACGGCATGTACTTGCTGCACATAGTACACGAACAAGGCGTGGAAACACTGCACTTTGTGGTAGAGCGTTAAATGAACTTAAAACTCCAAGATTGCCCATCACTCCATTGTGTCCCCACCACAGGGTAAGGATTTATAATTTATAATTCACAATTTATAATTTATAATTTAGCTACGCTACCTGCATCGCATTGGCGTTAATACCATCAATAATAGAAATGATCTTTCCCGCTTGTTGTGGAAATACCCCAACTATTCCCTGGTCATTAATGTTGGTAAACGGTTTATCAAATAGCATCTCCCGGTCAATGGTGCCATTTTGAGCCAGATAATCAATGAGTGTATTGATAAAGTTGCTTTGCGAAGAATTGAGATGGTTATCGCTTATAAAATCAGCGAATGCAGCTTTCGCGGCATTGATATCAAGACCAAGTATACTGCGAATGAACTTACCCAAAGGTTGCCCTTCTACCGCTTCGTCCAGCATCTTTTTATCTGCATGGGCATCAACCGAAAACAACAAGCGCTCCAATTCATCAAGCTCGGCCCTGGTAATAGGCACATTATTCCTTATCCGGTGAATAGTGATATTATGCTGGTTCTCGCGAATGAATTTTTCAACACGCTTTTTATAGGCTGAAAGATTGTTGTAGCCACCCAATATATCCACATCTTCCATTACGCCAGTAAACTCATCCTTGAAATTGGTATACAGTATCGTTTTCTCTTGCCGTTCTATGTACTGCATCAGGTTGCGCAAGGCCAGCCTCATTTCTTCCAGCGTAATAACAGAAACCGACTGCCAGTATTCATCTTCAATAACCCTGCGAATTAGCGGCTCCTGCTTCTTTACTTCAGGCAGATTCATTTTACGTTGCAGGCTGCCAACAAGCGTTTTTATCTTTTCAATATAAAAACCTCCATTACCACCATCCAGTAAATTAAGCATCAGCTTCATTACCATCAGGTCGAAACGACGGGTAAGCTCCGCTGATTGCTCATCGAGATACAGATGTGACAGGTGCTTTTTAATGTCTGCTTCATCCAGTTTCGTAAGAGCGTTCCACACTGCACGTTCGCCATACTTAACAACATAGCGAAGCTCCATTCGCACCCTGAAGTCTTCCTCACCAAATCCGGCCACAATGCCATGCAACACATCTGCATACGTAGCGGCCAGCTGCTTTTGTTCATCGCTGATATTGGCCGCTGTTTGCAGCAGGTATACAATCTGTAACCGTGCAGTAAAAATCTGTTGGCTTAGCGTGCCGTAAATTGCTGTTTCCGTTTCCGGAATATCTGCGGCGCTGAAAAATTCTATATTGCCACAAATATCAAATATCTGGAAATACTCCTTATCCATTCCCGGACCAAAAAGATCTTTGCAAAGGCGGGTGCCGCGGCCTACCATTTGCCAGAATTTCGCCTTCGACATTACCGGTTTAAAGAAAACTAGATTAAGTATCTCCGGTATATCAATACCCGTATCTAGCATATCAACCGACACCGCTATCAGGAATTCTTTATTGTCAGGATGCGAAAATTCGTCAATCGCGTTTTGTGCAAATTTGGTCTGGTTATCTATTATTCGCAACAGCTTGCCGCCATACTGCGGATAGCGTGCATTAAAGCAGCGCTCTATAAAAACCGCATGATCGTGGTTGCGCGCAAAAATGATGGTTTTGCCCAGCTTATCACCGCCCTCCGTTTTCAACCCATCGGTCATCAGTTGGTCTAACACCATCTCGGCAGTGCTCTTATTGAATAACCAATTATTGATTGCCCCACTGTTTACCTGGCTGGTATAGTTCCGAAATTATCTAAAAACTCCTGCTCATATTCCGCCTTCTCCGCATCGCTCAGGTCATCATATACTATGCCTCGTCGCGGAAATTTTAGTGGTATCGCTATGGCCTTGGGCGGTGTAAGGAATTTATCCGACACAGCCTGCGTAAGCTCATAAGCATACGTTGGGTTATGGGGTTCCAGCCCGAATATCTCGTAGGTATCTTTATCACTTTCTGCCTTGGGTGTAGCGGTGAGGCCAATATAAATAGCATCGAAATAATCAAATATCGCCCTGTATTTCTGGTACACACTCCGGTGTGCTTCATCAATGATCACCACATCAAAATGCCCTACCCCATAGTATCGGTGCCCATCACTTTTCACACTGTCTATGCGGTTCATCATCGTAGGGTAAGTGCTGAACACAATTCGGCTGGCGGTATCTTCAGCTTCCTTAGTAAGGTCAATAGCTGTAAGGTTGGGCAGAAATTTATTGAAGTTCTTTTTAGCCTGGGTAACCAATGCATTCCTGTCGGCAAGAAAGAGTATCTTCTTCGCCCAACCCGCCTTCGTGAGCAGGTCGGTAAGTGCAATGGCAGTGCGGGTTTTACCGGTTCCGGTAGCCATTACCAGCAACGCTCCCCGCGCCCGTGTTTCCAGGCGTTCGCTTACAGCCGTAATGGCCTCTTTCTGGTAATAGTGGCCTGCAATATCTTTATCGGTCACCTGCTTTGCCAGTGGCTGTCGCAAAGTGCGCCTGTTCACGGCAAGTTGCAGTTCATCCTTACTGTAAAAACCATGCACCCGCCGGTCGGGGTAGCCCGCTGCATCATCCCAGATGTGCGTTTCAAAACCATTGGTATAAAAAATAATCGGCCGTTGGCCTGTCATCTGCTGCAGGCAGTTGGCATACAATTCCGCTTGCCGCTTACCATTGCCTGCATCTACAGTAGTTCTTTTAGCTTCAATCACCGCCAATGGCTTGCCATCATCATCCCAAAGCACATAATCGGCCCGGCCATCGCCATCTGGCATACCTTTTACGGGGTATTCAGCGCAACCGGCAGCAGTAATATCCCAACCGGCTTCCTTAAGCAGAGTATCAATATATAATTTTCTTGTTTCGGCCTCGCCCAGGCTTATATGAACTGTTACCGATTCCTTATTCGCCGTTTTTACAGCATGCACCGCTTCCAACCTTGCCTGTAGCTCCAGCATCAGTTGTTCATTCTGCTTCAGCTCTTTATTGGCGCGCTCCAGTTGCTGGCGGGTGTCTTCGTGCTGCTGCTGCAATTCCTCCGTTTCCTTCCGGCTGCGGCTAACCGGAGTCCCGGCTATCAGTATCGCATCATTGAAAGTTGCCACAGGCGTCTGGCTGCTGCTATACACCCGCACCACCCAGATAGAAAAGTCGAACAAAATACGGAGCGCAGAAAGCGCATCGCCCTGGCTTACCTTCTGGTTGCCATGCACCGCATTATTCCCGATCTTCCGTAACAAATGCGTATTGCGCAGCAACGATTGTGGAATAACATTTACGAACGACTGTTCGTGCATTAACGAATTGAGCGTGGTATCGTAAGGCAGCTCCAGGTCCTGGTCATTATCATACAGCCACTTTACCAGTTCCTCCAGGCTTTTACGACACAAAATGGCGCAATACATGGGGTCAGTATACACATGCTGCTCCGCCCTCCGTGCATTTTCATACATCGGTGCAAACTCATGTTGCAAAAAGGAGAAGTTAGTGGGCATAGGTGTTAAAGGTAATTCGATAATTTGAAAATTTAGCTATTCGACGCAACCCAACAAACCACAAATATCACCACTACCTGTGCAACGTACTTACACATGTCAGTTATGCTTCCAAAATAAATAAATATTATTTTTTAGAAAAGGGTAAAAATACCCTGTTTTATTAAGAATCAGCATATTACTTTTACCGAATAACGCACACTCACGCTTAAAACAATTTTATGATTAGACGATTACTATTGTTACTGATGCTTTTGCCATCGTTTTGTGGATACTGCCAAGCAGACCACGGTTATTCGAACGCGCCCGATTCGAAATCTGAACCAAATAAGAAATCCTGCAAGACAAAATACCAGAAAAGCGTAGAGAAAATCAAAATTGACAGTAGCGGGGTAATTTCCCTAGACATAACTCATATCAAATCTGGTCTTTCAAGAAATGAGTTAGTCACGGCATATGTTGATACATCTATTTTAGAAATTTGGAATCAAAATGTTTTAAGCGCAGCGAAGGACTCAATTAAAAAGAGCATTGATTCATTAATAAAGATTTTTAATGGAGACAATCGCGCATACATGTTATACTCTACTGGCGTCGCTAAACAAAATGGGTTTAGCACCTTTGAACAAGACTTAAAAACAATCTCGTCTGGGCTCTCAAATAAACCATACGATATTGCAAATACCATTGACAAAACCTCTATACTTTATCAACTCCATCATCAGTGTGAAATAGTCTTTGGAATTAAGTCCGATTTAAGGTATTACAAAATTGAATCGAAAAAAGGTAGAGATGCCTACACCTTAACAGTGACTAAAACCGACCCGTATAAACAATTTCTAATTGATTATTACAACGCAGTAGTTAGTCTTGACATTAATAAATCGATTCTGGATTTGGGTAAAGAAGATTTTGAGCCATTGCACACGTCAGTATCGCAAAACATATCTAATATAAAAAAAATGCTATACAGCATAAAATCTAGAAAGATTACAGTTTTCACCTTAGATAGCATGTATGATGTTTACAATGACGCTCAGATGGCTGTAAATACAGCGACCGATAAAGTTAACCAGTATCGTAAACTCCCTTGGATGTGGCAATGGCTCTGGTTTACCGGGGGCAATTTACGATCTCTTCCATTTGGTTTTACTGATGAAAAATTGCTACCGCTAAAGTATAATGTAGATGTAAATGCAAGAAACAAAATGAAAAACTACATTAATTTACTTGACGAGAAATATCAGAATGACACTTCAGAAAAAGATGCGATGAAATATAAAACAATGGTGCTTGACATGATGAGCAAAGCAGATACAATGTTTGTCGACTCCACGGTTGCAAAGAAAAAACAAGCCGACAACAGAAAATTGAAAGATAATTTCCTTGCCGTTACAAGAACTTTAAACTCAATTAAGATAGGTCATACAAATAAATCATACGCTGATTATTTTGCCTATAGTACGCTTGACACTCTCAGCGTTATTAAAGTTCAATCTAAAAACCCGCTAGTCGTGGACCGTTCTTATTTGGTTACAATCCATAACCTCCCTTCCGGTGCAATCGGGAAGCTGAATAAAACATCAAATCCCTTTAAAGATATATCCCCGATAAGCGACGCTTTAAACAGAGGAATTAGCAGCATTGTCGACGTTACAGCACTTGGCGGAACAGCCGGAGCGATTAACCTCACAGGCATACTCAACTCTGGATTAAATACGAATCCAACTCCACATTTTTTATCTCCTGCTTCCTTCGGCGATGCCAATTTTGATCCAAATAAAGTTGCGAATGGTCATTTCGACAGAGCTAGCTTAAAGACCAGGTCAATTAAACCCGAAGAATGGAAACAAATTACCAAATCTCTTAAGGAAATGCATAGTAAATTTGTAACCGACAATGAATATGAATTTACAAAATTGCCAAAAGTCAAGGAACTTCCATTTAGCAAAGAATTTATCAAAATTGCCAAAGTCACCTACGAAAATATCATTGTCGTAAATGGTAACGAGGATGCACAATTAGGAAAGATCCTTTCGGAATTAAGAACCTCATATAAAGATTACCTCATAGAACATGGTATTCGACAGATTGCAGTTATTAAACTCAATAAAACGAGTACGGTACTTGGTGGTTTAACAAATGATTTGAATAATCTTATCCCGCCGATGCCAAAACTCACTCCAACGAGTAAACCCGACCCTGATTTCCATTCTGAGATATTCGGCACGGACGTAATCGATAGCGCAACTAAGTGGAAGTACGATGTAGCTGTTGTTACTCCGAAACCTGACGCAAAATCGGATCCAAAATTCGACACAACTAAAATCGCCACGTTTACATTCAAAACTGGCAAGCGCTATAGGTTAATGACAAGTATTGGTCTGACCTACACCTTTATGCCAACTACACAAAACACCGTTACTACCACCAATAATGTTGTGAGTATTTCTTCAAAACGCGAACAATATGGTGTTGCTGCATCATTGCACTATTATCCGTACAAAGGAGTGTTTCTACAAGATAAATTTGTATTCGGCAAAACATGGGATGAAGCCAAAACCCGGTTTAATATCATGCTTGGGCTTGATTTCAGAAAGGTTCCTGACAATATCTATTTCGGCCTTGGTTACGACCTGGGACCTGGAATACAAATATGTACAGGTTTACACTTCTACAAATACACGAAGTACGAGATTAAAAATGACCAGATAGCGAACCAGGCAAACATTTATAAAGTTACCGGTCCATTCTTGCTTATTGGCATCGATCCCGGTGCATTTGTGAAGGCAATCAATATTTTCAAATAACAATTAAACACACGCTTGCAATGAAACGTTATATATATATAGCATTATTGGCTGCTGCTATAAGCTCATGTAAAAGGCACCAGGATGACTTTAATGGCGAGGGGCGATTGGCTGGCCAACTTAGTTATTACAACCCGTATTCGGGAGAGGTGTTTAATAAACCAATCGGCAAAAAGAAAGTATGCCTCGCTTATAACCCTTCTGATACGCTGAATTTTATTTATTCCTGTGTTACTAATGATGGTGGATACTTTCAATTTACCAATCTTGACAGAAAAAGAAATTACGACCTTTTTTACAGCGATACAATTGGAGGAATCAGGTACACGGCGCTCATCTCCAGAATACCCGACAACGACACATTGCGGCTTATTGCTACGCCTGACTTCTCACAGCAGAATGGCGTTGCCGTTACTGTCACCGACCCTAATGGTATAAAGCTTCAGGGGATAACTGTAATAGCATATGACAATCATGATATTTATATTGCTGACAGTACATTACTTTCGTCTAATCCTGCTGCGACTACAAATGGCGTGCACTCATTTAAAACAAATAATTACGGTTATGATTTCTGGTTTAATGTTGCGCCTCATTTTTATTATTTCATTGCGCCCAAGCAGGCAGGAAACCTGCAATTAACTGGTTATTCAACCAGCACTGTTCAACCTCTGGGTATTGGCATAGTAAATGTTCCTCTACATCCCACAGTGCAGCTTGATACAGTCGGCATTAGGGTAACAGACAAGGACGGCAATGTTATAAGCGGGATACCTGTGTATTTATACAGCAGCAACATTATTGCAGAATCTGACACACCAACACGCGCAGCCTTTACCTATCAAACGCCAACAATAAGCTCTGGCGTGGCTACTTTCCTTAACGTTCCGGTAGCAAACTATTTCATTCGTGCAGAGAAAAAAATTGGTTCAACTACGCTTAAAGGAAAGGGTACTATCAATGTTCAACCTTCAATACTGAATACAGCTACAATAGTAATTCAGTAATACACCCTTCTTCCCTCAACCCATGGTGCGCCCAGCGCACCATGGGTTTTATTATCCAGCCCAAAATCACAATACCGTAGGGGCGATCCCTTGCGGTCGCCCTGTGCATTCAAGCCCATGTCATCCAGGGCAGGGGCAAGCCCGGCCCCTACGAAATAAATGTTGCTACCCGGTATTCAATATTCATAAATGACACCGTAGGGGCGATCACTTGCGGTCGCCCAGTGTATGCGCCCCATGGCAAAACCAAGCCAGACCCACAATGCAAAAAAATCTTGCTAATCATATAAATCCTAAAAATCATAGTTCAGACAAATTACAACTCACAACCCACCACCGTATCCCCACCACAGGTGGCGCATGCACAATTCACCATTAACCATTAAAAATCACCCCACGCATCAACCCCTAAAACAATCCCCAAAAACCATCCTAAAAATCATATAAATCCTAAAAATCCTACCTGTCCCGCAGAATTGCGGGAGTTCAGACCAACGCCCCCTTAAACGCCCCCTGCATCAACGACTGAAACAATGCCTCGGAATGCCCCTGCTGCTGGATGATTTGGGATTTTTGGTGTTGGATGTTTTGCGATATCAATTGGAATTGTTTTTGCAAATTGATTGGGGGAACAAATATGGTAAGGTTACTGATTTGTCCTGTATATAGCCCGGCTTGGGCAGAACTGTTATTTGTAGCTTTGATCTGCCTTTGCATGAAATCAGATTTAAAACAGGAATATAAAAAGGCAGATCCTAACAAAGTCTTATTCGGTTTAATCAACGCAATATTTCGAACCATGCTATATTCATCATTTGTCGGCATAATGCAAACTCTTCCAATTGTGGCTCCGATACACACAAGTAACAAATCGCCTAGTTCTGGATTGCAACGCTTGAAAATTTTACGATGATCGCTCTCTGATATGTACTCGACCCCTCTAAAATCAATGTATCCATCTCTTATGTTTTTAGCCATCAGGTATGGTCTACCTTTTGCAATCTTTTCTACCGTGCCATGTTCACCATCTGTTATTTTATCCGTTACTTCACTCAACTTCTTCACCTCCCACCCCTTCTCATTCTTCACCGGATCACCAAACATATCATAAAACACAGCCTGCAGCAGCTGGTCGTATTTAGCAAGCAGTGCCGCATCCTTTCGGCGCAGCGCATCAGCCTCATCAAGTATAGCAGCTATTTTTTGTTGTATCGGGAGAGGGGGAAGGGGGATAATTGTACTTTTTACAATCTTATCCGAGACAGCTGGGTAGCTTGCGCCAGTTGCTTTTTCTATCATGTCTTTTACAAAACTTGATGACTGTACCCAGTAGTATAAATATCTGGAAGATAGTTTTTGATTTATTGAGCGCAGTACACAAAATCCCGTAGACGCAATACTCCCCGCGTACTCTGCAGGCACATGAGCAATTGCATTTAAATTTGGTCGAACCGTGGAAACCAACACGTCTCCCTCTCTAATAATTTGACGCGCCCTTGATGGCGTATCTTCCGCGAATAAAGTACTTGCAGCAATTATATTTTTTGATATTGGGCTAACAGCTGCTATGTCGACATAATTAAACTGTTCGCCATGAAAATGGCTTTTTGGGTTACAGTTAGAGACTGGCTCTACGCAATCAAATAGAATCGATGAAGTCATACTTTTCTTACTTTTCTTACTTTTCTATTATTTTGCTGATATCAGCAAAATGGTGGGAAACCAACACGCACCAAATTTATGTGCAAAAAAATCATATACTAACCAGCAGTTTTTCCAGTTTCCCCAATGCCTCGGCACGCTCCTTATCCAACTGCTTTATCTCTGCAATAATAGCCGCCGGGCTGCTGTAGGTTTTCTCCTCATACACCACCTCTTTATAACGGTTAATGCTGAGGTCGTAATTATTGGCACGTATCTCCGCTACAGGCACGAAGAAATTAGCGCCCTCCCGGCTGGCACCAATCGGCGCACCATTGTTCCACTTCGCTAGTATATCCGGTATATCATTGTTCTTCTCATCAGGTTGGCGTTTATCATCAAGCGTAAAACCATCCCCCTTCATATCGTAAAACCAAACATTATCAGTGCCACCACTACCCGTCTTCGTAAAAATCAACACACCCGTACTCACCCCTGCATACGGCTTAAATACACCGCCCGGCATACTTATCACCGCCTGCAGGCGGTGCTTATCCACCAGCTCTTCGCGTATCTGCTTATGCGCCTTGCTGCTGCCAAACAGCACCCCATCGGGTATAATTACAGCAGCCCTGCCACCCTTCTTCAGCCCCTTCAGTATCAGCGCCAAAAACAGCAGTTCCGTCTTCTTACTGTCCACTACGCGCAGAATATCCTTATCCACCGCATCCTTATCCAGGCTGCCGGTAAAAGGCGGATTTGCCATCACCAACGTTGCCTGCTCGGTAAAACTACTGTTGGCATCACTCAGGGCATCCACATCGCGCAGCACAGGTTCCTCTATGCCGTGCAGAATCATATTCATAGCGCCAATACGGATCATGGTAGGGTCAAACTCCATACCCATAAACATCTCCGTACTGAAAAACTGCTCAAACCCCTTATTAAAAAACGCCTTGGCATGGTGTTCCCGCATATACTCCGCGCAACCCACCAAAAACCCGCAGCTACCCGCACTCGGGTCGCAAATCACATCCTCCGGACCAGGCTGCATCAGCTCCACCATCATCTTAATAATATGTCTCGGTGTGCGGAACTGACCGTTCTGCCCGGCAGAGGCTATCTTACTCAGCAGGTATTCATACACATCACCCTTGGTATCGCGGTCCTTCATGTCGATGCCGCTCAGCATATCCACCACATTGGCCAGCAACCGCGGCGTAGGTATCATAAACACTGCCCCCTTCATAAACCTGCCAAAAGCGCTGTCAATGCTGCCATAGTTCTTCATAAAGTCAAACACGCCACCATCACGGGTAAACAGCTTATGCATCTGTTCCGGTTCCCGGTCCTTAAAACTGCTCCAGCGCAATTCCTTTTGTTCCGGCAGATAGATCGGCTTTTCAATAGCTTTATTCAGCAGTGTAGCCTTATTCTCCTTCAGTTGCTGTAACTCATCCAGCCGCTTAATAAACAGCAAATAAGTGATCTGCTCTATGACCGCCAGCGGGTTCGAAATCCCTCCCGTCCAGAAGGCATTCCATATCTTATCAATATCGTTACGTAATTCTTGTGTAAGCATTTGGGTTAGTTGAGTTTTTCTCCATTCAAATAGATCTGATAAATTTAGAACCAAATTTCGTGTAAAGATGGCGCGTTCTGGATTGGGTATTAGCTGTTGATTCAATTATTTTAATAGTATCTCCCAAATTATATTTTCCATATACAGCATTATAACCCAAAAGGTATTCGCCGCAGAAATAGTTTTTAAGGTCATCTTGCTCAATAATCCCTTCATATTGAGTGGATGAGTTTATTTCATGCCGTAATGCTATCAGTTTGTTCTCCTCTAAATCTTGATTATTATCGAAATAGGTTTTCAACCAAACTAACAACTCAAATAATTGAAATACTACACTTTTGAAAAAGTAACCTGTGGGTTGAGATTTAATGAATTGATCAGTTTTAAGAGAAAGATCGCCCTCTGAATGAGATGCATCTTGCGTCACTTGCGTCAAATTTTTTAGAAGGAACGCAATAGCTCGAGGCAATATTTCTACTTGGTGCGTAAAAGATGGTAGGTCATTACAAAGAAATTTACTTGAATTATTAATGCCTCCTTTACCTGTCAGCACATCCGATGGCAAAACTCCGATGCGGTTAAAGGCTGTAAGCACTCTTTCAATGACTTTTCTAATTGTGTTTATTTTTTCTTCAGTTTCAAAGTCTACATTTTCGCTTTCGATTATTCTCAAAAGGTACAGTAAGGATTTAGCCGTTTCTGCACCAATATATTTCTCAGTACAGACGTCAAATACCTGGTTGTACTTATGTCTAAGCTGAGTGTCAATTTGTTTGTCGGCTTCCAGTTTAATATCTTCCCACAGCAACTGAATATCATCTTCCACCAGTTTATCGTAGACTCTATTATTCTTATATATTTCTACAAAAGTATTTTTACTTTTCGTTATGCTAATCTGACCTGATAAAATAAACCAAGGCATTACTTTTCTATCTGACCATTTATCAAAATACCGGGCAACCGACACCCATGCATTGTCATTCAAGGCGTCCCCAGATTGGCCTGCTTTTCTATAGAATCTACCGTCCACTACTACGGCATCATACAAATGCAACCCTCTATCCAATTCACGTATACCCTCTTCTTCATTGTCAAATGGAACTAGAGTAACGCCATTTATAATTGCACTCTCCTTAATTATTTCAAGAGTTTCGTGCTCATCATCAAACCAAAGCACTCTATAAGTTTTCATCATTATCAAATTGAATTACCGGTATAGTTATTTCAAAGCTAGTTGACAAATCAGTATCAGGCAAGCCCTCAACTCCTTGTTCATCAATAATGTCAAGCTGGCCATTGAACTTCTTAATTATTTCATTTATGTACCATCCGCCAAAACCATCGCCTGAGTGCTTACCAGCTTTACTTCCTTTTCTTATAAAATCCGAAAAGTTGAAATTTTCAGGAAATCCTTTTCCAGTATTGGAAACGAGTATTACTATATCGCTCTCCTCCTCATTGCCCACTCCTTTATCTGAATTAAGCATAACGTATATCTCAATTCGATTATGACTGTTACTATTAGGACGTGTTCTCTGTGCTGTGACGCGAGCAGGAAATTCAGTGAAAGCATGAACTTCAGCATTTTTAATCAGATTATTAAAAAGATCAGTTAGCAAGTCTGTATTTGCTAAAATGAGGGTTTTTATCCTTGTCCCATCTTCATCTTTAAAGGCATCAATATCTATCGAAAAGTCCATTCTATATCGCAAATCTTTGCGCGCTTTCAACTCGCCAGTATAATTTTCAAGAAACTCAATTATATCAACTGGCTGTAACTTCTTTTCTTCGATAGCATTTTCTACTCGGATAGCCTTTGTGAGACCTTCCGATATCTTCTTTATATCGCGCTCGATAATAGAAATATACTTCCCAAGGCTCAACGTGCTCAACGGAGTTTCTTTCAGATCCATTGCATTAGGTAGCAGAGGTAAAATTTGCTCATTCAATATTTTCGTGAGGCTTTTTATGCTTCCACTTAAATTATTAGCTCGCCCAGCTAACGAGTGACGTAGATATGTATTCTGTTCAACTAGCTCATTCTCAAGACCATGAATTTTCCTTAAAATATCCAATTCTTTATTCTTTTCAAAAAAAAGAGTTTCCTTCACTCTTTTCATTTTTGACTGCTGCTTTTCAATTGGTGGCAAAACAATCTCAACCATAAATAAGTCCTGCTTTCGAATTGTCGGAATTGTAGTGCCGGTTCTTAGAGACCTAACTGAATTAAGAACGTAGTCGGCCTGCAATTCGTTAATGAGGTAAGCAATGTCAACTTTTTTATCATCGACTTCCAAGGCAATAATGTCATTGTTGACAAAAATGGACTCGCCCTTATATTCAAAATAAGTAGGTTTCAAAGTATTCCATCTTAAAGCAAGCAACAAGGCTGATGCTTTCACTTCAAACGACTGCTTTGGTAATTCTGAAAGACTAACGTTATTAACGTCTAGAAGATAATTCAATCTGTCGTCGGCTAGGTCGCGTATTCTAACATATTTGCCAGCGGTAGTCAAGCCTGATTTCGCCATCTGGCTATTGTATGGCTTGCATAACAGCAAGTTATTTTGCTCTAGCGTCCCAGATGCAATATTTGTTTTTAGGACGGCAAGAAAATCGCCAAGCTTTACAATCTGAGAGTCTGCAGCTACAATCTCTGAAGCTGAAAGTGATGAGATAAAATAACGATTGTTATTGAGGTAATAATTATTCCCAACAATAGTTTCGACTTTTACAATCCTTAAAGAATCTGAATCCTCCTCATTATTCACAATTGAATAAAGTGCCTCGTGATTTATCCGCTTTTCTTTTGAAATGTTATCTACAAAATGGTTGGCATCAATAAAACGTACAACTCCAGGCTCCTTCTTCTTCTTGTTTATGATGATAACAGAAACTGGTATGCTAGTATTTGAAAAAATGCCACCAGGAAAAGAAATTACCATTTCTAACAAATCATCATCTACAAGCTCCTTGCGTAGAGTTTCTTCAGGACCTCCTCTGTAAAGAAATCCTTGAGGAATTACAATTATTAATTTTCCTCTAGGCGTTAAATCAGAAATTCCTTTCATTATTAAGAACTGTTCAACAGTTTTAATTTTACTCTGGATGCCTGAAATTTCTTCATCTATCCGCATGTTAAATGGCGGACAAGCCACAATCAAGTCATATTTTTCCTTCTTAGGATTCCAATCCCGAACAGAATCACCACATAAATAATCAGACTTCAATTGAGCTATTTTTCGGCCGCCTAATAAAAGCCTAAAAAAACCTAATAAGTGGGTATCTTTATTTCTTTCTTGACCAACATAAAGAATGTCTTTATCTATTAACCTACCAAATGAAGCTAAGCCGGCAAAAGGATTATAAACTTTATCGCTTTTTTTTAGTTCTGACAGAGAAACAATGAAATCACTAAGCTCTCTTGGCTGAACTGAAGGCTCGCCACGTTTCCCTAATATTTTCGCCGACCTGTAAATTGAACCTTCTATTATCTTTTCAAAAAATAAAGTAACAGCAGCGTCGTCTAAATCATTAATTGCATTAACCAAGGCAACCAATGACCTTTTGGATATTTTTTTTAAGTAGGGTTGAAAGTTCAACGAAGACCAAAAAAGAACTTTTAAATTTTGCTCTATGTCACTACTTGTTTGATACAGCTTACTTTCCAATGCTTCGTTTTCAATTTGAGATATAGCATCTTCTATACTTGCTATGCTTATCTCGTTCAATTTATTCAACACCCCCTCTTTTTTCAAAAAAAGGGAGTAGCAAAGTACTTGCAGGTATTCATTAACTTCGATTTCTCCTCGGAGAATGTCAAGTACATTAAAAATTTTATTTTCAAACGCTAAAAATGATTCAGATTCTGGACTCATCACGGAAATAGATTTGTTTATCATTGTTGTTTTGCAAATTTGCAAATCACTTGTGCAATCTATTTGCACAACTTATTTAAATGCATCCAGAGCGGCAGTATACTTCTCTTTTAGCTGGTCACGAAGTGCTACCGGTTGCAACACCTCAATATCTGGTGTGTAGCCCAATAATACCGATTGCAGCTCATAATTACTAATCAGGTGCAGTTTAATTATGAGTGTATTTTCGTCGGATTCTTCCATTATTTCCTGGCTGCTGTGAATCGGCTTGGTTTTAATATAGTTGATCTGACGGCCTTTCACTTTCAGTATAATTTCCTGTACCACCTCCCCTGTCGGGAAGGTTACACCTATCAGATGCTCGTAAAACGTTGCCGGGTCAAAGAGATCATTATCAACAAAAGGTAATGAACTATTTCTTATTTTCTTTATCCGGTCCAGTGCCAGATTACTCACCTGGGTAGCCCCTTCCCGCCTGCAAATTATAAACCAACGATTCCGGTATTCCTTAAGCAGGTACGGATGAATAATCCACTCCTGCGGGGCGTCAGACCCAAATGGTTGATAGGTAACTTTTAATACCGACTTTCCCTTTACAGCCGAAAATAGGTCATCAATATACGCTGCACCTTCGGCATAGGTATGCTTTTCAAACTGTATCATCGATCTGCTATCGGGTACATGGGTCGCAATGCTGTGCTCCAATTTTTCAACCACCAGGTCCACATCATCAAGTAAATTAAAATCATTCACTTCGCGCAGCATTTTAATGGCATCCTTAAGCTTGCTTATCTCCTCCTCGCTTATGGGCAGGTTCAATACCGAATAGGTTGCGTCTTCATAACAATAAAACACCTTCTGACCATCTCTGCCCTTAACTATCGGAGCCAGTTTTTCATTTTGCAGATAATCAAGATCGTTGTACAAAGTGCGCTTGCTTACCTTTTTGTCAAATCGGTCATCCAGCTTGCTGTTGACAGCATCAAGCAGATCCTCAATAAACCATTTTTTCTGGCGCCTGCGCAGGCATTCATCCAGAATTTCAATTCGGCGGGTAAAATCTTTATTCTCAGGCATAGCTAGCCTTGTAAAAATATAAAAAACAGCGCAAATGCACCCGCAGCATACCAAACGAACCTTCCTTTATAAATCCCCTGGCATAAATTGAAAAACGAAGCACGCTCCATTCTTCTACTCTCCGTTCCCCTTTACCGCTCTCCGCTCTCCGCTCTCCCTCTTGCACCCGCTTTCCGCCCCCTTTACCGCTCTACCGCTCTCCGCTCTCCCTCTTGCACCCGCTCTCCGCTCTTTCGCTCCCTGCTCTCCCTCTTGCACGCGCTCTCCGCCCCCTTTACCGCTCTATCGCTCTCCGCTCTCCCTCTTGCACGCGCTCTCCGCTCTTACGTTCGACCACGCTCCATTAAGCCATTGTTGCAAATCCCAAAATATTTCGGAGAGTTAGTTAAACCACATTGCCGAATTGCCGAATTGCCGAATTGTCGAATTACCAAATTTAATTGAGCCATTCTTAAAAATTATCCCCATTACTTTCACGCATTGCATATCATGTGTATAACGTTTGTTCAACCAAAAATGCGCCCTCAACTTTACATCAAAATCAACACTCATGACAACCAACAACAAACACGAAATTGCGAAACTGCTCTACACAGCAAACAACCTCCCGCAAACTGACATCATCACCAAGCTCGACATCTCGCAACAGCAACTCAACACATGGGCAAACGAAGGTTGCTGGGATAAGCTGCGCGATGTACTCGCCTCCACAAAAGACGAACAGCTACGCATATTATACCGGCAACTAACCAACCTCAATAAATCCATAATGGATGGCGCGGGCTTTCCATCAGACAAAGAAGCTAACACACAAAAGCGGCTGGCAACCTCCATAAAACACATCGAATCCGAAACCAGCATAGGCAGCACCGTAATGGTAGCAAAAGAGTTCACCAACTGGCTCCTTCAGGAAGACGAAAAACTAGCCAAAACAATAATCCTCTACTTTGAAACCTACATCAAAAACAAACTAAAATTCGACTCTTAATGCCCCCTTGCCAAAGAGAGCCTGTCCCGCACTTCAGTCTGCAGGACCGGCTTTTCCCCGCGAAAAACAGAAATAATACCATTTGACTATCAAAATTCAGCATAGTCCGAAGGACTTAAATATGAATAGCCGTGGGTGAAAACCCACGGGATATTGACATTACTGAGCCAACCCTGAAAGGGTTGAACTTCCTATCTGTGCCGCCTTTTGATGTTGAATTGGTATAACGTAATTGTCCACCTAAAAAATTTAAGGTCTGAAAGACCGCAATATATCAGCACAGGGTGCAGCCCTGTGATAAAAAATTCAACATTACACAAGCCCTGTAAGGGCGAAATACTATTGGGAATTCTTAGGTCAACTACATTGCCCCGTAGGGGTTACCGCTCTGTAGAACAACCATTTTTTTAGAACTGTAAGGGCGAAATACTATTGGTGATTCTTAGGTCAACTACATTGCCCCGTAGGGGTTACCGCTCTGTAGAACAACCATTTTTTTAGAACTATGCGCCGTAGGTGCTACCCGATACAGGCAAAAAAAGGATACACCTCTATACCGGGCAGCGCTTTGGGAGCTTTCTACTATTAAGAAACAACGCCTACAGCGGCATTACAATCTATAATCATAATTGATGTGGGCAAACTCCCATCTGCCAAAGAGAACCTGTCCCGCACTTCAGTCGGGAGGACCGGTTTTCGCCCGCGAAAAACAGAAATAATACCATTTGACTATCAAAATTCAGCATAGTCCGAAGGACTTAAATAGGAATAGCCGTGGGTGAAAACCCACGGGATATGGACATTACTGAGCCAACCCTGAAAGGGTTGAACTTCCTATCTGTGCCGCATTTTGACGTTGAATTGGTATAACGTAATTGTCTACCTAAAAAAATTTAAGGTCTGAAAGACCGCAATATACCAGCACAGGGTGCAGCCCTGTGCTAAAAAATTCAACATTACACAAGCCCTATAAGGGCAAAATACTATTGGTAATTCTTAGGTCAACTACATTGCCCCGTAGGGGTTACCGCTCTGTAGAACAACCATTTTTTAGAACTGTAAGGGCGAAATACTATTGGTAATTCTTAGGTCAACTACATTGCCCCGTAGGGGTTACCGCTCTGTAGAACAACCATTTTTTTAGAACTATGCGCCGTAG
>CANFKC010000060.1 GCA_947447265.1 Chitinophagaceae bacterium
ACTCCGGCTTGCCGGTTGTTGAGGCAAGCCTTTCTTTTAATTGAACATCTGTAAGATGATTTACCAACTGTAAGGTTCGCATAGCTCCCTATTTGAACCAAAGATAGTAAATTATTATTTTAATAATTTTGATGGCGGTTTATTATAAGAGCAGGCGTGTGATGCCATTTATGAATTTAAAACCATTGCACATTCTGGTCGTTGGCGGAGGTATAGCGGGCATTATGCTGGCGTTGCTATCCGAACGAAGAGCTTTTAAAGTTACCCTGATAGAAAAAAGTAAAGAATGGAGGCCGGTGGTCGGCGCCATTACACTTACCCTAAACGGAGTAAGACTATTAAAAGAAATTGGCCTGTTCCCTGCAATCGAAGCAAGGTCAAACGAAATAAGGAACATCAATATTGCCGACGAGCAAGGGGAAATACTATCGTCTTTCAATCTTGACGGTTATGCTGATTATGCAAAAACCGTTACAATTTTGCGGCACGACCTGCACAACATCCTGCTAAGTCATCTGCATACTACCGCTGTGCACCTTGATACCACTTTTAGTTCAATTGAAAATGACGATAACAAAGTAAAGGTTACGCTCAGCAACGGCCATCAACAATACTACGATGCGGTTGTAGGTTGCGATGGCATCAATTCAACAGTACGAAAAGCGGTATTCGGGAAACGCAGCAACAAATATGCCGGGTATTCTTCATGGAGATTTATTGCCAACAATTTACCCCAGCCGCACAGCGATACGATTACAGAAATGTGGGGCAATGGAAAACGATTTGGCATTGTACCGGTTTCTGAAAACAGTGTACACTGTTTTGCCTCAGTTAACACTACTAAAAACTACGTTGCTTACAGCAACATCAGCATAGCTGCATTCAAAAATCTTTTTACGGATTTCGGAGGTCCGGTACCGGGAATTATGGCTTCGCTGGAAGAGGGCCATGAACTCATGTATAACGACCTCGAAGACGTGCCTTTACAAAAATATCACAAGGGCAGGGTGATATTAATGGGCGACGCAGCACATGGCATGACGCCCAACTTAACACAGGGCGCTGCACTTGCAATAGAAGACGCATTTCTGCTTGTCAACAAATTAACGCACACCTCGAAAGTAGAAAAAGACCTTGCCGCATTTCACCTTGAGCGGAGCAAAAGAGTTTTTGCGGTGCAGAGGAAATCAAATTTACTAGGGCGCATCGGTCAGCTTAAAACCCCTGCCCTATGCGGCTTACGGAATTTTTGCTGGAAAAACATTCCGGATAAATGGATTCAAAATGACCTAAAAAATCTACTGGTGAGCCGGTAACATCATTTAAAAAACACACTAATTTTTATAATTGAAAATAACAACCACGAACCATGCGCTTTTCCATTTATACTGTACAAACCGAAAAAGACAAAACAGACTTTTTAGATGTAGCCCGTGCAATTTACCAGCACGATAGCAACTGGATATGCCCACTCGATAAACAGTTACACAATACCTTTGAACCAGGGAAAAATAGCTACTTCCAGCATGGCAGTGCGCAACGCTGGATATTGAAAGACCATGCAGGCAACTATGCCGGGAGGATAGCCGCATTTATTGATGATGAAAAGAAAGCAAACACAGGAATATCTGCGGGTGGTATTGGCTTCTTTGAATGCGTTAACGAGCAGGATGCCGCAAACCTGATGTTCGATATGGCCAGAGCGTGGCTGGAAGCCGGTGGAGTTGTAGCAATGGACGGGCCGATAAACTTCGGAGAAAACGATCGCTTCTGGGGACTGCTTGTTGAAGGCTTTACTGAACCTCCCTTTACCACAAACTATAACAAGCCTTACTATCAGCACTTATTTGAAAACTATGGCTTCCAGGTATATTACGAAATGACGAGTAATGTAATTGACCTGCAAAACGGCATTGATGAGCGGTTTGACCGGATATGGAACTGGGTAAATCAAAAAGAAGGCGTCGAATTCAGGCATCCTGCAAAGAATGAGTTAGCCCTTTATGCAGGCTATTTCCGCGAAATATATAATGACGCCTGGCAGTTTCATGAAGAGTATAAACCTATAAGCGAAACCAGGGCACAAAAATTTGCAAAAGAGATCAGCCACCTGTTTGTGAGCAAAATGATACCTTTCGCGTTTGTGCGCGGCGAACCTGCAGGTTTTCTTATCTGCACGCCGGACCTAAACCAGATTTTTAAGAAATACAATGGCAAGCTCAATCCGCTCCAGCTGTTACTCTTCATGTTCCGCAGCCGTAACGACTTTCAATGGTATCGCAAAAAAGGCATTCTTACAAAAGGCCATGCAATTGCCGTTGGCATTAAACCAAAGTTTCAACAATACGGTCTTGAAACAGGGATGATCATGTCATCGATTGATGAGGTGCGCAAATTGGGCTTTAAGAGTATTGAGTTGCGTTGGGCTGGAGATTTTAATCCTAAAATTAACAGGCTACACAGTGCAGTGGGCGCAGTGCAGGCGCGTAAGCATTTTACCTATCGCTTCCTTTTCGATCAGTCCATTGAATTTAAACGATACAAACCCATTCCGATGAGCAGGCAGCAAACAGAGACGGTTCAAGCATAAAGAAATTTGCATCGCTTATACCATGTGCTGATACCGCCCGCGGCTTAGCAGGGTTAGGCTCTGCTACCGGGCTTTGAATGCCTGTATCATTTTCAGCGCCCGGAAACGGAACGAATCATAAAACATGACTACTAACAGAATGCCCGCCGGAATAAAAAAGGTGTGGTATTTTAGCGATTGAAAAATAAAGCCACCGAGTATACCGCCCAGCAGAAAAAACGAAATAATAACCAGCCGCAGCGATATTTTATGCCTTATGGCTTCCTTCCTTTTCGGCGTTTCGTAAACCATTGCCGCCAGCTCAATGCCAAGATCAGTAAACATACCCGTTAAGTGCGTGGTGCGCACCACGAAACCTGATATTACGGTCACCAGTGCATTCTGCAGACCCATAGCGAATAGCAGACTACCAGCAAAGTAGTCATTTTCTATAGTTGTTCTGTTATAGGACGGGCCAAGGATTCCAACCGTTACCAGTATGGCAATTTCAGCGATAATAGGAACGGTATAAGCCAGCCGGTTATTACTGCCAATTTTACCAATGTAAAGGCTGGAGAAAAATGCGCCGGAAAAGAATAACAGCATCCATAAGCCCGCCTGGAAAGCAAGCCTGTAATCTTGCAATGCAAGCTTTTCTGCAAAAATGGCCGCATGGCCGGTAACATTTGTGGTTAATACAAGAAAACCCAGCAAGCCAGAAACATTTACAAAACCTGCTGTCAGGCAAAGTAAGGATGCCAGCCTGATGTTGTGCTTAAAATTACGCTTATCACCTGTGTGCCTCAGCATAGCTGTGTTATTGGGTTAGTTTGTCTATCGGGGCCTCAACATATCGCAGCCACTTCAACAAATAAAAAAAAAGCACGCTAAAAATAGCGTGCTTCCAAATGAATAACTATGAATAAAATTAGATAACTTTTACATTAACCGCATTCAAACCTTTTTTACCATTTTGTACTTCGTAAGACACCTTGTTGTTCTCACGAATTTCATCGTAAAGACCTGAAACGTGAACGAAAATGTCCGGACCACCATTTGATGGAGTAATGAAACCAAAGCCTTTAGCTTCATTGAAGAATTTAACTGTACCTTCTTGCATTGTTTTTAAAATAAAAAGATTAATAAAGACCAAAGATATGCAAAAGTTCTGTAACAAACTAAAATATTTTTGAAATCATTTTTTTTGCAGCAGTTTACCTTTGTACATAACACAAAAGTAGGCCTTAAATGCCTGCCAAAATGTGCGTTACCAAAATGTAAACTATGAAAGAATGACTGCAAACCGGCCTATATAGTTAATTTTGACGCGCGCGCTGCTGCTAAAATGTCGGATAATCTATTTGGCATAAAAGATGCAGACGATATTACACAACAACGTTTTCAAAACTAAAATTTATATAACAATGGCAAACAAAGTAAACATTACACCCTTACACGACAGGGTAATTGTAAAATCGGCTCCTGCACAAGAAAAAACTGCCGGCGGTATTATAATACCTGACACTGCTAAAGAAAAACCAGTCCGTGGCACTGTATTAGCTGCAGGCCCTGGTAAAAAAGATGAACCAATGACTGTAAAGGAAGGTGATACTGTATTATATGGCAAGTATGCCGGTACAGAAATATCATTGGAAGGTGAAGACTACCTGATTATGCGTGAAAGCGATATCCTGGCGGTTATTTAAACAATTCGGCAATTTGCCAATTCGACAATTCGGCAATTGCTCATGTAATTCAAAAACAAAATCATTAAACATAATTGACTAATTGCCGAATTGGCAAATTGTCGAATTCAAAAATTAAAAAAACATGGCAAAACAACTCTTTTTCAACATTGATGCCCGCAACAGGATGAAGCGTGGTGTAGATATTCTTGCTGATGCAGTAAAGGTAACTTTAGGTCCTAAAGGTCGTAACGTAGTTATCGAGAAAAAATTCGGCGCACCTTCTGTAACTAAAGATGGTGTTACCGTAGCTAAAGAAATAGAACTGGAAGACGCTATTGAAAACATGGGTGCCCAGATGGTGAAGGAAGTAGCTTCAAAAACTGCTGATCTTGCTGGTGATGGTACTACTACCGCTACAGTATTGGCTCAGGCTATTATTGGCGAAGGTTTGAAAAACGTAGCTGCCGGCGCTAACCCAATGGACCTGAAACGTGGTATTGACAAGGCTGTAACAGCTGTAGTTGAAAACCTGAGGTCCCAATCTCAAAAAGTTGGTAACGACAACAAAATGATAGAGCAGGTTGCTTCTATCTCTGCAAATAACGATAGCACAATCGGCGCGCTGATTGCACAGGCTATGGCTAAAGTGGGTAACGAAGGTGTTATAACTGTTGAAGAAGCGAAAGGCACTGAAACTACTGTAGAAGTAGTAGAAGGTATGCAGTTCGACCGCGGTTATTTAAGCCCGTACTTCGTAACCAACTCTGAAAAAATGATGGTTGAGTTGCAGAACCCTTACATCCTTATCTATGAGAAGAAAGTAAGCACGTTGAAAGACATCCTTCCAATACTGGAAAGCGTTGTACAGAGCGGCCGCCCACTTTTGATCATCGCTGAAGATGTTGATGGCGAAGCATTGGCTACTTTGGTTGTAAACAAATTACGTGGTTCATTGAAGATCGCTGCTGTTAAGGCTCCGGGCTTCGGCGACCGTCGTAAAGAAATGTTACAGGATATCGCTGTATTGACCGGCGGTACAGTAATAAGCGAAGACCAGGGTTACAAACTGGAGAATGCTACAATAGCATCTTTAGGCCAGGCTGAAAGCATCACTATTGACAAAGACAACACAACTGTTGTTGGCGGCAAGGGTGAAAAAGAAAACATCACTGCACGTGTAAGCCAGATCAAAACACAGATCGAAGCTACTACCAGCGATTACGACCGCGAAAAATTACAGGAGCGCCTTGCTAAATTAAGCGGTGGTGTTGCTGTACTTTATGTAGGTGCTGCAAGTGAAGTAGAAATGAAAGAAAAGAAAGACCGCGTTGATGACGCATTACACGCTACACGTGCCGCTGTTGAAGAAGGTATCGTTCCTGGTGGTGGTGTTGCTTACATCCGCGCTATCGCTTCTTTAGATGCGGTTAAGACTGACAATGCTGACGAAAAAACAGGTGTTGCTATCGTTCGCCGTTCTTTGGAAGAACCACTTCGCCAGATCGTTGCTAACGCAGGTCTGGAAGGTTCTATCATCGTTCAGAAAGTACGTGAAGGCAAAGCTGATTATGGTTTCAATGCACGCACAGAAGTTTATGAAAATATGCTTGCTGCCGGTGTTATTGACCCAACTAAGGTGAGCCGTGTAGCTCTTGAAAATGCAGCGTCTATCGCGAGCATGTTATTGACTACTGAGTGCGTAATTGCTGACAAGCCAGAACCTAAGTCATCAGGCGCCCCAATGGGCGGCGGTATGCCAGGCGGAATGGGCATGGACTACTAGTCGTAAGTGGTAAGTCGAGAGTCGTAAGTCTTTCTACCAGAAAGTCTAAAGTAGAAAGCTGTTGATTTTTCAACTTCAAAATAAATTGCAAAGCCCCCGGGATTCCGGGGGCTTTGTTGTGTTTGGTATTTCAGACGAGCAATACTCTCTTCAATTAAATCTTGATAGCGTTACCAAAAACCTTATCACGGCATACAAATTTGCTGGTCTTTGCGAGGCCCTTCGCCGAAGCAACCTCACAACATACGACTTTGGTTTATGCTACACTCCAATCGTGAGATTGCTTCACTACGTTCGCAAAGACCGTGTTTGCATTCTGCCATTGGTGGATACGTGCCAATCTCGAAAGACTCCCAAATGCTTCTTATTTTGTCAACACTACCCTGCCAGTAACCCTTCCGTTTCTGGTATCGGCAGTAATAAAATAGATACCCGCAGCTTCGTCAAGCGTAACCTCGCTGCTTGTGTTGGTATTCATGATAAACTCCTTCACTTTTTGGCCAATACTGTTGGTAACAGTTATCGTCGCTTTTTCCGTACTAACGGCAGCAACAGACAATTTAAATGTGCCGGTAGTCGGGTTAGGTAAGATGCTCATGCTACCCTGGTCAGCTGCATTTACGTTCATTACCGCTGTAGGTGTTCTGTAGTACGATTTTTGCAGACAGCCGTTGTGGCTGGTAATTACCCAATAGAATTTATGCAAATTATCTGGACTGAAATTCGTGTAATTCTGGTTCGTTTCTCCATCCAATTTCGTGGAGTCAAGCGTTGACGCATCATCATATCCCCACTGGTAAGAATCGACTGTATTATCCTTACAGATAAAGTCGTTGTTGAAATAGATAACCTCCGGAGTCTGTGCAGCTGTAGCGCTTGTAATAACGCCAAAGGAATCGATGCCCACGCAGCCTGAACCTGCCAGCGACGCTTTCAGGTATATATAGCTGGTACCCGGTGTAGTGAAATTAACGAGGCAATATTGGCGGGTATTGCCAGTAGCCCAAACGGAAGCCCCACCTGATGTGAACCAATCATAACGCACGCCAGTAGCAAGCGTATCTCCACCAAAATTCATGTACATAGTACCATTGCAAACGTATGAAGGTGTATGCGTTGTAATATGCGGAAATACAGGGCTTGGCGACACCTGCACTACCACGCTTTCTGTATCGCGGCAGCCGTTGAAGTTCAGCGTGTAAACATAGGTTACGTTAATGCTGGCAATAGTTGTATTGGTAAGCGGTTCGTTAATGATATGGGTCCCACTGTTTGAGGCTGGTGAAATGCCCGTAACGGCAGCGCGGCTCCAGTTGGCAGCGGTTGTTGGCCCGGTAGATTCGGTATCAATATAAACGAGCGTTGCACCGCTGCAAATAGAATCCGCTTTAGCGCTGGTAAGGTGTGGCACAGGGCTCACCAGTACATTAACCAGGTTAGTGTCGGCGCAACCGAAGCCTGTTGTTATGAACTGGTACACTACGGTAACCGGTGCCAGCGTTGTATTATCAAGATATTCCGAAACAGAACCTGTTCCGCTTCCGGCAAAATTAGTTATTCCGGGAACAGTGGCCCTTGTCCATGCAAAGCCGACCCCGCCTGCGCTACTTGTCGGGTTGTAGTTGAATTGTTGACTATCGCAAGCACCAGGGTTAAGCGGCGATGTAAAATCGGGTAGCCCGATTACATGAAATGCCTTGGTTGCGTAAGCAGCGCCACATTCATTGGCTACAGCATAGCTGATGGTTGAAGTACCCGCCGCAACAGCGTGTACAATGCCAGCAGTAGTTATTGAAGCTACCGATGTTGCGCTACTGGTCCACGTTCCGCCGGCAACGGTATCAGTTAACGCGCTGGTTAAACCCGCGCACAAGGTGTCACTGCCCGTAATAGTTCCCGGATTTGGTGTTCCTTTTATCTGCAGGTGGAAAGCGAATGTATCGGCACCGCAAGAATTGGTATCAATGTTGTAAATTATAACAGAGCCAGCAGCCGCGGTGGAAACAATACCACCGGTAAGCGATACTGTTGCAAGAGCGGTATTGCTGCTCATCCAGTAGTCGCCATAACCATAGTTATTCAGGGTATCGTTGCGGCCAAAGCAAAGCGTGTCAAAGCCGAATATATGCCCTATTCCGTCGACAGGGCCTGCAAGAGGCGCTAAGCGGATAGTAAGCGTAAATGTATCCGTAGCAGTACCGCATGCGGCGCTGCTAACTGTATAATAGGCATCACCCGTGCCCGCTGAAAAAGTTACGATGTTGCCGGTTGCAAAGTCGACATCAAAATGCGATGAGGTTGAAGACCATGTGCCAGGCGCATTGGCGCTGGTATCGTGCAGATATTGTGTTGTATCATTTCCGCAAACTGAGGTAGGTCCGTAAATAGTACCTGCATTCGGCGCCTCCAGGACACTGATAACTTTGCGGGATGATGTGCTGGTGCCACACGCATTGGTTACCGTATAGGTAAGTGTATCAAGGCCCACATTAACGCCACGAACTGCGATAGTAGTACCACTTGCTGCGCCCAATGTAGCATTGGTATTGCTCAGCGCCCATGATGTAATGGTACTGGAAGACCCTGTTTCTGTAACTGTAACACCCTGGCAAACTGTGCCCGATCCGCTAATAGTGCCAGCAACCGGAGCCGCCAATACGCTAACGCTTCTTGATGCGCTTACCGAGCCACAACCATTGCTGACCGTGTAAGAAATAGTTGTTGTACCTGCTGCAACGCCGGTTACATTTCCTGTCGCATCCACTGACGCGACAGCTGCATTCCCTGTTGACCATGTGCCGCCTGTACCTGTGCTGGTAAATGCAGTGCCGGAACCTATGCAAAGAGGCGAGGTGCCGGAAACAGTGCCTGCCACCGGCAGTGGATTTACCGTTATAGCATGTGTAGCAGATGCGTTTCCACAAGTATTGGTAACTGTATAGCTGATGGTAGCCGAACCGGCAGCAACACCAAATACAAAACCTGTTGTGTTTACAGATGCAATTGACGCCGCGCTTGAACTCCAGGTGCCACCGGCAGTACCATCGCTGAACGTTACACCGCTCCCCTGGCAAACTGAAGATGCACCACTTACCGTACCCGGATTAGGCGTTGTAATAACCGTCATAGCCTTGGTAGTTATGGCAGTACCACAGCTATTGGTAACTGCATAGGTAATGGTAACACTACCCGTTGCAACACCGCCAACAACACCCGCGCCGCTAACCGTGGCTATGCCGGTATTGCTGCTGGTAAAGCTGCCGCCTGTAATGGCCACACTCAATGTAGTTGTTGCACCCACACAAACCGTAGCTGAGCCGGTAACAGGGCCCGAGGAAGCAGCAGGGCTGATAGTTACACTATGCGTTGCTGTTGATGAGCCGCAACTGTTCGATACTGTATAAGAGATAGTTGCTGTACCCGGCGATATGCCAAAGACTATACCAGTAGTGGTTACGCTGGCCACCAATGATGCGCTGGTTGTCCAGCTGCCACCAGCAGTGCCGGAAGTAGTGAGCGTATCTGAAGTGCCATCGCAGGTAGTTGAAGGCCCGCTAATAGTACCTGCTGTTGGTGTTGCTATAACTGTAATCGTCTTAAAGGTATCTGCAGTGCCACAGCTGTTGGTAACCGAGTAAGTTATATTGGCAGTACCTGCCGCTACACCCCTTACAGAGCCCGCGCTGTTTACTGAGGCTATTGATGCGCTACTGCTGCTCCAGGTGCCGCCACTAACCGAATTGGTAAGTGGTATATTGGCGCCCGCACAAACTGTTGACGCACCACTAATGCCACCAACTGAAGGTTGAGGGTTCACCGTTACCGTGCGCAAAGAATCTGCTGAACCGCAGCTGTTGGTAATATGATAGGTAATAGTAGCCGTGCCTGCCGCAACGCCATGCACCACACCGGTAGTGTTTACCGAAGCTACAGAAGCATTACTGCTGCTCCAGGTGCCACCGGTTGCAGTATCGCTGAGTGTTGTATTTACACCCACGCAAACTACAGCAGTACCTGTTATTGTACCAGCTATGGGCAGCGGGTTTATGGTTACTGTTCTTGTAGTGTCGTTAGCTCCGCAGCCATTACTAATGGTATAGGTAATGGTCGCAGTACCCGCGGAAACCCCTCTCACCACTCCGGCAGTATTTACCGAAGCTATTGCAGCATTGCTGGTGGTCCAGGTGCCGCCGGCTGAAGTGTCGGCAAGCGTTGAAGTAGCGGCTACGCAAAGTACTGCCGTTCCGGTTATTGCACCGATGCGAGGTGTTGATGAATCGACCGCAAATGCTATTGAAGTTGTTGCCACACCGCAGCTGTTACTTACCGCATAAGAAATGTTAGTGGTGCCTGTTGCAACCGCATGAACCACACCGGTAGAACTGTTTATTGTTGCAACTGCGGTATTACTGCTGCTCCATACGCCGCCAGAAACTGAATCAGTAAGCGTAGCTGTAGCAGCGCCAATACACATGCTATGGCTACCGCCAATTATTGATACGCGCGGTAAAGGGTTTACCGAAACTAAAGCTGTAGCACTAGCCGTGCCGCAACTATTGGTAACGGTATAAGATATTGTCGCTGTGCCCGCTGCGATGCCCGTTACCGTGCCCGTTGCGCTGACCGATGCAATAGCCGTATTACTACTGCTCCAGGTGCCACCACTTGCAGCATCGGCGAGAGATGTAGTGGAAGATTCGCATAGTGTGGTAGTGCCCGTAATAGTGCCTGCAGATGGCATGGGGTTTACAGTAACCGACGCTGTAGCTGTAGCTGTGCCACAACTGCTGGTAATTGTGTAACTAATAGTAACGGTACCCGATGCAACGCCCGTTACCACACCTGCAGACGACACAGTAGCGGTAGCAGTGGCAGCGCTGCTCCAGGTGCCGCCTGTCACAGTATCGCTGAGTGTTGTGGTACTACCTACACAAACTGTGGTAGTACCCGTGATGCCCCCGGCAAAAGCGCCGGAACTTACGGTAATATTTTTCGTTGCGGCAACCGTGCCGCAGACATTAGTAAAGGTATACGATATAGTGGCACTGCCAAGTGCATTACCCCGAACAATGCCACCGGAAGTAACAGTGGCTATGGAGGCGTTACTGCTACTCCATGTACCACCGGTTGCCGTGTCAGCTAGCGTTGTGGTAGTACTGAGGCAAATAACTGATGTACCAGTGATAACGCCCGGATTAATAACTGGCTGTACCGTAATTATCCTTCTTGCCGAATTGGTATCGCCACCAGCAATTACCCTGTAAAAAATGGTATCAATCCCTGCTGCCACAGCATGAACAATGCCTGTGGCACTCACTGTCGCTATCGAATTATTAGAGCTTATCCAGGTGCCGCCGGTAACGGTATTGCCAAGGGTTACTGTGCCACCGGAAGCACATAATGTTGTTGGCCCCGATGCGGAGATAGTATCTACATAAGGTAATGGATAGTTCCGGATAACTGATATGGTCTGGAAGTAATAAGGGTTAGCGGTAACAAGGTCCGGGTAGCCATCGCCGTCCAGGTCGCCTATGGTTACACCATAAGCGGCACCTCCCGCAATAAAGCTATCGCGTGCCGCAAACGATACACCACCCGATGCAGAGGTATTCCGCAGCAGAGATAAAGAAAAAGGGTAAGAGCCGGGATTGGTAACTGCAAGGTCTACTTTACCGTCACCATCAAGATCACCAAGGCCAATGCCCACGGGTGCGGCACCGGTTCTGAAATTTACACGGCCGCTAAAATTAATTATTGAAGCGCCTGTAGAAATATTGCGGATCACGCTTATATTAGAATCGGCATTATTGGAATAGATTAGATCGAGCTTATTGTCACCGTCAATATCGGAATTCTGCAAATCGATCGGAGTGCCGCCGGTAGTAAAATTTATCCGGGTGCCAAATGAAATGGAACCGGCAGAAGAGGTATTGGGAATTACAGAAACTACATTCGATGTGGAGCATGCCACTGCAATATCCGGGCGACCGTCCCCATCAAAATCGCCGGCTGTTATACCTATTGGGTACACGCCTACTGCGTAGGTAGAGCCTGTGCCGAATGTCCCTGTCGTTATACTGCCAAAAATTCCATTATTCCTTGCTACAACAATGTTGTTGGCATAACTGGCTGAAAACGCAACGTCAATCCAGCCATCACCATCGTAGTCAGCAACGGCAAGCACGTTGGGTCCCGCCCCCGAAGTACCAAAATTAAACTCTACAGCCGAGCCAAAAGAGACAGAACCTGGAGTTGATGTATTTTTGTACACAGAGATTTTACCGGCACCCTGGTCTGAAAGAACCATGTCCAACTTACCATCGGCATCAAAATCTGCCAGCTTCACATTCGAAGGAAGCACCGTGCCGATGGCGATGGTAAGCGCCGCTGTAAATGAACCCGTATTTATTGTACCGGGTGTGCTGATATTGCGGTAAATAAGTACTGTACCTGCAGTGGCAGTATCGCCTCTGTCATTCACTACAAGGTCAGATTTGCCATCGCCGTCAATATCGCCAATTGCAGCAATGTATGGGTTAGGCGCTCCTGAGCCTGCACCAAAATCGACTTTAGGTTTGAGGTTAATACGGCCCGGAATAAAATAAGAGAAAGGAAACGTCATTCTAAAAGGCCTCGACGAATAACCGGAAAGGTGACTGGCTGTATTGAGCACAGAAATAACACCATGGGTAGCGCCTGTGTCAATTTTTACACTAAGTGATGTGCCACCGCTTGCAGCAACAACAATACCTCTTGTGGCCCCGAAATAAACTATATTGTTTGCAGCGGTAGTATTGAAGCCTGTGCCTCCGATTGTTATAGTATCGCCCACGGCACCAGATGCAGGGCTGACGGATGTTATAACCGGCAATTGCGCATAAGCTGGAAGGGCGCTTAGCATAACCAGTATAGCAGCAGTAATAAATAGAGATAAGTGTTTACAGGCTTTTGTAATAAGTGCTTTCATGATAATATTTTTAAAAATCGATTTTCAACTAATCCACCCCGCAGGGGTAATGCATACATGACAATGCAATGCCTGTTGATTCCATCACCAGGCATAAGGCACTATTTGCAACTTACAATTTTGAATTGCGTGTTCCAAATAAACTTCACGAACGGTCGTTTTAATTCACCAACGGTATTTTGGAAGAGAGAGACAGCAAAAATAATAAAAGTATACCATTTGTAAATAGTATCAGGTAATAATTTACGTGCTGATGGAAAAGAGAATTAATTTGATAATCAACCGTTTACGGTTGGGCTACGTTAAATGTGCCATCTGTAACAGCCACAGAATCAGCTGTAAAATTAAAAGTACCTATAACACCGTATGGTCCATCGGATGTTACAACAACCTGACCCGCAGTTGCAAAATGGCGAAAACCTGCCTGGTAACAGGCCGCGCTTACAACCGGTGCATCAATAGGATAGGTAGCTGGTCCTTTATAATTGGTAAGCGTAAAAGTAAGGGTAACTGCGGCATTGTCAGCGCCCTGAGTAGCATTAACCACCAGGTCAACTTTAGTTGAATCAATAGCCGACTTAATTTTATAACCTACTGCACCCGCGGAATGCCATGCAACACCATTTATTTTGGCATCCATGGCCACCAGCGTATCCAGCCCTTTTGATGGCTGCACACTGTAACCTATACCTGTTTTAGTTTTCTTTTTACAGCCAACCGGTACAATGCAGGTAAGTAGGATTATTGCGGCTAAAAAATTTTTCATGATCTTACCCGTATATAACGGTATTAAGCGGCGTTTAGTATGCAATTCGCATCAATACTAGTACACCCATGGCTTACCCACTACAAAAGTACCATTGGTAATTGTAACACCGCTCAGGGTTACAAATGAGAAGTACCCTGTAACAATATTAGAAGAAACATCTTTAATGGCAACCAGACCGCTACCCGCCTGGCTGGTTACGCCAGCTGAAGTAAGCGAAGCCGCAGATTTACCATCAATAATAGAGAATGTGCCCGTAGCATCTTTATACTTGTAAACGCGTAATTCAATAATATTACCGGTAACATTGTCGGTACCTGTTATAACAAGGGTGGTGCTGCTATCGGCCAATTGTGGCTTAATAGTAGCCGGCTTAATATAATTGGCATTGAAAGTATAAGCCCCCATTGTCGCTGTCATTGACGGATCAATAGTCCTTTCTGTACCATGTTTTAAACAACCTGAAAATAAAGTGGCGCTGCAAATAAGTACAAGTATATATAACAAACCCTTTTTCATAACTGATATTTGCGCTAAGATAGTTGAAAATTCAAAATAAAAAACCTGCTAAACCCACTCTGGGTTCTAAAAATCTAAAAAAACAAGAAAATCAGGTAGTCTGTTGTGCGTCAAATTATAACAATACTGTCTTTGCGAACATAGTGAAGCAATCTCACCAACTGCGTATGAGATAAAAACATAAATACGGTTGGTTGTGAGATTGCGTCGGCGAAAAGCCTCGCAAAGACCCCGCAAATCAAATGAAAATGTGCTAGTAACTCATCAACTTCTCCACTGCTGCACCCAACCTTGCTGACGCTAAAAAGTTCTTTTCCAGTTCTATTGCAAAAGGCACCGGTGTATCTAAACTACCGCAACGCACTATTGGTGCATCCAGCAGTTCAAAGCAATTTTCTGCTATCCATGCGGCCAACTCTCCGCCTAAACCGCCGGTGAGGGTATCTTCATGTAAGAGCAATACTTTACCAGTACGCGCTACCGATGCCTTGACAGCGGCATAATCAATTGGCAATAAAGAGCGAAGGTCCACAATATCAAAAGAAACATCGGTATGCTTTGCGGCATAGTCAGTAGCCCAATGCACCGCCATACCGTAAGTAATAATACTAATATCACTACCCTCGCTTACCTGGCGTGCCTTACCTATTTCAACTGTGTAATAATCATCAGGCACCATGCCGCTAACACTGCGGTACAATGCTTTATGTTCAAAGAACATAACCGGGTTCGGATCTTCAAGAGCCGCTAACAGCAAGCCTTTTGCATCCTGCGGATTGCACGGATAAACCACCTTTAGGCCCGGTACATGTGTAAACCATGCCTCATTGCTCTGGCTATGGAAAGGCCCTGCACCAACACCGGCACCCGTAGGCATTCTTATAACTACATCAGCATTCTGGCCCCAGCGGTAATGTATCTTGGCAAGGTTATTTACAATCTGGTTAAAGCCAACCGTCACAAAGTCAGCAAACTGCATTTCCATCATTGACTTAAAGCCTTTAATAGATAAGCCCAGCGCGGTACCTACAATAGCACTTTCACAAAGTGGCGTATTGCGCACCCTTTCTTTACCAAAAAGCTGCACAAAACCTTCCGTTACTTTAAAGGCTCCGCCATATTCTGCAATATCCTGCCCCATTAATACCAGGTTAGGATAGTTTTCCATGCCCTGGCGTAAGCCATCGCTTATAGCTTGTATAAATTTCTTTTCTGTTTTAGCGGCTGTTGTAGGGTTCGTGACTTTAGCATTCACTAAAGGAGCATACACGTCTGCCATTTCTTCAGCCGTATCCGCAACAACGGGAGGCGCATCGAAACCAGCGGCTATGCCGTTTTCAATCTCGTGTTGGATCGTTTCGCGTATCGCTGCTATTTTAGCATCATCCAGTATGCGCTGCCTTTTCAGGAAGGTTTCATAATTGGCAACAGGGTCTTTCTTGCCCCATTCTTCAAAAAGTTCCTTCGGTACATATTTTACACCGCTGGCTTCTTCATGGCCACGCATACGGAACGTCATGCATTCCACCAATATAGGTTTTTGTTCCTCTATGCAATATTTACGGGCTTCTGCTATTGCTTTATGCACTTCCAGTACATTATTACCATCTATGATAATACCTTTCATTCCAAACCCAATAGCCTTATCGGCTATCTGTTTGCAGATGAATTGCTCACTCGATGGCGTACTTAAGCCATAACCATTATTTTCAATAACGAATATTACGGGCAAGCCCCATACCGCTGCCACGTTCAGAGCTTCATGAAAATCACCTTCACTGGTGCCTCCATCGCCGCTGAATGCCAGCGAAACTTTGTTTTCCTTTTTTAATTTGTGCGATAATGCTATACCGTCAGCTATTGCCAATTGCGGCCCCAAATGCGATATCATACCACAAATATGGTATTCGTTGGCACCAAAGTGGAAGGAGCGCTCCCTGGCCTTACTAAAACCCTCTTTGCTACCCTGCCATTGTTTAAACAGTTTATCGAAAGGCATTTTACGCGCCGTAAATACACCCAGATTGCGGTGCAATGGCATTATATATTCATCAGCATCGAGCGCCAGAGTGGCACCCACGGCAATTGCCTCCTGGCCTATTCCACTAAACCATTTGCTTATTTTACCCTGCCTGAGTAACACTAACATTTTTTCCTCAATCATGCGGGGGCGCACGAGCTCGGTGTAAATATTGATAAGTTCACTATTGGTAAAACCCCGCTTATCGAATTGCATAGAAAAATTTTGGTGCAAAAATAAGCGTTAGGGAATTGTAAATGGTAAATTGTAAATTTAAAATTGTCTGTATGATGCAAATTACCGCGGAGAATTAAAGTAATTGCCTTGTACGGTGGACAGACATGTTGCAACACGCACCAAATGCAAAAAAGGATGCTCTTGAGAAGCATCCTTTTAAAATCTTATTTATTAAACGGCAGATTTAAAATCTGCTATTGATTAAAGTTGATCGTAGATAGCAGCATCTACGTTACGATAAATACCGTAATACTGATATGTTTTGCGATGGAAACCTTTCTTAATGTAGCCATCAGTATCACCTTCTTCAGGAAGTGTGATCCAAGCGCCACGTTTAGCTAACAACCAACGGTAAACACAAACTGTGTTTGGTCCGCGACGGGTAAGTGCATAAAACTGGAGGTGTTTCTGAGTGTAACCCCATTTCAACATCTGGTCATCAGAAAATTCATCTTCACATATAGTTATGTGCGCCCTGCTAACTGGATTTGACCATCCGTATACTGCAACACGACCCGGACCCGGGGTGCGGTATGCAAAAAACAAAAGTGTTTTATTCGTCCAACCCCAGTTAATTAACTGGCCATCCTGGTATTCACCATCAGCTACCGTAACATACTGATTGTCTTGTGGAACGAACCAACGGAAAACACGCACCAGGTCTTCCTGCGCATATGTTTTGCTGGTTAATAAAATACATGCTAATACTGTAGTAATTAAAACGATGGTTCTTTTCATGTTTGCTATTATTTCTAAAACTGCACCAAAATACATAAATTTTTCGTGGACCAGCAAATTATTGCGTCAATTTTTTTTTCGATGCAGCTGATTTAAAAAATATTCATGCTCTGTAACCCTTTACAGTAAAGGCTTTCCGTTAAATTTTACTATCCCGGGCCTCTTCAAAAAACTTTTATTATTCTGTACTGTTCTATTCAATTTCCATGCCAATTTGTTTCAGGGCCGCAAGTCCCCTCCATTACCTTACATAAGCCCGCAACTGTTAGTTCGGCGGTTCGGGGCTTGTTCAAATGATAGGTTTGGCGTAGCTTTGACACTTTACTATGCCAACGTGTCAGATAAATTATCATAGCACGCAATTTGATATAAAAGTAATGCAATTTGAGGTTGCAGAGCTTTGTTGTGCTTTTTTAACTTCAATATACCATAAGCAATTTAATAATATTTTATAATGATCGGTTTTCTTTCCAAAATTTTTGGTGGCAGTAAGTCTGATAAAGACGTGAAGGTTATACAACCTGTAATTACCCAGATCAATAACGTTTATAACAGTTATAAAACACTGTCGAACGATGAGCTGCGCAATAAGACACATGAATTTCGTGCCCGTATCCAGGAGCACGTGGCAAATATCGATCAGCAAATAGCTGATAAAAAAGCCGAGGCTGACCAGATCGAAGAGATCCAGAACCGGGAAGTGGTATATAATGAGGTAGATAAACTCGTTAAAACCCGTGATGGCCAGATTGAAGAAATACTGAAAGAAATTCTTCCTGAAGCTTTTGCTACCGTAAAAGAAACGGCACGCCGCTTTAAAGAAAGTACCGATGTGGTTTCAAAGGCTACCGATCTTGACAGGGAACTTGCCGTTACAAAACCGCATATTATTATTGATGGCGACAATGTTACTTATAAAAACACATGGGAAGCCGCAGGCACTGCCGTGGTGTGGAATATGTTGCATTATGATGTACAGCTGATTGGTGGTGTAGTTTTACACGAAGGTAAAATTTCGGAAATGGCTACGGGTGAGGGTAAAACGCTCGTATCTACATTACCGGCCTACCTTAATGCACTTGCAGGCGAAGGCGTACATGTGGTTACCGTGAACGATTACCTGGCCCGTCGTGACCAGGAGTGGAACGGCCCGATATTTGAATGGCTTGGTTTAACAACCGATTGTATAGATAAACACGAACCAAATTCTGAAGACCGCAGGAAAGCCTACATGGCCGATATTACCTACGGTACCAATAATGAATTTGGCTTTGATTATCTGCGTGATAACATGGTGCACCACCCTGATGAAATGGTGCAGCGCAAACACCACTATGCAATGGTGGATGAAGTGGATAGTGTATTGATAGATGATGCACGTACGCCACTCATTATTTCAGGCCCTATACCGAAAGGTGATGAGCAGCAGTTTCATATGCTGAAGCCACGTATCGAGCGCCTGATGGATGCACAGAAAAAAGTAATTAACGCCAGCCTTACTGAAGCAAAGAAATTAATTGCCGAAGGAAAAACTGATAAAGAAGCGGGTGGTTTACACCTGTTCCGTGCTTATCGCGGTTTACCTAAGCATGGCGCTATTATTAAATTCCTGAGCGAAGAAGGCAACAAGCAGATACTACAAAAAACCGAGAACTATTATATAGGTGAGCAGCAACGCAACATGCCTAAGGTTGATGAGGAATTGTACTTTGCTATTGATGAAAAGAACAACAGCGTTGACCTTACTCAAAAAGGTATTTCTTTAATTACCGGTGCCGGTGAGGATTCCAGCTTCTTCCTTTTGCCTGATATCGGCAGCGAATTGGCTGAGATTGAGAAAATTGATATTCCGGCAGAAGAAAAAACAATGCGTAAAGACGCGCTGTTGCAGGATTACGCAATTAAAGCCGACCGTATACATTCATTACAACAGCTGTTAAAGGCTTATACTTTATTCGATAAGGATATTGAGTATGTGGTAATGGATGGTAAGGTGAAAATAGTAGATGAACAGACCGGTCGTATACTGGATGGCCGCCGCTATAGCGATGGCTTGCACCAGGCGATTGAAGCAAAAGAAAATGTAACGGTTGAAGCCGCTACACAAACGTTTGCAACAGTTACCTTACAGAATTACTTCCGTATGTACCACAAGCTTGCGGGCATGACGGGTACTGCGGAAACTGAAGCGGGTGAGTTCTACCAGATATACAAACTGGATGTGGTGACTATACCGACTAACGTTAACGTTATACGTAAAGACCAGCAGGACCTCGTTTATAAAACAAAGCGTGAAAAATACAAAGCTGTAATTGACGAAGTGGAAAAGCTGCAGGCTGCCGGAAGGCCGGTGCTGGTAGGTACTACTTCGGTTGAAGTATCGGAATTATTAAGCCGTATGCTGCAGCAGAAAAAGATTACCCATAACGTACTGAACGCCAAGCAGCATAGCCGTGAGGCACAAATTGTTGCCGAAGCGGGCTTCCCGGGCGCTATTACCATAGCAACCAACATGGCAGGCCGTGGTACGGATATTAAACTTGGCGCAGGTGTAAAAGAAGCCGGTGGTCTGGCCATTATTGGTACAGAACGCCACGAAAGCCGTCGTGTTGACCGCCAGTTGCGTGGTCGTGCAGGCCGTCAGGGTGATCCGGGTAGTTCTCAATTCTTTGTTTCTCTGGAAGATGACCTGATGCGCTTATTCGGTTCTGAGCGTATTGCCGGACTGATGGACAAAATGGGCCATAAAGAAGGTGAAGTTTTGCAGCACGGCATGATCAGCAAATCTATTGAGCGTGCACAAACCAAAGTGGAAGAAAACAACTTTGGTGTTCGTAAGAACCTGCTCGAATATGATGATGTAATGAATTCTCAGCGCGATGTTATTTACAAGCGCCGTAACCATGCGTTATTTGGCGATCGCCTGGCTATTGACCTTGACAATGCCATGTATGCCGTATGCGAAGGTTATGCTACACAATATGCGACTGATAAAGACCGCAATGCCTTTAACCTGAATGTGATGCAGCACCTGGCAATTGAGTCGGAAATGAACGACGCTGATATGGCAAAGGGCGATGCCGGTGTAATTGCAGAACAACTTTATCACCACGTTGCTGATTTCTATAGCCGCAAAATGAACCACCTGCGCGAAAATATGCTGCCAACACTTACGCAGATATATGAAGAAGCAGGTGACCGCATTGAAAATGTTTCCGTTCCGTTTACTGATGGTATACGTGGCCTGGAATTGCATATTCCGCTGAAAGATGCTGTTATGTTTGGTGCACACCCAATAACACAGGCACTGGAAAAGCACATTACCCTATCGATGATAGATGATGCCTGGAAAAACCACTTGCGTGCAATGGACGATCTGCGCCAATCAGTACGTATGGCATCTTATGAGCAGAAAGATCCGCTTTTGATATACAAGTTTGAAGCGTTCAAACTGTTTAAAGAAATGATGCTGGATACAAACCGCAATATTATTTCCTTCTTGCTGCGCGCAGGTATACCAATACAAGATGCACCGCCCCAACCTGTTGCTGCACCTGTGCACCACACAGACATGAGCCAGATGCGCGTAAACAAAATGGACGATGAAATAGCTGAAGAAGACTATTACAACGAAAACCATATTAACGAGCCTGATGTAAAGCGTGTGCCAGTTCAGGCTGCACCCAAGATAGGCCGTAACGACCTTTGTCCTTGCGGTAGCGGTAAGAAGTTTAAGAACTGCCACGGCAAGTAATTACACAAAAAAAAAACCTACAAATACCAGAATGGCCCTGCTGATGCGGGGCCATTTTATATGTAATACCTGTTGAAAATGAACGCTGCCAGAAGTCGGGACACTATCCTATTTTCACGACATTGGCGGCACATAAACCTTTGGGGCCGCTTTCAACATCAAAAGAAACCCGGTCATCTTCCGTAATAACAACTTCTTTCAGTGCCGATGCCTGCACATAAATATCACCCTTACCATCATCAGATTTAATGTAACCAAAACCCTTGTCTGTATTGAAAAATTTCACTGTACCGTTTGCCATAGCATTCCTTTTATTGTTTGGTGAAGGTAGGTAATGGAAGGCAGAATTGCGTTAACCGGGCCATCAGCCTTCTGCGGTATACCAACCAACACTTAACTTTGTTGCATTCTCAGGGCAAGAAAATATGGTATTTACAATTATCGGACTGGCAGTTTGTGGTATATTATTTGGCGCTTTTTTCCTGTTCTTGCTGGGTAGCTTCATCATGCGCAGCAGGAAACTCTTTTACAGGGCGCTGATAGTATTACCGGTATTGCTGCTTAGTATTTTCATCACCGGCCGGAAAATTTTGAGCGCACTACCCGGGCAACGGACGGGCATACAGGTTTATGACGCGGTATTCGGGAAACCAAAGAACCAGGATATTTCAACCCCACATCCCAGACAACGGGCTGCAACACAGCTTTATGAAGGGACATTTGGAAAGCCAAGAGAAAATTGTGTAGAGATAATCAGTTTTTTTGACCCTGTTCTGCCTATTATCGACGACTGCGCCTACATTGAATTTAAGGCTTGCCCCGGGGAATTGACCAGGATACTTCACGGGCGAAAATTTACATTCAGGAAAGAACCTGCAACAAATTTCCAACCCGTATGCGCGGGCAAAAACAGCATTGCATTTGAATTAGCGACGAAGGGCGACAGCATCCTTATTTTCAGTGACTTTGATTCATCGGCTACCCGGGGCGCAATAATAAGTGCGTCAACAGACAGCACCTTCATTTTTTATGAAGATATTTTGTACTAACCCTATCGGGAAGCTTTCATAGCTGCTACGATCTTTAGCGTTGTATCGTTCTCAAATTTTTCATACGCTTCTGATTCCCGGCCATACATGGCTATCTTTCCTTCGGCATTAAAGTGTATGCCCCAACCATATCTTTTTGTTAGCGGAGAGGTGCAAAAACACGGTTGCCCTTTTGAAAAATAGGTTTCCCTTGCTTTTTTCAACTCCCCTTCAGCCAAATCATTCCTTTCTGCAAAAACCATGAAAAGAACATCGTCAGATGTGTATTTGTAGGGAGCGCGGCGGAGAATATCATACTGCCTACCCGCTATCGTTTTAGCTTCACCCTTCGATGGCGGAATCTCTCCACTGCCTGCAGGGCAGTCGCGCGCAACAGTAATAAAAGTGTTCTCGTAATTAGTCGTATGTATCTTCATGGCACATGGTTCCTTATTGCAAAACTAAGCAGTGCATTCCAGAATTCAGAGTTGCAGGTGCGGGATTTTCGAACATTTTTTGTGTATTAAAGCTGCTCTATTGCGTTCAAAGTTGGACTTAGCTATGTTCCTTGCCAAAGACAGCCCTGTACTCCGGACACCTAAAAATCTACCGGTTAGCAAAGGCTAGGTAAACTTTGCTACTTTTGTTAAGCATCGCAAAAAGCAGTACGAGAATGAGTAATTCTTTAAAAATACTTACACCGGACTATTTGAATGAATACTCAAAAAAACTTGAGGTTGATTGGACTGCTGTATTCAATAAGCTGGAGTCAAAGAACCAGTACACTAAGAATGATTTTGAATATTACGTACAGGCCTCAGCCGCATATTCATCAAATATTGAAGGGAACAGCATCGACATTGATACTTACCTTAAAAACAAAAAATTCAATGTAAAGTCGAAGCCTAAAGAAATGAGCGAAATCGACGATCTTATACTTGCATACAATTATGCAATGCAAACGCCGCTGAGTCAAAAAACTTTTCTCGAAGCGCACAAAATTTTAAGTGCCAATATTTTAAGCCTTAAGAGCCAGAGGGGAAAACTAAGAACGCAGCAGGTAGGTGTTTTCAGCAACGGGAAAGTTGAATATATGGCGGCCGAACCGGGCGACGTAAAGGCAGAAGTCACAAAATTATTTGATGATATTCAAGAGTTAGGGAGCCACAAACTATCCATTTCCGAAGTCTTCTATTACGCCGCTTTGATTCATCTGCTTTTTGAAAAAATACACCCGTTTATGGATGGCAACGGCAGGGCAGGAAGACTATTGGAAAAGTGGTTTCTGGCCGCTCAAATAGGAGAGAACGCATGGTCAATAGCAAGCGAACAATACTATGCAAAACATAGGGCAGATTACTATGAAAAGATACATATTGGTTTCAACTATTACACCTTAAAAATGGACAAATGCATGCCATTTTTGTTAATGCTGCCAAATGCGCTTAATGAGCAGAACTGACGTTTAAGAATATGAATTCCCTTATTCCGAATCATTCAATTGGAGAGTACTTTTAAAACTGACCAGCAAACTATCAACGACCGAATTTCTTTACATAATCTTGCGACAATTCTTTTAGCTCTTCGTCATAGTGCTTCTTATCCATAAATAATTCGGGGTGGTAACCTTTACGGTCTTTATGGTTTTCGTGCAGGTAAAACTGGCTTGCATGCGCTGCAACCCATAAGTCGAACTTAACCGTTTTAAGGGAATGTAGCGTGTAGGCAAAATCTTTGTCAACATTGGGGTAGGTTGCCATGCCGGCCTTGGTATCATCAAGTATGGTAGGCATATTAGCAATGAGTACCTTGTAGGTTCGCTTCTTGTCTACTATATCCATCAGGTAGCTGCATGCCCCCTTGGTATGACCGGGATGGTGCAACATTTTCAGTTGCATACCGCCTAATGTTACAATATCACCATCCGATAGCAGCCTGTCTACCTTTACCGGTTTAAACATGCTTCCTCTTCCCTTGCCGCCAAACAGGTAATCAGAGTTGCCGCCATCTTCAACCACAGGTGCATCCATTTTGTCTATCATCACTTTTGCGCCCGTTAGCGCCTGTATTTTAGCGAGGCCGCCAACATGGTCGAAATGCGCCTGGGAGATAAGCAGTATTTTAATATCGGTAAACTTAAAGCCAAGTCTTTCAACGTTGGCGCGTATCATAGGTACGGTACTATCGAGCCCCTCATTAATGAGTATATGCCCCTCACTGGTCGTAACAAGGTAACAAGCGAGGTCATAGGTGCCAACGTAGTATAGATTACCTGCAATGCAGAATGGCTGTTGTGGTTTTGACCACTCTACTTTTCCTTCCGCTGATACAAAGTATGGCGCCAGCAGCAAATATGCAGCAAGTATGATAGTAGCGAGATATCCGTTTCTGAAGTTCATGGTGAGCAAAATTACCAAATTCAGAAATGAATGTGCTCACTGCAGTAATCAATTTGACTGCAAAACGGGACATATTTCATGGCTGCATTTTAGATAATATCGTATTTTAGCCAATCCTTTGCTTAAAACAAATACCCATGTCCCGCGCGCCTTTCCTTGCATTTTTATTAGCCTTTGTATCGCTTAGCCATATATGCCATGCACAACTACCCAAAAATAAAATCGTAGAATATCTAAAAACGTCGTCATTCCCCATTGATACAGATGCCGGTGCTATTGTTTTATTTGAAAGGGAAAAAATCGAGATCTACCGTGTCAACGGCCATATACAATCAACAAGAGACATTTGCGCAACAATAAAAATAAATAAAACAAGTGCCTTTAAACTGGCAAATCTGTACTTTTTCCGTGACAAAGCGAATTACAATAATTATACTTACAAAGTTACCGGCACTACCTATAACCTCGTTGACAATGAGGTAAAAGAATCGAGCCTGCCTAAGCAAGACCTATACAAGACTAAAGTTGAAAAAGACATTTACAAAATAAGTACTGCAATGCCAGATGTAAGAGAAGGCTGCATTATAGACTACCACCTTAAAATAACATCGCCGTTTTACGCCACGCTGCCAACCTGGAAAATACAGGATGATTATCCTAAACTCTACACTGAATATTCAATATCGTACCCACAGGAAATTGAATTTAACGCACTCCTGCATACCCTAAGTGACCCGAAAGAATATAAGAGTGAAGCCGATGCGATTAAAGCGCCAGAAAACTTCTGTGTTTACATCAATACAACAGGTTTTACGTTTGGAAATTTTTACACCATGTGGGTGAGAAAAAACGTACCAGCCGCTGCAAAGGAACCTTACATCTGGAACCTGCACAACCACAAAGAACGGGTTGATTTTCAAATGACCAAGTACCTGATTAACGATTACCTCTATCTCAATTCATGGAACAAGTATAACGAGAACCTTTGGAAGTCAGAATTGGCGAAAGATATAAGAAGGCCCAATAATTTTCTCGATGCTACAGTAAAAAATATCGTCAAAAACGATACTAATAAACTTGCGATTGCGAAGGCAATATTTAATTACGTAAAAACCCACTATACCAGTAACAAATTTACACCAAAGCAGAGACGTGATTTACTGGAGCCAGACAGGGGCATAAAAAGTACATTTAATCAAGGACATGGTACTGCTACACAGGTTAATGCGTTACTGGCCGCTATGCTTAATAATGCCGGACTGAACGCCTACATTTTGGTAACAGGCACTACCAACAATATTCCTGCAAGCGCTTTATATCCCATATATGGCAGGCTCGATTACTTTGCCTGCGCAGTTGCTATAAACGGCACCAATATTCTACTCGACGCTAATGATGTAAATAACGCATTCAATATGCTGCCGTTTGAATGCTACAACGGCTACTCCCGCATCATTTCAGAAGAAGGTGCGGCATTAGATCTCAATCCCAATAATTTGATCGACAAAAACATTCATTCTGTTAAGATCTCGATGATCAATGACAGTACACAAAAAGTGGAGTACACGCGAAAAATTGGACTTGTTTCTTCAGTTGATCTACGCAAAAGATTTGCTAAAAGCGAAAAGTCTCCCGACAACTGGGTAGAAGAGCAAATAATGGCGATAGATGAAATGGCCACCATCAAAGAGCAAAAAATAGAAAACCTTCACGAAGCAGATACTAACCTGATAATCCGCGTTGTATACGTTACCAGGATGCCGCACAATGGCAACAGTGTTTTATATAACCCCATGCTCTTGAAAACAATACCGAAGAATCCGTTTACGGCCCCTCAACGCAACTATGCAATTGAATTTCCATGCAGGATCAATGATGCCTATCACATAAACTTTGAACTACCTGACGGTTACAAAATTGATTCAGTACCCAAGTCGGTTACCATTGCGCTTGACGACAATACCATAGAGTATAGAAAATATGTTGGTTACTATCCCGTAACCAATACGCTTTCAGTCAATACTACCTATGAAGTAAACGAGGCTATACACGCTAAGACTGAGTATAAACCAATAAGTAAGCTTTACGAAGACATTATTAACGAAGAAAAGAAAGTAATTGAAATAACACATCAATAAGGCTCGCAGCCAAGTATCTGAACTATGATTTCAATTTGATTTTTCGGTTACCTATGAATACAATTTTACCGAACCATGCTCAGAGCCGAACCTATTAGAAGAACATCATTTCCACCCTAATAAATCAACCAAAAATCATAGTCGGAAAACAAAAACGCCGCAATTAATGCGGCGCCATTGTACATTTTAGTTGTTATCTTTTCTTTTTGATTTAGTATTCCCATTTGTCGTGCTCCTGGTTAAAGGTAGCGTTAGCAATGTGCTGGCCCTCATAGAGCGATTCCATTTTGCCCCTTTCGTCATTACCGAAAACTTCGTCAAGCTTTTGGTTCAGTGGGTTAGACACTTTTGTAATCCGGCTAGAGAACATTCTGCGTTCAAAAAAATCTTCCCATGTAGGCCGGTTTGCACTGTTGTCAGCAACGTATATTTCATAACCTGCCAACACTTCGCGCACCTGTGGGTAAGAAAGCCAGCAAATTGCAAAAGACCCTTTAAGGCTACCGTCAACTTCGTTAAACACATCAACAACCGGGGCTATGCCCACAATTTTTGAGATCATTTTTCCCTGATTGCGGTCAAATATCCATTCTTCCTTTATCCTTAGTTTAGAAACCGCATGAGGATCAAATTCGCGCGGTATAACCCTGTGTATTATTTCGCCGTCTGGACCTTCTACCTCAAACTCCTGAGCTTTAGGGGTTATCTGTTCCTGAATCTGCGCTATGCTTATTGGTGTAGTAAATCTGTCATCGCCGCCAAAGGCAGAGTAAGCAGTTACTTTTCCACGTTTTATCGCATCCAGTAGTATTTCAACAAACATACCTCCACCAGTGCTTTCATCACCTTCGTAACGGAATGGCATGTTTTGCTTTTCCATCATGTCCACCTCTCGCCATACGGTTTTAGACGACATTACATCTGCGCCACGCACTTGCTGATAAGGCAATGCTGCAGGTGCCACAGCGGGCTTGTTATAGGCGGAATTGGGAGCCAGCGATGGCAACCACTGGTCATTTACTGCATTGGTTGCAGGGCTGCCCGGTGCACATGTTTTTTCAATAGTAGCTGCATCCTGGCAAAATGCAGCAGGGCTGCCCAATAAAAGCGCCGACACCATTGCAACGCGACAAACATTACATATTTCCATAAGCGAGTTTTTACCGAAGTTAATTAATCGGAACTATAAAGTAATTGGTTGAAAGAGTTGTGATAGTAATTCGTGGAACATAGCTTCATTGTCTTTACGGTTATTGTATTTGTACACAAATTCAGCTACATAGTTGGGTAACTTATGAGGGCTAACGCTATGGTATTGCCCCATTA
>CANFKC010000061.1 GCA_947447265.1 Chitinophagaceae bacterium
CACTTTCACAACAAAATATTCAACAGCCTTGATGACGTCGAAAATACTCTGAACAATGCACTCGCTCAATATCACATTAGCGCTTCAGATATCAAGCAACTGTCTAAAGGATATGCTTTTTAATAAAATTGATAGCGGTTTATTATGAAATCCTACTCTGACTTGTCATGCTGAGCGCAGCGAAGAAACTTCCAGATTACGTTCTTGCATGACACGGCGGTTTACATAAAGATCCTTCGTACCTCAGGATGACAAAGCAAAAGACAAACCAACTTATCACCAATATTGTTGTAAATGTCCCGTTAGGGACTACCGCTTTGTAGCAAAATGTAACAATTGTGGGCCCATGTCCCATAGGGACTACCCAATTTCTGGCAGGGAAATCCACGAGAAACAGGGGTTTCGAACAGTTGCGGTTGAAACCTGCGGTAGTACATACTACTGCACCTGTCTTGAAAGGTTAGAGCTATTTTTTCCGTGTTTCAATATTCAGATATACCAGCTTTGCGTTTTTTGCGTCAAAATAAACCTGCCGTCCCCAAAACACGATTTCCTTCAAAAATAAACGCCCCGCATTGCGGAGCGTTATATATATCTTAAGGAACCAATTTACACAGGCAACGGCCTACTGCAAATTGCCGACTGTAAACTGTAATTATGGTGCAATAGCGTAGCTGGTGTTGCATTTGTCACCTTCGTCAATCCTGATCAATGTAAGGTGGCTGGTTTCAACCATTGGTACATTGTACTTTGCAGTTGTTCCGGTTTTAGCTTTCTTAAGGGTTAGCACAACATTGCCAACTTCGTCGGTAGTTATTGCGTAAGTACCTTTTTCATTGGGGTTATCACGAACGTCCTTGTAGGTTTTTTCGTAAGTACCGTAGTTCAGGTTATTGGCATTAGCAGCAACCATTTTCAAGGTGCAGAAATAATGGATGTAATGACCATCATTAGTGCTGGTTACCTTATCCTGGCACTTCATGCCTACAAAATACCATGTTTTGTCTAACAGTTCTTTCCGGTCAATATTCTGAGCAAAAACGCCTGTGGACAACGCAAGCAGGCAAATAAGCAGCATGTTTTTCAACATATTTTTCATCATTAAGAGTTGTTTCTTCGTAGTAAAAGTAATAAAACCTAACTATTTTTAGCGTATTGCGGGCAAGATACTCAATATTATTTAAGCAAGGTAATGGAACCCCTATTTTTTGAACAAATTTTTATTGTGTTAACCCATGCCTGCCCTAACTATCGCCCTGATTGGCAAATTTGAACGGCTGCTGCCGTGGGTGAGATTCCATAATATATACACTCGCGGCTCAAAAATGCCCGTCTTCGCATAAGCTTAACAGAACTGCATTTTTTATGTACCGCACGAAGACTACCTTCACCCAAGATTTTATGTCAGTACTGTCACTTTAATACCATTGCCACATAAAACAGTACTAATATATAATATCACCTATGTTTTTTGTAATCATTTCGCTTGCGTTTTTACTGATTGTTGGTTTGTCCATAGCCCTTATAATGAATCGCCGTAAAAAGCGCTCCGCTAAAAAACAAGCTGATTCCACCCCGCCGCAAGAAGCAATTATTACCGCGCCTGCCACCACTGCTAAAACAGAAAGTCAACAAAAGAGACAGTTCCCCGAACTGGAGCCGGCCAAAATAATGCCACCAGCGTCGCTGAAAAGAAGACCCGGATTCGTTTCGAACAGGGTATTGGTTATTGAAGACGACCCGATAATGTTGATGGCGATAAAGAAGATACTGGAAAAAGAAGGCCATGTTATAACAATTGCCAAAGACGGCAAAGAAGGGTTCGATGAACTGAGCAAAGGCACCTACGATATCGTCATTACCGACCTAATGCTGCCCTTTGCAAATGGCCTGGAAATAGTGAACAGAATTACAGCCGATGCCGCAAAAAGAGACATAGGGATTATTGTATGCTCGTCAGTGCGCCATGATGATACCATTAAAGAGGTCCATAGGCTCGGTGTCGATTATTTTATTAACAAGCCCATCAGCGCAGAAGAATTAGCTACCTGCATACAGGACCTATCTGCCAAACGACTGGAAAAGCCAAAACTGGTCATCAGGAAAACAAAGATGGTTGCTAAGGCTTAAATTCGTAATACAAGCGAATTATTAATGCCATTGCGCTACTACAATTATTATGCTGCCTGCGCAATAATTTCAACGTCGCGACTTATACCAATTAGACATTTAAATAACACCTTGCGCTAATTACACAGTCTCCTCCTTTTGAAGGAGGAGTACCCGAATGAGCGCGGCTCCTTCAGCTGCGTTCATTCGGGAGAGGTGGTTAATTTTACAAGCCATTTAGTGCAGATTTAATGTCTAATTGGTATTATTAACCTGCCGGTTAATAAGTGGCCTCAGTGTCACTACCTCTTATTTTGCACGTAATACTATCAATTCAATCACAAACATTGTTAACATTGTTAATATTTAATTTATTTTACCTTTCTGGAAGATAATAACAATTTTGACATAATAACTTAACCTGCCATGTTGTGTGCTGCATTTTCAAACCAGTAGCTTTGCACAACTTTTAAGAAGCTCCTCTTCAGGCGGTAACACTTCTTTACCAGCACTGTAAATATTATGCTTTCTTTAAAACCTATCTAGATTATCGCGCTTAACCACGTTTAAAAAATAAAAGATCATGTTTACAAGCAAAGCCAGGGCCGGGATTGTTGGCCTGTTTTTAATTGTTTTTAGCGGCACTTTCCAGGCAGTGCAAGCGCAACAGTCTCCAATAAATGCAGTTGCTTCCATTGAAAAAAATGACAAAGACAATTCGGTCCAGTCGCTTACTTTCAGTCAGGATGCTAACATAAAGCCAAGTGATGCGCAATTGATCTTTAGCAAATATCTCGGGCTCGACGTTACGAAATGTAATATGGTTTTAAAGAATACCATTACCACTAAAGCCGGCATTACCACTGATCGGTACTCGGAATATTATAACGGTATTAAAATTGAATATGGCTCGTATGCCGTTACTTCAAAAGCGGGTAGGGTATCCTACATTGCTGGTAACTTTTATACGCCGGCTACCAACCTTTCGCCTATCCCAGTAATGGAGGAAGCGCAGGCATTAACTAAAGCGTTAAGTTATGTAAATGCAGACTTATACAAATGGCAGGATGCCGGATCGGAAGCACAGATAAAAGCGGCAACGGGCAACCTGGCGGCAACCTACTACCCTAAAGGAGAGCTGGTTTGGATAGAAGATTATTACAGCAACCAGGAGAACAGGCAATTGCACCTTGCGTATAAGTTTGATGTTTCTGCAATAAAGCCACTTGGCCGCCGCGAGATTTTTGTTGATGCGCAGAATGCACATATTTTGTACAGCAACTCGTTAATAAAACACTCAACAGCTACTAACCGCACCAAGTATAGCGGCACAGTTTCTTTTCAGACTGCAAGGGTAGGTACTTCTTACAGATTGTATGATTCTACAAGGGGTAATGGTGTGCACACCATGAGTATGCACAATACAACTACAGGTTCACCTACCGAAATTACGAGCACTACCAACAGCTTCCCGACAAGTTCTGCGGATACACAGGCGTTAGATGCGCATTGGGCAGCTGAAAAAGTATACGATTTTTTGTTTACACAATTAGGCAGAAGGAGTTGGAATAATGCCGATGGCATTCTGAACCAATATGTGCACTATGATGCAAATTATGACAATGCCTTCTGGGATGGTACAGCTATGTATTATGGTGATGGTTCGGGTGTTGCTGCGGGTGGTTTTTCGCCATTAGTAAGCCTTGATGTTACCGCACATGAAATTGGCCATGGCGTTTGCGAAGCAACTGCTAATCTTATATACAGCGCAGAATCGGGCGGTTTGAACGAGGGTTTCAGTGACTGCTGGGGCGCTATTGTTGAGAATTATGCCAATCCGCATGAAACAGATGCTGTAGCTAAAAAAGTATGGTTCATGGGTGAAGAGTTGGGGGCTGGCGTACCATTACGCAGGTTAGATTCTCCTAAACTTTATGGCTGCCCTGATACCTACCGTGGTACCTACTGGTATAGCGTAACTAGTTGCACCCCTACATCGGCTAACGATGAGTGCGGCGTGCATACCAATATGGGCGTTATCAGCAAATGGTTCTACTTAATTACAATAGGCGCATCAGGCACAAATGATAATGGCAATACCTATTCCGTAACGGGTTTGGGTTGGATAAAATCAGCCAACATCCTTTACCAGACCGAACTGGCATTGGCTACTAACGCCAACTACGCTGCAACCAGAACTGCCGCTATTAATGCCGCTACTACTTTATATGGGGCATGTTCGGCTGAGGTGCAGGCAGTGACCAATGCATGGTATGCGGTTGGTGTTGGTGCAGCATACTCAGGTTCAGGTTCTGTTGCTGCAATAGCAGGCCCGTCAACTGTAACTATTGGCAGCACTGCTACCTATACCAATACCACCACTGGCGGTACATGGTCGGTATCTAATACAACGCTGGCTACTATATCAGCTACTGGTGTAGTAACAGGTCTGGCTGCAGGTATTGACACAGTAAAATATACATCCACAAGCGCATGTGGCACTTTCACAGTAACACTGCCAATTACAGTTTCAGTAGCATCTACCAGCGCTGATATTTACACTTATGTAAACAGCACAACCGGCGTACCAACATTCGTAAATAGCAACATTCCTACTTATACTAACCTCACCGCAATCGGCACAGGTAGCACCACTGGTTGCGCATCGGGCTTCAGTGGCATAAATGGCTTTGCTGCAACTACTTATTCTACAACAGGCCCTTGTATACAGGTGTCGCTTACTGCCGCTTCCGGTAAAACAATTAACCTTACCGGCTTTACCACAGGTTTAAGGAGGACAAGTACAGGTCCTGTAAAGGCCCGGTTGGCTTACAGTGTTGACGGTGGTACTACATGGATCAACAGTGGCGTGGACTACGCACCGTTCAATGGTAGTTGTGCAACAACTGCATCTGGCGCTACACTTGCCAGCTGGACAGGCATCAGCGTTTCAAGTCCGTCATTAATGGTACGTATATATCCGTATGCTGCCAGCGCTACCACAGGTACTATACAGGTTTATGGCCTTAGCGTAATAGGCAGCGTAACTTCAACCTGCACAACTCCGGTTGTAGGAACAATATCGGGCGCTTCTTCAGTTTGCCCCGGCGCATCTACTACCCTGACTGATACAACGGTTTCCGGAATCTGGAGCAGCAGTAATACTGCAATAGCTAGTGTTTCTGCTACAGGTGTAGTTACTGGCATTGCTGCCGGTAGCGTTACCATTACTTACTCAAAAACCAATTCTTGCGGCACGGGTACAGCAACAAAAGCAATAACTGTAAGCGCAGCAACCTCTGCCGGTAGTTTATCAGGTGCTGCTACAGTTTGCGTAGCAGGTACTTCAACGTACAGCAGCACGGTAACAGGCGGCACATGGAGCAGTTCAAATACTGCAATTGCTACTGTAAGCACAACCGGTGTTGTTACGGGTGTATCAACCGGTAGTGTAACTATGTCTTATACTGTGACAGGGGCTTGCGGCACCGCTGTTAGCACATTGGCTGTAAGCGTTATTTCATCTCCTTCAGCAGGCACAATTTCCGGCACGTCAACTATCTGCGCAGGTACTACAAGTGCTCTAGCTTCAACAGTAACAGGCGGTACATGGACCACAAGCAATGCTACCATTGCTTCTATAAACAGTACAGGCGTAGTAACAGGTGTTGCCGCTGGAACAGTAACTATAAGTTATACAGTTTCAACAGGCTGCGGAAGTGCAGTTGCTACTTATGTAGTTACGGTGAACCCAGCGCCCAATGCAGGCATTGTTAGCGGAGCTGCTTCACTTTGCACTGCCGCAACAACCACATTAACCGCATCGGTTACGGGCGGTATCTGGAGCACAAGTGCTGCAACCATAGCATCAGTGAACACAACAGGTGTTGTAACCGGCATTGCTGCAGGTACAGTTACTATTTCATATTCAGTAAGCAACAGTTGCGGCACAGCTACCGCCACTAAGGTAGTAACGGTGAGTTCAACACCAACCGTTGCGGTCATTACTGGTGCCACTTCGGTAGCTGCGGGTAGCACCATTACACTGAGTAATGCAACCACGGGCGGTACATGGTCAGCGACTAATATTCGCGCTTCTGTTTCTGCAGCGGGTCTTGTTACCGGTAGCACTGCTGGTCTCGATACTATAAAATATACCGTTTCCACAACTTGTGGTATAGCGGTTGCCAGTTACGTAATTACAGTTACAGCAGTTTCTTCGGCTGATATCTATACTTACGTGAGCAGCACAACAGGTGTGCCTACTTTTGTAAATTCAAATATAGCAACTGCTACCAGCCTTACTAATGTAGGGGGTACAGTTACGAGTGGTTGCGCGGCTGGTTTCAGTGGTTTGTCAGGTTATGCTGCAACTACCTTTGCAACAACCAACCCTTCTATACAGGTATCGCTCACAGCAGCTACAGGTTTCACTATTAATGTAACAGGGTTTACAGCGGGCCTTCGCCGTTCTTCAACCGGGCCAGCTAAAGCTCGCCTTGCCTACAGCATAAATGGTGGTACAACATGGGTGAACAGTGGTGTTGATTACCTGCCACTTAACGCAGGTTGCGCAACCTCAACTGCAGGAACAACGGTTGCTTCATGGACAGGTTTCAGCGTTACCAACCCGAGCATCTTGCTGCGCATCTATCCGTATGCGGCAACTGCGGCAACCGGTACCCTCCAGATTTATGGTTTAAGCGTAATAGGTAGCCTTACCGCTGCTAAAGCTGGCGGTAGTGGCAGTCAGGAACTAAACGTTGACGAATTAATGGCAGTATACCCGAATCCTAACAATGGCAGGTTTAATGTAGTATTGCCTGTTAGCAAAGAAGCAGCTACCATTACAGTCTTTGACCTGAATGGAAGGGTGATAATTAACCGTGCTATTGATGCAGCGGACCGTACTGTGGAAATAGACCTGAGCAAGTATGCAACAGGAACCTATCTTGTTAAGGCAGTTGTTGACGGCAAGATATTCACCCAACAAGTGCAAACATATTAAGAGTCATTTTCCGGGGAATGTTCCCGGCTATCATATTACCGTAACTGGCCTTGAAATCAATCGGATTTCAAGGCCAGTTTTTTTACGGGTGGGCTGATTGAATATGTTTTATACCAATTAGACATTTAAATAACACCTTGTGCTAATTACACAGTCTCCTCCTTTTGAAGGAGGAGTACCCGAATGAGCGCGGCTCCTTCAGCTGCGTTCATTCGGGGGAGGTGGTTAATTTTACAAGCCATTTAGTGCAGATTTAATGTCTAATTGGTATTACACTTTTGAGTTTTGACTTTTTCCTTTTGACTTTACGTTGATTCTCCAACAGAACTGAAGTTGATAAAAAAACCTTACGTTAGGTTTCCAGACAACTTATTCTTAACTTTATATGTCTTACAGTTAAACGCCACCCAATGAAAAACTTCTCCTATTTCCGTTCAGTGCGGTATGCACTCATTTTATTTTGTATTATCTCATTTGCCAATCACTCAACGGCACAAACAATAACCACATTTGCCGGGGGCTATCTCGGCGACGGTGATCTCGCCACGGCAATTGGCCTTAATATTCCAATTGATGTTGTTGCAGATGCCTATGGGAATTACTATATCGCCGAATCAAACGAGCCCCGTGTGCGGAAAGTGAATAGTTCCGGAATTATTTCCACGTATGCTGGCAACGGAACCGTGGGATATAGCGGCGATGGAGGTGCAGCGACAGCGGCACAATTTGTAAGCATTACTGGCCTTGCGTTGGATAATAGCGGCAACCTATACGTCTCAGATGCTGAGAGCCATACGATACGTAAAGTAAGTACATCAGGCATAATTACAACAATTGCTGGCACAGGCACCGCGGGCTATAGCGGAGATGGCGGACCAGCCACAGCTGCTGCAATCGCCTATCCCTATGGCTTATGCACTAACGCTGGCGGCGATCTCTTTTTCGCCGATCCGAATAGGCATGTAGTCAGGAAGATCAATACCTCAGGCGTAATAACAACTTTTGCAGGCACGGGAACATCAGGATTCAGCGGCGATGGCGGCGCAGCGACTGCGGCGAATATGAACTTCCCGGTATATCTATGCGTTGATGCGTCTGGTAATTTGTATATATCTGACGAATTAGACCATCGCATAAGGATGGTTACTCCTTCGGGAACAATATCCACATTCGCAGGCGACGGAACTATGTTCTATTCCTCGGATGGTGTACCTGCAACTTCAACCAGCATCGGACAACCATACGGTATAATCGCCCTTGCATCCGGCGATGTAGTCATTTGCGATGAAGCCAATAATATTGTGCGCATCGTTAACTCCTCAGGCATTGTAAATACGCTCGCGGGGAACTTTTATTGGGGATATGGAGGTGATGGGGGGGCTGCAACCGATGCAATGATAGCATTTGCTTCCGGCATAACGGTCGACCCTTCGGGCAACCTGCTTATAGCAGATAGCGACAACGGTCGGATAAGAAGTATCAACGCATCGGGTAACATCAATACAATAGCAGGTGGTTATGTAGGCGCAGGTCGTGCAGCAACTACGGCATCATTCATGTTCACCGATGATGTGGCTATCGACGGCAGCGGAAATTTCTATGTCTCTTGCAGTTTTTATCATCAGGTTTGGAAAATTAATTCATCCGGTGTGCTCTCCCTGTTTGCAGGCAATGGCTCTGCAACTTACTTCGGCACCGGAGATGGTGGGGCTGCAACAGCAGCGAATATGGTTGCACCAATGGGTATAGCAGCCGACAGATACGGCAATATTTACATAGCGGACCAAAACGATAACAGGATAAGAAAAGTAGACGCATCTGGCGTTATAACCACAATTGCAGGTTCGGGTTCGGCGGCGTATGGTGGCGATGGCGGGGCCGCAACAGCAGCAGATATTTACAATCCGGCGGGAGTTGCAGTTGACACATCAGGTAATGTTTATATCGCGGACACCTGGAACCATGTGATCAGGAAAATCAATACATCCGGCATCATTTCTACAATAGCAGGCAACGGCACCTACGGTTATTCCGGAGACGGAGGACCCGCAACGGCGGCGGCGCTGAGTATTCCCGTCAGGTTAAGCACCGATAGGCTCGGAAATCTATACATTGCAGATGGTGACGGTCGTACCATACGAAAAGTAGATGCTTCAGGTACCATAACTACATTTGCAGGTAACGGTACAGCCGGTTATTCAGGGGATGGAGGTGCGGCGACAGCTGCCGAACTTGCGTATCCAAGCGGGGTGTTCGCTGCAGCTGACGGTTCTGTCTATATCGCCGATGGCGCTAACTGGAACGTAAGACGCGTGGACCCTTCCGGCATAATAACTACAATTGCAGGTTCGCCATATACCGGGTTTAGTGGCGATGGCGGCCCCGGAACCAATGCCAGACTTTCGTTTCCTACCGGAGTCTGCGCCGACCCTTCAGGTAATGTCTATATCGCCGACAAGGATAATTACAGAATTCGCAAAATATCGGGTTGCACGACACCTGCGGCAGGTACAATATCCGGCAGCACAACAGTGTGCGTTGGTGCAACTGTAACACTGGTATCTTCCGGGGCTGGTGGTGGCAGCTGGTCTTCTTCTGCAGCGGGTGTAGCTACAGTGAATAGTAGCGGAGCCGTTACGGGAATGAGTGCCGGTACAGCCAACATTACTTACACGGTAACCAACAGCTGCGGCTCGGCTTTTACCACCAGCACTATTGCCGTAATTAATACGCCTTCAGCTGGTACGATATCAGGACCTTCATCTGTATGTGTGGGCGCAACAATCTCGTTATCCTCATCAGGAGCGAGTGGCGGAAGCTGGACATCATCTGCATCTGGTATTGCCACAGTAACCAGTGGTGGTGCAGTTATCGGCGTTAGCGTCGGTGCCGCGACAATTACCTATACAGTAACAAACAGCTGCGGCTCGGCGTATACCACCAGCACCATTACGGTAAACCCTCTGCCTTCTGCTGGTACGCTATCAGGACCTTCAACTGTATGTGTGGGCGCATCGATCTCGCTATCCTCGTCTGGAGCCACTGGCGGAAGCTGGACATCATCATCGTCGGCAGTAGCAACAGTCAATACTAGTGGAGCAGTTACTGGTGTGGGTGTCGGCACAGCAACAATTACCTATACGGTAACCAATAGCTGCGGCAGTGTATATGCAACAAGCAATATTACCGTTAACCCAATGCCTGATGCAGGTGCTATATCCGGGGCAACAACCGTTTGCGTGGGGGCTGCACTACCGCTAACGTCATCTGGCACAAGCGGTGGCGGTTGGTCTTCATCCGCAGCTGCCACTGCTACAGTGAACAGTGGTGGGGTGGTTACCGGTATAAGCGTTGGCGCCGCAACAATTTCATATAGTGTAACCAATAGTTGCGGCACAGCAGACGCCACTTACGCAGTCAATGTGATAACTACGCCTTATCCGGGAACCATCTCAGGTGCAACAACAGTGTGCATCGACTCCGTAATAACACTGACAGACACTGTAACAGGAGGGTCATGGAGTTCAGGCACAGCCGCAGTTGCAACGGTAAACACTACCGGCCAGGTAAGCGGCGTAACAGCTGGCACAACAACAATTTCCTATACTTTAGCTAATTCATGTGGAAACGCATCAGCTACATACACGATTACAGTTATTGATTGTAAAGCCGGTGTTGCTGACCTGACAAGAAATATTAATTCACCGGTACTTTACCCTAACCCTTCAAGAGGTAGTTTCACAATATCTTTCCTTACCCAAACTAATGGCTTTTCAGTCTCGGTTACTAATCTTTTTGGTCAATGCGTAGGTAGCTTCGAGGCTATACCGGGCAAATCGCATCTCGATATAACCCTGGAGCCGGTTGCTACGGGTATGTATTTTGTAAGAATTACGAATACCCAGGGCGATGAATTTGTGTACAAAATCTCAATACTTAAATAGTCGATGACATATCGCTTAGTTGCACATTTTGCAAGGTTCGGGAAGTAAATAAGGCTTACTATCCGAACCTTGTTATTTTAACAAAGGCCATAAATTGATGAACCCCTGTTGTGACTCAAAGCGAATCAATCCCTTACAAATAAAAATACGCTAAACGTGAAAACAAGGAGCATAACCATTTTTCTAATAACCAAAAGTCACAGACCTTTGCAGTAAAAATGTAGGGACTCCCCTTGCGGGTGTCCTTGCAACAACCGGAACTAAAAATGCGAGTATATGCAACTGCAAATAAAATCGAAATTCGGGAGACGCTCTAAAGCGACTTACTTAACCATTCCCTTGCCGTTTGCAGAAGGCCGAACGCTGACCTTTTTGAATTTTGCAGGCACCAATTAACAACTCAACAACAATAGCTGGTGCAATAGAATTACCCAATTCGGCAGACGCTTCAATCATTGAAAATTGCCCCGATCGTCGACTAAATACTTTGCAGCAAATCATTTACAATTCATAATTTACCATTCACAATTCTAAAAATGCCTTTACTCCACCATTGAAAATTGCCCCGATTGTAGACTAAATATCTTGCAGCAAACCATTTACAATTCATAATTTACCATTCACAATTCACAATTCTAAAAATGCCTTTACTCCACAAATGGAATATCAATAATCTCGGTCGGGCCGCCATCTGGAAAGTAGAGGAGCCGGAGGCGTTTTTTGCGGAGCAGACAGGCATTACCTCAGATATACGTAATGAAAAGCGCAGGATAGAACATCTCGCCGGGCGGTTCTTGCTGAAGCATCTGCAAGATGATTTCCCCCTGCATGACATTGCGCCAGATGAACATGAAAAGCCTCGCTTGCCCGATAATGAATGGTTCTTCTCTATCTCGCATTCGTTTCCTTATATAGCGGCGGTGATTGATCCGGTTTGTGAAGCCGGCATTGATATACAAACTCCCAATAAGAAAATTGAACTCATAAAGCATAAATTTCTGTCGGAAGAGGAGCAGGATATGCTGCAACATAAACCTGCCCTTTTTACACTTGCCTGGTGCGCTAAAGAAGCCACTTATAAATGGAACGGCCGGCGTGCGGTAGAGTTTATTGAAGAATTACCCATCGCTTATGTGCAAAGCGAAGAGAGCCTGATGATCTATTCTAAACTCAGGAAAATGCCGCAAATGGTATTTATAGAAAGTATTGTAAATGCTGATTTTACTTGCTCGTATGTGACCCGGGCGCAAGATTGGGAGATTTATTAATAATAGTTAATATGAAAATGAGGCCCCTCATACAATTAATCGCTTGTTGCCTCTGTATATTATTACAGGCGGGAATAAGTAATAGTATAAGCTGATTATTCCCAGGTATCAGTTTATTTGCAAAACAATTTACATGTATAGTTTTTTAGAAAAAATCTCCGTTTTTTCTTGATTTTTCGAAAAATAAACTACATTTGCGTAAAATTTAATATTATGTCATCTTTACGTTTTCAGGCCTTACAGTCGTTACAAGGCGAAGAGAAAATTGTTTCAGGCTATGGCGGCAAAAAAATAACTGCCATCTTTGGAAGCAATGTATTTAGTGGTCGCACTATGCGCGAACACCTGAGCGATGAGGCGTACAAAAGCCTCATGAACTCCGCTAAATCCGGACAAAGAATTGACCGCCGTATCGCAGACCAGGTTGCCGTTGGTATGAAGGCATGGGCTGAAGAAAGGGGCGTAACCCACTTTACCCACTGGTTCCAGCCACTTACAGGCACTACCGCTGAAAAGCATGACTCTTTCTTTACTGTTAAAAGCGATGGCACAGCCATTGAGCTTTTTGATGGTGATGCCCTGATACAGCAGGAGCCTGATGCATCAAGTTTCCCTAACGGTGGTATCCGTGCTACATTCGAAGCGCGTGGCTATACAGCATGGGATCCATCATCTCCGGCCTTCATTATGGAAGCTGGTTTCGGTAAAACGCTTTGCATCCCCACTATATTTATTGCTTACAATGGCGAGTCGCTTGACTATAAAGCACCATTGCTTAAATCTATCGGAGCCCTTGACAAAGCAGCGGTTGATGTTTGCCATTACTTCGATAAGAACGTAACCAAGGTAACCGCAACTTTAGGCTGGGAACAAGAATACTTCGTTATTGACGAAGCTCTTGCCAATGCCCGCCCTGATTTAATGATGTGCGGTCGTACCTTATTGGGCCACAGCCCGGCAAAAGGCCAGCAATTGGAAGATCACTACTTCGGTTCTATACCGGAGCGTGTGTTTGCCTTCATGCAGGATTTTGAGCAGGAATCATATAAATTAGGTATTCCGTTACGCACCCGCCATAACGAGGTTGCACCTTCACAGTTCGAGTGTGCGCCAATGTATGAAGAAGTGAACATTGCTGTTGACCACAACACTTTGTTGATGGATGTAATGAGCAAGGTAGCTAAACGCCACAAGCTGAAAGCGCTGATGCACGAAAAGCCATTTGCAGGTGTTAACGGTTCAGGCAAGCACAACAACTGGAGTCTGGCTACAGATACCGGTGTAAATCTATTAGCTCCGGGTAAAACACCACGTACCAACCTGATGTTCCTTACCTTCTTCGTAAACACGATAAAGGCGGTTCATGATTATGCTGATCTGTTGCGTGCTTCTATAGCTTCTGCTAATAACGATCACCGTTTGGGTGCCAACGAAGCGCCTCCGGCTATCATTTCAGTATACGTGGGTAAGTACCTTACACAGGTGCTTGACGAAGTAGAATCAAGGGTTAAGGAAAAATTCACGGAGCAGGATGAAGTAATTCTTAAATTAGACATCCATAAGCAGTTACCAGAAGTATTAATGGATAATACGGACCGTAACCGTACCAGTCCTTTCGCTTTTACCGGCAACAAATTTGAGTTCCGTGCAGTAGGTTCTTCTGCAAACTGTGGTGCACCAATGGTAGTATTGAATACCATAATGACCGAAACCCTGAAGAGCTTTAAGAAAGATGTGGATGCTCTGATTGAAAAAGGCGAGAAGAAGGAAATAGCTATTCTACAGGTATTGCGCACCTATATCGCTGATTCTAAGAAAATACGTTTTGAAGGCGATAACTATAGCGACGAATGGGCTGAAGAAGCAAAAAGCCGTGGCCTGAACAACTTCAAAACCACGCCGGAAGCGCTGGATGCATACATTACTGACAAATCGAAACAAGTATTCTTCGACAATGGCATCTTCAGCAAGCGTGAGTTAGAAGCGCGCCACGAGATTATGCTGGAAGAATATGTGAAAAAAGTGCAGATAGAAGCGCGTGTAATTGGTTATCTATCAACCAACCACATATTGCCATCTGCTATTGAATACCAGAACATACTTATTAATAACATCCGCGGACTTAAAGAAGTTGGCCTGAATAAGAGCAGCTATAAAGCACAGCTTAACCTGCTTGAAAAAATGAGCGAACACATTCAGCACATTAACGATAATGTTGAAGCAATGATTGAAGCCCGCAAAAAGGCCAATAACGAAGTGGATACACACAAACGTGCGCACATGTATTGCCACGAAGTAAAACCATACTTCGATAAAATACGCTACCACGCTGATAAACTGGAGCTGATTGTTGAAGACAAGTTGTGGCCTTTACCAAAGTACCGCGAATTATTGTTTATGAGATAATAGCTTTTTTAACACCTCCCCCTGGTACATAGCCAGGGGGATTTTTTTGGCGAATCTAACTGTTGTAAATATTGAATTATGACCCTGATAAAACCAGCCGTTGTTGCCGATTGCCAGTTGCTTGCCACAATAGGCGGGCAATCATTTATAGAATCTCACGGTAGCAGCGCCTCCGCAGTTGATATTGCGACATACGTAGCAGAGAAGTACACCAGCGAGGTATTTGAAAAAGAGCTTGCTAACCCTGAAAATCTGTATCATATTATTTACTATGGTGCAGAACCAGCGGGTTATTCAAAAATTATTTTAAACACTGGTCATGCGAATATCGGAGCGGGAAACGTAACAAAACTGGAGCGCCTTTATCTGCTGAAGGAATTTTATGATAAGAAGTTGGGCCATGAATTGCTGCAATTTAATGTAGCATTGGCCAGGCAAAATAGCCAATCCGGTATGTGGCTTTTTACCTGGACAGGCAACGAAAGAGCTGTGAACTTTTACAAAAGGAGCGGATTTAAGATCATTGGCAGCCACGATTTTAAGATAAGCGAAACCCATTACAACCCGAATCACCAAATGTTATTAACCTTTTAACTATGGTTATGTTGCGTATTAAAAGAACAGATTCCTCTGATAAGGACTTTCAACAGTTGGTGCGCGAGCTGGATGCAGACCTGCTGCTGCGCAATGGCGATGAGCAGACCTTTTATAGCCAGTTCAATAAAATTGACATGATTAAATTTGCGGTTGTAGCCTACGCGGGAGATATACCGGTTGGCTGCGGAGCCATAAAGGCATTTTCAGCAGATGCCATGGAAGTGAAGCGAATGTTTGTGCAAATACCGAGCCGCGGCAAAGGCGTTGCGCGGGCAATATTAACTGAACTGGAGCAGTGGGCGCATGAACTAAATTATAAGAAGTGCGTGTTGGAAACAGGCACAAGGCAACTGGAAGCAATGGGTATGTATGAGAGCGGCGGCTACTTACGTATACCCAATTACGCCCAGTATGAAGGATTGGCACACAGCCTCTGTTGTGAGAAAGTGCTAAATGGGGGCTAGAAAGCGAGATGTATGCTAATATTATTATGAATTAGTATCGCCACTTATCGATGGGTTAGATTTTGTCGCAAATGGTGGTAGCCCTCTTGCGATTAGAAAGTCTGATACTTTAGGTTTATTCTTATGTTTTATAAGGCAATCTTCATTTAATTTATAATTTCTTCAAAAATGGATTAGAGCCTATGAAAATGGAAATTTATTCCATAGGTCATTCCTACCACTTTCCACCGCTTATTCGTAACTTCGCAGCCGAATTTTCACTAACTTATTTCGGGTATGTCTTATTCCTTAAAGAATAAAGTACGTTTGGTTACAGCAGCATCGCTTTTTGATGGCCATGATGCTTCTATTAATATTATGCGCCGCGTAATGCAGGCAAGTGGTGCCGAGGTGATTCACCTGGGTCACGACCGCAGTGTGCAGGAAGTAGTTGATTGTGCCATACAGGAAGATGCCAATGCAATTGCTATTACAAGCTACCAGGGCGGCCACGTAGAATACTTTAAGTATATGCACGACCTGCTGAAAGAAGCGGGTTGCGGACACATAAAAATATTTGGCGGCGGTGGCGGCGTTATTCTGCCGGATGAAATAAAGGAACTGCATGAATATGGCATAACACGCATCTACTCCCCTGATGATGGCCGCCACATGGGCCTCCAGGGCATGATTGACGATCTGTTGGAGCAGAGCGACTACGCAACTGGCGCTGTACTGAATGGTGAGGTGGGGCACATACCTGAAAAAGATGTAAAATCAATTGCCCGGTTAATATCAGCCGCAGAAAACTACCACGATCTGCCTGCAACGCAAATGGCGCTGACCAAAATTGCTGAACAGGCCAAGGCTTCTAAAACACCAGTACTAGGTATTACTGGTACAGGTGGCGCAGGAAAGAGCTCGTTGGTCGATGAAATAGTTCGTCGTTTCCTCATTGACTTTAAAGATAAAAACATAGGCATCATTTCTGTTGACCCTTCAAAAAGGAAAACAGGCGGTGCGCTTTTGGGTGACCGTATCCGGATGAATGCTATCCGCAATAAGCGGGTGTATATGCGTTCTATGGCAACCCGTCAGAGTAATCTTGCAGTATCTAAACACATACTGGATGCGGTAAATATTCTTAAAGCTGCGCACTATGACCTTATAATACTGGAAACTTCAGGCATAGGCCAGAGCGATACACAAATAACAGATTATTGCGACTCCAGCATGTATGTAATGACTCCGGAATATGGTGCCGCTACGCAGCTGGAGAAGATAGACATGCTTGATTTTGCTGACATTGTTGTTATTAATAAGTTCGACAAGCGCGGTGCATTAGACTCCCTTCGCGACGTTAAGAAGCAATACCAGCGCAACCATAAGCTGTTCGATAAAAACCCCGATGACATGCCTGTTTATGGCACTATCGCTTCACAGTTCAACGACCCGGGTACGAACACCATGTACAAGGCATTGATGGATGTCGTGGAGACGAAAACGCATACCGGCCTCAAAACCAGCTATGCGATCACCGATGAGATGAGCGAGAAGATATACATCATTCCGCCTCACAGAACCCGCTACCTCAGCGAGATATCAGAAAACAACCGCAAGTACGATCAATGGACCAAAACGCAGAGCGGAATTGCTCAAAAGCTTTTTGGGCTGAAGACTACCATCGATATTATTAAAGCCGGCGATGCGGATGATAAAGACCGTTTAGTAAAAACACTCCAGGAAGTTTATACGAAAACAGAATTAGACCTTGACCCTAAGAACAAACTATTGTTAGAGCATTGGGATGCTAAGAAAAAGCAATACACCGATGAGTTCTACATATTTAAAGTAAGGGATAAGGAACTGAAAATACAAACGCACACTGAATCGCTTTCGCATCTGCAGATACCAAAAGTTGCGGTGCCGCGTTACCAGGCATGGGGCGAGATTTTGCAGTGGGCTTTATCTGAGAATTTCCCGGGTGAATTCCCGTATGCAGCGGGTATCTATCCGTTCAAGCGCGAAGGCGAGGACCCAACTCGTATGTTTGCCGGAGAGGGTGGCCCTGAGCGCACCAACAAGCGTTTCCACTACGTATCAAAAGGCTTGCCTGCAAAGCGTTTAAGTACTGCTTTTGATAGCGTTACCCTTTATGGACAAGACCCTGACCACCGCCCTGATATCTACGGTAAAGTAGGTAATTCGGGCGTGAGTGTTGCCAGCCTTGACGATGCTAAAAAGCTATACAGCGGCTTTAACCTTGCCGACCCTAAGACTTCGGTATCTATGACCATCAACGGTCCCGCACCTACTATTACTGCCTTCTTTATGAATGCGGCTATAGACCAGCAGTGCGAGTTGTACATAAAAGCCAACGGTCTGGAAGACGAAGTTAACAAGAAGATAGACGCTATTTATAAAGACAAAGGTGTAGAACGCCCGCATTATAATGCACATGCTTCATCGAACACTTCCTCACCTATGGGGGGAGGTCAGGAGGGGGCCGCTTTGCCGGAAGGTAACGATGGACTGGGCCTTATGTTGCTGGGTGTTACTGGCGATATGGTTTTGCCTGCCGATGTGTATGAGAAAATAAAAGTGGCTACGCTGAGCTCTGTAAGGGGTACCGTGCAGGCCGATATTCTTAAAGAAGACCAGGCGCAAAATACCTGCATCTTCTCTACCGAATTTTCGTTGCGTGTAATGGGAGATGTGCAGCAGTATTTCATCGACAATAAAGTGCGCAACTTCTACTCGGTATCTATCAGTGGTTACCACATTGCAGAAGCCGGTGCTAACCCGATATCTCAGCTGGCATTCACTATTTCAAACGGCTTTACGTTTGTAGAATACTATCTGAGCCGTGGCATGCATATCGATGATTTCGCGCCAAACTTGTCGTTCTTCTTTAGTAATGGTATTGACCCTGAGTACAGCGTAATAGGCCGTGTGGCCAGGCGCATCTGGGCCAAGGCGATGAAGCTGAAGTATGGCGGCAACGAGCGTTCGCAAATGCTGAAATACCACATCCAGACATCGGGCCGCTCATTACACGCACAGGAGATTGACTTCAACGATATCCGCACTACGCTGCAGGCATTGTATGCGATATACGACAACTGTAATTCCCTACACACCAATGCCTATGACGAGGCGATAACCACACCTACCGAAGAAAGCGTTCGTCGTGCAATGGCAATACAGTTAATTATTAATAAGGAACTGGGCCAGGCGAAGAACGAGAATCCACTACAAGGCTCGTTCTTAATAGAAGAACTGACTGACCTCGTGGAAGAAGCGGTGTTGACAGAATTCGACCGCATCACAGAACGTGGCGGTGTATTAGGCGCAATGGAAACCATGTACCAGCGTGGAAAAATACAAGAAGAAAGCTTGTACTACGAAACACTGAAACACACAGGTGAATTCCCGATAATTGGCGTAAATACATTCCTGAGCTCAAAAGGTTCACCAACCGTTTTGCCACGTGAGGTGATACGTTCTACAGAAGAAGAAAAAGAGTTCCAGATACGTTCCGTACAAAACCTTTGGAAGCGTAGTGGAGATAAAGGGGTAGCTGCATTGCACAACCTGCAACAGGCAGCCATACACAACAAAAACGTTTTTGCCGAACTGATGGAAGCTGTTAAATATTGCTCCCTCGGACAGGTATCAAAAGCGCTCTTTGAAGTGGGTGGGCAGTATAGAAGGAACATGTAGTTTCAAAAGTAAAAACTTGAAAAGTAAAAAGTAAAAAAGCGGCTGCGGTGGAAACTGTGGCCGTTGTTTTTATTTTAAAAAATACCCAATTGAATTATATTTTATAAATTGCATTTCTAGAATATTAACCAGCTCCTTATGAAAACACTTATTTTCCTTTTATGTACCCTGCCCACCCTTGCTTTAGCGCAACCTGGTTATATAAATACTGTTGCTTGTGGCGGAGGATATGGGTATACCGGCGATGGTGGACCTGCGACGGCAGCAACCATGGGAGGTGCGCTTGGTGTTGCTGTTGATCTGGCCGGAAACATTTATTTTCCTGATCAGGACAATGGTGTGATTAGAAAGGTAAATGCTGCTGGAATCATAACGACGTTTGCAGGTGGCGGTGGTTCTGCAGCAGATGGAATTGCTGCAACCAGTGCTGGGTTAAGCTTAAGCGCGACAGGAGCTATTACAATTGATAGGTATGGTAATGTAATTTTTGCAGAAACTTATCGCGTGCGGAAAGTAACTGTTGCAACAGGAATTATTTCTACTATTGCCGGCTCTACAACTGCCGGATATACCGGAGACGGAGGGCCCGCAACGGCGGCAACTTTTTCTGCTATTTTTGGCGTTTTTATGACCCATTCCGGGGAGCTTTATATTACTGATCAGGGTAACTCCCGAATACGCAAAGTAAATTCCTCAGGCATAATTAGAACTGTTGCAGGTTGTGGTCTTCTTGGCTTTACCGGAGATGGAGGACCTGCAACAGCTGCGAGGCTAGATCATCCTGCGCAGGTCGCAGTGGATACTGCTGATAATTTATATATCACTGATTGCTCCAACAACCGAATAAGAAAGGTTAACACCTCGGGCATAATAACAACATTTGCCGGGAATGGAAGTACCTCCGGAGGCGATGGTGGTCCTGCGACAGCCGCTGGATTATCGTACCCTAGTGGTGTATGTGTCGATAATATGGGTAACGTCTATATTGCTGATTTTCACTCCAGTAGAGTACGGGTAGTTAATCGGCTTGGCACAATTGTCACAATGGCCGGTAATGGTAGCGGGGTAGTGTCGATGGTGAACGATATTCCGGCAACATCTGCTGGTCTTACTAACATCTGGACAATAGGTATCGATAACTTCAGCAATATCTATATTCCGGAACAAACAGCCTATTGTATCCGCAGGGTAGAGACTATCAATCCTACAGCACAATCAGATAGTTTTTTCGTTTTTGTGTCTGGGCTTTGTGCCGGTCCGTCAATTTCAATTAGCCCGGTAAATTATTCATCATCCCTGCACGTTCAAACATGGTTCGGAGATGGAACGTCTCAAACCGATACTTTTTCTTCATTTACCAGCTCTGCAGTTATAAATCATAACTACAATTCATCCGGCACTTACTCTCTGAAGTACATTTTATACAATGGTAGTACCGCGATAGATACTATTCGGCACTCGTATGTTTATACAAAGTGTACTACTATACCAGTCAAAATCTATTACGATAATAATGGAAACTGTATCAGAGATTCTGCAGAATGTTCCATGTCAAAACCAATACATATCGCTGTGGACTCCAATGGTGTAAGGCTCGATACCATTCACTGTATCAGTGGTATGTATTACAAGGCGCTTGGTTCTCCGGGCGATATCTATACTTTTCGCACAATCTCATCTTTGGCCGGGTTATCTGTTTCTTGCCCTGTTTCTGGTGCTATAAGCGATACTATTGTTTCCGGCATCTATGCAAACCCATCAGTAGACTTTGGTTTTAGCTGCGATACCACCCATGCTTTCAACCTTGGAGCCACCTTTTCTATTGCAGGCACCGGCAGGCATACCCAGGCAGGTGAAATTTATGCATATAATTTAAATTGTCCTTTTACAAACGCTGTTGTGACGCTATACCACAGTCCTAAATATGCCTACGACATAGCAATCCCTGCCCCTTCATCGACAACTTCTACTTCAATTACCTGGAACCTTTCAGGGCTGACAAACATACTTCCTTCAACACCAATTTCTTATTCGCTGGAGGTGCCGTCAACCTATCTGATGGTTGGAGATACTGTCCATTCTAAGGTAGTGATTACTCCTTCTGCGGGAGATGCAGATACCACCAACAATGTTATTATCAGGACAGATACCGTGCGCAGCAGCTATGATCCTAATTTCATAGAATCCACTCCTTCCGGACACATTTATCCAGGCACTACTTTGCGATATACAGTAGGTTTTGAGAACGATGGCAATGATACTGCACGTAACATTTATGTACTGGATACAATCTCTGGTTATTTTGACGCAGCCACTCTACGTCCGGTCTTTGCATCGCATGAAATGTATATTGAAAAGCTTACCACAAGCTGGGGAACACCATTATATAAATTCGATTTCCCCAACATAAAACTTCTCGACAGCACCCATCACGGCCTATGCGAAGGTACTTTTCAGTATGATATAAAAGTGAAAAACGGCTTGCCTGATTGCACCCGACTACCTGCAAGGGTTGGTATCTACTTTGATGATAATCCCGTAGTGTTGACTAATACTTTTACGAACGTAATCGGGTGTATTCCGGCATCAGTAACCTCCTCCATACCCTCCGACGTAGGGGTGACGGTTTATCCGAACCCTGCCAGCGACGTGCTAAACATAAAAACTGATGGCAATGTTTTTGAATCGTACACCATCACCAATAGTGTTGGCAGCACTGTATGGAACAATACAATTAATAGTTCAATCAGCCAGGTAAATATTAAAGCATTACCTGCCGGTTTGTACTTTGTTAACCTGAAAGGCTCAGGTGGCAATGTGGTGAAAAAGTTTGTGAAAATGTAGTACCCAATGCAGCCCGCAGGCCACATAAAGAAGTATATTTATAAGATATTGGTTATAAACGAGAGCGGCTACAAATTTTGCAGCCGCTATTTTTTTATGCCAGAATTGTAACGAAATTAAATAAAATGCATAAATTGCATTTGTAAAGCGTCGCTGGGTGTTAGCGTATCACCACAAAAAATTTATCCATGAAAAAGTTTTTATTCGCTCTTTGCTTATTGCCTTTCCTGGGCTATGCACAACCGGGCTACGTTCGCACCATTGCAGGTAGTGGCACCAGCACTACTGATGGCATACCGGCAACAAGCGCATATTTAAATATGCTTCACGGAATTTGCGTAGATGGTTCCGGAAATATATACTTCTCTGAAACGCTTAGTGGTGGTGCAATAAGAATAAAAAAGATTGATGCCGCTACAGGAAATCTGTATGTAATAGCAGGCAGCGGCACAGTTGCAGGTTATTCCGGAGATGGTGGTCCTGCGACCGCAGCAGTTTTGAGTAATGTTCCACACATAAGTGTAGATGCTGCTCAAAATATCTATTTGGCCGACTATTACAGTACTTACCATGTGCGTAAAATAGATCATTCCTCAGGTATCATTTCTCTGGTTGCAGGTGGCGGCTCATCTACTACTGATGGTACGCCGGCAACAGGCGCGGCACTTAATGGTAACAGCTTAACTGTTGATGCTGCCGGAAACGTTTATACTTACTCCAACGCCAGGATAAAGAGGATCAGTGCTGCAACAGGATTGATCACCACTTTCGCTGGTGGCGGTTCTTCCTCTGCCGACGGCATTCCGGCAACAAATGCCAGCATTACTACAATGCCGGCGGGTATGAGAATTGATGCAAATGGCAACCTGCTTTTCCTTAATTTTTCCGGATCACTTTTAAGAAAGGTAGATGCGCACACGGGTATTATTACAACACTTGCAGGCGGAGGTTCTTCAACAGCTGATAGCATACCTGCTACCAGCTATGCGCTGAGCAACTACCTCGACCTGACTCTGGATCCGCATGGCAATATATTTTTGCTTCGCGGCACATACCCTGAGGCATTAATGAAAATTGATGCCACAACGGGCATTATTAAAAAAGTTGGCGGTGGCGGCACTTTAACGGCTGATGGTATATCGCTCATGATTACGATGATGCAGTCTTACACCTATCTGTGCAGCGATAACTTCGGCAACATCATTTTAGCCGACCAGAATCACAGGGTGAGAGTTGCCAACAGTTTTGATCGTACTATTTCCGGTGGGGTAGGTTGCGATAGTTTCAGGGCGATAGTAAACGACAAATGCAGTGGCCCGGAAATAGCGGTGATGACGCTCAATTATTATGCCGGCATGTCCGTTAAGACGTATTTCGGCGATGGCGCGACTGCAACTACAGCAGTGTCCAGTGCTATGTTGGGCGGCGGGTATGCCGCAATGAGTCATAGTTATGCCAATTCGGGTACCTATACTATTAAGCAAATATTATTTGTAGGTGCTACCGCTGTCGATTCCGTTGTCTACAGTTATGTATATGCAGCCTGCAATACTTTCAGGCTAAAGCTTTATTATGATGGTAACAGCAATTGCACGCAAGATTCAGGAGATGTAACGCTCTCCCTTCCTACGCTCATTTCCATTGATTCTAACGGTATAACCATCGATACTATTTCTTCTGCCAGTGGTTTGTATTACAATGCATACGGCTCAGCGGGAGATGTTTACGCGTTCAGGGTTATTGCAGCGCCTACAGCATTTCACGTTACCTGCCCTTCTACCGGAATAGTTTACGATACGCTTAGTTCCACTGTCTTCACTACTGCACCGAAAAGTATTGCGATGGAATGCGGTACATCGTCTGTTTTCGATCTTCGCATCCTTACCTCAGTTGCAACAACAGGCATTAATGACCAGACCGGGCATATTTTTGTAGAAAACCAATATTGCGCGCCAACTGCAGGCACGGTAACGCTTCATTTCAGCCCTAAATACCCGTCATTGCGCTATGCAATGCCAGCGCCTGCTTCCGTTACCGGCAATACCGCTACCTGGAACCTGGGTGCCATATCGTCAACTGATGGAGCGCCGCACGGCATATACTATTGTGTGGGCGTTACCGGTGCTTCCCTTACAATAGGTGATACTGTAAGGTCAAGCTACAGCGTTAGCCCGGTGAGCGGCGATGCGGATGCCAGCAATAATAACGATAACAGCACAGATACCATACGCGCTGCCTGCGACCCCAATAATATTGCAGTTTCGCCGGCGGGTTGCATAGCCTCAGGTGCCGGGCCTACGGAATTGCAGTATACAATCAATTTCGAGAATACGGGTAACGATACCGCCCACAACATCTACGTGATGGATACGCTGCCTGACTATGTTGATGTAAACAGCATGAGGGTAGTATTGGCTTCGCACGAAATGTATGTTTCGAAAATGAAATGGGGTGTACATAACCTGCTGAAATTTGACTTCCCGAATATTAACCTGCTTGATTCATCACGTCACGGATTTTGCGACGGTACTGTCATCTATACCATTAACACTAAACCGGGTCTTACCCTGGGTACTGATATCATGAATCGTGCGGGCATTTACTTTGATGTAAACGCTGTGGTCATGACCAATGAAGCGCACAATGTAATAGGCTGTCCGGTTGCATCAGTAACCTCCCCCATACCCTCTGAAGGAGTGGTGACGGTTTACCCGAACCCTGCCAGCGACCTTTTAAACATCAATGCAGACAGCCAGGTATATGAATCTTACACCATCACCAATAGCGTTGGCGGCACTGTATTGAACAATACAATTAATAGTTCAATCAGCCAGGTAAATATTAAAGCATTACCAGCCGGTTTGTACTTTGTAAACCTGAAAGGTGCGGGTGGTAATATTGTGAAGAAGTTTGTGAAAATGTAGTTGTTTTAACTGCGTCAGGTTTGGAAGGGAAGCTTGCTTTATGTTGCTAAAGTTGCCTGCTCTATGCTGTTGCTTTAGGATAGCCTATAGTTCAACCACATCTTCTTCCAGCTTTTTTATTTCTGTTTTTTCCTTCTTTATACCCTGCCGCAGGAACGCGTAAATATTCATGTAGCAGTTGGCTACCCATACCAGGGCAAAGCCGGCAATAATGTAGCCGCGCCAGTCAGGGAGCAACAGTTTAAACCCGGTGAAAATAACTGCCACTAGGGTAACATAATGGCTGAAGCAGTATTCGCAGGTGAACAGGTAAAAGAGCTTTCGCCTGGCAAGGTGCGAGGCTTTCTTCGATTGTCCTATACAATAGTCCCTGGGCTCCCGGAACAGTTCCTCCTGTGTCACAGTCCACGCTATAAAGGCTATGGGAATAGCGAGAATAAATAGCCAAAAAACCTGAGTCTGCATTGCCATGCTTTTTGAGTTGTGTGGTAATCTTTAAAGCTTATACAAAATTGGCGTATTGCCGTAAATTTTCTGTTGCAGTATTTGTATCATTTATTGCATTATTTACACCACGAAACATGCTTTTATATTTCACAACAGAAATGACAATGAGCGATTTCAGCTGCCGTGCTGACGAAACAAAATTGTACGTATTTTTGTAAAAATATCTTTATGAAAGCCTCCCTTATAATTGCCGTGGCAAGTATTATTTTAGTGACCTCTTGTAACAGGAGGGAAGCCGCTCCCGATATTGTAGACATTTTTAGCAAGGGGCAAATTTCAAACCTCATAGCCCAGAATAAGGATAAGCAAAAAGAAGCGATAGCGCTCTTAGAGAAAGGAAACAGAAAATTCAGGGTAGATAAAAATACAGCTGCCGCTATAGATATTTACACATCATCTATCACCACTTACCCAACCGCAAAAGCTTATTTTGAATTGGGTAATGCTTGTGCCACGGAGAAAAAGTATGATAAGGCGGTACTGTGTTATACCATGGCTGAGCAAATGGGATTTCAGCCAGTATCAAAGTTACTCTATAATAAGGCCTGTGCATATTCCAACTTGCACAATCCTCGTGAGGCATTCGACCACCTGGAATATGCCATAGAGGCAGGTTTTTTAAATAAAAAGCAGCTGACTACCGACCCTGACCTGGAACTGATTCGGGGCAGCCGTTTCCAGGATGTGTTTCTGGACGCTATGCAGGGTGTTGAGAACACCGAAAATATAGTTTGGGAAAGTTTCATGCAGTCGTTTAATGCGCTGGTGCTGCCTGTAGCTATTGATATAGCCCCGGTACGAAACTTTAATTATGACAACAGTTTAAGCTTTGAGTACGAAAAGTATGTTTCAGAAATGCACGAGAGGGTGCGTTTTTCATGGGTGGCGGGGATATGTTCTATCCCTATGGCACTGTTGAAACCAATAGCAAATACGTTGCTGTAATTTACGTAAAGACAATGGATGATGAATATGAGGCGGGTGGATCACTTATCTACTTTCTGGCTACTTATGACCCCAAAGGAACGATCATTGATAAAATGATGATAGCTGGCAGAAGCGCCATTACTGACCCTATCAAAACGTTTAATAATAAACCGCTATCAATTTTATTAAAAAGCATATCCTTTAGACAGTTGCTTGATATCTGAAGCGCTAATGTGATATTGAGCGAGTGCATTGTTCAGAGTATTTTCGACGTCATCAAGGCTGTTGAATATTTTGTTGTGAAAG
>CANFKC010000062.1 GCA_947447265.1 Chitinophagaceae bacterium
AAACGTTAGTATAAGAGCGGATATTTGACAATCCTTTCTGAAGAATATAAAATAAAAAAATCCTCCCAAAAGCTTTACTGTATTGCTTCTTAGAGGATTTTTTTCTGTGGTCCCACTAGGACTTGAACCTAGGACCACCTGATTATGAGTCAGGTGCTCTAACCAACTGAGCTATAGGACCTGTCAGCTTTCGCTAAACGGATTGCAAATGTAGTCGTTTTTTTGAAAATTGAAAATATTTTTTTGAAGCACTAGTGGCTTTGTGCTTTTATTGCTTTGTGCCGGCTAGTTATTGGTATGCCGCTGCTCTTCTACTATCCTGCCATCGCGCATGGTAAGGGTGCGGTCAGTCATTTGGGCAAGGGCATCATTATGGGTTATCATTACGAAAGTCTGCCCAAGGTCGTGGCGCAATTTAAGGAAGAGCTCATGTATAGCTTGTGCGTTGGCGCTATCCAGGTTGCCGGTAGGTTCGTCGGCCATAACTACGGCCGGTCTGGTTACCAATGCACGGGCAATAGCTACCCTTTGTTGCTCCCCGCCAGATAGTTCTGAAGGTTTGTTATCTAGCCGGCCGCTGAGGCCAACAATGGCCAACATTTCGGCTGCCTGTGCGGTGGCTTCCTTTTTGCCCATACCTTTTATCCACAGCGGCATACATACATTTTCAACTGCGCTGAATTCGGGTAACAAATGGTGGAACTGGAACACAAAGCCCAACTGACTATTACGGAAACGGGCTTGTTTTTTGGAAGGTAGCTTCAGTATATCTGTGCCATCAATCAGCACGCTACCGCTATCCGGTTTGTCGAGCGCGCCCATAAGGTGCAGCAAGGTACTTTTGCCTGCGCCGGAAGGGCCAACTATCGACAATATTTCACCCTTACCCACCGTTAAAGAAACGTCATTAACAACGGTGAATGTCGCGTATTTTTTAGATATGTGGCTAACGGTTAGCATATTTGATGGATAGTGTGCCTCAACACAATAGCGGATTGCAGAGGTAAACAAATTAGCCCGCTAAATTATTTTAAAATCAACAATGACGAAGATTATTTTTGCAATAAAACAGGAATAATTAATTTTCAGCATTATTTTTTGAAATTAAACTACATTTGCCAAAAATCAGGTAATATTATAAAATAATCGCAATATGTTTTGGACACTTGAATTAGCATCGCACTTGGAAGACGCCCCATGGCCTGCCACGAAGGATGAACTGATAGACTACGCCATCAGATCGGGTGCACCGCTTGAGGTGGTGGAGAACCTGCAGGAATTAGATGACGAAGGCGAAATTTATGAAGGCATTGAAGATATATGGCCGGATTACCCTACGCAGGAAGACTTCTTCTTTAACGAAGATGAGTATTAATTGAATGATATTTAATAAGGCAGAAAGAAGCTGTTATGCAACATGCAGAATAGCTTCTTTTTTTTGCCTGAAGTGATGCACTTTAGTCAATAACTTTACATATATTGTAAATGTTGCTGGTTAGTATTGCATAATGATAATTAAGTTTTTATTTGCCATTAGGGGATTATAGATTTCGTGTTTAACTTTAGGTGCTGTTTATGAGAATTTTACTCCTTTTTGTTTTACTGATACCCATAGTTACATGTGCCCAAACGGCACCTGTTGACGATGCGGCGCAAGGTAAAAAAAACAGGAAAATTCATATTGAGGGCTATGCTGAAGTAGGCTATATCAATGAACTCTGGATAGTATCACGCAATCTGCCGAATGCCACTTCATCGCTCACTTATTCCGGCACAGGCGGCTTTATTGGTGGTGGACTGACTTCTAAAACGGATGCCGCCCACCCACTGGGTTTTGGTATTTCGCTCGATTATATGGGTTATGCTATGGATCCCGCACTCAACACCAACGAACGGGCGCAAACCAAATTCGCCTACGCCCGCTTCACGCCTGCTTTATACCTCAGGTTCAAAACCAAACCATCTTTCAATTTTCATTTGTGCGCCAATGCGAACATGCTTGCGCCCATGCACAAAAACGAAAATACCTACTTTAATCTGGGCTTGAAGGCCTGCCTGGGTATTAATGCCTTTGTGTTAGATCTCGGCTATTATGCAGGTGCCGGTGGCAATTGCCCCAGCTCACTCATAACTCCCGACCACTGGAACGAACAAATGCTCGTGGCCGGTATAATCTGCTATCCTTCCCGTCTTGAGAATTGGGGCAGCCTCAAGGCAAAACTAAAAGAGGAACTGAAGCACTAACATAGGGCACCAGCCTGCCAGTTGAAGCCAGCCAGCACCACACAATTACACTTCTTAGAAACAACTTTACAGCAATCACATAGCGTTGTAGCTATGTGTATTAAATTAATACATAAAATCAGCTTCCGGTTTCCGGAATTGTTGTAATTTACCAATAGTAAATCTCAATTTTAGCTAGCTTTATTCAAACAATATTATGGAAACTCAAACGCTTGCGGCAATACATGGTGGCGGCTTTCTTATACAGCCTTCAACCCCTGAAAGTACTTTTACTCCTGAAGATTTTAACGAGGAGCAACACATGATAAGGGACATGTGTAACGAGTTTTTAGAAAAAGAAGTGCTTCCGCACCTTGTGGAAATTGACCAGCAAAAAGCCGGCCTGATGCCGGAACTGCTGAATAAAGCCGGTGAACTGGGTTTACTTGGTGCGGCATTCCCCGAGCAATACGGCGGGTTAGGTAAAGACTTTGTAACGGCTACCCTTGTAAACGAATGCCTGGGTGGTGGCCATTCTTTCGCGGTGGCTATGGCGGCGCATAATGGTATCGGCTCTTTACCTATTTTATATTTTGGGACTGAAGCGCAGAAACAAAAGTATGTACCCAAGCTGGCAACCGGCGAAATGAAGGGTGCGTACGCGCTCACCGAACCAGGTTCGGGTTCTGATGCCCTGGGTGCTAAAACTACGGCTAACCTGAGTGCGGATGGCACACAATACCTGCTCAATGGACAGAAAATATGGATAACCAATGCTGGCTTCGCTGATGTGTTTACGGTATTCGCAAAACTCGATGGCGATAAGTTTACCGCCTTTATAGTAGAGCGCGGCACACCGGGCCTCAGCTATGGAGAAGAAGAACATAAAATGGGTATCAAGGGCAGCAGCACCAGGCAGCTGTTCTTCGAAAATTGTGCTATACCTACAGAAAATTTGCTGGGCGAAATAGGCAAGGGTCACATCATCGCCTTCAACATACTGAACATAGGCAGGCTTAAGCTGTGCGCTGCCGCATCCGGTGGTGCAAAACAGGCGCTGAAAACATCAGTGAAATATGCTAAAACCCGTGAACAGTTTAAAACACCTATTGCCAACTTCGGTGCAATACAACATAAACTGGGCGAGATGGTAATTCGCCTCTTCGCTGCTGAAAGTGCATTGTACCGCACCGCGCAGTGGATCGACGACAAAGAAAAACAACTGGAAAAAGATGGCAAGGAAGATGCGCTTTTAGGTGCAGCTGAAGAATATGCAATAGAGTGCGCCATGCTGAAGGTACTGGGTAGCGAAGCGCTCGATTATGTGGTAGACGAAGGCGTGCAGATACATGGTGGCAATGGTTTCAGCGATGAGTATAATATTTCCCGCGCGTACCGCGATAGCCGTATTAACCGCATATTTGAAGGCACCAATGAAATTAACAGGCTGCTTACGCTGGATATGTACCTGAAACGTGCCATGAAGGGCCGCATTAACCTTATGGCGCCCGCAATGGCCGTGCAGAAGGAGCTGATGAGCATACCTGATTTTGGAACGGACGATACGCCATTTGCCGCAGAGCAGAAAGTAATTGCCAATTTTAAGAAGGCGATACTGATGTGTGCCGGTGCAGCCGTGCAGAAGCTGATGATGAAGCTGGATAAAGAGCAGGAGCTTTTAATGTACCTGGCTGATATGGTAATAGATACCTTCCAGGCAGAAAGTGTGTTGCTGCGCGCCATGAAAATGAAAGCCACTAACCATGCTGAAGCCGCAACAGCTATTGATATCGCGGCTACATTTATTTACGATGCAGCCGACCGTATTAACCATGCAGGTAAAGCAGCGATAAACAGCTTCGCCGAAGGCGATGAGCAGCGTATGATGCTTATGGGCGTTAAGCGCTTTACAAAAACCGACAGCTTTAATACCAAAGATGCCCGCCGCCGCATTGCTGCAAGGCTCATTGAAAAAGAACAGTATTTCTTTTAACGAAAGAAATGAAGATAAACGAAAGCCCCTGTTTTGAACTATCAAAACAGGGGCTTTCGTTTGCACTATTTACAAATTTTCTGCTGTGACTTCACTCTTTTCCTAAAGCTACGGTGTACCCTAATCGATCACCATTATAATTTGTAATACCCCGTAGGGGTTACCGCTCTGTAGAACCGCCATCTTTTTACGATTATGCGCCGTAGGTGCTACCCTATACAGGCAAAAATAGGGTATCCCGCTATGCGGGAATAATCCATTGGGGGTGGCGTCCAGAGCTACAGAGCGGTAGCGCCTAAGGCGCATATTATGTAGTCTGTTTTGTTGGGAAAGGTGTGGGTAAACGGTAGCCCCAAAATGGGGGAGGTGTTATATTATACTGGTTAGACATTAAAAACAAACCAACACCAAAAAGGTTTGCTGCATTATACCCGCGACGCCGTCACGGCGCGGACATTAGAGTAACAAGCTTCAGCAAAACACGCCGCGGAGCTTCTTTTAGCCGCGGAGCTATAGCTAAAAGTGGCGCTTTTCCCTGCCTGCCGGCAGGCAGGTTTGTTACTTTCTTTTTCGCCATGAAAAAAGAAAGTAAAGAAGAGGGTAGGCACTAAGCACACTTTACAAGATGTGATTCTAATCTAAAAACGGTATTACTACAAGCCCTTCCAGATTCCCTAAATCTGAACAATTCCATACTAAGCATGCGCGCCATAACCTGGAAGCGTGTTAGTTTTTCTCCCTTACTGCTTTTACTTCAGCCACAGTAACCGGTGTGCCGGTATTGCCAAAGCTGCTGTAAACGTAAGTAAGCACCGCTGCAACCTCTTCGTCGTTAAGGGGCTGAGGTGGCATTGCGCCATTATAGGTGGTTCCGTTTACAACCATTTCGCCGCTTTTACCTTTTATAACCTGCAGTATAGCCCTTTCTTTATCGGCCAGGTAATCGGACTTGGCCAGGGGAGGGAAGCTGCCGGAAATCCCACCGCCATCAGCCTGGTGGCATGCCACGCAGGTTTTTAAGTATACCGTTTCACCGTTAACTGCTGTTGTTTTAGTTTCAGTAGTTGCAGCGGTGCCGGCAGGCTTGCTTTCATTGCTGCCACAGGAATACAGGAAAAGTGTGGCTGCTATGGTAACGCCTGCCAAATAGATTTTTTTCATCAGTTATGGTTTGCCCGGGTTAAGCCCGATATTGGTTTTTGCAAACAAAATAACTAAATTTATCCGAAACAGTTAAGTCTACTTCATTAACAAAATAACCGATCTTGAAAAAAGCATCAGGCGCTATTATCATTCTGCTGGCATTATCAGCTTTACTTGCTTCCTGCCAGGGCGGTGGCCGGCCGGGAAACAAAGCGGCTACGGTACCCGATGATATAGTAACGTATCCTGAAAAGGCAGCCATGCGCCTGTTAACCGACAGGCCTCCGCAGCTGGAAACGCCGCTTCGCGTTTTTAAGCAGGATTTTACGCCGAACGAATATTTCTTCGTGCGCTGGCACATGGCGCAGCTGGTAACTAAAATTGATATCGATACGTTTCGGCTATACATAGGTGGCGCGGTTAACAAAACACTGGCGCTTTCTTTGGCCGACCTGAAGACCAAATTCCCGGCCGATTCTATAGTTGCGGTGGCGGTTTGTGCAGGTAATTCCAGGTCAACCTTCGAACCCAAGGTGCCGGGCAGCCAGTGGCGCAGCGGTGGAATGGGTAATGCAAAATGGAAAGGCGTGAAGCTAAAAGACATTCTCGCAATGGCAGGACTGAAGCCCGGTGCGGTAGAGGTTACGTTCCAGGGTATGGATAAGCCTACGCTGCCTTCAACCCCTGCTTTTATTAAATCGCTGGATATTGCGCATGCCACTGACGGGGAAGTAATGATAGCCTACGAAATGAATGGTGCGCCCATACCTATGCTGAATGGTTATCCGCTCAAACTGATAGTGCCGGGTTGGTATGCAACATATTGGGTTGGCGCGCTGAATACGATTAACGTACTCAGCGAAAAATATACCGGCTTCTGGATGGAAAAAGCCTACCTGATACCTGCCAACAGCGGCATTAACGAAACGCCGGATAACGTTGCCAAAACAAGAGTGCCGATAAGCAACATAAAGCTGCATGCCGTTTTTGTAGCTCCCGAACCCGCCGATACTATTCTCGCGAATAAGCCTTGCGTAGTAGAGGGTCTGGTGTTTAATGAGGGCACACCGATACAAAAAGTTGAACTATCTCTGGATAACGGTAAAACATGGAAGGATGCCACGCTGAACCCCGAACTGGGCAAGTATAGCTGGCGCCGCTGGAAGTATAGCTGGACTCCCGCAGCAACAGGCATTTACCAGTTAAAACTAAAAGCCACCGACATAAAGGGGAATACGGAAGTAGAAACCCAATGGAACAAAAGCGGCTACGCCCGTAATTTTATGGAGCATTTAACTGTTGAAGTAAAATAAAGCTTCGGGGACGCAGCCAAACCAATAACTACAATGGAGATCAAGACTACAGGGCACGCATTTACTTTTCGCTCCACTACAAGGGCATTGCTGGTGCTGGGCTTTTTTTTATTTGCCATAGCCTGCAAACAGGAAACATCGGTGGCACCACCGCTTGCAGACAAAGTAAAGGGTGAAAATACGTTTTCGGCAAAGGGGAGTGTAAAGGAAATGAGCATTACTCCGGAAACTACCAACTTTCCGGAGCATGAAGGCCGCAGCGAATTCATGTCATATTGCGCTATTTGCCACTCGCTGCGCTACATCACTACGCAGCCCGATTTTTCTAAAAAAATATGGGAAGAAGAAGTGCATAAAATGGTTGCAAAATATAGTGCCCCGATCGATTCCGCCACCTGCAATAAAATAGTAGATTACCTGATGGTGATTAAAGGAGCGAAATAAGCATGCATTCAGGTTTTGCCCAACCAACATAACTATATGAAAAACACCATCCTGCTTTCAATTTTTTGTCTGTTTATATTTAACGCGCGTGTTGGCCTTGCACAAACTGCATATAACCCGGTTATTGCCAGCCTGGCGCAAAAATGGGCTGCTGCCGAAAGCGCCAAAGACACCGCAGCAATGAGTAAGCTCTTTGCACGGCAGGCCACGTTTTACGGCAAGAAATTAAAGCGACCGGAATGCATGCGCCTCAAGGCAAATATTTACCGTAAATATGCCGACTACAATGTAACCATTGCCGGCCCGGTTTTGCTTACTGACAAGGGCGAGGGCATGGTACAATCATCTTTCCTGAAGCAGGTTATTTATGGCGGTAAAACAAAAAAATTTGAAGCTTACCTCACCTGGCAGGGCAAGGGTGATAACTGGCAGATAATTGAAGAAAGCGACAAAACCACCGATAGCAACCTCGTGAAAATGCAGGACATAAAGGAGCATACTGTTAAAGGCGATTTTAACGGAGATGGCAAGCAGGAAACAGCCACTCTGGTATTGCCGCAGATTGATGGAGAGGCGATGGAATGCGAGGGCGGCTGCGATTCCCGCATCACATTCTCAGACCACGCTATACCCGATATTGTGATAACGAATTGTATAGGCGGCACACCAGTTAACCATGGCGACCTGAACGACAACAACACCTACGAAATAGGCATTAACCCCTGGTGGTTCATGGGCTGCTGGCGCCCTTACCTTGTCTATACCCTTATTAACGGCAAGTGGGACTATGCGGTAAAACCCTTTTCAACCTACTGCGACCAATGGGAGCAAGGTTATGCCCCTATTGTAAAAGACAAAAACAAAAAAGGCTACGCCATAATTACCTATACCGAACAACCCGAATCACCTGACGAATTCAAGGTAAAGCATAAGTCGGTATTGGTGAAGAGGTGAAGGGGTATTTTAGTTTTTCAATATGCTGAACAAACAACTGCATTGTGGTTAGACCTACTTTAAATTGCTTTGTTTCGATGTATCAGTAGGAGGAAATCAGCAATATCCCCTTTCGTTGAGTCATCGTTTGTTTCCTCAACGGACGAGAACTCGTGCCAACCATGGTCAATTGAAACATCGAATTTGAACTCGTAAAGATTTTTTAAATTCCATCTATCTGCATAGAACCATTCTCCATCTATTAACGCTTTTTTGATTGCTGCATCTATGTCTTTTAATTTTGAAGCTGATTTGTTCGAAAATACTTCAGAATCGATATTTTTATAATTTGCACCATCCCGATAGCAATATTCGAACTTAATATTCATGTTTGTAGTCTGAAGAGTTCTATGATTTAAATCTCGAATCGTTATGCACTTTTAAAAATGAAGTGTCAGGCAGAAATTTCTTTGGCAGCAATATTTCCTTTCCGTCGTAGTCAAGAAAATTTTGTTTAACGCTCAACGGCATATTTTTTGCCTTAAGTGCAGACGAAATCTTTATCTTGTAGGTATCAGCATCTATTGTCATCAGGCCAATCTCAAATGCTTTGTCATGTAGCGGATTCATCGCAAGCCCATTCATTGGGTTTAGCCTGTTTCTTTCATCTTTACTCCACGGCAAAATATGACTGGCTATTAATAATTCGGGCTGTGTAATACCGGTTATACAGCATTGAAAATTATAAGTTGCCATTATTAAGCGCCTGAAAATGGACTGGTTCACCCTAACCTTAACTAAACGCTCTTTTTCTTTGCCAGTTGCGGGTATGTGTTCAATATCTATCGCATTTATTTTTTCAATTGTGGTGCCTTGTGCTAAAGCCAATTTGTGTTCACTTTCTAAAAGTGCAGCATCCCAGTTATTATAGAACTCATCCCAAATTTGTTTATCTAATTTGCTTGAATTGCTGGCCCCTTTAATGCCTCTTTGCTGTAGTACCGGGTCAAAACTAGCAAAATTGCCAAGTTTTAGGGCGACCGATGAAGGAGTTCTGCCTAGTAGCGATGCCAAATGAATAACTTCAGGTGTTCCCTTATGCATTTTACCAAAGGGTAATTTGCAATAGAGATTTACTGCAAGAATCAGTTCATCTCTCGTCCAGAGTTTTTGGCCTTCTTTCATAGTTGTAATGTACAAAAAATGTGATTTGCAGTCAAAATTTCTGGTCACACTCATCCTCTTCATCAAATTCGCCATTCTCATCAAATTCATCATCGTCACATGCTAAAAAAATGTGCTTAAATGGATACGCCAAGCAGAAGTGAATCTGAAAATCCATATCCCAATCGTAAAAATCTACAAAGTGCGTTCTTGAACTGCAATATGGACAGGTTACTGGTTGGTCATTCAGCAATAGAAAATTGCGATGAATAGCACTCATCTGAGGTTCCATGCCGCAAATTAAGAAGCACAACTCTAACGACATTTGCTTATAAGTCACGTTGCGGCAAATAGTTATAAATATCCGTTCGCCCACCTAGTTTTTTGGATTCGAGCGGTTGGTCTTTGTGAGGTTCGAAGCACCCCCCCCCAATGCATCAATATATCCATGTAGTCAGGTTTATATATCGTGCACTCCTTCAGGGCGACCGCAAGGGATCGCCCCTACATTATCATTTTCTAAAAGAATTATTCCAACACAATCGAAAAATCGGGGGCGTAGGGGCAATCCCTTGCGGTTGCCCAATCAATAACCATGCAGGCACATTATTCACCCTTAATTCCGCATAAAAAACCTGATTGGTGGCGGAAATAGAACACTCGCCCGCTATTCTGTATATTTGCGCCCATATATAATACCGATGAGCGAAGAAAAATCACTTAACTTTTTAGAAGAAATAATAGAAAACGATATAGCCGAAGGCAAGAACGGGGGCAGGATTCATACCCGCTTCCCACCGGAACCTAATGGCTATCTGCATATAGGTCATGCTACGTCCATTTGCCTGAATTTCGGGCTGGCTAAAAAATACAATGGTCAATGCAATCTGCGTTTTGATGATACCAACCCGGTAACTGAGGAAACTGAATACGTAGAAAGCATTAAGAACGATATTAAGTGGCTGGGCTTTACTTGGGATAATGAACTGTATGCGTCAGATTATTTTGAGCAGCTGTATGCATTTGCCGTAAAGCTTATTGAAAAAGGTCTGGCTTATGTGGATGACAGCACTGCCGAAGAAATAGCCGCCACAAAGGGCTCTACCGTTGCGCCGGGCACCAACAGCCCGTACCGCGATCGCAGCATTGAAGAGAATCTGCAGCTATTTGCAGCTATGCGCGCCGGAAAGTACAAGGATGGCGAAAAAACCCTCCGTGCTAAAATCGACATGGCGCACCCCAACCTGCTGTTGCGCGACCCGTTAATGTACCGCATAAAACATGCGCATCACCACCGCACCGGCGATGCATGGTGCATCTACCCGATGTATGATTATGCACACGGTCAGAGCGATAGCATTGAAAACATAACACATTCTATCTGCACGCTGGAATTTATTCACCACCGTCCATTATATAACTGGTTCATAGAGCAATTGGGCATCTTCCCATCGCACCAGTACGAATTTGCGCGCCGTAACCTTACCTATACGGTAATGAGCAAGCGCAAGTTGCTACAATTGGTAAACGAAGGCCACGTAAGCGGCTGGGATGACCCCCGTATGCCAACAGTAAGCGGCATGAGAAGGCGCGGCTATCCTGCCGAAGCTATCCGCCAGTTCTGCGATACCATAGGCATCGCCAGGCGCGAAAATATTGTAGATATCGGCATGCTGGAATTTTGTGTAAGGGAGCACCTGAACAAAACCGCCAACCGTGTTATGGTAGTGCTTGACCCCGTGAAGTTGGTTATTACTAACTACCCCGAAGGTCAGGAAGATATTTTTGATGCAGAGAACAATCCTGAAATGGACAATGGTTCCCGCAAGGTGCCGTTCAGCCGTGAATTATGGATAGAGCGTGAAGATTTTATGGAAGAAGCTCCGAAAAAATTCTTCCGCCTGGCACCGGGCAATAAAGTGCGCCTGAAGAGTGCCTATATTGTAGAGTGCACGGGTTGCGCTAAAGATGCCGATGGCAATATTACCGAAGTGCATTGCACTTACCTGCCGGAAAGCAAGAGCGGCGCTGATACCAGCGGCCTCAGCGTAAAGGGCACCATTCACTGGGTGAGTACAAAACACGCTAAAACAGCCGAGGTGCACATGTACGATCGTTTGTTTAAAGTGGAAGACCCATCAAACGAAGAAGGCGACTTTAAGAGCTACATCAACCCCGATTCTATGCAGGTATTGCCTGCAGCATATATTGAGCCTGCATTAGCCAGTGCGCTGGCCGGGCAGCAGTACCAGTTCATGAGAAAAGGTTATTTCTGTGTAGACAAAAACAGCACACCCGATAAACTCATCTTCAACCGCACCGCCACGCTGAAAGACGCATGGGCAAAGGAAAGCGGGAAGAGGTAGTATATTGCAAATGAAATAAATGGAAGCGATTTAACTTGTCAGTTGTTCAAATTTTGTAACTTTATTGTACTACAAAATTAGAAGCAAGTAATATTCTTAAAAAAGCCGTTATGCCCGAGGTTATTATTAAATACAAAACTCATAAAACATTGGAAGCACTTACACATTTAGCTAAGTACTTCGATTTTACTTTGAGACAGGCAGAGAAAGATAATAACAAGGTCAGGAACAAGAAAAGCAAATCGCTTCCAATTGATTTTGCAGACGATCCTGACCTCGGTGCTCTGGCCGGGATATGGAAGGATAAGGAAATTACCTTGAAAACGCTTCGTGAGAAGGCATGGTGAAAGAATAGTGCAGATTATTCTCCTTTTGCAAAAAAGCTAACAAGGGAAGAAATCGTTCAGAAAATCAAAAGGCAGAGAAATGGCTTTTTTATAAAGTTGACGAGGTAAAGGAGGTGCTTGAAAAAAATCAAACGCAAAGATCGCTAAGAAATGCAAAGTAGCGCAGAGCGAAAAGCATAACAAGGTGTACAATGTGAACTTTGCGAAACTTTGCGCATCCTCTGTGTACTTTGCGTTAAAAAATTGCGTCGGAAGGAAAAATGATAACGCCACCAAAAGACAAGCAACTTTACGAAACAACAATTGCCACCTATTGGTTTGGTGATAATGGGTTGCTGACATCGGTTTCAAAGAACCCGACACGCACAGTAGCAAATACTACAGAAAGCTTTGCGCTGATACGCCGGATAACCAATGGTAAGAAGCAGCCACTGTTGGTATATATGTGTCCTTCCGGCATGCCCGACAAGGCTACGCGCGATTTTGTTGCTGCAAACCTGCCTACGGTTTATACTGCAATGGCTATGGTCTCCAAAGGTGGTTTGGGCACTATGGTAATGAACATTCTATTTAAATTCAAACCACCAGCCATACCTATGAAGTCCTTTAGTAACGATGCTGATGCAAAGGAGTGGTTGAAGGGTTATATGTGAAGTGGAGTTTACTTAGGGATACGGGCGAAAGGATTTCGAGCCACAGGAAAAACACATCTCACTAGAATTTCATAAATTTGTTCTATGCAAATACAAATAGATATTGGATTTGACCAATTAGTGAGCATAGCAAAAAATCTTTCCCCTAAACAGTGGGACAAGTTAAAGCATGAGATTGAAAAGAAGGAGAATATTGTCCATACTTCTGAAATACAAGATATGGAAGCTTTGCTTTTATCTGCGCCTACCTTTACAAAGAAACAGTTGGATAGTATTGCTCAAACACGAAAAGCTTTAAACGAATGGCGGACAAAATAGTCATGGTTGACACCTCTATTCTCATTGATCTTTTTCGAAAAACCGATAAGACGAATTCCAGATTGGTTGCGCTTGTAAGGCAAGACTATCGGTATTGTATATCAGCTATTACCGAGTATGAAATATATTCGGGAGCTACGAATGCTCAACATGATTTCTGGCAAAACCTCCTCAGCAAGATTCCGGTCATACCCTTTGATCAAAAGGTAGTAAAGGCGGCTATTGAAATCAACATTGATTTGAAAAAAAAGCGCAAGTTGATCGATATCGCCGACCTGTTTATTGCCGCTACAGCTAAAGCACATAATTATCCGATAGCTACCCTAAACAGAAAGCATTTTGAAAGGATAGAAGGCTTGACGATTGTAGAGTAAACAAAAATCCAACCTGTTTTACTTCCCGCTAATCCTTACTTCTTTACCGTAAATATATTCGTTGGTGGTGTATTTATGTATAAAATACACTTTTGAATTACGCCTTATTACGAACTCGCTGCAGCCCTGGTGGGTGCGGTTCTGTGGGTACCAGTCGTAGGTATATCCCAGTTCCGTCCATGGGAAGCGCCATGCGGTATCAGCACCAAAAAAGCGGCTTATCCTCTGGCTGTCTATCCATGCAACAAATTCCGGACTGGTGCCTTTCGGGAAGCCAACTACACAGCTGTTATCTGAAGTCTCACTATCAGGGCATGGGCGGTAAAGGTCTTGCGGCCTTACCCACAATGCGACGAACGTAGTATAATTAGTCGTCCCTCAAAATGACTTTTTGAGGGACGACTAATTATGGGTACCGATATGCTGGAATCGATGGGGCACAAGTTGAAAATAGGAAATAATGCTACCATTAACCTGGAACCAGATACAAGGGAAGAGACAGAGCGCCTGTTTAAAGTGCTGTCAGAAGGCGCTACTGATTGCATGCCGTTACAAGACATGTTTTGGGGCGCTTACTGGGGTGTTTGCCTTGATCGTTTTGGCATACGCTGGATGTTTAACTGCATGGAAAAGAAATGAAAAATTATTAATAGCAGTGCACAGGAGAGCTTCGGTTTTCCTGTGCTTTTTTATGGCCCAGGGATAATTCGATAGTTAAAGTAAGCAAGCGTGAGGCTTTAATGCCGCGCAGGCAGCAGCCCGGTTAAGTCGCTTACCATATAGGCGCGGTATAGCGATTGGTTATAACGGAATTTCATTTTCTTTTCACCGGTTTTGCTGTTTACCAGCAGCAGGTAGGGTGCATAACCACCACAAATAAAATAATCGTCTCCTGCCTTTTGCACATTGCCCCGGGCTTGCGAAAACCGTTCCGTCATGCTGTAGTCTTGAAAGACGGTTATGGTTTTGGCTGCCTCATCTAATTTAAACTCCAATACGCGGGAACGTGGCCTGATGCGCTGCTCGCCATTATCAAATAATAACAGGCGATTGCCATCAACAATACTGGCATTATGCTGTCGCAAAAACACTTGCTGCGCACTGAGTTGAAAATCTGAATTGCGGCCACCCAGACGCCACATGATTGCTCCGCTCTGTTTGCTCACTTTTATTACCTGGTGCAGGTTCCGCATGGAGATAATAAGGTTGCTATCGCGCGGGTCAATAGCTATAGAATTGATGTGTATGTAGTCGGTTGCAGTTGCAGCACTATGGAAGTTATTATCGTAAAAGCTATTGCCATAAAATTCGGCATAGTTGCTGGCATCCCAGCGCCATACAACACTATCATTTTTCACTTCCAGTACTGTTTGCGCAATAATTTTTACTCCCGGGTCAGGCGATAAAAATACAGGGATGTTGTTGACAGATTTAACAGTGTTGCACAATAGTAAATAGTGGTTGTCGCCCATTAATAGGAATTCATGGGTGTCAATATACATTGCGCTATCAGCGGGCCGCAGTCCTTTTAACGGCAGTCGTATTTGTTGTAGTTCCTTCAGTGCTGCATCTAAAATTACAACGTGCGCGCTGGGTTCAAGTTTAATGGCGGGGTTGGTATAGTCTGTATCATCAATGGTATAACTGTAGCGGAGGTGGCCGTCAATATTCCACTGGCGGAATGCCGTTACCCGGTGTGGCATTTTCTTATTTAAAAGCACATTGCTCTTAAAGTCAATGATCAGGAGGGCGCCAGTGGTTTTGCCATGGTAGGTATTGTACGGCGAAAGCAGCAGGTAGTTTTTATTCAGCGAATCTTTCGTGGTAAAAAGAAAGCGGAACTCCCTGCGCCGTTGTGCCATGTGGTCATTTTTAGCCTTGTACCTTTGATACTTAAAGTAGCGCCAGGCTTTGTAACTACCAGCTGAGAACGCTGCAACAGCGGCAATAACAATCAAAGAAAAGACTGCAAGTTTAAAGAAGCCTTTTATGTGGAGTGTTATTTGCATTTACAGGTGCTGGTTAAATTTTGAAAAGAATCGGTATCGTACAGCTACCACGCGAAGGAGCACTTGCCCTCTGACTACCAAATAGATGTAGCGCCCAAAAACTGTACTTACTTTCTAAGCCCCAACCGGAATGCAATACTGCGTTTATACTTGCCAATTTTTTTAAAAAGAAAATTTTCCACTTCAAAAAAACCTGGTTCGAATAATTTTACTTTAGGGTACTTATCTTTTATAGAATATTCGTAGATGGCCTTATTCTTGTAGTAAGAATTAGGATAAAAGTTAACCTGCTTACCCAGCATGGCAGATCCTATGCAAACATGCAGCCTGTCGGTATTAATGGTTTTATATGCTCCGAGTATCTTAATAAATTCATCGAGTGGAGTGCTCTGTGAACCCCGCTTTGAAACATCAATATTATTAGCCGGCTTTTTAAGAAGGAATTTCTCATCATCCTCTCTAAAAGCATTTAGTTCGCCGACACCTTCAGGAACTGTTGGCATGTGGTTATAAAAGGCCAGGTCGTGCCACAAATAAACCTTACAATTAACTGCATGCTCTTTTACAAAGGCGTACGACATTTTTTCGCGGCAAAAGATGGTTACATGTTCTTTTAGCGATTGCAAGAGTGGCTGTTGTAGTTTGCCGTATATGGTTGACGGTAGAATAATAATCTCCTTATACAACAAATGGTTTTTAATAACGATGTCCCGCACCTGCTCATACAGATCAATGAAATTGCCATTGCCGTTAATAATGAGCACGTTATTGCCAACCGGAGAATCTATGGTAATATCATTAGTACGGATATTCAAATCTTTAAAAACCTGCCAGGCGCCATTCAAAATCAAAGCATCGCCATAGTTGCCAGTTTGAATGTAGAAGTCAACAGTAGTATTACTGAATCTCTCTAAATATTTCTTTACGTCCACTTCTTCCATAGTAATCTTGCATTTGCAGTCCAGCTATCTATTATAAGCAGGCACTCTAAATCAAAGTTAAACAACAATACTAAATTATAGTACATTTTTTGGCTTCGGCACTCCCTGTTACGATATTAAATCTATGGTTTTCAATGCAAATGCGCGCGTTTATAAACGGAATGATTATCTGGCCGTAACGCCTTTATTTGTCGACATATCGAATTATCTTAACGAATCTCGCCATGTAGTGGTCATTCAGTTTTGTTATCATTACGTGCATCTCGTCTCCCGATGAAGAATGGATAAAGCTGATACCTGTGCCATCGTTGGCTACAATAATACCGATGTGCCCTACGGTCTTTTTCTTGCTTTTGGTGCCGGTAAATAATACCAGGTCGCCGGGTTGCGTGTCTTCAAGCTTTATTTGTCGCCCTTCATTTGTAAAGCCTGCTGAAGAACGCGGCACGGTAATATTAAAGTGATTAAAAACATACGAAATAAGACCCGAGCAATCGAACCCGGTAGAAGGTGCCATGCAACCAAAGTGGTAGGGTGTGCCGATAAGCGTTTTAGCAAATGCTACTATTTTTATTGGTAATGTAGAATCAGGTGTCGGCATGCTTGAACTATCTGTGACGGCGACGGCAATTGTATCGTTAACTGACGCAGCGGTTTGTTCTGAGGTTCCGGCATTACAGGCAAAGGCAATTAGCGTAGTTAGTAGCAAAATATAGCGCATCGTCTAAATATAGCCTATTTAAAGGCCGGAAAGATCGACCTGCGTACTCCTTTGCAAGGCAGGCGTGTTGCATATCCGCCTGATTAACTGACTGCCAGATGTTTACGTGAATTGAACAAATAGTTAAATTATTATGAGCTGCTAAAGCAGGTAAGCAAATTATAATTTTGGTGCCAAATATGTATTTTGTTATTTTGCTATGATATCGGAAATAAACCCTTCGCAACCCGTAAATGCAATAATATGAAGCAGGACACGTTGTAGTAACCTGCTGGTATGTGATTGGTTTATGAACGCATAAATTATTAAAATAGTAAATCCGCCAAGCCCACGAAGTAGTTATATTTATGAACACCTTTACTGAAGAACCCCAGAAAACTTTTTCATTTCGCGACGTATTATTTAATGTTTCGCGGCACAAGAAAAATATCGTTATCATTTCGGTGATTTTTGCCCTGATAGGCTGCGCTGTTTACAAGCTTAAAACATCGCGCAACTATGTTGCTAAAGCTGAATTCGTGTTGAAGAACCCGGTATACGGCGAGCGCAGCAATATATATAACCATGAGCCGACCGGTATGAATTATTTCGCTACCGATGAGGAATACGACCGCTTTATTTCTTTCGCGCAATCATACCTGGTGCAGAAGCAGGTTTCCGATAATTTCGGTTTGCAACTGGTTTATAAAGTTGATACGAATAGTAAGGCTGGTGTAACTAAATTATTAAAAACCATCAACAAGAACCTGCATGTTGGGCGCACCGATAACAGCATTCTATTTCTCAGCTATCAGGATAACGACCCGCAACGCGCCGCGGATATTGCCAACAGATTTATTGCGGTACTGGATAGCCAGTTCACCGCTTATTATATGGATATCCGTAAAGAAATTTATTCTGCCGTCGCTGATAAGATTGCTTCAGAAGACAGCATGGTGAAGGTGCTTACCGACTCCCTTGTTTTCCTGCGGGAAAAATATGACATCTATGATATGATAAGCCCGGCCCGGCATGGGCTCATTTCTGGCGGAACACATTATGCCAAGCGACCCGGTCTTGCCATGGGGTTAGAGACAATACAAAACCTGGAAGCGATAAAAGATGAAATGGTAAGCGATAGGGCCGTTACACTTACGCTATCCCGCCAGTTTGAAAGTAGTTTAAAGAAGGGGCGCTTCCCCCTTGTTAAGGTAATTACGCCCGCATATCCGCCGGCTCAGGCTGGCGCTATGAGTTACATCGTTGTTGCTATTGCATGCTTTTTTGTATCTCTTTTCTTTTCCGTTATCTATTACCAATTTTCAGTTTTTTCAAAAGGTAGCAGCTTGACGTAATCGCATTTATAAATCAATAATTTCCTGTTTGCTTTTATTGCAGATGCGGTTGTGGTGCTCCACACAATCTCCATACCCGTAAAATGAAAAGGCCCCGGATGTCCGGAGCCTTTTGCGAAACCTATCTTGAAGTGTTTAATGTTTATAACAAAAGCGCGGCAAATATTGCTACAAGCAATAAGAAAAGCAGTATTTCAACAGAACCAAGAATTAAGCCGGCAAGAGCCATCCCGGTATTGGTGTGCTTCGATTTGTTCAGACCTATGGCACCAAATACTATAGCACAAATACCCAATATCAACCAGCCATAAGCAGTAAATAAGCCAGCTACACCACAAACCAGCGATGCAATACCTTGCCATCCCGATTTGTGTTTTTCAGGAGCGTGAGGAAATGCCATTTGCTTTGCTGCACTCAAAAGACGCGGCAATTTCCTTTCAGCAAATGTTTTATGATGGTCTGCGGCTGGCGCCTCGGTACTCATAGTAGAAATGGTGGTCACTTCTTTTGATTTGGTGCGGAAACCGGCATAGGTTGCGGTAGATCCGGTGAATACCAATAACGGTACAACAAGGCAAATGTGGATGAGTTTCTTCATTCTTGAGTTTGATTTTTTGTGTGAGAAAATAGTTTGTGATGGAAGTTGTGTGAATGTATAATTTATTTGATTTAAAAACAATGTTTCGCGCCTATTGCTTCCCTATGCAGGATATGCGTAGCAAAAAGCTCTTCGGCTAGTTGGCTATGATGCAACAATAATGCCAAAAATATTCAGCCAGATAAATAAAAAGGAATTTTTTTCTGAAGCTAGGCCTAACGAAACATCAGAGAATCGCGGTTGGGCAATTTCAGCCATTCTTTATAGCTGCTGCGTATCCACATTTTTAATTCAAGGTCGGTAGCATTACGGGCAAAATCGTAAGGCATCGGGAAGGCATACATAAAATGCCCTATGGTATCGCCGGTTATGCCAGTAAGTTTGGTTACCAGGGCAGCAGTGTAGCGGGTATCGATAAATTTATTGATCTCGCCCTCAGCAAAATCTTTCTGGAACTGGTAGGTTCTTTTCGCTTTTTTAGAGAACAATTCTGCAAGTGCAGATGCCGGGCTCATAACCGCGTTCGGTGGGCGGCGCTGCAACTGAATTTTATAGGTTTGCTGCCGCTCAATCGAATCGAGCTGGTACTGCGATAGCCTGCTGGACCGGAACACAAATTCTTTCAGTTCGCTCTCATCGCGCTCCATATCAATATTGGCAGTGGAAATAATTACCGATGGTGGTTTAACCCGATGAATGGTTTTAAACCCGATACAGGAAAAACGGATACTCTGCCCCTGTTCCGCCATAATGGAATAGAAGCCATTGGCATCGGTTGTGGCCATTTTATTCGTTTTCTCATTAAGCACCGAAACCAGGTAAAGTGGTTTTCCGGTGGCGGCATCAGTTACCACCCCCTGCAGGGTTTGTGCCCCAAGGCTGCAGGTTGTAAGTAATAGCATAAACAGTATAAGGTGCCTCAATGCGAAATGTGTGTTGAGTAAAACTACCTTATTTATCGGCCGTGGTGTGCCAAATGTTACAATTTGGGATATTTTTAAGAAAGCGCAGGCTGCATTAACAGTTATACTGATAGGCCGGTCTTTAGTAAAAGCAACGCTTTTTGTTAGAAGGATAGCGGAGGATAGGTTGGAATAATGTAGCCAGGGAAACATTGGATATGGTAAAACAAACTTAATACTATGAACACCTGTTGGTTCTATATTTGTAGTAAATAATTTTTTATGGATAGTATTGTTGTTTTTTGTGGTTCCGGGCTTGGCAATAATGACAGCTACCGCGAGGCAGCCTACCTGGTGGGGGCTACATTGGCAGCTTTAAATATTAAAGTTATTTACGGTGGTGCCAGGGTGGGCTTGATGGGTGCTGTGGCCGATGGCGCATTGAATGCCGGCGGTGAAGTAGTAGGGGTTATACCGGGTTTCCTGAAAACGAAAGAGATAGCACATAGCCGGCTCACGCAGCTGATTACAGTTGAGAATATGCACGAACGCAAGCTTAAAATGCATGAGTTAAGCGATGGCGTAATTGCATTGCCCGGCGGTTGGGGTACTATGGAAGAGCTTTTTGAAATGCTGACCTGGGGCCAGCTTGGCCTTCATAAAAAGCCAATAGGCCTGCTGAATACCAATGGCTATTATAATGCGCTGAACACACTTTGCGATACCATGGTAAAGGATGGCTTTCTGGCGGCAGACACCCGAAGCATGTTACTTACCGCAAATAATATCAGCGACCTGCTCTCTGCTATGAAAGCTTATCAACCTATTGCTGTGCCCAAATGGATAACGGAACCTACTACCTGAAAGCTGCCACTACCGAGAAGATTTAATTAAGAAGTTTAAAATGTAATTTTAAATCAATATAGAACTTTCGGATAATTTGGTTGATATCGTTACTTTTAGCAAAAAAACCACACACAATGGTATCAGTTGCTACCGGAACCGAACTTCCCTCCTCGCGTGAAATAAGTAAGACAGGCGTAAAACACCTGCACAGGTATTGGGCAAAAAATATGGCCTTTAGAGAACGCCGCCTGAGCGAACTTGACTTTCATGATGAAGTGAATTTAGATGTCATTCTACTAGGTGTACTTGGCCTTGGGTTGGAACAAACCATTACCCACATGTACACCACCAACGATTTTGAGAGTTTTGAAGATTGGGTACTGGAGGTAAATAATGGCGTGCTCGACCCCAACAAGATAGCGCAATTCAATAGATTGCTCGATAATACCGAAGCGCCTTCTATAGCCGCTGACGAAAAGGTACTGAGCCCGGCCGACATGGATTTTTTCAATGAAAACGGCTACATCATTTTACGCAATGCTGTACCGAAAGAAGACTGCGCTGCTACCATTGACATGATATGTGATTTCTTAAAAATAGATATCAACAACCCGGAGACATGGTACACCCAAAACCCCGCAAGGCAAGGCATAATGGTGCAGCTTTTCCAGCACCCGTTGCTACAGAAGAACCGCGATACGCCCCTAATCCGTAACGCCTATGAACAGTTGTGGGGGCGTAAAGATATATGGGTAAATACGGACCGCGTAGGCTTTAACCCACCCGAAACAGACAGTTGGAAATTCCCTGGCCCGCGCCTGCACTGGGATGTAAGTATTGAACCGCCAATCCCTTTTGGTTTACAAGGCATACTTTACCTGTCTGACACGAAAGCTGACCAAGGTGCATTTTCGCTCATACCCGGTTTCCATAAGAAGATAGAAGCCTGGGTAGACAGCCTGCCTGAAGGCGCTGACCCACGTATGCAGGACCTTTACAAGTTGGGTGTAACACCCATAGCAGCTAATGCAGGCGATTTTATAATATGGCATCAGGCATTGCCGCATGGCAGCAGCCCCAACACATCGGTACTGCCTCGCATTGTTCAATACCTTAATTACCAGCCGGTAAACGCCAAAGTATTGAAGGTGTGGAGATAATAACGCTTAAGGGGCTGGCACCAATAGAAAAACCACCTGCTTCTTACGGGAAATACATATTTTTGCCATAGGTATATGCCGGGCATTATGGTATAGCCACCCCAAAAAATAGCCTTATGCGCACCTTACCCATATTTGTAATAGCCCTTCTGCTTTGCCTGCAACACGCGGCGAATGCACAGTGGATAGCTCCTGAAGGAAAAATAATTAACTACCGCACACTGATATGGAGCGACTTTGCCGGTAAGCCCCAAAAAGAAGAACTTAACGCTGGCGTAGTTGCAGCAACGCAACCTGCCATATATGCTTACAGCGAGGGCTATGAGGAACTGCCGAATGACAGACTGAAAATAAAATTCAGGGTAAAATGCGCCTTTCAGACTGCTTCATGGCGTAGGGAAGATATGGGTGGAATGCCGCCAGACCACGTGCTGCACCATGAAAGTGACCACTATGACATTGCACTCACTTTCGCCAATAAATTGCAACAAGATCTTTCGAGCCGCGACTACAGCGAAAAGAATTACAACAAAGAGATAGATGATATTTACACCGCTATACTTACAAAATATGAGCAGGTGCAGTCCAGTTACGATTCTATGGCCGGGCACGGTGTAAACAAGGAAAGCCAGTTCCTGTGGGACCTCCGCGTAAAGAAGTGTCTAGAAAATACCAGCGATGATTATTATTACAGCCCGCTGAGTGTGGTGCAACAGGTGCAGACGCCTGGCCAGGTGGTTAAACGCTTGCAGGACGAACCGGTGCGTTTATTTGCGGTAAGGTGCAGGCCACTCCATTCTGAATTTACCGATGAACTCGCTACAAAAATTGTGGAGACAAAAGAGTGGACGGGTGAAAACAATATGGTAATCGTATTTTACACACAGCCTTATAAAATTGAAAAAGAGTTCGAGTCAGTTGTTGAAGGCAACCGTATGTTGGCTTATGCATTTATGCCCATGCCCAACCGGGAATACAAGCGGGTATTAATAGATACTTTTTGCATAGACGGCAAGGCGCCGAAAGTCGTTTCCGTTTGCTTTGCGAATGCTGATAGTACTGATAAAATAAAAGAGCTGATCATCACCACATCTATTGAACAGAAAGACGGCAACAGAAAAGGTATCGCCTACTTTAATAAAGCCTACGATAATACGGGCATGAAAACGTTTCCATCAAAACTCAGGAAGCTACCTGCAATAAATGCATTATTGGAGCCGGGTTTCGAAGGCGTGGAAAACGGCAAGCCAGTGAAAGCAAAACTGAAAACAGATAAAGACATTATTGCCGAGCTAACCAGGCTTGGTTACCCTCAGTAAAAAATGCTGGCAGGCATACCTGCTTTTAGCAGGCCTGCATCCTGAGCTTTTGTAAAAAGCGTGCCAATTGCATTTCTTCCTTTTTCGCCAAGGTCGGTAGTATAGTGGTTAACGTACAACTGTATGTGTTTACGCATCACCTCTTCCTCCATTTCCTGCGCGTTTTCAGTAACAAAGGGTGTAAGCGCCGGATAATGTTTCCAGGAATATGCAAGGCTTTCTTTAATAATGGAATCGACCGTTGCGCATAATTTTTTATCAAAATCGCGGCGCAACACTATGCCCCCTAAAGGTATTGCCGCATGGGTAGCCTGTTCCCACCAGTCGCCCAGGTCCACGAGTTTAACTAACCCTTTGCTCTGGTAAGTAAAGCGACCTTCGTGTATCATTAAGCCCGCATCATATTCGCCGCTCAATACAGCGCCTTCAATATTGCTGAAAAGCATTTCTGTTTTATTTTTCGCAGCAGGGAAAGCAAGCGAAAGTAACAGGTTGGCCGTAGTTTTAATGCCGGGTATGGCAATTTTGTAGCGTTCCAGATCGTTCATATCCAACGGTTGCTTAGCTACCAGCAATGGCCCGACACCTTCGCCCAGCGCACTTCCGCTATGCAACAGCGCATACTGGTTTACTACGTGAAGAAAAGTATTAAAACTCAGTTTAGTAATATCAAGTTTACCCTGTTCGGCCCAAACATTCAGCGTTTCAACATCCTCCATCACGTAGTTGAATGTAATACCGTGGGTGTCAATCTTGCCATTGACCATGGCATCAAAAATAAAAGTGTCGTTGGGGCAGGGGCTGAAACCGAGAGTGAGTTGCATAACGTAAATTCTGCCGCAAAATTAGAACAACTGAAGCTAATGAAACATTAATTACAGAGTGGCGGCTAATTAATTAATGAGCAGTTTCGCGCAAAGGCGCAAATACACAATCTACAGGCTTATTCAAGATTTCAAAGCCGCAACTAAGTACATGGGAATTTGATTGATATAACAGCAAAAACCGTTTTTGAGATGCGCCTTTGCCTGAGATTTCAATCTTCCCAGTTACAACTCCTCCACAAAACCCAACAGCCATTTATTCAAATTAATAATAGCGTCTTTCATTTGCCACTGGCTTTTATCGCGGGGTATTACGTAATTACTGATGGCCCTTACCTGCGCAAATGGCACACCCATTTGCAGGCATACATAATGGAATGCCGCTCCTTCCATGCTTTCAACATCGCAATTATAGGTAGTGCTGCGGTGCGCAATTGTTTTTTCGTTGCCGCTCACCAGGTTTATGGTGAGTCCGTTGGTGCGCTTGAGTTGTATGCGCTCCAGAAGGGGGTGTAATGGGGTTTTAAGCGTTCCTTCGGCATGTGGGGCTACATCAGGTGCAATCAGGCCCATATCGAAGATATCCAGGTAGTTATCGTGGTCTTCTGCGCCAAGGTCGCCATATTTTTCAGTGGTTACCAAAACCAGTTCGCCAAGCGCTATGCTTTTATTAAAACTGCCTCCAACACCTGCCTGCAGCAAAAAATCGTACTTATGCTCAGTCAGGGCTTTTGTTACGGCAAATGCGGTAGCAATGCTACCAACCCCTGTTATCAGCGTATCAATTTCGTGTTTCCCGGTGTTTTGGGTCAGGTAGTTCCGAAAAATAGCTATTTCACTTTCGGTGGCTGCAACTATAAGCATCTTCATACCGCAAATAAGTACTTTTTTGTGAAACCATATAGTAGTAGTAATTTTGCTTCCAAATTAGAATAATGGTTTATTTAACACGTGTGGAGCATTTTAATGCAGCCCACAAACTGGAGAACACAAATTGGAGTGACGCAGAAAATAAAGAGGTATTTGGCAAATGTGCAAATGAAAACTGGCACGGCCATAATTATGAGTTGCATGTAACCATTAAAGGGGAACCGAACCCGGAAACAGGCTTTATTTACAACGCCAAAAAGCTGGGTGACCTGATAAAGGAAGCCGTAATAGAAAAAGTAGACCATCGCAACCTGAACCTCGACGTTGATTTTATGCGTGGCAAGTTTACCAGCGCTGAAAACCTGGCTATTGGAATCTGGAATGAATTGAAGCCCCACCTGGATAACGATGGCGCCAGCCTGCATTGTGTAAGGCTGCTAGAAACACGCAATATTTATGTAGAATACTTTGGTTAATTGATTTTGTCTATAGTTATACAGTAATTAACTACTCTTCATAATGGAATGACTAAACGACAGCATATTACCTTTACCCCGTTACTATTGGTTTAACTCTAATATTATTTGCATTGGCATACAAAAAAATAGATCAGTACGATGAGGCCGCTACCAACCAGCTAAAGGAAAGCTATCGTGGCGTTATAGAAGCCATTGGCGAAGACACGCAGCGCGAAGGTTTGATTAAAACACCGGAGCGTATGGCTAAGGCCATGCAGTTCCTGACACAGGGATACGACATGGATGCCCGGCAAATCCTGGAATCCGCAAAGTTTAAGGAGGATTACAATGAAATGGTGATTGTGAAAAGCATTGAACTGTATTCTATGTGCGAGCACCATTTGCTGCCGTTTTTCGGGAAAGCACATATTGCTTACATACCTAACGGCTACATTACCGGTTTAAGTAAGCTGGCCCGCGTGGTTGATTGTTTTGCACGCAGGCTGCAGGTGCAGGAGCGCCTTACGCATGAAATACTCGATGCCATAAAAGATACCCTGCAACCGCTGGGCGTTGGCGTGGTTATTGAGGCGCAACACCTTTGCATGATGATGCGCGGTGTGCAGAAACAAAACAGCGTGACCACTACATCGGCATTTAGCGGCCAGTTCATGAAGAATGAGACCCGCAGCGAATTCCTGAGGCTGATAGCGGCAGACCTTTCTTAATACTTTTAAAAAATACTACACAATATGGCTTTGCCGGATATTTTTTCAAAAAGCGTAAGCGACGATGTAATTAAACGCATCAATAATCTGAACGCGATTAACCAACCGAAGTGGGGTAAAATGAGCGTGGGCCAGATGTTGGCGCATTGCAACGTAACCTACGAAATGGCGTATGAAGATAAGCACCCGGCACCAAAGGGCCTGGTAAAGCTGATGCTTAAACTCTTTGTAAAGAACCTGGTAGTAAGCGAGGCCCCTTACAAGCACAACAGCAGGACTGCACCAGCCTTCCTGATGACGACAGAAAAAGATTTTAACACGGAAAAAAGCAGGCTCATTAACTATATAACCAAAACCCAACAGCAGGGTGGCGCTACCTTCCATAATAAAGCGTCATTGTCGTTTGGTCCGCTCAGCACAACGGAATGGAACAATATGTTTTATAAACACCTGGACCACCACCTTACTCAGTTTGGAGTATAATTGAGGTAGAATATATTTGCGGTCGTTAATACCGGACGGGAAGTAGTCCCAACCATAGGTCGGAAGTAGCGGATTATATTTTAATGAAATGTAACAATAAATACCGGACGGCAAGTAGTCCCCACCATAGGTCGGGAGTAACGGATTGGAGTTTAAAGTAGTGTAACAATAAATGCCGGACGGGAAGTAGTCCCAACCATAGGTCGGGAGTAGCGGATTATATTTTAATGAAGTGTAACAATTAATACCGGACGGGAAGTAGTCCCAACCATAGGTCGGGAGTAGC
>CANFKC010000063.1 GCA_947447265.1 Chitinophagaceae bacterium
CGCGTCTACCAATTCCGCCACCAGGGCGGCCTGCCTCTGCCCGCATTTTTCAATGCTGAGAGACAAAAAAAATTCCAAACCTGAAGGCCTGGAATTTTTGGAGCGGAAGACGAGACTCGGACTCGCGACCCCGACCTTGGCAAGGTCGTGCTCTACCAACTGAGCTACTTCCGCATCTATTTAAGAACTTTTGAGAGTGCAAAGGTAAGCGGCTAATTCGATTTTACAAACTCTTTTTCAAAGAAATTTTATTGAAATATTTTTGTGCCGTAATATCCAGTTAATATGTAAATACGAGGCTGTAGAGTTAAGTCAAAAGGGAAAAGTCAAAACCTAAAAGTGCATAGCGTACGCATTTGACAGCCCGTTTCTGTTTGATGCAACTTTAGTTTAAGTCAAAAGTGAAAAGTCAAAACCTAAAAGTGCATAGCGTATGCCTTACTTCAACAATACACGTTCGCCAAATCTGCTACCTGCAATGCCTCATGTTTTAAGCTTCTACGCCTGCGCCCGAAGCCCCTATAATTTTACTACACCTTTTGCACCCATTATAAATGCCCATTTTTGTTCGTTGTCTTTTTATTATTCAGTTACCTTTGCGGCTGTTATGGCAATGTCTCCATTTGTTTCCCTGGTAAAAAAAGACCTGCTGATTGAGTGGCGGCAGAAGCACACTTTGTTTGGTGTGCTCTTGTATGTGGGTGGCACCGTTTTCGTAGTATATATGATGAATGGCCAGCCCGAAGCAAACGTATGGAATGCACTCTTCTGGCTTACCCAACTGTTTGTTGCCGTGAATTCTGTGGCTAAGAGTTTTCTGCAGGAACACCCTAACCGTTTTCGTTACTATTTCACGCTGGTGAACCCGGTCACTTTCATGGTCGCGAAAATGACCTACAGCATTATTCTTATGCTGATTATGAGCCTGGTGAGTTTGCTGCTGTATTATATTATGCTGGGATGGCCGCTTACTAATAGTGGTTTATTTATACTTATCAGTTGCGTGGGCAGCATAAGCCTCTCTGCAGTTTTTACTTTTCTTTCCGCTATTGCAGCCAGGGCGCAACAAAATTCTGCACTCATGGCAATACTCGGTTTCCCGCTGGTTACTCCCCTGCTCATGATTCTGAGTAAGCTTGCTGTTAAAGCACTCAGCCCGGTATACATTGAAGGTTGGGGTTCGCTTGCTATGGTATTGCTGGGGCTGGATGCGCTGATAATTGTGCTGGGTATTATTTTGTTTCCTTTCTTGTGGCAAGAGTGAGGTCAGTTGGCAATTGGCAGTTGATTGGGTGGAGCGATCAGTTAGTTAGTTTTTAACGCAAAGGACGCGGAGAGGGCGCGAACAGGCGCAAAGACCAGCTTATTATTTAAAGCACCCCAATAGATTTCGGCTAAAGCCGTGGGTCTTTTATCCTCTTCCACGACTTGAAAGTCGTGGCAATTGTTTGTAAGAAAAATAGCCTTCTGCTGGTTTTTTCGGCAGTCGAAAAGACTGCAAATTATTAGACACAAGTCGAAAAGACTTTGCGCCATGTGGCGAGTGTTCCCGATTACATCGCAATAAATTTTGGCTAAAGCCGTTCGCCTTTTAATACCGTCCACGACTTGAAAGTCGTGGCAATTGTTTGTAAGAGAAATAGCCTTCTGCTGTTTGTTTGGCAGTAGAATAGACTGCAAATTATTAGACACAAGTCGAAAAGACTTGCGCCATCCGAGGAGAAGACTCATGTGAGATTGCTTCGCGAAGGGCTCGCAAAGACCAGCTTGTTATTAGTGGCGAAATCAACTGAAAGACTGCTAACTGTAAATCGCCAACTACCCTATTCTATAACCAGCATCCGTGATGTTGCACCGCTATTACCAACCTTTAGCGAGCAGTAGTAAACACCTGCGGCCAGGCGCGTGCTGTTAAATGGGAGGTTGTGGGTGCCGGCACCAAGATAACCATCGGTTACTGTGCTTACCAGCCTGCCAGTGCCATCGGTTATGGTGATACTGATATTCGCGGCAGCGGGTAAATTAAAGCTAATGGTGGTTTGGTTGGTAAATGGATTAGGATAATTTTTGAGTTCGAATGAAGGCGTTACGGCAGTGATCTGCTTCACCGTATTTACATCGGCTACATGGGTAATGTGTGTTGAAAACATACCATGACCATGTGTTGCTATAACTACCAATCCATCCGTTGCCCTATAATCGATCATATCAACCACAGAGCTGCCTATGGTGGTTGTTGCCTGTTGGGTCCATACCGTATTTACACTGTCTATTTCAGTAGTTGCATAGAGGCCGGTACTGGTACCTACCAAGTAAACAGTGCCGCCTGTAACGGGTATTATTTTAGCCCAACGTAAAGAGGGTCCGTTGCCATTGCCGGCAATATTCGGTTCCAGGTTGCCGCCTATTTTTGCCCAGCTTGTGCCGCCATTACGCGAAAAATACAAGCTGTAAACATTATAGTTAGAAAACACCACCATAACATTATCTGCATTAGATGGGTCTACAGCTATGCAACTTACGTTGCCGCCTGAAGGGAAGGTATTGTTAACCGTAGTTGATGTTATTTCCACCTTTGCTGGTGTTCCGGTATTGGAATTATCAACCTTGTAAACCCTGCGCGATGAAGTGCCAAGGTAGACCCTGTTGGCTGGAGTTGTGCTCACGGCAACCGCGGTATAAGTGCCTCCCGAAAGTGAGTCAGGGAACTTAACCCAGTTGGTGCTGATAGTATCCCAGTTGCTCAGGTATGGAATGCCGGAAAGGCTGTTATTGCGCCACAATGCCCGGCCTGCTATCAGGTACATCATATCAGTATTATTGGGGTCGAGGGTGAATGGGTTAACGAACTGGTAACCCGATCCCCCGATTGGGTCAATACGTGCAAAGCTATCTATAGCGCCGGAAGCGTTTAGCCTCGCTTTCATCATCTTTCCCTGCTGTATGCTGAAGTAGAAGGCGCTGCTGTTATCTGCTATGGCACAATAAGAGCCATCGCCGCCCCTTGGCGTTACCCATGGCGAAGTAAGTGTTGTATTGTTGGTATACCAGCTACCATTATCCTGCGCGCCACCAATAAGAATATCGTTAGTAGATGCGTGATCAATAGCGCAGGTATAAAACATGCTGGAAATGTAGCCGTTGTTCAGAGAATTCCATACCAGCGGGCTTGCAGTATTGTTGGTGGTACGGAAAATCCCCCCATCATTGGTTGAGATCATCTTATTAGGATTGCTCGGATAGAAAACAATTTCATGCTGGTCAGGATGATGATTGGCATAACCATTTACAATGGGCAACGTCGCGCCCTGCTGATAGCCACCTATGTAGGTAGTATGAGCTGTATCAGCAAAACCACTGGTAGAGCGGTATACATTGGTACCACCGATAAATACGGTATTGGTATCGTTAGGCTTTACTTTAATAACAATATCGTAAGAGCCCTGGGTCATAAATTTATCGAACGGCCCGCCGCTGTTAGGCAGGTTGCGCGAACGGTCATCCCATGCACCACCGGTGCCTGAGCCATCGCCCGACAGATAGTTATACTTCCATAAACTGTTCCATTCTATGGTACCTACATAATTGGTATCCGGCTGGCCGAAGCCCGGCGTGTTCCCTAAAAAATAAACCTGGTTTTCGTCAGCCGGACTGATAGCTATTTTTATCCTGTTATAGGTTGTAGGAAAAGTTGAAGGAGTAATATTGGTGAAGGTTACACCGTCAGTAGAACGGTACAGCCCCCTTGAAGGTCCATCAGAGCTTAGGGTTGCATAAACAATGCCGCTTTTTGAAACCGCCACATCCGTATAATAGCAATCGGATGAAGCACCAAAAGTACCTAAAACAGAGGTCCAGGTCGTGCCACCATCAATAGTCCGGTGGATGCCACCATACGCCGCTGCATACACAACATCTTGTGTGGCATTTGATGAATCTGCAACAATATTCCAGAGTAAATCTGCCCAGGTATCAAAACCGCTTACCAGCGCTGATGTTGTTGATGCCAGCACATTCCAGGTTACGCCACTATCTGTCGATTTAAAGACGCCATTACCCAGGTAATATGCGCCACCAGCACTTGCTGAAGCACCACTCGCCTCGCCTGAACCATAGTACCAGATATTGGTGTGACCGGGCCTTCTATCCTGCGTTATGCAACTCACGTTCATATAGGCATTGATGGGCGTTGTAACTGCCCATGAGCTGCCCCCATCGGTTGACCGCCACATACCACCTGAAACAGTGCCTGCCAGCAGGTTATTTTCATTAGCCGCATCAATGGCAAAAGCGCGGGTTCTTCCACCTACATTCCATGGGCCACGTGGCTGCCATACCAGCGATGAAGCAGTTGTTTTGCCATAAGCGCCAGAGGCAAATATATCGTTAGGTAAACCAGACGCAAAAGCCAATTCTTTCTCCCTGATGTGTGATGGTATTTTACCCGTAGCAGGGTCTCTTAACTGCATTAATTCGTAGTTGCCGCGGCCTTCGCCTTCTTCATCTCCACCAACGGCTTCAATTTCGTGTTCTTTTTTTTCGGTTGCTGCTCCGGCAAAAAACAAACTTGCCACGCATACAGCAATAACAGATAAGGTTGCAACAGGTACTAAGTATTTTTTGTTCATCGTTCGATGCTTTGAATCGGATTTAAAGGTAATGTAAATTAGGGGATTTAGTTTAGGTGAATGTATGCTCTCTGACTAAAAGATATACTGAAATACAGCTCTGTTAATTGCCCTGTCGGGCTTTTTGAAAAAATCAATTACGTTGCCGGATGCATAATGCTGGGTATATTCCTTAACCAATCCATGGCGCAACTTTATAGGATATTTATAGGTTTTAGTGGATACCCTGCCTTCATTATCGGTAAAGGTGTACTTGTACTTTGTTTGGAAAACGTAATTCCGATAATCCAGTAGAGTCATGTGTGCATCCCTGAAGGATGAGCGTCCATCATCATATATCAACGTTTCCAGCCGGCAGTAGGTGTTCCCTTTATCATCATAATTAATAATAACCATCCATGACTGCAAATTTGGCGAAAATGTTACACCACGGGACTCCAATTCATAATCAGGATGCTCACCTTCCCAACTCCTTTGCGATTGCCAACACTCAATGGAAAACGTTGGTGTTTTGATTATATGCCTGACAGTTTTTGATACTGAATCAAGAACAAGTATTTTTTCGGCTTTGCATTTTCTTGCGCGTCTTAGTAAATCAGCATAATAAACTGTATCGGGGAAAATAAAAGCCAACGCCTTTGTATTAAAAAAGCTTGAGGTATCGCGCGAGTAGGTGTATTTGTCGTTAACACGCCACTTATCAGTAAAAGCCTTCTTACTCTGCGATTCTTTTCGAACATATTGGGTAGTTTTTAAAAAAGTCCTGTTTGACGAATCATATTTTATGATTGTTGTGTTAGCGCTTTCTGTACCATCAGGCTTGACCGCTTTAACTTTAATTGAATCAATTTTATTAAACCCATTGTAGTAGGTAGTATCGAAGTCGCTATAGGATGACCTTGAATAATCATCTTTATTAAGTGACACACCCTTCCATGTCATTATTTTATGGGCAAAATCATAGACATATGAATTAAAAGAGAAGGTAGATGTATCGTAGTTTTTTTTCTTTCCCTCATATAAAATAGTAGTGTCTGATTCTACCCTGCCCGAGCTATCGTATGTTGAACTGTATATAAACTTTGATAAGGCATCCGAATCATGCCAACTTATGTTTTCAGTCGAGCGGATCTTTTTTACACCCTTTAGTTTTGTTACATGATTAATCAACCCATCGAACACAAATGGTTCATAATCAACTTCCGGTGCCGAATTGAACGTATTAACCGGGATTCGCATCAGCATGCAATTTGGGTCACCCATCACTTTAGCTTGGGCGAAAGCACTGGAAACAAATAAAACGCCAATAAGAACCAAGATTGCTGATGCGCGCAAACTTTTCATACTTAAAGATAGTCTCAATTTTAATAAAAGCCCTTACTCCACCTCGTACCCAAATACAATAAAAGCGCCGTTCATGCCGGGTGCTATGCGTTGTTCGGCATCGGCGGTAAATGTTTGGCCGCGCTTCAGTCCCGGATATTGGGACTTCATATTGGGGAATAATTTTGCGGTTTTATGTAGGGTGTAGACAAACCTCATTTCAACTGTATCGCCCACATTGTGCGCCTGAGATACCCCTGAACCACATGCCTGCACATTGATCAGTTGCACCTTTGCCTTGCATGGATATTTAGCGCACAGGCTACCTGTGTCAGCGTCTCGTTCGCTAATAATTTCTACCACTTTTGCGGTTACGCGGCAACTCATCGGGTTGGTTGATGGCGCACCCAGAGACGGTGCATTATGCTTAGCTGCTTTGCAGGCTACATGGCTGAATACAACGAGTAAAATAATATTTCGGAACATGACGTGATACCTTATATGCTGTAAAGTAACCAACAAATACGACGACAGAAAACGCAGTTGATTGCACGATGTTTTTTGACATTTACGCAGTAGTCTGATTGGTTATACAAACAAAGAGCCGCTTCGTTATGAAGCAGCTCTCTGAAAGAAATTTTATTTTATCTGCGACCACCTCTCTGCTCCTGGTTAGGTGCCTGGCGCTGCGGTTGTGGCTGAGGTTGTGGCTGAGGCCTTGGTTGTTGAGGCTGTGGCTGAAAGCGCGGCTGTTCCTGGCGTTGTGGTTGTGGTTGTTGTTGCTGCCTTGGAGGGTCCTGGCGCTGTGGCTGTGGCTGAAAGCGTGGTTGCTCCTGACGTTGTGGCTCCTGGCGTTGTGGTTGTGGTTGCTGCCTTGGAGGGTCCTGACGTTGAGGCTGTGGCTGTTCGCGTTGTGGCTCCTGACGCTGTGGTTGTGCACGTTGCGGCTCGGGCCTTGCAGGCTCAAAGCGTTGTGGTTCCGGACGAACAGGCTGTACCTGAGGGTTACTGCGTGGAGCCTCTGTATTACGGTTATCAAAACGTGGCTGTGTATTACGCACTGGTTCAGTTTGAGGCCTTACGTCATTACGGTTATCAAAACGTGGCTGCGTATTACGCGCTGGTTCGGTTTGAGGCCTTACATCATTACGGTTATCAAAACGTGGCTGCGTATTACGCGCTGGTTCAGTTTGAGGCCTTACGTCATTACGGTTATCAAAACGTGGCTGCGTATTACGCGCTGGTTCGGTTTGAGGCTTTACGTCATTACGGTTATCCATCCTTGGCTGTCCGTTCCTTGGACCTACAACGCCTGTATTCCTGGGGTTTTCAGCGTTCTGCCTTACCACTTCCTGCCTGAAGGCGGGTTGCCTTGTTTGTGTTAACTCGCTATGTTGTTCAGGCCTTCCTATATTCCTTGGTGCCTGTATCACATTTGAAGGGCGTGAAGTAGCAATACTGTTCCTGTTTACATTTGGACGATATACACTAACTGTATTCTGCTGTACCGGTTGTGCACCCGGCCTGTTAGACTGCGCTACACGATATACCTGCACTGGCTGGTGTGTATACCTTTCGATAGCTGAACTTCTAGGGCCATAATTGTACCTTACGTGGCTGTAATTATCGGTATACACATTATTATACCAGCTGGTTCTGCGGATGCATTCATTGTTGTAACGTGGACCCCTCCAGTAATGGTAATAGTCGGTACGGTACATGTATTGCGGACCTACGAAAACCCACCAGCTATCCGGGCAGCCGTAGCTTACTCCAATACCTACACCCGGTGAAAGTGGCGCCCATCCGCAGTAGCCACCGCCATAGCGCCAGCTTACCCATGCCGGAGCCCATTCGTAACCTGGTACCCATATCCAGCCGTAGTAGTTATTATACGTCCAGCGGCCATAGTGGTAACAAGCCCAACCCCATGGGTCGTCAGACACCCAGGTGTTACCGTATTCCGTCATAGCCCAGCGGCCACGGCTACCATACGGACGGAAATCTCCGTCTTCATTCGGCACCCATACGTTACCATATTCCGGGTCGTACACCCATTGGCCGTAAGGAGATAATTCGTCATAGAACGTTTGGTAAGATACCGTAACATCCTGCGCTTTAGCCTTGTTTCCTGCTGAAACAACAAACAATATACTTAAGAAAGTAACTGTTAAAAGGCTGCTCAATAGCTTTTTCATTGTTAGTTAGTTTAATGGTTTTCTTATGGTTAGGATAGTGACTTTTCTGAATTCCCCATCCGTCTGAATGGTATATTCCAATAAGTATGCCAACTTTTTTTGAGTGCTAAAAAAAATCCCCGAATACACGGGGATTTAAAAATACAATATATACGTGAGGTTGGCAAACTAAAGCCAACTTCTTAACTTATGCTACGCATTAGCCTTTAATAACACCAGCCATAGTAATGCCAATGTTTGCAGGGCTATCTACTACGTGAATGCCACACTCGCGCATGATCTTCATTTTAGCCTCAGCGGTATCATCGGCACCGCCAATAATAGCACCCGCGTGACCCATACGGCGACCCGGAGGCGCTGTTTGGCCAGCTATGAAACCTACAACAGGCTTGCGCATATTGTCCTTCAACCAGGTAGCAGCTTCTGCTTCCATATTACCACCAATTTCACCTATCATAATAATACCATCAGTTTCAGGGTCGTTCATCAGCAATTCAACCGCTTCGCGGGTTGTAGTTCCAATGATAGGGTCGCCACCAATACCGATAGCGGTAGAAATACCCATACCTGCTTTAACAGCCTGGTCAGCAGCCTCATAAGTAAGGGTACCTGATTTTGATACGATACCTATACGGCCTGGTTTGAAGATAAAGCCTGGCATAATACCCACCTTAGCTTCGCCTGCAGTTATAACACCAGGGCAGTTAGGACCGATTAAACGACAATCTTTTCCTTTAATAAATTCGCGGGCTTTCACCATATCCTGAACAGGAATGCCTTCAGTAATACAGATGATAACCTTAATACCAGCATCACCGGCTTCCATAATTGCATCTGCAGCGAAAGCCGGAGGTACGAAAATGATAGATACGTCAGCGCCGGTAGCGTCAACACCATCTTTAACGGTATTAAAAACAGGCCTGTCTAAGTGCGTAGTTCCGCCTTTAGCCGGTGTAACACCACCTACCACGTTAGTACCATACTCAATCATCTGTGTAGCATGGAAAGTGCCTTCTGTACCGGTAAAACCCTGTACCAATACCTTTGAATTTTTATTTACAAGAACAGCCATGAGCCCTATTTAGTTTTTAATTTTGCGCAAAATTAACTTTTTTAAGGGTAAAAGCAAGGATAATTTAATGGGTAATTGCGGAATGGCTCTTTGTTTTTAAATGGCTCAATTACAGAATAGCTTGATGGCTCAATTGGGCAGATTAGTATCGAGAAAGAGACGTATGCAAAGTCTCTATGATGCAATTTAAGTGTGATTGAAGATTTAAGATACGCAATCAATGTCAGAGACACAAGAAATCATATATATTATTTGCAAATCGGTTGGTTCAAAGGATAAAATAGCCACTGCTACAATATCCATTATCGGCTTCCCAAGCTTGTTTTACTGAAAAGAATGTAAATTTGTAACAAATGACCTGCAATGACCACAGCTGCAATAAGACAGAAATTATATGATTATATACGGGTGGCCGATGATAAAACAGTAAAAGCCATCTACACAATCGTAGCTGAGGACGCCAACGAAGCCAACGAATGGTGGCAAGACAAAAAAATGCTCGATAAGCTTGACAAAATTGATGCAGATCTGGAGAGTGGTGCGGACGAAGGTGTTTCCTGGGAGGCCGCCAAAAAGAAATTACAAGAAAGAGCTAAAAAGTAATACAGATGGCATACAAAGTGACGCTATCTAAAACAGCTCTTAAGGAACTGGAAAGTTCCGTTGACTGATACAACGAGCGGCAAAATGGACTAGGGCAACGCTTTATTTCCGCACTAGACAATTGTATAGTGTCGCTAAGCACTTCTCCTGATATCTATCCAGTTAAAATATCTGGTTTCCGTGAAGTTGCTCTAAAAACACTTCCTTACTTAGTTATCTATAAAATCGTTAGAAAAAGCAATACTGTACGAATATTATACGTTTTTCATACGCGGCGCAATCCGGCACTTAAAGCATAAAGACAATAGCTCTGCCTTAGCTACTGCAACAAAGTATCTTGCAGATTTAAGCCACCCCTTTCCCCATAAAATTGCATTCTCTTTCCAAAACAACGTAATTTTGCCGCCAAACGGATATATTTAACCATGTCAGTAACACAATTACAGAATTACGCAGAAGGAAAATGGGTAGGTGGTAATAAAGAAGGCGATACCTTGTTTAATGCCATTACCGGCGATGCCATATATACTGCCAGCAGCGATGGGCTCGATTTTGGCGAAATGATGAATTACGCCCGTAAAGTGGGTGGACCGAAACTGCGCAAAATGACCTTCCAGCAGCGAGGCCGCATGCTGAAAGCATTGGCGCTGTACCTGATGGAAAAGAAAGAACAGTTTTACCAGGTTAGCGCTTTCACTGGCGCTACAAGAAACGATTCATGGGTGGATATTGAAGGTGGTATTGGTAACCTATTTGCCAACGCCAGCCTGCGCAAGCAGTTCCCTGATGAGCGTTTTTATGTGGATGGCGATACCGCAAAATTGTCTAAGAACAACACCTTTATTGGTCAGCACATAATGGTGCCGCGTGAAGGGGTTGCGATACATATTAATGCATTCAACTTCCCGGTATGGGGTATGCTGGAAAAAATTGCTGTTAACCTGCTTGCAGGTGTACCTGCAATAGTAAAGCCTGCTACCCTCACCTCTTACCTTACCGAGGCTGTTTTCCAGGAGATCATTAAATCTAACATATTACCCGAAGGTGCACTGCAATTAATTTGCGGCTCTGCCCGTGGTATTTTAGATACTATAGAAACACAGGATGTGGTGACCTTTACGGGTTCTGCCAGCACCGGTCGTATGCTTAAAGCACACCCAAGGATACTTTCTGAGGCTGTTTCTTTCAACATGGAGGCTGATTCGCTGAACTGCTGTATACTGGGCATGGACGTGATGCCGGGTTCTGCCGAGTTCGATATTTTTATTAAAGAAGTAGTGCGCGAAGTAACCACTAAGGCCGGACAAAAATGTACTGCCATCCGCCGTATAATTGTGCCTGCTGACAGGGTTGAAGATGTGCAGATAGCCTTAGGTAAACGCCTTTCTACAACAATCGTTGGTGACCCATCCATTAAAGAAGTGCGCATGGGCCCTCTGGCTGGCATTGCACAACGTAATGAAGTACGCGAAAAAGTGCAGCAACTAGCTAAATCGCAACAAGTGGTTATTGGCAATTACGATAGCTTTGAAGTTATGGGTGCAGACAAAGAAAAGGGCGCATTCTTGCCGCCGCTTATCTTCCTGAACACAGACCCATTCCACAACCTGGATTGCCACAACATTGAAGCGTTCGGACCTGTATCAACCATTATACCTTACAACACTACTGACGATGCTATTGAACTTGCTCGCATGGGCAAGGGTTCGCTGGTATGTTCTGTAATAACTGCCGATGACGATATAGCTAAAGAAATAGTGCTGGGCGCAGCCAGCATGCACGGCCGTATTTTGGTGCTGAATGCTGATTGTGCAAAAGAAAGCACAGGCCATGGTTCACCAATGCCATTGCTGGTTCATGGTGGTCCTGGTCGTGCTGGTGGCGGCGAGGAAATGGGCGGCAAGCGTGGTGTATTGCATTACCTGCAACGGACTGCGATTCAGGGCTCCCCTACTACACTGACCCGCATTACCAATGTTTACCAACAACATGGCAAGCAACACGAAACAGACAAGCACCCATTCAAGAAATACTTTGAAGAGCTGGAAATTGGTGAGACTTTGGTGACAGCCAAACATACCGTTACCGAAACCGACATCACCAACTTTGCCAATGTGAGCGGAGACAATTTCTACGCCCACATGGATGCAACCTCGCTGGAAGGCACCATTTTTGAAGGCCGTGTAGCACATGGTTACTTCATCCTTAGCAAAGCGGCAGGCTTGTTTGTTGACGCCAAGAAAGGCCCGGTATTACTGAACTACGGAATAGACGAATGCCGCTTTACCAAGCCCGTATACCCCGGCATGACAATAGGCGTTAAGCTCACCGTGAAAGAAAAGGTAGGCCAGGAAAAACGCACCGAAGACGACATAGCCAAAGGCATAGTTAAATGGCTCGTAGACGTATACGACCAAACCGGCGAAACCGTTGCTATTGCTACTATTTTGACGATGGTTAAGATGAAGGGGCAGGGGTAATTTACATTTTTTGATTGATAGAAAATTTTAAAGGCATAAAACGACCCGAATTTCGTGCGGGAAAATGTATTACATTACCAATTTTGAATGCATAGAAATATGTCGTAAATTCACTTTAAAATTATTACACATGAAGAATATTAATACCTTAGTGCTTTTACTTTGTATTGCTATGTTTTCCCGCGCTTCTACAAGCATCACGAGTTCGTCGATTGCGGGGCACTGGACATTAAGTGGGTCGCCATATCTTATATTTAACAGCGTTACTATCGATTCAAACAACACTTTGGTTATAGATCCCGGTGTCAATGTCATCCTGCAGGGTGACTACCAACTTAAAGTAAAGGGCATATTGCACGCTGATGGGTCCCCGTCCCAATACATTAATTTCCATAGAAATGACACGACGGGCTGGAGCGACACAGCTATTGCCTTGGGTGGATGGGGCGGTATGATAGTTGACAACAGCTACTTAGGCACTGACTCGGTCACTTTTAGTTATTGCAATATTAGCGATATGAAATCATCAGATATTCAAACCGAGGATCGGCGTTTGGGCATACGCCATTGTACCTTTTTTCATAACAAAAGTGGGGTAATGGATATCGGCGCGACAAATAGAACCATTGAGATAAGCCATTGTAAATTCTATGATAACGAATATTATGTCATGCATTTCTGGTTAGGCAAAGCGATTTTTTTAGACAATAGTGTTTATAATAACATCGGAGTGCACATAATTTATTTTGCCTACGCATCTGTCGATATCAACCAAAACCTGATCTATGACAACCTTCCAACAGACCTGAATAACGAAGGCGCTTTAGTATTGTATTATTGTAAGGCCAGCATAACCAACAATAAAATTTATGGCAATGTTTTAGGACAAATTGCAGCCTTAGCAGCCTGGGGGTCGGAGGTGCATATAAATGGAAATTACATATGTAATAATAAGGTATTAAGGGGCTCCACCGGAGCTGCATGTGGCATGGCAGAAGGGGGAGGCGCAATCAGGCTTTCTAATTCAGGTGATACTACTTACCAGCTCAATGTTGTGTGTAATAACATTATTGCAAACAACTACGCAGGATATGCTGGTTCGGCAGTTTATATTTATGGATCTAACGTTAAAATTTACAACAATGACATTGCTAATAACTCGGGAGGCACTGTTCCTGACGGAGCCCCAATAGCAGTAAATGACAACAGCGCAATTGGCGGCACCTATGTGAGTGTTAAGAACAATATCTTTTATAATAATGTTGCTTTCATTAGCGGTTCAAGCTTTTCTGACACTCTAAATGTTCAAGTGTCATGGGCTGACACATTTGAATTCAATCATAATTATATAGAACGGACAATAGGCAGCGACGCATATTTTGACTATTCCGCTATCACTCATTTGGGCGATACAAGCAATAATATTGTTGACACAGCGCAGCAACTGATGTCCCCAACCCGGTTCTGCTCCGATACAGAGAGTGCTTTATTAGCGGATTTTCGGTTAAGGTCTGCCTCTGCCTGCATAGACAAAGGAGATAGTGCAGGATGCGTGCCAGCCAATACAGATTACTGGCATAATCAACGGATGTCGGGCACTAAAATTGATATAGGTGCATATGAATTCCAATACCCAGTAAATGGCGTTTCAAAGATTTCCCGAACCGAGAGGTCAATTGAGGTTTACCCCAACCCTGCGAAAGAGATTGTTCGAATAGTTACACAACAAAATTCAGGCACGATTACTGTTGTTGATATGACGGGGAAAGAGGTGAACCGAATAGTTGTTTGCAGATACATAACTGAATTTGATGTTCGCAATTTGAAAAAGGGAGCATATTTTATAAGATGGATGAGTCTAAGCGGAGATTTGGCGCAAAACAAATTTATTGTAGAATAGTGTTTGTCCCACTGGTTCTGCACTGAGGCGCAGCTCCTTTCTCGTAAAGAAACGCTGTTTTCGTTATTACAATTCGGAAATAAATTCCATCCTGGCGCGTGTCTGAGGCTCTTCCCTGCTTTTAGCTAACTCGTGACACCAGCTGCCCCTTTTTGTTTACAAAAAAGACAAAATGTTGTTAGCTCCCCCGATGGGCTACCTAAAGTATGCTCTAGAACAAAATGTTTTTTTGCCACATTTTTACCTACAGCATTGCAGGTGCTGGATACCGTCCGGCGAATGAGATGTACCAATATATTGAGCCGTCCGCCACCATAAAATGCCCTACCCGAACTAATCCCATACTTCCTGAACTGAGTATCTTCGTGTGTCATGTAAATATCGAGCGTATCGTTGCGCCAGTTATTCCGCCGTCGTTGGTGTTCTCACCAACAATCATCGGGACGTATTCTATTTGGACAATTGATACCCCAGCCTGGCGCTAGTTTGCCACCTAGTCTTCTGAATAGCGGACTAGTGTCTAACCAAATTCCGCAAGTTTGTCACTGCCGTAGCTAATGGGGTAATTTCCCTACTTCTTCGGTGTCACATAAACCTCCTGCGTATCGTTGCGCCAATTATGGTTGGGTGTAAGGCTGCGTATAATAAATGTGGCTTCTATTCTTGGGTAAACAGGAGCCTTTTGACACTAGTCTCCATGGTTATAACAATTACGGCCACCAATCAAAGAGAGGCAGCCGTAACGCTAAACATATACACAAGTAAAATAAATTCAACTATTATTTTGGATCATTTCTGTACCAATCTATGTTATAAGTAATAGTCAGATATCCAAAAAGATTACCGTTTTTGGGGATCGTATTTGATGCTAACAGGAAACCATAAATCCTTACCAATGGCAGCCCGGAAGGTAGCGTTTGCTGCTATAATTGGATCATTACACTTCTTCAAATTTTAATCATAGCTATAAAAAAACTGAACTCCATTCGAGAATTGCCATCATTCTCAGCCGCTAGCTATTACTTCTCAAATAAGCGATAGACTTACGCTTAAAAGCCCGATTATTTAGGGTGTTTTTACGGTATTTATCTTCGATAAAAATTGTTATGGATTTTGGCCTTGCAGCCCGCAATTATTTTTTTAGCCATTATTAAATAATTTTGATGGAAATTCGTTCTTGGTAGGGGTGCGGGGAAAGTCCGCAATCCTGAAGTGAAACAATATGAAACAACTACTTTTAATAATATCGGTTATTGCAGCGGTAAGTATAGGCATGTTCGCCTGTAAAAAGTGGCAGGACCCGGCACCGACTAATGACCCTCGCCTCACTAATCCTTATTGTAACGACCCTGAAGCGGTGAACTACAATTGGGGTTTTCCGGGCAAACCTGACAATTCGCTTTGCTTCTATCCTAAAGATCTGTTTCTGGGCGATTATCTATTTGTTGACTCTATCTACATTACCTCAAGCAATACCTTTATCCATTCCGATTCACTTATACTGCACATCTATTCCAGGGCGGGCTCTAATTCTAAAATCGCGGTTGTGGGCTTTTGCGGTGCGGATAGTTTAAAACTCACCGCTGGTGCGTCCTATATCGCTACTATCGACACGCTTATCGGGGACACTCTTACCTATCGTGGGCAGCAATGGTGCCGGGTGGTAGATACCGTTAACGGAACCATTTACAACAGCCGGGTGGATACCCTGCTGCATATTAATCTACAGATCATCAGCGATACCGGCATAACCACACATATGGGTAAGGCGAAAAAACTCTAATTTCGCGGCATGTTTACAGGTATTATAGAAACAATGGCCAGGGTACAAGATATTGTAGCTGACGGGTCAAATCTGCACTTCACTATTGACAGCCCTATTACCGGCGAGTTAAAGGTTGATCAATCTGTGGCGCATAATGGCGTATGCCTCACTGTTACCAATATTTCTGGCAATACTTATAAAGTAACTGCCGTTGCCGAAACCCTCGCAAAAACAAGCCTTGGTACCTGGAAAACAGGCGACAAGCTTAATATTGAGCGGGCGCTCCGCGTAGGCGACAGGCTTGACGGGCACTTCGTACAAGGCCACGTAGATACCACTGCAACCTGCATTGAAAAACAAACGCTGGACGGCAGCTGGCTATTTCGTTTCCGCTTCCCTGCTGCATTTGCAGCCTTAATCATTGAAAAAGGCTCTATCAGCATTAATGGCGTAAGCCTTACCATATTTAACATCGGCCGCGATGAGTTTACCGTTACCATCATCCCGTATACGTTTGAGCATACCAATTTCGGACAACTGGAAGCGGGAGATACTGTCAACATTGAATTTGACGCACTGGGCAAATACAGCCAGCGCAGGCTAGACCTTAATGCAGGTTAATCAATTCACGACTATTATCCTATTTTTAGATCTATGGCAATACATATCCCCGTCAATAGTGGCGTACTGCGCAGTATCAGGCTTGTGTTGCTGCTTGTACTAAGCCTGGTTTGCCTGGGAATTGTAGTTTTCTGTGGCTTCTACCTGTTGCATACGCACCAACAATTAACAGAATGGTACTTTAGACTGGACAGTTGTTTTTATAATAGCGCAGATTTTACCAGAGATTTTTTCACGTCAAAAAACAAAACAACTGGCAACTATTTTTGCCTGCTGGCGTTACCGGTTGCAGTTGCAGCGCTTACGCAGGCAATTCAAAAAATTGCCAGATTAGGTCAACAACCCATAAAATCTTACATCCTCAAAATACCTTTCCTCCAGATATTTTTTGGGCTTTTACTGGTTACGGTTTGCACTACTGCATGGGTGTATGGTAATTCCCTTGCCATGCCTGCCTGCGATGAAGTTTTTTCCGCTCAGACTATTGCCACGACTCACCCCTTCCAGATTGCATCGTACTACATGCTGCCGAATAACCATATTCTGTTTAATCTGCTAAATAGTATACTGGTAAGCTTGTTTCATAATGGCGTTAACAGTGGGCGGCTCATTTCATTTGCCTGTTACCTGTTTTTCATTCTCACAGTATATGTTACTGTTACGCAATTTTTCGGCAAAATAATTCCAGCGGCCATTATTGCTATGGCACTCAGCACGCAGTTCTTTATCTGGGGCTTTAGCTTTCAGGCGCGAGGGTACGAATTTTATTTACTGTGCGAATGTGGCATGGTTATTTCCCTTTTTGCATGGCTTTGGGGCAGCAGTAAAAACTGGTTGTATCTGAATACTTTCTGCATTGCTGCTGGCTACTTTTGCATGCCATCATTTTTATACCTACATGCAGCGCAACTGGTATTTGCGGCGTTATACTATGCACTATTTAAGAAAAAGGATGTCACATTCTGGAAGTTTCAAATCGGCGCAGTGGCGCTCACGTTTCTATTCTACCTACCGTTACTCTGCTTCAGCGGCTATAGCTCCGTAACCAATAACAGGTATGTATATTACATGAAGGTCTATAAAACAGACTACGATTTCTGCGTATGGATGTTCAAAGAGTTTAAACCCTACCCCATACATATTTTCAACGATTTAAAGACTGGAGATTTTTCATGGAATATTATTGCCTGCCTGTTTCCTTTGACCATGTTTTTCAGCGGCATGCGCTCCAGATATTTTCAGCTTGCTTTGTTTTACCTGGCCATGCTCCTAACCTTTTTCGGACTGGTAATTGTTATGCACCGGTTGCCGTTTGAGCGCAACCTGATAGGGCACTATGCTATTGTTATGCTGTTTGCCCTTCTAACGTTGCACTGGCTGATAGAACTCCTGCAAAAAATCCCAAAAAAGCTGCGCGCCATAGCATTTAGTATGGTGGTGCAGCTACCCATAGCACACATTGCTACTACCAACAAAAATTACCTGCAGGCTACGTTGTATGAATATGACGTAAACACAACCTACAACGACCTCAAAAATGAACTCAATGTTATACCCTCAGGTAGTTCAGCCGGGTATACTGTCGAGGCTTTCTATTGCCGATTTATTAACGGTCAACGCGGTTGTTCAAGTACCCAATGCCCTACCGGAAACGAGACCTATTTCATTAAATCCAACCCGGAAGCTTTTCCCGAAACCCTTAAAAATAATTATATGCTTGCCTTTAAACTGCGGGACTACGAGGTGTATAAGCATAGGTGACCGCACCGATAAATCAATGCCACTGCAGTTGCGAAACACGCGGTTCGAAAGCGAAGTTGTCAATCGCTCTAGCGCATGCTGTTAAACCACTGTTAACAATAATAATTATATGTCGCTGACGTTCGGGTTTCTTCCTATATTTATGAAATAATTACCTTTACACAAACGTCAAAAAAACTACTGATGCATTTCAACAAACTGTTTATTGCAACTTTTATTTGCCTGCTATTCTGTGGCCCATTACTTAAGGCGCAGGAAGTAAAAAACGGACTTACCTGGTATACTGATGCTAATGCTGCCGCTGAGGTAAGTAACAAAACCAAGAAGCCAATTTTCGGATTTTTCACGGGCAGCGACTGGTGCGGATGGTGCCATAAACTGGACGCTGTTGTGCTTAGCAAACCTGAATTCAAAGCATGGGCTGCAAAAAATGTAATTTTACTTGAACTTGATTTCCCACGTAATAAGAAACTGCCTGATGCACTTGCGCAGCAAAATGCAGGCCTCCAACAGGCCTTCAAAGTACAGGGCTTCCCTACGATCTGGATTTTCAATATTGAAAAAGATGCTACAGGCAGCAAAATGAATCTAAACGCATTGGGCTCTTTAGGTTACCCACAATCTGAGCCGGGCAAGGAAGTAACTGCCTTTCTTGATAATGCCAACAACATTCTAAAAGGTAAGAAATAGTATATACAACTTAACAATAGAAAGCGGCTGTCTCAAAAGTAGGAGACAGCCGCTTTTTTTATTTGTTATACTTTATAACGACAATAAGGAGAATTTTTAAGCGGCTATCAAGGACTTTGCACCTCTTACATCTTAAACAGAATCTGAACTTCGGCTGGCGCCTTTGCGTGCCTACTTTTCGTTATGTAATTTACGTTAACTTTTCACATAAATTTGCGAGAGCAAAATAGAGAGATGGCAACTATAACCTCGCAGATCGCAAAGCATTTCAAAGAAGTACATTTTGGCGGTAACTGGACATGCTCTAATCTTAAAGACAACCTGGCCGATGTAACCTGGCAGCAGGCCATAACGCAGGTGCAAACTTTCAACACTATAGCTACACTTACTTATCACATCAACTATTATGTAACTGCGGCGCTTCAGGTACTACAGGGTGGCGCGTTAGATGCACATGATAAGTTTAGCCTTGAACATCCCCCTATTACCTCTCAGGCAGATTGGGATAATATGCTCGCGTCAGCCAAGGCAAACGCAGAACTTTTCGTAAGCCTGGTTGAACAGCTTCCGGATAGTATACTCACTGAAAATTTCACTAATGAAAAATACGGCACCTGGTATCGCAACCTGCACGGTATTATAGAACACAGTCACTACCACCTTGGGCAGATCGTTATCATCAAAAAATTGCTTGCTGAAGGGTAGCTAATTAACAATACATCCTAACCGTCAATAGTTATACCTGTTTATTTTCTCCCTCTTGCGCACCCGCATTTTGGTCGTTCTTATGCGATTGTAGCGGACTTTGTATGCCCTTACCTAAAATATAGCCTGATATACCGCTCAATATTGCAGCCAGTTCACGACCTTCCAAAATGCCCAGTACGCCAAACAAAATAACGGCTATAACTAAAGAAAACAGCGTAATAAATTGTAACCCATTACCAGACGCCAGGAAATCTTTTACCAGAGCTGTTTCAGCCCTTTTGGTAATGAAAACAAAAAAGAACAGTAGTAGCCCACCTACGCATATTGAGAAAATACACGTGATCCACATTCTGAAATTACCCTCATCATACAATTCCCCATACATTTTATCTACACGTTCCTGCGCTTTCACCATATCAGTATGCACATTGTTGTAGCTTACATAGAGCACTTTTACTAACTTGTTATCCTTTCTTAATTCCCTAAGCTTATTACGAACGCGGTCGGTAATAATGCGCAGATCAGCTATTTTTCGTTCACCATAAAATTCCGGCATATAACCAAAATCACCTAGGTATTGAATAATCTCATCGTCTACCAAGGCACCTATTTTTGCAGAATCCACCTTATTCAGGTATTGCTGTGCAATAACAGTATCAAGCATGTTCAGGGTACGATCATTTTCAATACCCAGTATCTTTTCATCCAGTTCATCTATTACTTCCTGCTTCGATATTATGTACTGCCGCAATGAAGTAAGTGATTCTTTATTGTGCGATTTAAATTTCTCAGCGACCAGGTCATAATCAGCCGGGATTATTTTAAGATCATCGTAATCAAATGCCAAACCCCGCTGGCTTAAGACAGCAAAAGGCAACATTACCAGACACAAAAAAAATAACTTCTTCATTAGTTGATAGTTAAATGATAAGATATAAATAATTTTACGAGTTATAGTAGCAAATATAATAAACACAACCATTGTTTATACTATTTCAAAATAGTTTAGGTGAAATTATACCAGAGCGGTAGCAGCAGACTTGTATTTTACGAAATTAATTCCAGCTGGAAGATTTGGAATGATAGACTCTTGATTCACCTAACGAGGTGCCAAAACAGAGCACATAGTGAGCGGAGTCTTCCTTTATGTAATAAAACGGAGGGTTGGATTCGTCGATTACGGGTATACCTACGTCGTCTAAAGACGAGGGCAATCTTTTATGGGTGATTCTATATTGTTCAATCTTTTTCACAATTGCATTTCCTTCCCTGATGCCGGAATAATCGCCAATAGGCGTAAGCACCATTAACAGCCAATATGCAATGATTGCCGCTGGAATGAGTATAAGCCAGTAGGTTCTTTTCTTCATAATGTGACGTAAATGTTCCCGATCTCTCCTTGTGTGAGCACATTTCACTAATTACAGGATAACCCTCTCAAAACGAATACACCCGATGTTTGTTGGTCAAAAGACCAGCAGGGGCAAAAGGGCAAGACAATTGAGGCATTCAGCTATTTCGAAATTGAGCCATTTAGACTCTATCCTCCCCACCCCTCTCTATCCAAACTCCTGTATTGTATTGCTTCCGCGAGGTGCTCCGGACGAATGTCAGCGCTATCGGCAAGGTCGGCAATGGTGCGGGAAACTTTGAGAATTCTATCATACGCGCGAGCAGATAAATTGAGTCTGTCCATGGCGGTTTTAAGCAGGTTCTGCCCTATAGTGCTGATAACACAAACCTCTTTCAGCAGCTTACTTCCCATTTGGGCATTGCAATACACACCTGCATTTTCAGCAAATCGCTGCGTTTGTATGTCCCTTGCCTTTATTACCCTATCGCGCACTGCAGAACTTGGTTCAGATGTCTTTTGAGACGACAGTTCGCTAAAAGCCACAGGTGTTACTTCCATGTGCAGGTCTATCCTGTCCAACAACGGACCACTGATTTTATTCAGATAACGCTGCACCATTATGGGGCTGCAGGTACACTCTTTTTCCGGGTGATTAAAATAGCCGCAAGGGCATGGATTCATGCTGGCAATGAGCATAAAGCTCGCCGGAAAATCAATGCTGATTCTGGCGCGGGAAATAGAGACCCTTCGTTCTTCCATAGGTTGCCGCATTACTTCCAGCACACTGCGCTTAAATTCTGGCAACTCATCTAAAAACAAAACACCATTATGGGCAAGTGAAATTTCGCCTGGCTGAGGTATGCCACCGCCGCCAACCAGTGCAGCGTCTGTGTTAGTGTTAAAGTAGGAAGCGTATATTTGCAGCATCACTAAACATGTTAACGATGTTAGCAATTTATACAAGGGTTTCAACAGAGGAACAAGCCGACAAAGGTATTTCATTAGAAAACCAAGAATTACGTGGTATTGAGTTAGCAAAGAAACTAAAACTACTCTATAAAGTTTACTCCGATGCTGGCACATCTGGCAACAAACCAATAGAACAACGTGCGGGGCTATTAGCAATGGTCAATGATATACGTAGTAAAATAATTACAACCGTATATGTTTTGAACCAGTCACGTCTTGACCGTGGGGACGCCCTCCAATTCGCCCATATAAAAAATATATTCAAAACCTGTAAAACTACCCTATACTACAACACCGAACTAATTGATTACAATAACATCAACGTGGAGTTAACCATGGACTTGCAAAGTGTTATTAATAATTTCTATCTAAAACAAACCGCAGAAAGTATCAGGTCAAATCTTGAAAAGGCTGTTAATGCTGGCGGAGTTGCTGGTGGCCCAATAATAGCCTATGGCTTTACAAAAGATGAGAAAAAGAAAATGATAGTTAAAGAAAGTGAAGCAGAAATAGTTAAAATGATTTATAAACTCGCTTTATCTGGGAAAGGAACAAAAGCGATAGCAAAAATACTTAATGACTTAAAAGTGCCTACTAAAAGAAGCACCCTTGAAAAAGGTTACTTAACACTCAAAGGGAAATTAGTTACAGAGTTTATTTGGCGAGACGCAACTATTTATAGAATACTTACAAATTCAGTTTATAAGGGTGTGCGATTATTCAGTGGTAAACCTTATCCCATTGAAGCCATTATAGACGAAGCAACATTTAGTATCGTGCAAGCCACACTAAAAAGCAATAACAGGTTCAAAGATACAACAAACGAACATGAGTATCTCTTAAAGGGTTTAATTGAGTGTCCAATTTGCGGCGGTATTTTCTATGGAAAGAAAAGACCAGATATGCACGACCACGCATATAAATGCAATAGCGACAGATATGGTAAAAATTGTGGCAATAGGGGCATTGATATTGATTATCTAGACAATTTGGTTATTGAAAACGTTTTGAAATTAGATAAACTAATTACAACCTCACTTCAAAATGAAATGTCCAACGGTCTTAACAATATGTATCTAAAAGCCTACGAAGAAACAAAGGAAAAAATAATTGATGTAAACGAGAAAATAGAAAGCCTGATTTCACTAATAGAAGATAAAGAGATTGATATTGCTGTATTCAAAAGTAGGATAGAACAAAGACAAAATGAATTGGCAGAATTGGAGATTAAAGAGAAAAGGCTTTACGAACAAGTTAATATTTTTCAACATAAAAGTGAATTGGTGGAGTTGGCTATAACCTCAATAAAAGCGTTCAAAAAGGCTACCAAATTTGAAGATAAAAGGAACTTTCTTCGGAATATCATTAAACGGGTTTCATTGCATTGGAACGCCGAAAAGAGAAATCACGCTATTGTAATTGACTTTAAGATATTCAATATTGAAAATTACTTAATCAGTAAAGAAATAGTTGTAGATAGAAATAGCAGGAAGGACGGGAAAGCAGTTAGTAAAGTTGTAGCCGAAGGTTTAGAATTGAAGAACATAGTTAATTTCGTCCCTTTTGAAATTCCAATGTTACATTATGATGCAAAGAAAGATTAGTTTTCAGCAAGCATAATCTTTAATTTTTCTGCGGTTAGTTTATCAATCTGGTATTTATCAATCAAAAAATCGCTGGGGTTAATTGCCCCTGCTTTTCTTTGTTTCTTAAATTCATCTAATAATAACTGGGTGTAAATCTGGTTTTGTATCAACGTAACCTCTTCAATATTCATCATGCGAAAGTATAGCAACTTTATAATTCACAAGAATAAAGTATAGCCGAAATTGTGAAAAACATTTTTGGCTTTTTTAGTGATTTTCCTTGGTGGAGCGTTTCTTTATTCATAATTTTAGGGTATTAAATACACCATTCTAAAAAAGTGAATAAAATGAAAGTATTGTATGTTCGTGTTAGCAGTTTAGAACAAAAGACAGACCGCCAAAGGGTAAATGAAAAAGAATTTGATTTAGTGATTGAGGATAAATGCTCTGGTGCAATACCATTTTTTGAAAGGGAGGGCGGAAAGCAAATCCTGATGTATGTAGGTAAAGGGTTAGTAAATTCGCTATCAGTATTGCAGATAGACCGTTTAGGGCGTGATTTAAGAGATATAATAAATACTATTCATTTC
>CANFKC010000064.1 GCA_947447265.1 Chitinophagaceae bacterium
ATAGGTGCTTATTTTGAAAAAATCAACGGAAAACTTGTCCTCAAAATTGCATTAAGCAAAAAAAGACGAGCCTGGTTCTCCGGCTTATGGAATTACTCAAAAGAATTTGAGTATCCTTTTATTTTGTCTAATGCGTAATCTGGGTTTAAGCTCATTGTAGAGCCTTTTTGCGTTGTTATTTTCGCGCTGTTTTTTGTCAAGCAAGTCGATACCGCCTGGCAAAAGAGGGACAAAGACGCCATTTCGCACTGTGTATAATGCGGTTTAAATCCTCTCGTCCGGGCGGCATCTCGTTGTAATTTGCTTTGTTTGAATTTAATATGTAGCATGGCTGGCAAGCTATTCTGCTTGCTGATACAACCCTCCGAGACGGGTAGGGTGGTACAGCTTTCCTATGTTTTTTGCTGGTATATCCCTGCCAATCACTTCCTTTTAAGGATTTCTGTTCTGGTCGGTATGGCGCTCCAAAAGCCGGTTTTGACCCTCATTTCTATTGTTTTAGCTTCGAAAAACGACCTGCCAAGTTGGCGGATGCCCTCCTGATGGCGTTTTTTAAGACCTGCTTAATTAGGAGTTTTATGAAAATTGGATCTACTATTAAAAAATATGGTAAAATGCTGTTAAGCAAATGAATACAAAAGTCATCGAAAGTATTTTTTAAGTATTTTCAATGTTCTTACAATCACCGCCTTAGGTGAATTTTTCTCCCTAAAGGGTTATTCCAATAAATTTGACATTATTCTTTAGGTTTTTTAAAATTACTGATTAGTGTATTGGTTAATAATATTTTACAGATGCTATCTTAAGTAAAAATTTATTTCAGGGCTATATTTTGTAGGCAATCACGATTTCCGATAATAATTATTTTGAATTGATTATTAATTGCCCTGGTCGTGGTAATTTTGTGAAAGAAGAAGTCTTGCCATTTCTCCTCTTAAAACCTATTTAAATGATTTTTATACTACTTGCACTTGTCACTGCACTCGTTGGCGTATCGCCGGCTCTAATAGCAGGAAGAATGACTTTGGTCGCTCGCCTTTTTATTATATACGTTTTTGTGGCATGGGCGTTTTATTACGAAAATATGCCAAGCCTCGATTATACCCTAGGTGGCCCGGTTTTGTTAGTGATGTTTGTATTCGCATTTATTGCATTTGTATTCATTAAAAGAACAAGTGGGCTGAATCTGAAAACGGCGCTGCCCAATGTGCTCATAACGGTCGTAGGGTTATTTGTCTTAATGTCTGGTTGTGGTGCCATCAATACCGGCAAGTATTCAGCATTGGTTGGCGACATGGGTACACAAGGCAAAACCATGAAACGCTGGAGTCAACAAAACCAGGAGATATCGCCAACCCACGTAAGGATAGTGCCTGAAGAGCATGCCCTTGTAATTGGAAAAACTGCCCTGAACCAGAATGCTGATGCGCAAGGTAATATTGTCGGTAGCCAGTTTGAAATGGCAGAAGGCCACGTAACCTTACAGAAGGTAAATAACGATCTCGTATATGTTATTCCGCTGGACTATCGTAATTGGGGGGCCTACAATGGCACCAAGGGTGTACCTGGCTATATTGTGGTAAATGCCGAAGACCAGCATACTACCCCTAAATTTATTAATGGATACTCCATGAAGTATACTCCGGGTTCGTTTTTCGGGACCAACCTGGAACGGCACCTGTACACCAACGGATACAGTAACAAGGTGTTGGTAGACTATTCATTTGAGATAGATGATCAGATGAAGCCTTTCTGGGTAGTAACAGTTTGCCATCATACCATCGGTATGTTCAGCGGGTTGGTGGTTGAAGGTGTAGTTATAGTAAACCCGGAAACAGGGGAAATAAAATATTACGATAAAGACAAGGCACCTTCGTGGGTTGATCGGGTGATACCTATGGAAATACTCAATGAAAATATAGGGTATTGGGGTAATTACCTTAACGGTTATTGGAATCAGACCGTTTTTGGACCAGGTTCCAATTTACGTAAGCCGGAATCGACAGTACTAAACTATGGCGCCGATGGTAGTTGCTGGTATGTAACGCCACTTACTTCTAATAATCAGAACGATAATACCATGACTGATCTGGTGTATACCAATTCCAGAACCGGCGTTTCGCACCGGTACACGGTGAGCGGGGCAACCGAGGAAGCTATTGCGGCAACTGTTGATGCTACAGTGAAGTTCCAGAACCTGCATGCTGCGGCAGTGGTGTACGAAAATGTTGCGGACAGGCTTACGGCTCTCGTACCCATCCTGGCCGATGACCATTCCATTCGTGGTCTTGCGTTGGTTGATGTGGTAACCAAGAGCCTGAGCTGGGATGCCGACCCGACAAATGCCTTGATTAAGTACCAGAATAGCCTTGGTGCATTGGGGGCCGCTATCGGTACCGATATAGCTACTGTACAAAAAATGATGGTGGGTAAGGTAAACCGTATACACGAAAGCGTAACCACATCGGGTAGTATTTATTATCTTTATTTCAATAGTGATAGTCATATTTTTACCGTACCGCAAACCTTTCATAAGGTACTTATAACCGAGCCGGGCGATTCAGTAGAAATTAAATATATGGAAAGTGATGCGGATCTGGTCGCGGTTAGTTACTTCAATAACCTTACCGTGAAGGTGCAACCATCAAAGAACCAGAAAGAAGTTTACGACCGATTGGAAAAACAACGTGGCGAAGAACGAAAGGATAGTACTACGCCCCAACACCCCTGACTGCACCTTCGGCGCAGTCGTCCCCTCTTTGGCAAGAGGGGAGTTGTTGCTTAGCGCATTCATGTAGGTGAGGGTATTTTTGCAATACATTTGCCCAAAGCAAATGGGTAGTTGTTGCTTAGTGCACTCATGTAGGTGAGGGTATTTTTACAGTACATTTGCCAAAAGCACGAGGGGAGTTGTTCTTTAGAGCATTCATGTAGGTGATGGTATTTTTGTAAAACAATTAGCCAAAAGTAAACGGGCAAACTCCCCTCTTGCCAAAGAGGGGACCGATTTTTTTCGGAACGAAAAAAATCAGGGGTGATGGGGCAGCAACCGTCGTCTAATCCCGGAATCCCCAAAATAATGGCCCATTTTCGTAATATTGTAACCTTCCCCCAAACCCACCAAAAGGCATGAAACTCTACAAAGGCTACATGAATACGCCCCTTGGTAAAATGCTCATCGGTGCAACCGATACCGGCATCTGCCTATGCGATTTTGAGTACCGCAAGAGCATTGATGCAATCATAAAAAGAATTGAACTGAAGGAAGGATGCCTCTTCAAGGAAGAACACCACCCGCATTTTGATTTACTCCAGAAACAGATTACGGATTATTTTACAGGCAAATTGAAGGATTTTACCGTGCCGCTGCACCTTATCGGCACGCCATTTCAAGTTTCGGTATGGGAAGAATTGAGGCGAATACCATATGGGGAAGTAAGATCGTACAAAAAGCAATCGATTGCTCTGGGTAACGAAAAGGCAATAAGGGCTGTAGCGGGAGCCAATGGGGAAAATGGTATCGCTATTATTGTTCCTTGCCACCGGGTAATTGGGGAAAATGGCAGCCTGGTAGGTTATGGCGGAGGGCTGCCTAAAAAGAAATGGTTGCTAGATCATGAATATAAATTTTCAGGAAAGAGTACTCAAATAGACTTATTTTAGATTATTGGCATAGTATTTGCTGTATATAAAATTGGTTACTGTCGAAATTTATTTAATAAACAAGGCAGTTTTGTGAAGTTCTATATTTTATTTCTTACCTTTGTTCAAACTACTATTATGAAGAAGTCATTGTTTTTTAAGTCATCGCTTGCTATCGCATGTCTGGGTCTGTTTACAATAAGCTCATGCACTAAACTTGCAAAAAACCTGCAATATGATTTAGATATGCAGACTGCTACTGTTGATCTTGTTATTCCACCTTACCCTGATACTACAGTATTGGTTTCGGGTACGCAGGTTGTTACTTACAACATCGATTCATTCATCAAAGCAAATACTGCCAATGTGTTGGGTGTTAATAATATCACCAGTGCTAAATTGAGCTCTTGCAAATTGGAGATTGTACCGGGGTTAACAACACCAACAAATAACTTTCAGAATTTCAAAACGGTAAGCGCATCTTTCTTTACTGATGGTAACAAAACACCATATTCTTTAAATGTGCTTAACAACCCGAATTTATTTAATACAACGCTAAACTTACCAGTTGATACAAAATCTGACCTGGTTGGTTATTTGAGCGGAGGTAACAAGTTTACCTATACAGTTGGCGGTACTTTGCGCAAAGCAATTACTGACACTGTTCGTTGCAAAGCAACTATTGTATTCAATATCCACGTTCAGGGATAAACTTAGTCCATAACAATCCTTACAACAGAACCCCGTTTATACGGGGTTTTGTTATTTTTGGCCTTTATCATTTTTACATTTAAACAGTTAGTGCACCATGCGTCTTTTAATAACAAATATCAAGGAGCTTTACCAGGTTGAAGGTAATGACGAAAACAGGCTGGTAGTGGCCGGGCGTAACATGGCGGTTGTGCCATCAATAGCCAATGCGTGGTTACTTACTGAAAGTGGTTTGATCAAAGACTTTGGCCCAATGGAAAATGTGCCGGCCGATGGTTTTGATGAGACTATGGATGTAACCGGCAGACTGGTACTACCTACCTGGTGCGATTCGCATACACACCTCGTTTTTGCTGCTCCCCGTGATGGTGAGTTCGTTGACCGCATCCGCGGACTTAGTTACGAAGCAATTGCCGCAAAGGGCGGTGGTATACTCAATTCAGCGGCAAAGCTGAATGAAATGAGCGAAAATGAATTATACCACCAGAGCCTTGTCAGGTTACATAAGGTTATAGCCCAGGGAACTGGCGCTATCGAAATTAAGAGTGGTTACGGTTTGTGCGAAGAAGGTGAATTGAAGATGCTCCGGGTTATTAGAAAGCTTAAAGAAAATTCCACAATTGATATAAAAGCGACGTTACTGGCAGCCCATGCCTACCCATTGGAATATAAAGAGAACAAAGAAGGGTATATTAAGCTGATATTGGATAAGATATTGCCGCGGGTTGCAGATGAGGGCCTTGCTGACTATATGGACGTATTTTGCGAAGAAGGTTTTTTTAGCGTAGCTGATACAGAAAGGTTATTGGAAGCCGGCTGGAAATATGGCCTGAAACCAAAGATTCATGCTAACCAATTGCATTATTCGGGTGGGGTGCAGGTGGGCGTAAAAAATAAGGCGCTGAGCGTAGATCACCTGGAATGTGTAGGCGATGCAGAGATTGCGTCACTTATAGGAAGCAATACCATGCCTGTTTTGTTGCCCGGTGCAGCGTTCTTTTTAGGCATTCAATACCAACCGGCGCGTAAAATTATTGATGCGGGCCTGCCCGTATGCCTGGCTACAGACTATAATCCGGGTTCATGCCCATCGGGTAATGTGCCGTTGCTGCTTTCAATTGCATGCACCCAATTAAAAATGACACCGGAAGAAGTAGTGAATGCAGTTACCATAAATGGTGCTGCCGCTATGGAATTGCAGGATACCCTGGGAAGTATAAAAAGAGGCAAAAAGGCAAACCTTATTATTACGCGCCCAATGTCAACACTAGCTTATATTCCTTACGATTATGGTAACAACCCCGTTGATAAGGTGCTGATTAATGGAGTGGTAGTGTAGAGCAAAACTAATTAAACTCAAAATACGGCATAATCCAGTTGACTTTGCGCCGACCTTGCGAACCATCTATACGCTTTGCGTTGAAATTCGTCTGCCTAATACCCTTCGACTATCAAAATTCAGCATAGTCCGAAGGAATTAAATGTGAATAGCCGTGGGTGAAAACCCACGGGATACGGATATTACCGCGCCAACCGCGAATGGGGTTGAACCTCATTTCTGTGCCGTTTTTTGCTGTTGATACGTGTAAATTTGATGTTCAAACGGGATAATCAATAACTTAAGAGCTTGAATACATTAATTAAAAAAGTGCCACAGCTACCCAGCTCTGGCACTTTTTTAATTGTAACGATCGAGATATCTATTTGTTTACAACCAATTTCTTTTTAACTGAGGTGTTACCACCGGACACATCTACCAGGTAAATACCGTTTGGCAGCGCCTCTATATTGATGTTTTCTGAAATCAATCGGTTTGCAGCCTTTGCGGAATATTGCAACACTGTTTGGCCAATAATATTGGTAATGCTGATTTGTATGTTCTCATTTGTAGTGGTGCGGGCGAACACAAGACAGTTCGTAGTGGCTGGGTTAGGAAATATAGCTACGCTTTCCAGCTCGCCTGCAACTTCATCCAGTGAAAGCTGCACCGCCGTTGAATCGAATTGGGCTTGTATGCCATTGTCGACCGCCCGGTCGTTGACATCTGTTGCATTGTACTTTTGAACCATGCCGACAATATGCAAGTTTTTCTTTTTGTATGTCGCGGGAATAGTATAGGTGTACTTTTTAGAATAGGTTTGATAGGCAGGTGCATTATCGGCAATAACGCTATCGTCTCCGAATGCCCCACCTAGATATGACCGTAAAACATGCAAGTGCACATAGTCAGCAGGCCCTAAAATAGCTGATGATGTGTCGGAGTTTGGAGTGCCTACATGATAAAAGTGACTGGACGAATTTCGGAATAAACTGCTGTGTTGTTCATAACCCGGGCCCACGCTGGCAATACTGTCTTCTGTAATTACAGCATTAATATTGTATTTACCGGTAATAGGAATCAGCGTTTTAGCATACACCCAAACCGTAAGTGTGTTTGTTGATGCATTATAAGCATGCAATAAAGTAACGTCAAATTTTGGTGAGTTCGTTACCTCAAGGTTAGTATAGTAGGCCCACGATACCTCTGTTTGTCCCACCTTTCCAAACGCAGGAACCCTGTCAATAGCAGCTTGTGGATAGCCGTTGCAATAGCCTGTGGTATGGGTAAAATCGTAACCTGTGCCGTCGGTTGCTTCCATCATATCATAGCTGTTCAGGTCGCCCCTTATTGTGTTAATATTGTCGTGTATGGATATGGCTATCGTTCTTGGTGTGCTGGCAAGTATGCCCTCGAGAATGTAGTCCCCTTCCGGGCAATAGCCGCACCATGCGCCGGTGCCTTCTTCAATAACAACGTATTTTGCCCCTGCGGTGGTAACTGAGGGCTGTGCGTATGCGGCTACAGATGCGAGTAGCGCTGCGAAAAGCAGAGATTTGGTCTTCATTGTAATAGCTGGTTTTTAGGTATTACAAATATAACATAAAATATGTTATAGGTTGAACCAAATGAGGAAAATATATTGGTGAAGCAAGATAGCGTTGCATTACGATAGTCGGCTACTAGATGGCCGTCTTACGCAATAGTGTTTATCGCCTTGTATATTTCTTTTATATTGTTTTCCCAGGTGTGGCTTGCAGCAAATGTTTTGCGCTCTTGCTGCAAAGCCGTGCTATTTTCAGCTAGTGCTTTTTCTATAAGGGCTATGTAGTCTTCTTTTGTTGCAGCCAGGTAGGTATGTTCAGCAAAAATGCTCATGGCCTCAGTATTGGTGGCCACCACGGGTTTGCCCATTGCAAGATATTCGTCAATTTTACGTGGGTAGTTCCCTATCGTCACTTCATTCACTATCTGCGGATTCAGGCATACGTCAAATGAATTGATATAGGCGGGTAGCGTTGATGGGTCTTTGGGCCCCAGGAAATGAACATTAGCAATAGCATGAAGTTTGCTTGCTTTAAAGGCATCATCTTCCGGACCTACCAATACCACTTGCCACTCAGGCCTTGTATTTGCAATATGTGCCAGCAACTCAATATCTAACCGAATACTTTGTAATGCCCCCACATAACCAATAACCGGGTGGGTTATTGACCTCATGTCAGCAGGCAGGCTGCTGTCTTTAGGGTTACTGAACATTTCTAAGTCACAGCCCTGACCGACGTAATAGGAGGCAGTATTATACTTTTTGCAATAGTTAGCCAGATAAGTGGAGTTGGCAAGGCAAAGATCACTTTTTGCAATGAGTTCTGGTTCCAATACGCTGCCATGAAATTTCCAGTAGTCAACCCCCAGCATATAGTCGCGGGAATAGTAAATACTTACCTTGGGCAGCAGTAATTCTTTAAGGTAGAACGACCGGAACATATCATTGTCGTTAAACAGAATAATATCATTAAAGCCGAGTTCTTTTACCGCATGCATTATTGATTGAGCAAACTTCCGGTTGTTGCGTTTATTTAGCAAATTGAAAACAGGCCTCACCTTAAGCCAGTTGATCGATTCGGTAAGGCAGTCCGGAAATAAGTTCCAAAGGTTATGCTGCAATGCCACCAGGCCTTTTTGTTTGCCGGCAATAACAGCAATACGTTGCTGTATTTTTGGGTTGTCCTTGTGTTTTATCTGCGTAATTCTGTCCAGTGCACTATTAACATACAATACCCGGTTATGACGGCTTAACTCCAATGCAATGTTTTTGCAATTACTACCAATGCTGGTATCCCAGGGCTGTTGCCCTACAATTACAATATCGCGGTTGGTAATCATATCATTGCCGTGCATGCTCCTGTTCATTTTGTTGAGTATCGATCCGCCTGCTTATCGTTATAAAGGCGGTAGCAAGATAGAAAATTATGTTGGAAGGAAATTGCACCAGCGCCTCTTGTGGGTAGTTGCCGAAATTAAGGGCAAAAACCACGAGTAAACCTACGAGGCAAAATGCTTTCAGTTCGGGGTCTTTTATTTTATAATAATTAATGACACCAATAACCATAATCGACGCCATAAGGCAGCAGAAGAGGAATAAGCCCAACCATCCCTGCTCAACAGCTACGCGCACATAACCACTATCTGGCGGGAAATTAGACAGGTAAGTGCCCGGAGAAAATCGTTTACCCCATTCCCCGGTAGAGCCAAGCCCACCCCCTATAGGGTGGGAGAGTATGAACGGCTGAATCCGTTTTTGGTTTATTTTTCTGAGATTAAATGATGCATCTTCTGATGGTTTGAAAGCGGTCTGAAACCGATAAATGGTTTGGTTATTGGTTGGCATAACAATAAGTGCGGCACCAAGGCCCAAGCCAACCAACATTGTTATCAGCACCTTTTTGTTGAATTTCAGTATCGCCAGCAGCAAGAAGGTGACGGGTACCAACACATACGCCCCCCTTGTGCCGGAATAAAGCATTACCAGTAGGAAGAAGCAAATAAGGCAAAAAGTGATAATTTTTTTCCATCTTGTTTTCTGGATAGGGTAAACAGCCACACACATAAAACTAACGGTAACCATGTTATATGCGAACGCCACCGGATCGGAAAATATTGAAAATTTACGCCAGACACCACCAATGAATAACAGGAGTTCTATACCGGGGTCAGAGTGCAGGTATTCTTCTTCAAAAGGGAAAAAGCCCACCTGCTGTTGTTTAAAAGCATAGAGTGCGGCAAACAGAGCAAGGGCAATCCAGAATTTCAATACGAGTTTAATAAATTGCTTAGTGTTAATGTAGTAGACGAACACAAAGTAGTTAAACATTACTATGGCAACAGTGCGGATGGTGTATACCCAAGCCTCCCGGGAGGCAGCAACAGGATTGCCTACTTCCAGGCAATTGAAAACAATCCAGATGAGAACAAATGCGGTAATGGGTCCCTTAAACATGCTCCAATCTTTGCCATTTTTTTTCTGGCTCACAAATAGGCTCAGTATAAAAAGGGCAACCATACCATCCATCAGCGTACCAAGCGGGAAGCTGACCCCCAGCTTCAGAAACCACATAATAAGGTAGCCAAAGGTGAAATAGACGAGTATGCCAAACTTGGGGTACGCTACTATAGCATAAACAATAGGCAATGCGTAAATACCAATGATGGCCACAGCCCCCAATTTATAGCCCAGTGTAGTGATAGCAAATGCCAAACCGGTTGAAAGGAGGAACAATAAAGCAATCCCGATGGCGTTGTTCATTTTTTCAACCAAAAACAACCTGCGCAGCGTTGCCGCAAAGGAGCTTTTTTTTGAAACTACAGGTATGGACATTTCTTTACGCACTAGAGAAATAACAGCTTAAAGAAAAAGAAAAAGGTGCTCGCGCTCACCATAAGAATTGCCAGTATACGCATTACTTTATCTCTCAGTATCTTCCGGTTAGCATCCCGGTTTATAAAATTGTCTGAAGGGTCAACTCTCATAACGTATCTTTTATATCATCAATACTATGTACGTGTACGTGTGTTGTCGCTACAGATATCTTGTTGGCGCTTCTTATTTTTAATAAAGAGAGCACCTGGAAGAATATGAATTTAGGTATGCCTATCAGGGACCGGTAAATGGCCTTATCTGGTTTAGCATGCTCAATAGCCAGCAGAAAGCTGGTTACAAAGCACACAAAACTCAATATCCAGATAGCAACCATGGTAAGACTTATAAAAACATTGGCAAACAGGCAAAATATCGAAAGAATAAGAAATATGAAGAGTGGGGGGCGCAACAGCGTAATGCCGAAAAGAATCCGGTTTCTTTCGAAACGGCTGATTCCCTGGCCCAATAATGTAAAACCGAATTTGAAATACCGGAACCAGGTATTGATCCACCTCGCGCGTTGTTTCACCAGTTGGTCTGAACCAGAAGTCTTTTCGTCGTAGACTATAGCCTTATCCGTAAACGCTATGCGTTGCCCGCGCCTTACAATTTCGTATTGAAGCACCTTATCGAACCCGGCACCGGTCACGTCCAGTTTTTCCAGGCAGTCTTTATACAAAGCAGTGGTGAATGCCATACCCGAGCCGGCAAGTGTCGCCGATGAGCCTAGGCTAAATAAAGCCTTTCCATCATAAAAATGGTAATACATATCGCGTGCCGCATCCAGGCAAGCATAGGTCGTATCCAGGTTTTTTGCTTTACGTATCCCCTGAACGGCTATAAAACCTTCGTTAAACAAGACATTCAGTTCATTCAGATAATTACTGTCCACCAGGTTATCACTATCTATTATGGTTAACCTTTCGTGTGCGCGCCTGAAATTATTGATGGCATAGAAGTGAGACCGGGTATTGCTTCCTAATGTTGTTTCCGGGCGCAATATAATAACCCGTTCGTCATCAAATTTCAGATTACTGATGTCGCATTTATCTGCAACAATATAAATGAGGTAATTTGAATATTTGAGTTTAAGAATAGAGTCAACAACCGAAGGTATGAAATAAGTATGCTCATAAGCAGTAACAATAATACCATAGTCGGCCTCGGCTTTAGGCTGCGGGCTTTTATAAACAGGTTTCCTGCTGATGATATAGGCAAAGTACAAGAGTAACGGGAGCACTAAGTTGTACCCGATAAGCAATTGCAGTAATAGCCAGATATCATAAATAATTTTGCTGCTCATGGCTCAACTTTAGTGTTTACGAAACCAACCTTTCTTTTTTCCGGGAAGTGAACCTGGCATTGCCGTCTTATTAAATATCCAGCCAATAAACTTGTGGCTATGCGATTGAAGGTACGCAAGGAACTGTTTTTCTGACTTGCTGATGGTTTTATTAGCCTCAAAAACTGCAATTACTTTTTCTGATACGCTTACCCATTCCTTTGCCTGATTAAGTGTATTAAGCGATGATGCCTCAATAATTATGATATCGAAATTATATTTCAGGTCTTCTATTTTTTGCTTGATCTTCTGTTCATTGCTTATTTCAAACAGAGAGGTATCCATGCCTTTATTCCCCAATACAGTAATATCATTTTCATAAGCGGGGCGGGGTATATACGCCTTGTCTGTAAGGTAATCTTCAATATAATCATTGGTGCCGCAAAGCCGGGTAATTGACGGGTCGTTGAAATTACCATCAATAAGCAGCACCTTTTTGTTGACCATCAGGTAGGCATTGGCCAGGCTCATAGAAAGGAACGTCTTCCCTTCATCCTGGCTAAGGCTGGTAACAGTAAGCATTTTGCCGCCATCGAGCACATCGTCAGTTTCAAAACGTATAGAACGCAGGTGATTTTTGAAGAACTTGTTTTCCGGTTCGCCATTATCAAATTGCCAAAGCTGGTTAAGGTTAACCACCGATGAGTTGTTCATGAATGGCAGGAAGCCCAAAACAGGGAGGTTGGTTTTGTTGGCCAGTTCTTCTACAAACTGTATGGAATCATCAAGGTAGAACAGGATAAAAAGTATAAGCACACAAAGCGCAAGGCTGCCTATGCCGCTCAACGCCACCATTACCATTTTCTTCGATGGCTGCGCCTCACCTGGCAATGCCACCTCAACCTGGCGCAATTGCACACCGGAATTGTAGGCCATACTGGTCTGATTGTATTTTTTCAATACTTCAATATATTCCTGGCTGGCTACATTAATATTTCCTTCTTTCGACTGTATTGTTGCTTCGCGTGGCACCAGTGCATCAAGGCGTTGATTCAGCTTTGCGTACTCCTGCTCTAGTATTCTTATACTGCTTGTGGCAAGATCCAGGCTCACCTCAATGCTCATTTTTTGATTATTAAGGTTTTCCCTGCCTAATAATGGGTTTACAAGAGCATGGTCATCTGTATAATTTAATTCCCTGTCCAGTATCTGCTTCAGGGAGTCAATTTTGGTTTTGTACTTGTTATCAAAGTTACTTTGTGCGTAGGCGTCGTAATAAGAGGTTATCTGGCTTTTTAATAATGTAATCTTCTGACGCTGAATCATTTGTGCAGTATCAGCGCTGTTCCGTCCACTTTGTCCCAATCTCTTGTTGATGCTGGCGAGCGCCCCGGTATTGGCATCAATATCTTTCCTTACCAACTGCATTCTGCTTTCCAGGTCTGCCCGTTGCGTATAAAGTGTTTTGGCGTATTCGCCCGGGTTGAGTACGTGGTTCTGAATTTTGAAATCTTTCAACTCACCCATCTGGTTATTGAGGGTGTCTCTCTTCTGGCGCAATACAGTATCTAAAAATTGTATGGCGCGGAATTGGTTTTCCTTGGTGAGGGAGGAGTAATATTGAATAAACTCTCTTGCAAGCGTATTGACCACAAATGCAGAAAGCGTTGGCGAGTCCGCCTCATATTCAATGGTGATAAAATCAGTATTTTCAATCCGGTATACCTTTATTTTTTTACTGAGCGATGCATAATCGTATGCCATCGATTTTAGTACCTCGTTCAGCCCTTTCTGGTCTTTATCCCAGGTAGAAAGCGCTTGCTTATTCATGTATTTATCAAAGTATACCTGCACTGCATGATTGCGAGCATCTTCGTTCAGTGTGCCTAATAGCTTGCTTTGCTTTTTGAAAGGTGTTTTGTCAGTAAGATCGTGTAAAATAAGCTGGTAAGAAACCTGGTCATAAACCTGTTTCATTTGCATCATCTGTATCAGGTTATTGATCTGCTGGTTAATTTTTGATTCCTGCAGCAGGCTTTTATCTAATAACGATGTTTGCGAATTTTCTACCAGTCCGGCCGCAAGGCTTCCCTTTGCCAGGTATACATTAGGCAGGTTCTTTAAAAGCATGAACGATATGGCCATTACCAATACAGGCACGGCCATAAGCGTATATTTATGTTTTTTAAGAATGTTGAGGAATCTGATTGCCTCCATTATTTGATATTTTCAATTTTATCTCCAATAATTTCTTCCAGTTTTCCTTTAGCAGTCAGGTAGCCGCCTTCAGCCTCAATTTTGTTTTGGGTGGACAGCAGGAACAAAACCAGCGATTTACTGAAGTTGTCGTAGGTCTCTTCACCTTTTTCAAATTTGTATTTCAGCTGCTTTTGCGATGTTTCCGCGTCTTCCGCTGATTTAGTACGAAGATTTAAAATAGTTAGTTTTTCAATGAAATTATAATACCGCTCTTTCACCTGGAATTCCAGGTTCAGTGCGTACTCATCTTTCTCATCAGTTGCCATTGCCAATTCCGCTTTAGCTTGCCTAATCGCTGATGGTTTTGCCATGAAAGTTCCGAAATTAACAAAGAAACCCGCCTGGTAACCACTGAGGCCAACGGGGTTAGTAGCAGTCGCGGTTCCGTTAGGGCTATAAATATAAGAAAATGTTATAGCGTCAAACCAGCCCATTTTAACTTTCTTCAGGCTGTTCGTGCTAACATCCACTTTATGGTTGTAGTACTTCACTTTAGGGTAGTTTTCTTTAGCCTTGGCAATCAACTTATCAAGCATGGCATAAGAAACAGCAGGCATCATTGATTCCTGGGCAATTACAGACGAAAAAGAAAGGACAAGAATAAATAAAAGTGTATGCTTAATTTTACTCATTAGTGCGTGTGCGTTAGTCGTTACCATCAGTAGTCTAATCTTAATATCAATACAATAGCACTAAGGTTAGTAGCCTTCCTTAGTGATTGGTAGTAAAATAATGACTTTCTGTGTGTTTAATAAAGTTCAAATCTATGAAATTAGTATTAATTTTACCAGTCTTTTTAGCTGTTGTGGGTTAAGGGTTAATAAGTTTCAATTAATTGGAGAGCATTACTATGTCGATAGCGGGTTTTGTAAAAGGTAATCCAGGGGTTAAAAAGTTGGTCCATCGTTTGCTGATTCCTAAAAATGAGGCCAGGCCAAGGCTATGGGTGAAATTTTTCCTTAACCGTTTTTTTCATAAAAGAGGTTCGGGTTCTCATATCAGAAATAAAACACGTGTCGATGTTTTGCCTTTCAATCAATTTTCGCTCGGCAGCAAATCAATCATAGAAAGTTTCAGTACCATTAATAATGGCGTCGGCGATGTAGTGATCGGGGATAATACCCTGATTGGTATGGGCAATGTTTTAATAGGCCCTATAAAAATAGGTAACGACGTAATCTTTGCCCAAAATGTAGTAGCCAGCGGATTAAATCACGAATATCGTGATGTGTCAATGCCCATACATGCACAAAATGTAACTACCGCTCAAATTACTATTGAAGATGAGTGCTGGATAGCAGCCAATGTGGTCATCACCGCCGGTGTAACAATTGGTAAGCACTGCGTTATTGCAGCAGGTTCTGTTGTAACTAAAGATATCCCACCGTATACAGTTGCTGCAGGCAACCCCGCAAAACCAATAAAACGATATGATGAAGGGACGAAGGAGTGGGTAAGGGTGTAAATTCGGTTGGAAGGGCTAGTGCGTTTTAAATTTCGTTTTAGGATTTCGTTTATTGTGGAAAATTGAAATGATCACAATATTATTTTGTTCATTGTCAATCACAAAAATGATAGAGAATGGGTAGTTACGAATAGACGTTTCTCTGAACTCCTTTTTGGTTTTTTTGTATAAAGTTGGGTTGGCAATGATGCTGTTAACTTTTTTTTAACGGCAATGTAGAAATTAAAGCTAGCCTTTTTGCTTCTTTCCAGGTACCAAAGCGCTGCATCTTCAAATTCCTGCAACGCCTTAGGCTGATAGACAACACTATAGCTCATCTACCTTTTTCCGTTTTTGATGATTTCGCTAATTTTTGTGTTTACAATACTTGACGGTATGGATTGGCCTTCATTTTTATATTCGTCATAGCGCATTTCCATTTCTGAAACAAACTGATCTGTCTCCCATTTATTTTCTAAATCCGGATGCTCTGGTTGCAGATTATCTACAAAATCAAGCACTGCCTTTTTTTGGGTGGTGTTTAATTTTTCGATTGCAGCAAAAAGCTTTTTATCTATTACTTGTACCATAAGCTTTATTGTAAGCGAATTTACGAAATTTAGTGTAATAGGATATCATAAACATCGTTCTCTTATCAAAAATGCATTTTGAATCGAGTCAGGAATAACCCCTAATTAAGTGCATAATTATCTTTTAAATATTGTGTTGCTAAGGATAGTTCACCGGTGGGTTCTTATTCATGATTTTATCTATGGTAAAATACAAGACCCGCCCTTTATACTTATAAGTAATAAGTGCGACCCCCTTATATTTTATTGGTGCCCTTAGCCTGGCAGTCCCGTTGCTTTTTGTAACCGAAATGCCGTTTGGCGCATCTTCATCATAATTATCAGTACCTCCTATAAACGTATAGGTAGCTGTGTTGCCTTTTTGAGCTCGGATGGTGTTATAATTTTGACCGGTTTTGTTTTTTAACATCACGGGAATAGATTTTTGTCCTATCCAAAACGTATCAGGCTCGGGTATATCGTGCCCATATCCCGAAAAAGCAACGGTGAAATTATAGCTGGTACCATACCGGCCGGCAATACCACCGCTCCAGCTGGTGCTTGACGATGCAATGAGTTTTACCGTGGGTTGTTGGGCAATGCATACCAAACGTAGTAATATTGCAGCTAAGAGCAGTAATGGCTTCATATTGATTCTTTAATTAGGGGTTGCAAATTACATGCCGCAACGAGCAAGTTATGAATTTAGTTAACAAAGGGACATTTATTACGAGCGTGGTTATTGCAAATAGCTGCTGCCTATTTATGCTCTACACAAATATAATGGAAGCCTGGCATCGCAGCCACGGAGAACGTACAGTATTTCAGTGCCTCGCCTGGTTAGATGACCGGCAGGCCGCATATTATACCGGAGGTTGGGCGCTTATATTTCTGGCAGCGTTTTGCTCGCTGATGTACACTCAGGTGTTAGGGAAAAGGAAAGCTGCTATCATCTTATCACTCATCACGATTGTTATATCGTGCATTGCGGTATATACTGACAGACTATTTTACTACGATATTTAGTCCCTTTTGCGGAACTGGCTTACATTTGTTGCTACAGTATGTTAACAACACGGGAAATTATTGAGGTTTCGGCTATAGCGCTGGTGCAGGTTGCTGCAATAGTAGGCTATCGCGCCTGGAGCAAAAAACTAGCTAATAAAGACAATAATATCAGGGCTAATCTTGCCAAAGAATACCCGTATGAGGGCATGAGAAATGTTGCCCTGAATACTGTGCCCGGTGCTATTGTAGCCAATGTGCCAGACGATGAAACCTATGTTTATTGTGTGGTTATGGATTGGGACATGGGTAATGATATGATAACACTCGTAACCCAGATAACCGGTGACGCTAACCTTTACGTAAAATCAGGTGGCGGAATTATTGGTGCAGGCAAATATCCCGGCGTGAGCAATGCCGCGCAGCAATTTACAAAGTCGGCGCAGGCATTATTGGGCAATGCTGTCGCTGTTAACGCAACACCTCTACCACAACAAAATTGTGTACAGTTCTACCTGCTCACCAATAAGGGGAAATTTGCAGGGGTAGAGTTAATGCAAAATATAGAAAACAAAACCTCCGCATGGACCTCTCTTTTCGCCGAAGCCACCAACGTAATTGGCCAAATGAGAAATGCCGCTGTCAGCGGCTAGTCTTTATTATATGGTAGCGGTTATCTATTGGAAAGTGCAAAGCTCTTAACCGCTCCGCTATGCAGTAGTATCTTCTCCATGCATTACCAATTTATCCTCCTTGTTTTCACACCTTGCATATCATGTGAATAAAGTTTGGCGGAACAGTACGCAAAATGGAACTTTACACCGGAATTACCAAAGAAAGTGCTAGCCCGGCATTTTGCGGGAGATACGGTAAGGCGTTTTTTTAATTCCGCGTGACAATAAAAAACAAACGCTTAACAATTTACGCACTTGCCTTTGTTCTGTGGTAATGTCGTAAAGAGGGTATGGCAAAGAAGATAGCAATTACTATAAGTACTGCACCGAGAACAAATGGCATGCCCGGAAAAATAAAGGGTGCAGATTTCCCGGTAAAATAAGAGAAAAGGTTGTTCATTATTAGTGGCCCAAGGAACGAAGTAATACTGATAAGGCTGGTTAACGCACCCTGAAGCTCTCCTTGTTCATTCGCAGGAACCTGGTTACTGATAATGCCTTGCAGTGCCGGCCCGCCAAGTCCGCCAAGGCAATAGGGGATGAGAATGGCAAACATCATCCACGTACTACCCGCAAAAGCAAACAGCACCATGCCTACGGCATAAAGCGATAAACCCAGGTATACCGAATTCTTTTCGCCAAATTTAGGAACAGTATACCTGATAAGTAACCCTTGTACCAAACCCACCAGCAAACCCACAACTGCAAGCGATATACCCACCAGTTGTGCGTCCCAGTTAAATTTGTACATGGTGTAATAAGCCCAGTTGCTTTGCACAGCATGCGAGGCAATATAGATGCAGAAGAATGAAATAACCAACCCTGACACAATGGGGTATTTGCGCAGGTGCATCAACGAACCGATTGGGTTTGCGCGTTTCCATTCCAGTTCGCGCCTGTTTTCCTTTAGCAATGATTCCGGCAACACGAAATAGCCATACAGTAAATTCAGGATGCTGAAAACAGCAGCTACAATAAATGGCAGCCGAACCGACCAGTCAAAAGAACCTGACATGCCAATATGCTTACCCCACGTGCTGCATAGTGCGCCGATAAGCGGCCCTATAATAAAACCCATACCAAAGGCTGCGCCCACCATACCAAAGTTTTGTGCGCGTTTTTCCGGGGTGCTGATGTCGGCTATGTATGCGGTTGCAGTAGTAAAGCTTGCGCCCGCGATGCCCGCTATAATACGGCCAATAAATAACAGCATAAGTGTTGGCGAAAATGCCTGGAAAATATAATCGACACCCAACCCAAGCAGCGCAAAAAGCAATACCGGCCTGCGGCCATATTTATCGCTCAACGCGCCGATCAGGGGCGAAAAGACGAATTGCATTACGGCATAGGCAAACAGCAACCAACTACCATAGCTGGCCGCCTGCGTTATGGTGCCGCCGGTAAGTTGTTTAATAAGATCCGGTAAAACAGGGATTATTATACCCAATCCTATAACATCAATAAGTATCGTAATGAATATAAAACCTAGTGCTGCGTTTCGTTGAACTGTCATGGCAAAAAATAAGGCAGCAAAAGTAGGGGGATAATTTGGGAAAATGGTGATTGGGGTAGTTTCTCAGTTTGAAATTATTCTTTTTCAGCACCCACTCTAATGCTATATTTTTTCATTATTTTATCTGCCAATTCCCTTCTAAATAATTTGTTGATGTCATCATCGCAGGCCGATTGCATTATTTGTCTTTCTATTTCATAGTAATTCTGAACATAGATTTTCGCACTCATTTTCTTCCCATCCATAGGCATTGGCAAGAACTGCGTAAATTCATTATATAAATCAGTTGCTTTCTTTTCTAATTCAATTTTGGTCATGCTTTTTTCAGTAAAGCTAATAAAAAAGGGAACTATTCGGCTCCCTCTATTTGATTTTTCCTTTTTGTAACACCCTCTTTTCTTTAGTGCTTCAACTGGCAAGAGGTTTGTAGTTTTCTAATATATCCGCATATCATTTCTTAAAAATAGCTCCAAACCGCTATCCGCTCCATATTTATTATATAAATTATTTACATAAGTTGGTAACGCCCAAGTTCTATTTATTTATTCATTTTCATTTTTAGTATGACTTAATATTCAAAAATTGCAGTTATTTTGTAGGTATATCACGCACCTCAACCTCTATTTCAGTAAGCTCATTATCTTTTGCCACCTCAAGGTCCTCAACACCTGCTATGCAATAAGGTTTACCATGTTCTTCATAACATAGAGGTAGTCCTAAGTAGCCAAGCTCCTTGGTCAGTTGCAAGTACAGTGACTGGTTTTTAATTGCCCCAAATATGGTGGTGTAATTAGGGTAAATATTTATATCCCTAACTTTAAATTTTTTAATTATTTTATCTTGTATCGTCATCTTGTATTGTGTTAATAAATTATAATATACTTTTCTATTTAGTGAACCTATAGTTATAACCGTAATGTTATGTAGGATGCGAATGGACTGCTACACTGAAAATGTAGAATACTTGAGATGCGCAATGGGAATAAATTGTAGCCATTTTGTAGTTTTTAAATGTTTTACAAATGTCCCATCTTATTAAGTATATTCACAATATATACATGTGTAAAAAAGGCGTCCAAATTGTGAAGTTTTTCTTCATAGTTTGAACGCCTTTGTGATTATTGGGAGAAGACCCGGAAAAGAATTTTATGAAATTCTATTCCATTAGATTATTTTATCGTGTCAGGAGCACGATATTTCCAGAGTATATCAACAGCCTTTACAATAAATTCTGAAACGAGCTTGACTATAATGTCATTCTGCTTGTAATAATGACTACGGTTGTTATCCTTTAAAATATCAAATTCATCCTTAACTTGAACTTTAGTACGCTCAATAATCTTAGCAGAAACTAATTCACCGATTTTATTTGATGTGTGAAAATATTCTTTAAGAATTTCTTTGCTTATTTGTGTAACATGTAAAGAACGACTATTTAAAATATTGACAATATCCAAATGAGTACCAGTAAATAATTTCAATAGCGTACACATTTCAACCTCGACTTTATTAATCTCTTTATCGGGATAAAGGTTTGATAGCAAATCAACAGACAGATCATTCATTTCTTGCATCAAAATTCTGTTGAGAGTAAAATGTTTAATTCTCTTTTCAGTAGCGTTTTCACTGACCATAATGCCTAAATCATGCAACGCAATTATTGTATCGTTGTAATTTTTGATATCCTGCGTATTTTCCCCCTTACTTATTTGTATCACATTATCACGCCATTGGTAAATCCATTCAGCCCTTTGCATATGACGTAATACATCTTCATCTGCCAACAACTTGTAATAATTATATACTTTAACAGCTACAAAAGCATTAATAGCAATGCCAGTATTGGTGTACTCTTGATTATTCATTTTCTTGTTTTCCATATTGTAATAAAATTTATTAAAAAACTTCGATACAAAATTAGAAGTCTATTAAATCCAACCAATTTTTTGTATTTGGTTTAAAAGCGTCCAAAATAAAATATACTGACGCAAGGAGGTTCACGTGGACCTCGTATATTTTAGATGAATGGGTCTTCTGCTTTTAGTGTAGTATGATACCTAAGAATTTAATCCTTAAAAAAATAGGTGCGAATAAATCGCACCTATTGCATTGAGTAGTGTATTTGTGCGGCTTACAAATTACTTTGTCGTTTTTGGGGCTTTAGTTGCCTTGGCATTCATAGCAATATAACTCTCATCATTAATCGCTTTACAGGCAGTAGCAGCGCAACCATATACCTCAATAGGACGATGCCTTATTTGCAAGTCTTTAGGAATTGCTCTGACCCTATCTACTTGTTTGAAGAAAAAAGGTGTATTTGTTTCTAAACATTCATCACGGATAATTCTTCCCCAATCTGGATTGAATCGTTCTTCACGGTCTCCACCGCTCTCTCCGCCCACTATGACGAAATTAATAAGGTTATCTTTTAACCAAGGCTTTAATGAAATCTCTTCCAGCAAAGGTTCTACAGATAAAAACTTATTGCCCTTAACGGTTAAGAGTTGTTCAATAAATTTGAATGCAGTTCCCTTATCAACTGGGCTTGTACCAAAGAATACATTTGCAGGAGGATCTATTTTCCACGCATCAGGTATCATTTTGTTGATGTTACTCGGCCGCTTAGTTAAGAACATGAACACGAGATTGTCATACTTGTGGTCAGAGATATTCTTGAACAGTTCGTACCTAAGATGGGCTGTTGTTATATCTTCAATTTTGTTCCCATTCTTGTCAATGAGTTTTTGCGGTAATTCAAAAATATCCATCATACTGCCAATGAAAACCCTGTATGTTACACGTTTGGAAGCCGCTTCTTTTTGCAGGTCATCTAATTTTATGAACGCCTCCTCAATTTTTCTTCTAGAAGTACCCTTTCCCCAAATTGGTATTCTATAATAAAATTTTGCGTCCTTCTCGGCATAGCAATGTTCGCAACCAAGACTAACTTTCATACACCCCCACCATAGATTAACGGTAAAATCAGCCCATTCAATGTCTGTTTTAGGATACTTAAATTTCTTTTTAGGCTTTTTTGTGCCATTGAGCCGTACAGTCTTTTTTTTCATTTTTTATGATTTTATTTTAAATAATTGCACTGTTTTTGTGCAATGCAAAACTACCTGACATAAATGCATATGAATATATAAACGCATGTGTTTATGGGGCGTCCAAAATACTTTACATTAAGTGTTAGTGGTGGTTAGTCATTAACCAGAATAGATGCAGCAATGCTATATCTCAATTTTGCCTTTTAAGGGCTATTTCATTTTTAATATATACTGTAACCGGTAACCCGGTACAAAAAATCACTATTAAGAATGAAACACCTATCAACAAACTACTGGCAGTTCATCAACGAAGCTGCAACAACAGCTAAACCACGCACTATTGACTACGAAAAAATAGATGCGCTCAAGCAAACCATGAGGCAACTAGAAGACAGATTGCGCAATACCCACGGTACAGAAGAACGCCGCAAGCTCCAGTTAAAAATTAAGATAACGGATCTGCGCATTCAGATAGCTCAGATAGTATAATAGTTTTTTCATTGGCTCTTATTGCTTTGTTGCTGCGTCTTTGCGCCTGATGTCGCACTCCGCAAGTCGCAGGTAAGAACGAACGAACTCAGCTCAAAAAAGTCGTAAAGGAGCAGTACTGTTTTAATATATAACTAACTACTCACGCTGTGAGTCTCAAACGAAAGTTTAAATAAGAGGTTCAGGTGGTTCTGGGCAGGAATAATTACCCTGCCCCCTCTTAATATAAAACCACCACTAAAAATAAAACCACCTTATGAGTAAATCAATTCTGGTCTCAATCCAACAGGCTGTTAATGCCATTCAATGGAAAACTCCATTGCAAAAACAAAAAGCACTTAATCTTTGTGCTTCAATATTCAACCTTTATAGGTTAAACAACCAATTATACAATAACTACCAAAGCCTTTCCACTAATTACTTCGCAAAAGTGATGACTTGCAAACGAGATTATGCTATTAAGGACAAACTCGTCAGGGCTGGCATTCTTGAGTGCGACAACAAGTATAGTGTCGTTAAACATACAGCTAAAGGTTACAGGTTTAACCCTCAATTTTTCGCTGATATTAATGTCTATAGTACAGGTCAAACATTCACTTATTCATCTACTAATTTCTTCTTAACAAACTTCAACTATATCACGTTTGTTCCTCACCAAGAACCTTGTTTTTATTATACCACCCAAAAAGAATATTTGCAGAATTACTATTATCATAATCTCAGCAAACTCACCTTTACGGGTGATATAGATACTCATATCAATGCTCTTGCACAGATACAAGAACATAATCTGAGTATAAACCAAACAATCACTGACCAGTACGTGTACATAACTTTCAATAAAGAAAGATATAGGTATTCATTACCAAATGCCCTTCTACTCGCTCAAGAAAATAATCTTGACCTAATACAATACAAGGACAAATGCTACATTGATGAACCGACAAGTTTTATTGAGCAAAAAACAAAGCAATTACAGATTACTTATTGCCAGTCCGTGTTCAACATCAACAATAGGTTGTTTTACTGTGATAGAAACGATACTAATAACAGACTTGACTACAACCTTACTGGACTAAAGAAAGATTTGTTTAACTACCTCTTATTTGATGGTGAAAAATTGGAAGAACTGGATATTGCTAATGCTCAGTTTGCCATAGCAGCCCATTTAAACACGACCATAGACGCAAATTTCATAGATCATGCTCAAAGAGGTAGTTTATACCTTTATACATGTGAGGCGCTGAATTTAAACAAAGGAATTGCTGAGGATACGAAATCACTGAAAGCCAGAGGTAAGGCTTTAATGTTCCGTGTTGCATTTGATAAAGTAAAACATGATTATGAATTTGAGCAGGTAAGAAAGTTATTTCCTAAATACATGAACTGGGCGGATAGCTACAAGAAACAGAATGGGTATAAATCGTTTGCCAATCTATTACAGAAAACAGAAGCAGAAATAATGATTGATGGGTTATTGATGCACCTGATAGCGAAGGGTTATGATGTATTCACGATACATGATGCTCTGCGTGTGAAGGAGTCACAAGCCGAAGATATAAAAGCAATTGTTGATGCCTATTTTGCCAGTATTAGTTTTAAATGTCTGGTTAGAAACAAATAAACGCCCAAAGCAAATAGAAGCAATTTAAAACGCAGTAAGCTCTCAGAGTACTATGTGTTACCTTTTGAATTAAGTGCGACCAGATCAAAAGAAAATAGGGTAAGAATCAATTTTGAGCATGTGCGTGTGTAGCGA
>CANFKC010000065.1 GCA_947447265.1 Chitinophagaceae bacterium
ACTTTCACAACAAAATATTCAACAGCCTTGATGACGTCGAAAATACTCTGAACAATGCACTCGCTCAATATCACATTAGCGCTTCAGATATCAAGCAACTGTCTAAAGGATATGCTTTTTAATAAAATTGATAGCGGTTTATTATAATACATAAACCTAATGTATGAAATTAATTGTGCTCGTTTTGCCACTCATTGTATTAACGCTGGCTCTGTCAGCTCAACCTAAGTTGGCTGCTGAAAACGATTATAACAAGGCCAACATCTCCAAACTGAATATACCCGCGCCTGAGCTTATGGGATATGGTGGATGTGATTTTTTTGATGGACCTGAATTGTTAGCGCGTAACAAGGTTAAATCAGTGAAAATTGGAGTAATAAGGGAGGTGTTTCCTAACAAGGCCATGGTAACGCATATGTTGGAATTTGATGCAAAGGGTATAGCTAATTCCTTTATAACGGGTGGTTCAATTTTTCATCTCCAATATGATTCCCTGGGTTTAATTGTTCAAAAAAATGGATCATACGGGAGGAATAAAATTGTCTATAATGCAACTTATAAATATGATAACGCATTCAGGCGGCTGACAAGAGTTTGGTATAGGAATAATCCGGATAATGCCAAAGACTGCGGCACGTCCGACTCGGCAGTGTTTTATTTCAACTACCAAGGGCAGATTACTATGTCAATAACCCGTGATTTCGATTTTGGCATGGGCCTCAATACGCGGTGCAATTACGACAACAGCGGTAAGCTTTTGAGTAAAGTATCCATAGCATCTTTTGATACCGTGGTAACAAATAACCCGCCCCAGATAATTGCTAACTACTATTATACCGGAGCTAAAATAGATTCTACAGTAACCAGGCACATAAATTTCACAGTACAACAAAACGGACTTGCAGATTTTACTGAGGTAACTTCTTTTGATAAAAATGGACTTCCAACAACCACCCGCAGCCATGGCGATTCGGTTATTTTAGGTTATCAGTATAGCTTCTTTGAGTAAGTATAGAAATGGATATTAAGCCATTAAGGAATTTTGAAAATCCCGAAGTATTTTGGAAATGCCATTATACTTTCCTAGTTCCATCTGAGCGATAAGTATGCGAGTGCATTAAACGCATTTAGCAGGTTTGCATCCTCCTTTACATATACTGACTCGGGCAGGCGCCAGGGTTGTTCTGTAATAGTGGTTCGCATACTGTATGGAACAAGTGCAAAATCAGTCTTTAGCCCGAGTTCAAACTTCAGATGCTTGCCCAGCTCTTTTTTATCACTGAAGTACCTGCACACTGTTGCCTGGGCCAGATACGCACCTTTGTGGTCGCTTACTACCTCGCTTTTAACCGAGGATCGAAGCGTATAACTACTACCTACTTCTTTAAAGCTATATTCTGCCGTTATATGGCGTGCAAACGTAGTGCCGGCTTCATTCGTGAATCCGCAAAGGAAAGCAGGCTGAAGATGGTATTTGCCGAGTTTAATATTATAATGAACGCCAAATACCCAGCCCCTGAATAAAGGTAATTCCGGTATTCCGTAACCGCCGCTGTAAGTAGTATTATATGGCTGAACCCCGTCAATAAAATATTCAGGTCTGAGTTGTTGTAAGGCTTTGCGGTATAGGTCATATTGTGGTTCGCGGAAGTATGCGGCCCGGGCAACGTCAATGCCAAATCTGTCGTTCCAGGTAATAGCAATAGTGCGCGAAATCGACATAATATTTACACCAAATGCCGTTCCGATTCCCGTAATTGTCGCAGGGTGGTACAATTGATCAAGGGGATAGGGTGTGGTGCTGTATTTGCGGTTGTCACCGGTTATCTGGAAACCATATGCCAACATATCAGGCAGTTCTACGCTCAGTTTGTGCAGGAAGGCACCGACATGTGTACGCTCGCTATTACCAGCGCTATCGGGTGCAGTTTGCTGCGCACCAGCGTGGAGCGACATTAAGACCATATAGAGGGTAAATAGCTTTCTCATTTCAGGTAAATATGAATGGTGTCGTTATAACGTGTGCTATCTGCCAGATCAACGTTTATGGCGAAAGAGTAGCTTCCTGGTGCGCGAGGTGGTTGCATGAGCACAAGCCATTGCGTGTAAAGCATCGTGTCCAGGTCGCTTTTCCGTACACGAAAATTAAACGTTGGATAGCCCCTTCCGTCTCCGAGAGGTAACAGATTGTATTTTATGGTATCCGTTAATTGATAAAAAATGTCCTTTAGATTGGTGCCGGCAGGATGTATGGAGTCAAAATCGTTAACTGCAGTTACAGACAAGCGCAGTACTTCATTAGTAACATTATATTGGTTCTCTTCCTTGATGTCTGCTCCGTTATCGTGGCCGGTAATAATGCCCAATTGGGTAAAGGTAATGGCGTATGCTTTTGCAGATATGGTATCAGCGGTGGTGTTTACTGGCGCCTTCCCGGAATTATCAGCATTTGCAAACCTGCAACCGACAACGGCCGCAGTATATTTACGGTCTGCCTTGCAACCTGTAAATACTGCAAAGAGCAGGGTTAGAATGACTAATGAAGTGAGGCTGCGCATAAGGATATTCGTAAGATGACCAAAGGTACAAGTATTTGCCCTGATTGCATATCAGCCTGCAGCTAAACTGTTGTTTTAACCAGCACGATGCTGTGCTTAAAATCACTATCCTGTTTGAATATGGTACATAGAAATTGGTAGAGTTCCAGATGGTTCTTTCTGAATTTTTTAGGGTTCTCAAAAAAATACTCGCTGACTACCGCCAGAAACTCAGCATTATTTTTTAGTGCATACGGGTTAATGTCAGAATGTCCCTTTTGTATTTTGTCCATTTCCTTTTTTATTTCATGGATCCATGGCCCAACAAATGGCTGCTCTATCAGTATTTGAGGTATACCGTCTATTAGTCCGTCCTCTTTATCAAGCAAGTGAACGAATTCATGAATTCCGACATTGTTTTCATTAGGCAATCCATTAAAATCGTTGATAAGGTCGGGTTTTGATAGGATGACAATACCATTCATAGAGCGATTGCCGACCATGCCCGATATAAACTCTCGGTGGCCTTTATACCTTTTTGTCTGGAATGTTTCATCGAAACTATTGGGGTAAACGAGTACCGTACCCACGTCAGGATAATTATAGCCCGGAAACGCAAATGTCGGGATGATTGCACTCGCGGCTACCAGCACACGAACCGTATCGTCAATTTCAACTTCTACACCTTCTATATTCTTTGTAGTTAGAAATAACTGTACGCGTTCTTCAAAAACGGCCTTGTCGTCATCATTCAAATCATTAAAAAAGACGACCTTCTTACTGAGTATATTGTGCCATGCATCCGGCATTGGTTCTGCAAGGTGTTCCTGCACCAATTTTCGCTTTCTTTGTAGAGAGCGGATGCCCAATGCTATCCCAGCCACTGCTAAAACAAGTATTAAAAGAGATATAGTATCGCTCATGTAACAAAGTTGGCAACCGGCCTGCCAAAAATGTTATAACATTAGATAACGAAAGTTACATCAATCACATGTCAGTGCTGTTTTTTAGCCGTTTACGCAATGCGTTCTATATTTACCGATATACTTCCCCAATTGTTCCATTCGTAGCCTTTTACATCATTGGCGAAGAAGGAGAGATTTGAACCTTGTGTTATGGTAAACTGAGCAAGATTTCCTATCGCAAATGCATCGGCATCAATATTATTATAAGCGCCGCAGAGGCAGAAGCACCTGGTGCCATTTACGCGTTGGCCGAACAGGTTGGCAAGTGGGTTAGGGTAGCCACCAGGGCCAGCGGGAATAAACATATCGACCCACCAGTTGCCCTTGCCACACCACACTTTGTAGGCTTCGCCTTTGGTGACCGTAAATTGATCTGTTGAGTAGTCTGCATTAGCCATAACCTTTATGGTCAGCACTTCGTCAACATTTAATTTATGCAACCTGGGACTTGATATCATGAATTAAAGTTACCGTAAATTAACTAACAGAATAAGCAATCTGTAAAGGCGCGACATAAAAAACACGGTTACGTCATACCAGGAAGTTCTTATCATTTATCTTATGCCCTGACCAATCGATACCCTGGATGCTGCCGCTCTACGTAAAACGTGAAAAATGATTTTAAAGAAGGTTAATTATTAACGGACTTCCGGTTGCCTGTGCCGCTTTTCAGGCACTAAATGGAGTTGCCGAAACCACAGGCATTCCACACTCAACTTTGATGGCTGTGGCAAGTATCTGGTTGCCGGTATTTCAACAGAAAGGGTTTGTAATGGTCGATACTACGGTCGGTTTTGATGGCTTCTTTTCTGGTACTTAAACAGACTCTTCATTTCCGCTAAAGAAGTATTGTTGTAGTTTTTGAGTGATCACATTCAATGTGAAAAGCGCCCCGAGAGGCGCTTTATCTATACTGTTTATCTCTGTCTATTCTTTCACCAACCTTTGTACAACTTTTTCGTTTCCGGAAGTAAGCTCCACCAGATAGATGCCGGAAGCAAAACGGCTCAAGGACATCTTTACATTTCCTGATTGTTTCACGCCCAGTTCTTCATGGAATATAGAAACGCCCGAAAGATCGAGTACCCTAACAGACACCTTTTCCGCTTTTGCCGATGTGAAACTTACGTTCACTTCATCAGTTGTAGGATTTGGTGCGACAGTTACTGAAAGTGCAGTCGGGGTCTGTGTAATTGTTCCGGGTTCCATGCTCAGTTCAAACCTTTGTTCCCCCTGCGTTTTAGCGTCAGTTGTAATGTTGAAATGGTATTCAGCGCCCTGTTGCAGCAATACATATTGTTTCAGCAGCTTATCGTGCAGGTACAGGTGTTCTTTAGGCGCTGTGATTACATTTTCTGCCTTAATTATAAAGTCTTGCGCAGTTGTGCTGGTGATACCTAAGGGTACTGTATTGCCTGCCTTAAATGGCCTTGCGTCGATAGCTAACTTATGGTTGTCAGCTGAAAGGCTATAAAAGTTAAGGTTGGCTGGTGATGGTGGTTTGGTAGCATCCAGGTCTTTATCTTCTCCGTTTTTAGCATCGCTGTTAAACTGGAGATAGAGCATGTCATAAGGATGGTAGTCAGCATCGTAAACTGACAGTAACGTATGTCCTGGCTGCTGTTTCATCAGGTCTACATTAATGGTGCGCCCTTTATTGCTTTCTGCAAAATTCAATGTATCACCGTTATGCGCTGCCCTTACCTGGAATGCGCAATTTTGCTGCAGGTAAAAAGGAACTGCGGCAGATGAAGGGTAGAAGATAACCCTGAACTGGCCTGCAGCACCTAAAAATGCATCCCATAAATAATAGGCTGCGCCGGTTACATTGCCCGATGTTTTGGCATTGTAGAGCACCGTGCCAATGTCAACTGGCGAAGGGTAAGGGTTGCCTACCATGTTATAGTCCTGGTTGGCACCGCTGCCTTTTTGCAAGGTTATGGTCTGGCTTCCCTGGTTCACAGGTCCCCATTGTTGTATAACAACCGGTGAAGGATAGTATGGTGCATACCCAAGTCCTTCTCCCTTTGCCCCGCGCATAAACAGGCGAATACCCTGGTAACGGTGCAATCTGTTGCTGTCAGCTGTAGCGTAAGCGCTGGTGAATGGCTTCCATCCCGGGTCGGATGTAAGGCCGGAATTACCCACCATCGGATTATACCTGAATGCTGAAGGTGAATTAGATGCGGTGTTTACAAAACCGTTTGAAGCACTGCCTGCACCAGTTACATCAATATAATTCTGCACCTGCGATAGTGAAGTATAGCTGCTGAACGGGTGGCTCCAGAAACGGTACCTGCGTAAGCCTGCACGTATATACTGGCTTACAATTACATTGCCGGTTACACCTGCCCCGGTAGCAATTGGGTCAATTGCCGCACAGGTAGGGTAGCTAGGTGCATAGGCGTTAGAGTCGATTCCCAATACAAGACTATCATTTGTGGCAAGTGTGCCTGCTGTGAGCGTTAGTATTTTAAAGATGGTCATTTTGCTTCCGCTGGCAATAGTCGCACCATTACTATTATTAAGTTCGAAATACGATACGGTACCCTTGCCTGAGATAGTTTGTGCGGTCGCGCCATTTAGTATCACCTTGCCGCCTGCTGCTACAAAACCATTGTTGGTGAAGTTGCCTTTCACTGCTATTTTACCGAGTGTATCTACAGTAACTATTACCCCCGAATCTATAGTAAGGTTATTTGCGTCTCCCGATGCGGATACGGCTATTTCCGGCGCATAAGCCGTTAACGGTATATGCACATTGTCAGTGCTGCCCGGCACAAATCCGCAGGACCAGTTCGTTGCCGTGTTCCAGTCGTTTAGATGGCCTGCTGTGCCCCCTATCCAGGCCATTGGTGTAGGGTTAACAGTAATGGTCGTATCAATTGTTGTGCTGCAAACAGGATTGTGTGCATTGATCAACCGGTAGGTATGAGCCGATGTTATAGCGCCCGTGCTGAGTGTATAGGTGCCACCCGTTAAAGTGGCCGTAAGTGTGGAACCACCATCAATACTGTAATCAATAGTTGCGCCGCTTGTACCAGTGAATATAATATTAGCAGCGTAGCCTGAACAAGGCGTTGGCGCTGCTGTAATGGCTGCATCAGGGTGTGCGTATACAGTTGTGTTGAACGGTAGTGCACTACTGGTACACGCGCCGTTTGAAACAGTTATTGAGCCACCGAAAACACCCGAAGCACTGGTAGGTATGGTCAGCGAAATAGTACTGCCGAGGGATGCTGCAGTTACATTGCTAAAACCAGCTGATAATGAGGTTGCGTCCCACACAATACTATAGGTCGTAGGGCTGCCTGTCGCGCTGGAATATGAAATCGTAGCGCTGCTTATAGGTTGACATACACTAGGGTTAGCGCCCAGGGTTATAGATGTAGAAGCGTTAACAACTGCACTGTCATTCATATAGATAGTGCAGCCTGCGCCGCCGTCAGCAAGTATTTTGTAAATGCCGGTGGCAGTAAAGGTGCCAAAACTCAGTGCGCTTCCCGTTCCTGCTACAGGGCTGCCAACGGTAGATGCTCCCCTGTATAATTGGTACGTGACACCTGACTGTGAATTGGATAGGCCAACGGATACTCCGGTAGCAGAGCAAGCTGTTCCGCCGGTTACATTGTAAACGGTTGGAGTGATATTGATAACGCTGCTGCCGGACATATTTGTAGTACAGCTACCCGCGCCGGTACCAATAAACGTATAGGTTCCCGCAGTTGTTACCGTTCCGTAAGTTAATGATGACCCCGTACCGGAAAGTGGGCTGCCAGTTGGTGAAGCTCCGTTAAAAAGCTGGTAGCTCACGCCGCTTTCTGAGCCAGAAAGACCTACGGTTACTGCTGCCGAGCAACCACTTCCGCCTGTTATGCTGTAGGTTGCCGGGCTTATTCTCCTTGAAACCGTAACACTGCCTGTCATATTGCGGCTGCAGCCAGTTGTGGCGTTCGTAGCAACTACGGTATATGCAGCAGTAGAATCAGTGAACGTGCCGAAGTCAAATGCAGCGCCTGTGCCAGCTACGGGGCTTCCAACCGAGGTAGCACCTCTTTTCAACTGGTAGTTGACGCCAGTGTCAGAGTTGCTTAACCCTATATGCGCGCCTGTTCCGGGTACGGAACAATAAATGCCACCGCCGGTTACAGTATACACAGTTGGTAAAGGATTGATATTGATAGTTTGCGTGGTTACATTACCAGTGCAGGTGCTGTAAATATCGCGTGTGGTTACCGTATAAACCGTAGTTGATGTCACTGCTGTTGCCGTAGGGTTCGCTACAGTGGTACTGCTTAAATAGGTTGCTGGCGACCATGCGTAATTATATGATGGTGTTACAAAACGCCATGCCTCACCAGGGCCGGTAACGGTATAGTAGTTGGCATTTTCGCCCGGCGCAGTTATAGCTGCTGTTCCTGTAGAATTTTGTATACCGCAAACAGGGTAGTAAACACCACCTTCATTAGCATGGGCAACGTACATTTCAATAATGTTGGTTGTTTCGTACAAAACTATTTGCCCCGTATTGGTATATCCGCTACCCAAGTCAGGTACTGCATTATAGCTGATTACGAATTTTCTGTTTGGTGTGGTGCCCACTGTTGTGTATTTAATATCTCCAACTGCCGGGTTGAGATCTTGCCAAAAGAGCGCAACCATTCCGGCCGCAGTGGTGGCATCAGGTAATGGAATAGGGCTGTAGTCGGTATTTGCTGCGCCAAAGTTTATAAAACCATTTGTACAGATGCGCACAGTAGTGAAGCTGGTGCCATAGTACCTGAAGGAGAAGGGAATCGTAACATTCAGTGATACGTCATCACCGGATGGTCCGTTGGTGCCTGATGTCACTGTTGCCGGGTTGTAAGGTATTGCATATATAAGGGTAGTGGTTGGACTTAAAACAACATCTGAGAGTGCAGATGTCCCGCTATTACAGAATGACGCAGGTGTTGCAGTTACATTTACTGAAGGCACCTGGTCTACTATACCAAACACCTGACCGCCTGTTGTGCACGAGCCTGTCGTACTGGTTGTGGAGAAGGTATAGGTTCCTGCAGCATTGGCGGTAACTGCAGTTATTGAAGGGTTTTGTAAGGTTGACGTGAAACTGTTCGGCCCGGTCCAGGAATAAGTGCCTGCCACTCCTACGGTTGCATACAAATGGAATGTAGTGCCCGAGCAAACCGTATCGGCCCGTAAGGTAACGGTTGAGCCATTTACCGTCATTGACCGTGTTGCAGGGCTGCCGCAACCATTGCTGTAAGTTATAGTTACTGTGCCGGCATTAATACCGGTAACGTCGCCGGTGCCGCCGTTCACAGTTGCAAGGGCAGGGTTACTGCTGGTCCATATACCTCCTGCCGTGGCATCGGTAAGCGTGGTTGTTGCGGTTGCGCATACGCTGGTAGCGCCTGATATAGATGCCGGTGGCGTGCTGCCAACTCCAAGGGTTGCGGTAACAGAACATGACCCAATCGCGTAAGTAATTATGGTTGTACCAACTGTGCTACTGGAATTAAATATACCGGTTGAACTGCCTATGGTGCCCACTGTAGTAGGTGAGTTGGTCCAGGTGCCACCGCTTACACTGTTGGTAAACGAATTGTAAGTAGTCAGTGTGCAGATAGCAACCGGGGCTACTGCGAGGCTGGTGCCTGTTATGGCAGCCGGCATGGTATTTACTGTTATAGATTTTGTTGGAGCCGTGCCACAACCATTGGAGTAGGTTATAGTAACAGTGCCGGCAGAAATACCTCTCACAATACCCGTTGTAGTATCCACCGTTGCCCGGGCAGTATTGCTGCTGCTCCAAACACCACCGGCTGTAGCGTCTGCCAGGGTTGTGGTAGCGCCTTCGCAGACAGTAACGGCAGCAGCGGGCGTAATTGCGGCAGGTGTAGTAATTACGGTTAATGCTGTTGTTGTAGCAGGGCAACTGCCTACAACATAAGATATCGTAACTGCGCCAACGGCAACTCCTGTTACCGCACCGGTTGAGGCATTTACTGTAGCCCTTGCGGTTGCCGAGCTCGACCAGGTGCCGCCAGATGTCGGGTTGGTAAATGTTACCGTTGAGCTGGTGCAAATTGTTGGAGGAGCAGTAATTGGTCCTGCGGCAGGGTTAACTGTTACCGTTGCAGTTACTCCTGTGTAGGTCTGCACACAAATGCTGGAAGTGATCGTGGTCAATTCATATACAGATGTTGCTGAAAGTGCACCGGTTGCCAGAATCGCAGTGCCAGACGTATCTAATGTTATGGTGAGTGGCGAGCCACCGTTTATCGTATAGGTTGCAACCGCCAGAGCCGGACCATGAAAAGTAATGTTAGTAGTGTTATATGCGCAAATTGTAGCGGTGCCGGTGATAGTGCCCGGTAATGTACCCACATTTACCGTGGTATTGGTAGTATTGGCGCAGCCAGTAGCTGCATCTGTAGCGGTTAATGTGAAGGTGGTGGTGGAACTGATTGGGCTGGCTATTGGGCTGGATGAGGTTGAAGCACTCAAAATGCCGGAAGGAGACCATGCATAAGTATAGCCGCTTGTAGGTACGCCGGTAAAGCGCCATGCCTCGCCCGTACTTACAGCAAAGTTCACACCATTGCGGCCCGGCGGAGATACGCCAATGGAGCCGGTTAGGTTCTGCACACCTACTGTAGCGTCCACATCTGAAAGGCTATGTGCAATGAGTATATCAATGATGTTGGTTGTTTCGTAGAGTATAATTTGCCCGGTATTCGTTGAAGAACCATCAAAGTCTGGTACATTATTAAAGCTGATTACAAACTTTCTGTTCGGCGAGGTGCCTAAAGTTTGGTATTTTATATTACCCGAAGTGGTGAGGTCGAGGTCATGCATAAAGAGTGCCACAAGACCCTCCGGAGCAGAAGCATCCGGCATTACGTATGCGTTAAGGTCAATTGCAGGCGTGCCGAAATTGATATAGCCATTTGTACCTACGTTTACTGAGGTATAGCCGGTGCCGTAGAAAAAGAACGTAAATGGTATGGATATAACTACGTTGTCATCATCAAGCCCTCCAAGTATAGAGGTTCCGGCAGTAGAAACCGCTGAATAAGTGATGCTGCTAACCGTATTAAAATTAGTATTTGTTACGGTGTTGGATAGGGTAGACGAACCGCCGGAGCAGGTAATTGTAGGGGTTGCAACAGCCGCAATAGTAAAGGGTGCGCCTAACCCGACTGTAACGGTACGCGTAACCTGGCACGAACTGATGGCTGCGGTCAGCGTATAGGTAGTTGCAACTGAAGGTGAAGCGACTACTGAAGCCCCGGTTGTAGCACTTAGGCCTGCTGCTGGAGCCCAGGTGTAAGTGGAGGCAGTGCCTGAACCAGTAAGCGTTACTCCGGTACTGTAGCAATAAGTTGCAGTAGTTGGGCTCAGGGAAACCGTCGGTGGTGTTATAGCGGTAATTGTATCGTTTTGCCCTGTAATTGTTTGGGAGCAGGAACCGGAGCCGACACTTATTAGCGAATAGAGTTGGGTGGAGGTAATTGTGCCGGTAACAAGTGTGTCGAGCCCGGCGGGGTTAAGGGAAACCGTTGTTGGCGAACCTCCGTTTAAGGTATAGGTTGCGGTGCCGTTGCCTGGCCCCGAGAAAATTACACGCGTAGACGAACCCGAACATATTGCACTGCTGGCACTGATTGTTCCGGTAAGTGTACCGATATTAACGGTAGTTGTTGCAGATTTGTAACAGCCGGTTGCCGGGTCAGTAGCGACAACGGTAAACGTAGTAGCCGTGGTAATTGGCGACGCGACTGGGCTTGCAGCTGTAGTGCTGCTCAGTATGCTGGTAGGCGACCATGCGTAAGTATAATCGCTCGATGCGGCAATACCAGTGAAACGCCACGCTTCGTTGGTTGTGGTGTAATCAATATAATTTCTGCCCGGTGCGGCTACGCCATTGGCGCCGGTAAGGTCTTGCACACCTGTTGTAACATAATTTGCACCGGCTTCGGTTACGCTAGCTAATAAAATGTCAATGTTATTGCTTGTTTCATACAAAATTATCTGGCCGGTATTGGTTGCGCCACCGCCAAAATCGCTTACGCCATTGTAGCTTACAATAAATTTCCTGTTAGGTGTTGTGCCGGTAGTCGTGTACTTAATGTTACCACCTGCACCCAGATCAAGGTCATGCCAAAATAATGCAACCAAGCCTTCTGGGGCAGAATAATCTGGCAACGCCACCGGGGAATAGGAAGCTGAAGGAGTGCCAAAATTGATGAAGCCGTTACTGCAAATATTTACAGCAGTGTAGTTAACACCGTAAAAATTGAAAGTGAACGGGATGGTTACTGTAGCATAGTTATCGTCTTCCCCGGCCAAAACTGCAGTGCCTGTGGTAGCTACGGCGGCATAAGTGATGCTGGATACCGTGTTATAATTAGAATTGGCAATGGAATTGTATAAGGTTGACGCACCTCCGGAACAGGTGGTTGTAGGGGCCGCAGTAGCAGTCAGCGCAAATGTGGCCTCACTGGTAGATCCCGTAATTGTTGAGATAGCAGTATTGCTGCATCCCGAAGTTGTTCCGGTTACGGTATAAGTCGTGGTTGTAGTAGGCGTTGCAACGGTAGTGGCTGCTGCCGTTGTACTTAAGCCCGACGCTGGTGACCATGTGTAGGTTGTAGCACCGGAAGCGGTTATAGATACTGAGCTGCCATAGCAGGCGGAGCCTGAAGGATTATTTACCGCCACAGTGGGTATGGCCCGAACGGTAACAGTAAGGGTAGCCGGACTGCCGCAACCGGTGGTGTAAGAAACAGTAGTTGCGCCGGTTGATACACTGGTTAGCAACCCGGTCGCCGAGTTGATAGTTGCATTTGCAGGTGCGCTACTCGTCCATACGCCTCCCGGTACGGCATCAGAAAGTGCCATGGTCGCTCCTGAAGCGCCACAGAGATTGGCAGAACCGCCAGTAATGGCTGTTGGGGTTGCCGTATTTACTGTAACTGCCTTGGTGGCCATCGGGGCACTGCTGCCACAAGCCGAAGTTGCTGTGAAGGAATATACGCCTGCAGACAATGTGCTGGTAGTAAATGCAGTTGGGTTTTGCAGTGTTGAGCTGAAACTGTTCGGGCCGCTCCAGGAATAGGTAGAACCTCCTGTTGCAGGTCCGGTTAGGGTAAGGGTAGAGCCTGCACATACCGGGTTAGGTGTAGCGGTAATAGATACTGCGGTTGGGGCATTACAATAGCTTACGGTAAGAACCGGCACAGGTGAAGTTGTGCCATTTATTGCATAGGTACGTGTTGATGCCGATTCCACCCAGCACACGGAGATTACCCCCGATAAATTGCTGGATACGAAAGATACTGCAGCGGCTGTCGTCGCCATTGTTTTAGGGCTGGCAGCTGCGGTGCCCCAGGTTGCTGTGTAGAGGCTGGTTGTGCCTGTAGTGCAGGCGTTATATATGCTCGTGGCTGAAAGCGTTGAGATGTTGCCTACGTAGCCGTATATGGTACAGGTAGGTGTGGAAGCACCGCCCACAGCGGTAATAGTAAAACCAAGTGTTACCGTTGAAATGACGCAGCCCGCGGGAATGGACAAAGTGCTGAGATCGAATACGGCATAACCGCGGTTTGCAGCATTGGTAACCGATATATCCCCGGTTGTTCGTCCGGAGGTGGTTGCCCAACCCGTAGCTGTTGGGTTTAATGTAAGCGGCGTTACCGCGCCAAAAGAGTAAAAACTAATGCAAAGCAATAATAGTAAAAAAGAGAGTTGTTTCATAGTGAGTGTATTTTACAAAGTGTGTTAAAATAGGTGATTGAAAAGGAAGATGGAATGTCAAAGAGCATGGAATATAGCAACCGGAAATAACATTGGTTCCTCTGAATATTAGTTGAAAGTTTATAATCAACTTTCAACCGATATTTCGGTCAAATATTACTATTCGAATATACAACTAAATGTTGGGACATACAACTTTCCCCGAAGAATTAATATTGCAGAAAGGTGTGGAATTGCCGTGTTAAGCTTGTGTTTGTTATTTTAATGTTCTTGTTTGTAAATCTCGATACATAATCATCAGGGCGATGACACATTTACTTCCGGGTGGGAAGGCAATTGGTTGCAATTTATAGCGGTATAAGTACTGTTAGCTGGTAGTAAACAGACCTTCGATTGAGTTATTAGATTTTTTAAATTGCTGCAGCGGAAGCGGTTGTTTGAATTGGAAGGCGCCATCATCGATATAACCGTTAAGGAGCAGGCACTAAATAATTTTTCGGTAAACTAACGGCAAATGGCTACTTATCAACATTTTAACGTTTCACTTTGGCTTCAGTAGCCCCGATTGCCATAAATATCGTAGAATAGGTTAATTTTGCATTATCAAACCTAAAATTGATAGTTGATAATGAGTAGGATTTATCTTGACAATGCAGCAACCACATCTCTCGATCCCGAAGTACTGGAAGCAATGATGCCCTTTTTAACTGAAAAATTTGGAAATCCATCGTCCGTGTATTCCTATGGAAGGGAAACTAAATTAGCTATCGAAAACGCCCGGAAATCTGTTGCAAAGATTTTAGGCGCAAACCCGGGTGAGATATTTTTTACTTCCGGAGGTACAGAAAGCACTAATACTGCAATTCATGCTGCGGTTCGAGACCTGGGCTGTAAGCATATTATTAGTTCTCCCCTCGAACATCACGCCACTTTACATACAGTAGAATTTCTGGCTCATACAGGTCAGGCAAAACTGAGCTTCGTTAAGCTTACAGAAAACGGACATATTGATATGGCCGATCTTGAAGCGCTTTTAGCAGGCAGCGAGGATCGCAGCCTGGTTACGCTTATGCATGCGAATAATGAAATCGGTAACCTGATGGATATTAAAGCTGTTGGTGAGTTGTGTAAAAAGTATGATGCCATTTTCCATAGCGATACTGTTCAGACAGTAGGGCACTATCCGTTCAACCTTAAAGATATTTACGTTCATTTTATAAATGGTGCTGGCCACAAATTCCACGGACCTAAGGGCGCGGGCATTCTCTACGTTAACGAGAACGTGCAGATAAAGCCTTATATTAATGGTGGTGCACAGGAGCGCAATATGCGTGCCGGCACCGAAAACCTATATGGTATTATCGGTTTTGCCAAAGCACTGGAAAAGGCTACTGAAAAATACGAAGCCGATAGCGCTTATGTGCATGGCCTGAAAACCTATATGGCGGAGCAACTCCTTAAATATTTCCCAGGTGTAACCTTTAATGGAGATACCATGGGAAGGAGTTTGTATACCGTATTGAACGTTTCTTTCCCAAAATCTGAGAAGTCAGAAATGCTGTTGTTCAGCATGGATATGGCTGGCATCTGTGTAAGCGGCGGCAGCGCCTGCACCAGCGGGGCCAATTCGGTAAGCCATGTTATCAAAGCCATTTACAATGGCAAGAGTGAAAATATGGTTCCTATCCGTTTCTCATTCTCTAAAAACAATACCAAAGAAGAAATAGACGCAGTAGTGGCGAAGTTGAAAGAGTTGATGTAAAATACTACTAACAGCAGCTTTATGCTTGTTCACCAGTTTCCTGATATTAATATGGTGCGGCAGCTCAGAAATGATGCTGCAACCCCTGTTAATAAATGGAGGAATATTGCGCTGAACATAAAGTGTAAACAGGTTTCCCGAACGGGTGTCGAAAGCCCGTATTCTTTGTTTTTAAATAAGACCGGGCACAGCTTTTGCAGGGTCGGCGACCGCCAGTATAGGGTAGAAACAGATCAGTTTCTTTTTACGAGGCCGGGCGATGTTTATGACCTGGAAATTGATAACCCGAAGCAGACCGAAATATTTAATATTCACATCAACAAAGATTTTGTTGACAGTTGGGCCGGAACGCTCATTACTCCGAATGAATTATTGCTCGATAATTCTCAGAAAAGCTTGCCGGGCGCACCCTTTTTACTTACCCAGCTTTATGCGAAGGATACTGTCATAGATTCCCTCGTTAACCAACTCGGGAGGGTAGAACAGTCTGATACACCGGGATTCGATCTCGTACTAGGCAACATTGTAAAATACCTGCTCACCTGCGATGAAAAAATAAGAAAACAAATAGCAGGGCTACCTGCTACAAAAGCGGCTGTGCAGGTTGATATATACCGCCGAATGGCAATTGCTAAAGACTACATTTACAGTAACTATAACCGCACACTTGATCTCGATGAGCTGAGTCGAGAGGTAGCTGTTTCAAAATTTCATTTCCTGCGTTTATTTAAGGAATGCTACGGTATAAGCCCCTATCAATATCTGGCGAAAGTAAGGCTGGAAAAGGGTGCACGGCTGCTAAAGGTTACATCGCTCTCGGTTAACGAGATTGCGGATGACCTTGGTTTTGAATACCCGAACTCATTTATTAAGGCTTTTCAGAAGTCTTACGGCCTTCCGCCATTGCGTTTTCGCAAGCTGCAATAACATAGCTGCTACAACGTGTGAATGATATAATCTTTCGGTTATATCGTGTAACAGTATGGCTTTGGGCCAGGCATACCTTTGTGTTGTACTCCGGAGGAATTCACAACCCGTGATACAGTAACCAAATCATTTTTAAACACTCAAAAATTTAAGGCCATGAGATTCGATCGCGCATTTTTAGGAATTGTTGCCGGAGTTGCAACAGGAGCATTACTTGGAATTTTATTTGCACCAGACGAGGGCAAAAAAACCAGGAAAAAAATAATGGACAAGGGTAACGACTACAGCGACGCTGTAATGAACAAATTCCAGGATCTCATGAACGTTATCACTAACAAGTATGAAAGTACGGTTGACGATGCAGAAGAGATTGTTGCAAAAGGTAAGAGCAAATTTGAAGAGGTAAAGAACAAGTACGAAAACAAGTACGACGAGGCAAAGAAAGATTTGAAAAACATGACCGCCTAAGCGTTTTGTAATATAAGGCTTACCCGGCCGAAACTAAACCACACTATACCAACTTAATTACAACCACCATGAATACTGATGCAACACCTATAGAAGCACTATTTGAGAAAGCCGAAGATTATGGCAAAACAACCGTTGAACTGTTAAAGCTGAAGGCTGTTAACAAATCTGCTGACCTTATATCTTCCGTCGCAGCACAGGTAGTTACTTTTATAGTTGTTGCATTATTTGTTTTTATTGTAAGCATAGGGGCTTCTCTATGGCTCGGAGAAATTTTAGGAAAGAACTACTACGGTTTTTTTGCAGTAGCTGGCTTTTATGCACTACTAGCTATTGCCGTATATCTCTTCAGGAATGAATGGATAAAAAATAGGGTGAGCGATTCCATTGTTTGTCATTTTCTGAAAAAATAACGCATTATGAAAAAGATGAGCAAAACTGAGGCATTGAGCCAGGCAATTTTCCTGCTGGAAAAGAAGAAAGCTAATGACCTATACGAACTGAAAGAGCAATTTCACCAGGTAAAGCAGGGGTTGATGCCGATGAACGTTATCAAGAACGCTTTACATGACATTGGTCAATCCCGCGAGGCACGAGGCAATCTGCTCAACAATATGATAGGCATCGCTACAGGTTATCTATCTAAGAAGATAGTTGTCCGGGGCTCACATAATCCGATAAAAATGGTATTGGGTGCATTGTTGCAGTTTACTATAGCCAAAGCAGTGGCCAGTCACCCTGACAAGATTAAAGAAGTGGGTAGCAACCTGCTACATAAATTGTACAACAAAATTACTTCGCGACGCAATCTGGCAGAGCAGGGCGTAAAAGCTATAAATTAGTACAATCAAATATTGGTCAGTAGTTAGCTCTTTTTCGTGCAAGAAACACAATTTTTGCCCGGCACCTGATGTGTGAATCCTACAATCATTAGCTACAATAACATAACGGTTAAGGCTCGAAGCAAAGCTAAATTTGTATACAATAGGATTCAGCCGTAATAGTAGTTTCCCTTTTCAATCTCCTTTTATTATTCTAAAATTCGGAAAGTATGGAACAGCATCAGAATAGGCGTCAGATAGCCATCAGGCAATACGGGCAGCGGAAAAGTGAAATCAATATTCCACAAGATAGCAAACCAGTGCAGGAACAAAATTCTATTGTGTCGCAGGGTAATGCTATTATAGTGCCTCTTGAAAAAGCAGCCAAGGAAGACAGGGGCGAAGAGAATTATTAAACTAGTATTTACTCACTTTTAAACAACTTAGTTATGGGAAACCTACTGTATATAGTAGCGGTGATTTTAGTATTGTTCTGGGCAATAGGCTTTTTTGCATATAGCGTCGGCGCTGTAATACACATATTGTTAGTATTAGCCATCGTTTCTGTTTTGCTTAGGGTAATTTCAGGCAACAGCACCCGATGAGATATTAGTAAAAGCAAACTAAATGCTGTTTCAAATAGTGCTTATAGGTGTTTGAGCTTTAAAAGCAGAGAACACGGAGTAGACGCAAAGTGGGACAAAGGTTCATGTGAACTTTAAGAATTTTTAATGCAATTACTATTTGCTCCAATAAAATAGCAACTTTGGATAGTTTTAGGTAGCTGGCACGTGCTAGCTTTGTGCAAAATTCATCGGTATGTTAGTTGCTGGCTTTATCTTATTAACGGTAATTATTGCGGCGCTGCTGGTTGCAGGGTCATTTACCATCTCCACTTCAGCTATTGCGGACGCAGGCAGTAGAAGTGCATTCCGCACTCGGTTTGTGCTGTTTCTTTGCGGTTGGTTTGCCTATATTACCGCAATGTCTTTTAGCGGCATACTTACAGTGCCCGGCTTCCCTCCACGTTTTCCATTATTATTGGTTGTGCCTGCATTTGCCTTTATCGGTTTCTTTTTTGTCAGCGGCAGGTTTAAGAACATGATTGCCAATACCCCGGAAAAATGGCTCATCTACTTTCAGAGTTTCAGGATATTGGTAGAGTTGCTTTTGTATAAAGCGCTGCTGGAAGGTTATGTGCCGCGCGAAGCAACATTCGAGGGGTATAACTACGATATTGTAATTGGTCTGGCTGCATTAGTTATTCCAGCAATAGCCTTCCGGGGTGGTCAAACAAATAAGCCGGTGCTGCGGTTGTATAACATTGCAGGCCTGGTTACCCTAACTGTAGTGGTGTTTGTTTTTGTAACCCAGTTTTACTTTCCGGGTGTGTGGCATAAGCAACCATCCGATGCACCAATTGTAATTGCCCGTTTCCCTTATGCGTTTTTGCCGGGTTTCTTAATGCCCGCTGCAGTATTCATACATATCTATACGCTGGTAAGGATGAGAATAGATAAGGCTTAGCTGAGAGCTTTTGGGCCGGTATTCTGCCGACTTTTCGGTTTACTTCTGGTTAAAAAGCATTTGTTTCAGCTTTTCAGCATCCTGCAAAAGTTTGTCGTTGAGTTCGTCAAACCTCGGGTCGGCCTCGCTCATTACCTTGTTATTCTTATCCAGCCATTTTACCATATGGCCACTATAAAAATAGCACCAACTTGCGGACATGGTTGTTTTACTTTCATCGAACCAAACACTGTCGCCGGTGGTTGCTGCAACTTCTTTGGTGAGGTATCTGGGTTGGTTGTAATTATATTCTTCCTGCTTTACAGCAATCAATTTGTTGTTATGAAAAAAGTATTCATCATTGCGCCCGCCGCGTTGCGTATTCGTGACCGACATAGCCAACTTTAGTTCGTTGCCATCAAAGTAGCCGGTAACCTTGCCCGCCTGCGAGGTCCGGCCTGTAAAATCTATAACTTTCTGTTTGTAGGTGGCAATTTGCTCTGTTATCTTCTTTACCTTGTTTTGTTCCGGCTCAACATCATCTTCGCGGCATGCGCTGAAGCAGGTGGAAACGATCAGAAAGAAAGCAATAAGATACCTGTTCATTTTGGGGCTAAATAGTACCCTGCAAATTTAAGTTTTTTGGTACAGTTTCCCGTCTAAATATTACCTTTCGGGCGTATTTATGCAACACTGGGAATTATTGCTGTTTTTTGGGCTGATTGCGTTTGTGTATGCCTCGGTAGGTTTTGGCGGCGCTTCCAGCTACCTGGCGCTGCTGGCTGTTTATCAGTTGCCCGTTTATGAAATGAAACTCACCGCTTTATTGTGCAACATTATAGTGGTGACCGGGGGGAGCCTGCTTTTCATCATGAAGAAGCAAGTAAATTTTAAGAGGATATTGCCGCTGGTTGCATTGAGTGTACCCGCAGCCTACCTTGGCAGCCTTATGAAGCTGGACGATGACACCTTTTTTATTGTGCTGGGTACGAGCCTTATAGTTTCCGCTTTGCTGATGATTTTTGAAAAGAAAGGCCTTGACGATGCTGGAGCAGGGGAGCGGTCGGTAGTAAAAAGCGGGGTAATGGGCGCTGGTATTGGGTTCTTGTCGGGCATGGTGGGTATAGGTGGCGGCATTTTCCTTTCCCCGCTGTTGCACCTTAGCAGGTGGGATGTGCCGAAAAAAATAGCCGCAACTGCATCGGTTTTTATTTTAGTAAATTCTATTTCAGGGTTACTGGCTCATTTTCAGAAGCCTGTTACGGGTCCGGTCGACTATTGGCGCATAGCCGGTTTAGGCGTTGCTGTATTTGCCGGTGGACAAATTGGCTCCAGGCTGGGTATTATGAAATTTCCGCCATTGGTAATCAGGCGGGTTACGGCAGTATTAGTGTTTGCAGCAGGTGTGCAGGTGTTGCAGAATCATTTACATTTGCACTGGTAGTATTATGAAGATCAAAGTGATTGCTTTTGGGGTAGCCAGGGAAATTTTTGGCTCCGGCACTATAGAAACGGAATTGTATACTGATGCCTCGGTAGGTACGCTTCGCAACTTATTGGAACAGAAATATCCACGGTTGGGCCAGCTGGCATCGTACATGGTAGCGGTGAATAGCGAATATGCCGAACCGCATGTTGTGCTTGCCGCGAATGATGAGGTGGCTGTTATTCCGCCTGTAAGCGGTGGTTAGTGGCAGGATGTTAGTATCGTTTCCTGTATTTTTTGAAATTCACCATCACATCTAGCTCATGACGGAGATCAAGCTTACTCCTTTACCTATTGATGTTACTTACTGCGTTAATGCAGTAATGAGCCCTGCCGCGGGCGGCATTGACGTGTTTATAGGTACAGTACGCGACCAGACCAAGCAAAAAAAAGTACTTCGACTGGAATTCGAAGCCTATGAAAAGATGGCGATCAGCGAGATGGAGAAGATAGCTGCTTCAGCCTTCGCGAAATGGCCGTTACTTAAGGTGCTGCTGCATCACCGCACCGGGGTGCTGGAAGTCGGGGAAGTACCCGTTGTAATAGCGGTTGCCGCAGCCCACCGCGATGCAGCTTTCGAAGCCTGCAGATACATTATTGATACCTTGAAACAAACCGTCCCCATCTGGAAAAAAGAAGTGTTTGAAGACGGCGAGGTGTGGGTCGCCGCCCACCCGTAGATACAGATCATTTCCCGCAGAGGCGCAGTTTACACTGTGTTATAGATGGGCTCACGCAAAGACGCGGAGTCGCGAATGTGCAGTTCAGATGCCATTCAAGAAGTAAGAGGCGCAGTTTTGCCCGGTTTGTTATAGAAGTTTCACGCAAAGACGCGGAGTCGCGAATGTGCAGTTCAGATGCCATTCAAGATGTAAGAGGCGCAGTTTACCATGTGACGCTCAACGGTCTCACGCAAAGACGCAAAGGCGCAGGCCCTTTTGATGTTTCTAAATCAAGATTTAAGAGGCGCAGTTTCTACCTTTAGACAGTAACTAGGCGTGGCTTTTTGTTGCGTTTTTGTTTGCGTCTCTTAAATCTTGATGCACTAACTAGATGGTCTCCGCGCCTTCGCGTCTTTGCGTGAAACTAATCTTTTGCGCCTCTTAAATCTTGATGCACTAACTAGATGGTCTCCGCGCCTTTGCGTCTTTGCGTGAAACTAATCTTTTGCGCCTCTTAAATCTTGAAGCACTAAGCACATGGTTTCCGCGACTTTGCGTCTTTGCGTGAAACTAATCTTTTGCACCTCTTAAATCTTGATGCACTAAGCGCATGGTCTCCGCGCCTTTGCGTCTTTGCGTGAAACTCTCTTTTCCGCGAGACTAAACCTAGTTGGTGGGTTTAAATATGGCTTCGTCAACCGTTTTGTTGATTTCGATTGATTTGTATTTCAGATCGCCTTGGGGAGTGCCATAGGTCATTGGGACGGTGATGCCTTCGGGTTGCTTTTTAAAGTCGCTGTAGTTTACTGCTACGTCCTGGTCATCATCCTGCAGTTTAATTTTCATTTCTGTGCGCACCAGAAAGTAAGTGGTCTGGTCAATGAAGCAGGTTTGTTCGCCGCCATCTTTATCCGTGACTTTTAATTTATAGCAGGCAATCTTATTCACCACATCTTTACCTGCAAGGCTCGATTTAGTGATCTGCGATTTATCGACCAGCATATTATTGCGGAAGCTGATCTTTGATTGTTGCGATTTCAATTGGTCAGCGGGCAGGGCTTCGGGTTTGGTCTGGCCCATGAAGGGCATATACATCCAGCCTTCCGTTGGTGTGATGATGGTATAGCCTGCCTGTCCCATGGCATTAATATCAACGCGCATGCCCTTGTTTTCAACAATGGTTTGGGTCATGTCAATTTCCATGCCCTGTGCGCTCATTGCGCCCTTCAGCTTTACTGATTTTATGTTATCCCAGATCTTAGTGCCACCGACAGCTTCAATATGTTTTTGTATTATTTCATCGGCCGTTTGCGCATAAGTTGTATAACCCGTAACAGCCATGGCAATGGCGAGAAAAGAAAGCTTCAGTACTTGCATTATAGTTTGTTTTGAATGTAAAAATAGGTGAATTCGCTGTATCCGCAGCCGCACCTCAACTAATACAAATATTGCGCCAATTGTTAACGAGATGGTTAAAACGTGTCACACCGTTTCAAAAAAATACCCCGGTTTGTCTTTTGGAATTGGGGGTATTGCTCAGCAAAGGTCAGGCATTGTTTTGAAAGCGGCAACTGTTATGCACCTAGTTTTCACGTTGGGGGAAATGGATGTGTCGCATGCTGTTGGTGAGAATACCGAAATGGGCAAAAAACAGGTCTTTTAGCGTATTGTTTCCTTTTTATTAATAGCTAACTTGCACACAATTAAAAACTTAAACAATATTATTAAAAAATTTATCGCCTTATGTCAGAACCAAACAGGTCCGCTCATCATACTATTGCTGGCTATTATTACCAATTTGATCATTCCATTTCCCAGTTGTTAGACATTGCAGCCAACGGTCAAATTGTATTAGAGGGAATTGAAGATGTAGACGTTTACAACGCTGATAGCACAACAGCGATTCAAGTAAAATATTATCAAAATACTAATTATAGTAAAGACTTGGTTAGAGAACCTATACTGCTAATGCTGAAGGATTTTTCTAAAAGACGCACAGAGGGAGCCAACTTAATTAGCTATACTCTCTACATACATTTTAATGATGGTTGGGAGTCTTTTGAAACGATATTGACAGCGATAGCCGACCAAGATAACTGTTTTGTAATTTCCGGAGCATGTTGACCCATCATTCCGTTTTATGTTGACCCACCATTCCGGTGATGTTGACCCACCCCAGGTTTGAAGATTCCGTCATGTTGACCCACTTGAATGGCGTTAAGGTGTACCTCTATTCCGGGATGTTGACCCA
>CANFKC010000066.1 GCA_947447265.1 Chitinophagaceae bacterium
TAGCAGTGCATTATAACGCCTGAACACCAGGCTTACTATTCTGCTACAGTCCTGTTATATGAACATCCCAAAGCGATTGGGCAACAATTGAAAAAAGTGATAAGGTTTAACAGGTCTCTCTTTGAAACAAAGATACACCCGCTCAAACCTGTTTTTGGGAGAAGTCGATGAAACGGGCGGATTAGTCGATGAGGGAAGGAAATGAGTATAAATTCTACAGAAACCCTAATTTTAGTATTGAACTTAAAACAGACACAGTAAACAATGAGAAACAAACGCTACCTTCTTTCAATAATAGTTGCAATACTTTGCCCTACCCTGGTCCGCGCAGCGGGGTGTGCCGACACCACCAATATTTATAAATTCAGGTACAATGGCAAACGCTACGAGATAGTAAAAGCAATGAAAAACTGGGATGCTGCAGCCGCTTGCGCAGTAGAACGTGGTGGTTACCTGGCACAGATAAATAGCCAGGCCGAGCAGGACAGTATCTATTTTGCTATTACTACCAGCGCCGCAATACCAACCAACTATACGGTTGTAGCCGATGGCGGCGGCATTGCTTACGTATGGATTGGCGCGACAGACAAGCACACGGAAGGCACCTGGCTCTGGGATGGCAACAATGATAATGTGGGCGCCAACTTCTGGAACGGACAGGGAACTGCAGGTGCAGGCGGCGGTAGCGCCGTTAGCGGTGCATACAACCACTGGGGAGGCTCAACATCGGGCGTGGCAAACGAACCCGACAATTATGCTGGCAGCCAGAATGCAGCAGGTATCGCTTTGGCTTCATGGCCACTAGGCTCTTCGTCGCCTTTGGGTATCGGAGGCGAATGGAACGATATAAATCTCACAAACCAATTGTACTATGTAATAGAATACGATAACGCAACCGAAATAGAAAACCTTAGCAAAACAGATTCAGAAATTGATGTTGTGCTCTACCCTAACCCGGCACATAACATGCTGCGCATATCTGTTGGCCAAACAAATCCAATCGACAAAGTATCTGTTTATGAACCCTCTGGCAAACAAATGATATCAAGCAGCAATACGTCAATAAATATTGAAGCACTACCGAATGGCCTTTATATAGCGGTTATTGAATTTAAAAATGGAAGCATACAACATAAGTCATTCATAGTGAACTAACTACAACCAACCAGACACTGGCAAAGGGGTAACAAAATAATAACCTTGATTTCGAAATGAATTCTATTTATTTACAGCGGATATACGGATTACAATAATGGCATTGATAAAGAAAATTAATCAATATAACACCGGAATTCCGGCTGCTCTCCATGATATAAAGTGGGCAAAGATGCGTAAAAGCCCTTTTGACTTTTACAGGGCAACCTGCTTTTTGTTTGCCGACGATTTTGCCAAATATTATAAGACTAAAACAAAAATAAAAAGCTGGATCTGCGGAGACGCACACCTGGAGAATTTTGGCAGTTATAAAGGGCAGGACAGGCAGATATACTTCGATCTGAATGATTTTGACGAGGCTATCATAGCAAGCCCTGAAGCGGAGATTGCCCGTTTTTTAACCAGCGTACTTGTTGCCGCCGCCCAAATGAACGCACCTTATGTAAAGCTTCATAAAGCTTTGCATGACATTATGGAAGCCTACACAGGGGCAATAACAGCACGTAAAGCTATGCTGATGCAACCAGCCATTGCAAAGGGTGAGTTTAGGCACTTTTTTGAGTCTATGAGTACACTAGACCGTAATAGCTTTATACAGCAACGCACAAAAAAACAAAAAGGCACCTTACTGATAAATACCGATGGCACGCGCTATTCGCCTTTAGACGAGGCACGTAAACTGGAACTTTATGAATCGCTTGCACCTCTGCTAAAAGCTCATCCAGCCTTTGCGGAGATGGTATTTGAAGATGCCGCCTTCCGTATTGCAGGCACGGGAAGCCTGGGCTTAAACCGATACGCCGCCTTGCTGTTTTCAAGAAAGAAAGGCAAACATTATATGCTGGATATTAAGGCAACGCGTACATCCTGCAATTCTGTACTTACTACTTTTAAACAACCAAAATTTAAGAACGAAGCGGAGCGGATCATCAGCGCAGGCTACCTGATGCAATACAGTGCACCAGCCTTTATGGTGCCCTATAAAATTGCTGACCAATGGTATGTAGTAAAAGAACTGCAACCTACTAACGATAAAATTGCAGTATCAACATTCAATAGCGATTTCAGCAGACTTGCTGAAGTAGTGATTGAAATGGCAAAATTATTAGCTTACGCACACTTGCGAAGCAGTGGCAATTTTGGCGCATCAACCGCCGATGAACTTGTAAAATTTGCCGGCAAAAAACAATGGCAGAAAGATGTTATAGAGCTCAGCGGCACTCTTGCAAAGAAAAACGACCAGTATTATAAAACCTTCAGCAAATAAAATCAGGACGTAAAAAAGCCATCTCGCAACAGCGGATGGCTTTTTCTATCTTCAAAATAGCGTTTTAAAATTATCCCTTACCAACGTAATAACTCACCGATTTTAGCTGCAACCTTATCGGCATTCGGCAGCATGGCCGCTTCAAGACCCATATTCATAGGCACCGCAGGCAGGTTAAGCGCACCTATTGTCTGCACAGGTGCATCCAGGTATTGGAAACAGTTTTGTGCAATACGGCCCGCCAATGCTTCACAGAATGAATTGCGCAATTGTTCTTCCGTAAGCACAATGCACTTACCGTGCTTTTTAACAGTGCTAAATATCAGATCTTCATCCAAAGGATAAATAGTGCGGATATCGATCACCTCAACATTGCCGGGATATTGTTTTGCGGCATTTTTCGCCCAATACACACCCATTCCGTAAGTGATTATACATAATGACTCACCATTATCAATAGCTTCCTGATCTGCCTCTAAAACAGCTACGCCCTTGCCAAATGGCAATATATAGTCCCTGTCCGGTTCTACAGTTTTAGCCTCATCAGTGCCTGGAACTTTACTCCAGTAAAGGCCTTTATGTTCCAGCATAACTACCGGATTGCCATCGTAAAAGGCAGCCTTCATGAGTCCTTTAATATCAGCAGCGTTACTTGGGTAAGCAATTTTTATGCCTTTAACCGTCGCCAAAGTACTTTCTACGCTACCACTATGATAGGGACCTCCCCCACCATAAGCCCCGATAGGCACACGCAGTATCATTGATACCGGGAACTTACCGCAACTGAGGTAGCACGACTTACTTATTTCCGTAACCAACTGGTTGAAACCCGGGTAAATATAGTCAGCAAACTGCACCTCTACAATCGGTTTAAGACCAACCGCATTCATCCCAATAGTGGAGCCAACAATATAGGCTTCCTGTATTGCCATGTTGAACACCCGGTTATCGCCAAACTTATCAGCCAGTGTAGCCGCTTCGCGGAATACCCCACCCAATCGTTTACCTACATCCTGTCCATAAAACAGCGCTTCTGGATGATCTTGTAAAAGTTCTTCAACTGCATGTAGTGCAGCATCTACCATCACAACTTTCTCCCTGCCTTCTGGGGATCGGTTTCCCTTTTCTTCTGTTACCGGGCTCGTAGCGTAGACATGCTCAGCAACAGCAGCAGGGTCCGGATCTGGCGCGGCAACAGCCATGTCAAATTCGGCCTGAACATATTCTCGCTCCTCGTTCTCAATTTTGTCGAGGTCTTTTTCCTTTATACCTTTTATTGAAAGCAGTACTTTCTTCAGTTTCGGACCAGGGTCGTCAATAGCATGTAATGCCAGATCTTCCGGCGTGCGATACCACTCTTTACGCACTCCAGATGTATGGTGGCCTAATAAGGGCACACTTGCATGTACCAGCATCGGCTTTCTGTTCGCACGCACCCATTCTATGGCCGTATTCATGCCATTGTAGGCTTCTTCAAAGTCACTACCATTAAGCCTTACACGCTCCATCCCCTTGAAACCACCGGCATATTCGTAGGCATCCATTGTGCGCGCTTCATCGCTGCTTACTGAAATACCCCATTTATTATCCTGAACCAGGTAAATGACCGGTAAGCCTTTCAGTACAGCAAACTGGAACGCTTCACTTACTTCTCCTTCCGTAACACTGCCATCGCCTAATGAGCAAACGACAACAGGCGGAACTACATAATCGGATAATTTTTCACTTTCGCGATATTGTATGCCCTGAGCAATACCTGTTGTAGGTATTACCTGCATGCCCGTAGCGCTGCTCTGGTGAATGATGCCCGGAAAACCCTCTCTGCGGATGTTGGGGTGATTATAATAAGCCCGCCCACCTGTAAATGGGTCGCCGCCTTTGGCGAGTAGCTGAAGCATCATTTCGTATGGGCGATAGCCCATACCCAGCATCATACTTTCATCCCTGTAATAAGGACTCACAAAATCGCATGGTTTCAGTAGGAATCCGGTCGCTAATTGTATGGCTTCGTGACCCCTGGAGGTACTGTGCACATACTTGCAAACCTGCCTGTTAGCATCATATATATCCGCCATAGCTTTGGCGGTCATCATGAGCCTATATGCCTTAAGCAAAAGTTCTTTAGGTAGCATTGGGCACAAAAGTAAGCAAATAGTCGTAAGTTATGAGTTACAAATAGTAAGTCTAGTACAGAAGTTTTTGGTGGGTAATCTCTTCATTTTTCTACCGGAAAAAGCATTTTATGAAGAATTCTTTAAAAAAAATACATCTATTTACAGTCCAGCATTGGGGTATTGGGCGCAGTATTTACTGCTCAAGGCTAGTAAATTTAGTTTTTTATTAATATAAATTAGCTGTTTTTCGTTCATCAGATTTTATGAAGCGAAAAATTGAACTGAATTTAGCGTGTCGCCAAATTAAGAAAAAAAAGTGATGGCTTTTTGTTGAAAATGAATGAAGAAGAAAGTCATTATACATATAAGTAACCCATCTTTCTCTCAAAGTAAAGTTACGAAGCCTTTACGTCAATGCTGAATAACTATTCGCTTCGTCGTTACTCTCTCGCCATTATTATTTATTTTGCAGAGGTAGACTCCTGGCGGTATATCCCCAACTTCTATCGAATTCTTTCCCGCATGCAACTGCATTCTGACTACTTGTGTCCCGAAAACACTCAATATCTCTAATATGGCGCCGTCATTGCCAGATTCCATATAAAGGGTTGTATTTGCCGGACTGGGGTAAATAACCGGCCCATCTGGTGCATTAAACGTTTCAACAATTGACGGGTGATGGGTAAATGGTATGCAGGGCAATGAATCATAGGTGTATTTGGAAATAAATAATTTCTCTGATAAATCATGATAAAATGTATCGTTGGCAAGAATAATGTACGAACCCAGGCAAACATAGTCACCGCAAAGGTAAACATGACCTAAATTATCAACCTGAATACTGCATACGTCATCACCACCGCTATCCTGACTAACAAGGTCAATCAGATGTCCGGAATCATCATATTGACACAAATACATGGGATCTACAGCAGAATCCGGAACCATAAAATAGGAACCATCAAAGTTAATGCTATCGTGCGCGGATGTCGGATAACCATAGCAACCAGTGAGGAAAATATTGTTACAACTATCAATACAAATATCATAGGCATTATTCGCTACCCCTTTCCCTGATTTCGACCATAACAGATTTCCCGCCGTGCTAAATTTCATCAGAAACGAGTTTTGTATTCCTATTAAATTGAGGGTATCTGCCAGATAGGAAATAGTAGATTTAAACCCGCCAACACAATACAAATTATCGTAACGGTCTAATCCCAACGCATTGATCTCGGAAGCCCCCACAAAACTTTTAGCAAAAAAGGTGTGCCCGAAGCTATCAAATTTAGCTAGAAAAGACGCGTGCCCTAAAGACGATATAACTGTATTTGTCAGTGTAAAAGAGTCGATGTGCATAAAATTGGCATCGAAATAACCCGCTATCGATATGTTATTTCGACTATCCAGTACAACATCGTTTACTATGCTAATACCTCCAAATCCCCTTGCCCATAAGAGATTAGCATACTGATCAAACTTACCAAGAAATACGGAATTGCACCCGTAATACGGCAATGTATCCGTACCGATAGTAGTATTGATATCCCGATATGGACTTGATATAAATATATTGCCATTGGGATCGAGGCAAATACCGCCACTAATGTCACCCACAAAGGCTGACATACGGGTATAGAGCGTTTTCGCCCAAACCACGGATCCCGAGGCTGCGAATTTCGTTATGAAATAGGTTGAATAATGTGGCGTCCCTGTTAAATGAACACCTCCGATATTACAGTTTGTACTATCAAAATACCCCAACACGTATGTATTATCCTTCTTGTCGGTACATAAGTCAAGTAAATAAACATCAGATGAATCGGAACGGGTAGCCCAAACAAATGCTCCCGATGATGTAATTTTTCCGACCACCATCTGGAGATATCTACGGGGATTGTAAAAACGAACAGAACCAAACGTCATAGTATCTCCGTTACCAAAGCCACCGAATGCAAATCCGTTTCCTGATAAACTTCTAATCCTCCATCCATCAAAACCAGTATTCGAATCGGGAATGGTAACAGCCCAATCCCAGTGCTGGGCCATCGAATGCGAACTAAACATGAGAAAGATTACCGTAAGTACTTTCCGTAGTTGGGCGTTTTTCATAAACAGAAATTGTAAAAATGAGAATCAAAAATCATACTGATCAAGTTTAGTAAACCGAATAGGAAAATGACTAGCAAATAGGACTTCGGGAAAAACTACAACTCCCATTAGTACATTTCCTGCTGCTTGCTCTTATTTTTCCATCCGGCATCGCTCTTGTATTCGGTAAAATAAATAACCAGTTTGGCGTCACTTTTATACTCAGTAAAGTAAATTTTCTTTTTTGCGTCGCTTTTGTATTCGGTAAAATACCAAATGCCATTATTGTCACCTGCGTCGCTTTTATAGGTAGTTTTATACACTACCAGATCAGCATCACTCTTGTATTTCGTAACGTAAACTTTAACGTCCGCATCGCTGCTGTATTGGGTAGAGTAAACAACCTGGGCATTAACCTTACAATGGAACAACAACTGAAATAAGGCGATAACGAACAATAAACCTATTTTACGAGCCATAGTATGCATTTTTTGCGTTGACTAAAAGTAATGCAAAATAGCTGCATAAATGAAGCTAGCCCTTTGGCGTAAAATAATAGTCAGTTCAGAACCTGGCTATTCAGAAACACTAATCATTATTTTCCCGCTTTCCCCTTAACTTTATATCACTAACTTAGCCTTTCTAATTTATAGTATGCAAACAGCCTATATAGTTGCCGGGTATCGCACAGCGGTTACCAAATCAAAGCGCGGCGCATTTCGTTTTTATCGTCCTGACGATCTTGCTATCGATGTAATAAAAGGGCTGCTGGCCAGCGTTCCGCAACTTGACCCAAAACTGGTTGACGATGTAATTGTAGGTAATGCTGTGCCGGAAGCGGAGCAAGGCCTGCAGGTAGCGCGCATAATAGCAAATAAGGCAGTAGGCGAATGGGCTGCAGGACTTACCATTAACCGTTATTGCGGTTCGGGGTTGGAGAGTATAGCACTGGCCACCGCGAAAATACAAATGGGTTTTGCAGAGTGCATTATAGCTGGTGGCACCGAAAGTATGAGCCTTGTGCCTACTGCAGGCTGGCGCACCATGCCCAACTATGAACTGGCAAAAGAAGATGGCGACTATTACCTGAGCATGGGTCTAACTGCCGAACAGGTTGCTAATGACTACAATGTAAGCCGGGAGGATCAGGATGCCTTTTCCTTACGTTCGCATCAAAAGGCATTAAACGCCATAAAAGAAGGCTACTTTAAAGATGGTATTTTACCAATAACCTTAAAAGAGGTATATCTGGATGCCAAAAACAAGCGCGCCGAAAAGGAAACCATAGTTGATACAGACGAAGGCCCAAGGCCAGATACCTCCCTACAAGGCCTTGCAAAGCTACCAGCAGTATTTGCAGATAAAGGCACAGTAACTGCGGGTAATTCTTCCCAGACCAGTGATGGTGCGGCATTTACCATTGTTATGAGTGAACGCCTGATGAATAGCCTCGGGTTAAAACCAATGGGGCGCTTAGTTTCGTGCGCTGCGGCAGGAGTACCCGCCCGCGTAATGGGGATAGGCCCTATAAAAGCCGTACCGAAAGTATTGGCCAACGCAGGAATGAACCTTGACCAGATAGATTTGTTTGAGTTAAATGAAGCTTTCGCATCACAATCGCTGGCGGTTATACGAACGCTAGGTCTTGATGACACAAAAGTGAATATTAACGGTGGCGCAATTGCATTGGGTCACCCATTAGGCTGTACAGGTGCTAAGCTAACCATACAAATGCTTCATGACATGAAGCGCCTTGACAAAAAATATGGTATTGTTACCGCCTGTATAGGTGGTGGTCAGGGTATTGCGGGGATAATAGAACGGTACTAAATTAGTTTCACGCAAAGGCGCTGAGCCGCAAGAGATTTGATAGCTTACAGACCAAAGCAATAAGAGGCGCTAACCACACGGTTAGCGCCTCTTATTTTTGAAAATGCTGTCTTAGTTGAAATACACACTGCGGACCAGAAAATTGTGGAGACTTAGTGGCTGGGCTCGACCCTACCCCGAATAACGCTGGCACATCTCGCAGAGGGCAACCGCAAGGGATTGCCCCTACTATTATGTCAATAATTACGCTTTCATATTAATAAATTGGAACGGCAGGTCGATATCAGATGATTTGCAGAGCTGTATCACATCTTGCAGGTCATCTATCTTTTTGGCAGTTACGCGGATAATATCATCGAGAATAGCCGCCTGAACTTTTAACCCGCTGTCTTTTATGAGTTTAACTATGCGCTTCGCATAATCTTTATCGATACCATTTTTAACAGCAATAACCTTCCGAACATACTTGCCGTTAGCGTTAGGTTCTTTGCTCATATCAAAGCAATTGGCATCAAGCCCCTGGCGCATAGCCTTGGTAAGCAACACATCCTGCAACTGCTGCAACTTCATATCGCTTTCCACTTCCAGATTGATGGTCATGTCCTTTTTATTCAATTCAAAAGAAACATGGGTGCCTTTAAAATCGAAACGGTTATCGATTTCCTTCTTGGCAATATTAAGTGCGTTATCAAGCGTCTGTAAGTCTACTTTGCTGGCAATGTCGAACGATGGCATAATGGTATGTTTGTGTGTTACTGCAAAATTAAGTAATTAGTAGTGAATGTGGAATACAAATGTAGGCTCAGGAAGATTTTCAATGAATTTGGCGACTGGCGATTCAATAATTTCAATCAATTGCACCAGGCACTGCACTACCAGAACGATTGCGATCGCAACTGACAGGGATAGAATTTGCAACTAATATTTGGGGTGGGCTGTAGTATATTTCCGGACCCTTTTGCCCTTGAATTAGTGTACTTCGAAATCAACTCATTGTCGCCGATAGTGTAATATGCGTAATAATAGCCACCGGCGCTTGTGTGAGATTCGACAGTGAGCATATTGCTATCGATTTTATAATACCCATAATACCCCCATCTTAAATCATTTAACACAGCACTATCAGTGGGCAGGGAGGCATAATGACAGCTACTGTAATATCTGCCATTGCTAAAGAACCTGATAAAAAAATACTCTGTTTGCAGGCTAGTAGTGTATTTACCAAGAAATACGCCATTGGTCTTCACCAGATTAGTGTCAACTTTTAGTCCATAACGCTTGAGCAATTTAAATCTGTAATGCGAAGTCCTGGTATTACATGAACCACATCGCTGCGCAGTTGCGGCAAAGCAATACAGCAAAAGCAACAGGGTGATAATACTCCTGATTTTCATAGCAGATATTGTCATGTAGATGGAAGTTACGCAAAAACTAATTTAGTCACTTCACAATATTCCATGAGCTTAGCTCCCAAACGTGCCGGGTGCCGGCTACATCAGTTAGGTCCATTTTAATGATGCCTATATTTTTGGCGACATACGCATAGTTATTACTATCTAAATCAAGCCTTCGTGATACTTTTTCGAAAGTATGTGCACGAACTACCATCGTATTGGATAACCTGTTCGATGCATCTTCTTCAACATCATGTCCTGGACCTTTGTAGCGGTAATAAAAGTACTTTACTCCCACCTTATCACCACTAATGTCCAACTCCATAAAATCATGGTACTGGAACCCATGTGTTGTATCAGCTTCGATGGTGGTAGCTATTACATCATCGTAATCGACATCATAATCCTGGCGGCGACTTTCCCATGCTATGTAATGGGTAGCATAGAAAGTGCGAACTTCACCTGTTAGCGAGTCCTTGTAAACCCACGAACTGCCTTTTTTGAAATTCAGTGTAGAAAGTAAGTCTTCGTCGACATGATAGTGCACTGGTGCTGTCTTGCAAGAAACAATAAGAAGGGAGGCAAGAATAACAATGATAGGATATTTCATAAAAGAACTTTATTTATGCAAATTACACAAATATCATGCCGAACGTTGACGAAAAATGGTTGAATGTCAACCAGAACAAGATAGAATTTGAAAGATAACCGTCAGAACTTGCCCAAAACAATTAAAAGTTTGACCTTTGCATCCAAAATTATAACCTGATGATCAAAAAACAAGCCCTTAGTGTCCTCGCTATTCTGCTAACACTGCTCGCCTCTCCCGCTTTTGCACAGAAGTGCCATCTGGATATTGACGAGAAAGACCCTTTCAGCGGTGAAATCAAGAAAATGTATAAACACGATATCGTATGTACTAAGCCGTCTTATTCTTTTTGGATTGTACAAATTGAACAAAAAGGCACATTATATTCGCTATCAATAAGCCCGCAAGTGCATGGCCGTACAGTAGTCGGTGTAGCAAAAGGTACAATTCTTTACCTTAAGCTAGAAGATAATACCGTAATGGAATTTAAAGTGGAAAACGAAGCCGGACCTACTTTTGTATATGATAATACCAAGTGGGACCTTAAATTCAGCCTTACAGAAGACCAATTGAAAAAACTGGCCGGAAGCCCGATTAGTAATTTGAAGATCACAGTCAATAATAAAGAGATTTACTGCCCTGAACCACTTGGAAAAGCTACTGACAAAATAATGCGCGGCGCTGCATGCGTTTTGCAGAAAGATTAAGCGCGACCACGTTAATAAGAATAGATCGAGTCCGGGCGCAGCGCCCGGACTTTTTTTGTACCCGGGCTATCCATAAATTTTCGGCCAACACACCAATTTGTTAAAAATCACCCACAATATTTAAATACAACCGCCCGTTTATTGTATTCACAACGTTTATTGTAACTTTAAGCCATGCTTGCTGCCACACAACAGCCCCCTTCTATTAATAATAAAGCACTCGCCTGGACGGTGGGTGTCCATATATTGTTACTATTGCTTTTCTTCCTGTTCCAGTATACTATTCCGGTTGTTACAACGGATATCGGTACCGGTCTTGAAGTAAATCTGGGAACGAGTAGCGATGGCAGCGGAAGTGACCAGCCACAAAACAAAGAAGACCCTTCAGCCTACTCCGCTACAGTCGTGTATAAGGCTTCTTCAGCCAAATCGACATTGCCTAAGAATATGCTGCAATCGACAGATGCCAACGACCCGGCGTTGAACAGTCCCGATAAACCTAAGAACAATCCCGGCCAGAATGCAACAAAGGATAAAGACCATCCTGTTCAGAAGGCAAAATTTGTTTACCAGGGCAGTACAGGAAAGGGCGGTAATGGCGCCGCCGATAATGTGCACGGCACCAGCGAAGGCGATGGCAAAGGCCCCGGCGACAAAGGCGTTCCGGGTGGTACTCCGGGCGCAACCAACTATACTGGCACACCGGGAACCGGTGGTATTGGCCATACCCTTACCGGCAGGAGTATCTCCCCATCAAAATTCGAAGCAGAGTTCCGGGAAGGCGGCAAGGTTGTGATTCATGTAACCGTTGACCGCGATGGCAACATTGTTAGTAAATTTGTGAAAAGTTCACCGAGCCAGCAACTTTCTAAATTAGCGTTAGACAAACTAGCAAATGCAAAATTCAGCAAAAGCACTGGCTCTGAACCGCAGCAATTTGGTGATGTTACCATACTTTTTAAAGCCCGTTGATCAGTAGCTTATGGGGAATACTTCGGTGTACCAGGAAACTCTTAATTATTTGTTTGAGCGGCTGCCCATGTTTTCACGCATTGGTAAGGCTGCGTTAAAACCTGACCTCACCAACACCATAAAACTTTGCGAGGCACTTGGTAATCCTCAAAATGAATTCAAATCTATACACCTTGCCGGCACAAACGGTAAAGGCAGCACCAGCCACGCGCTTACCGCTATTTTTCAAAAGAATGGCTACACCACGGGTTTGTATACGTCGCCACACCTTATTGATTTCAGGGAACGCATCCGTATAAACGGTATGCCGGTAAGCCAGCAATGGGTAGTTGATTTCGTTGCTAAAACCAAGCCGCTCATAGAAGAAATTAACCCTTCGTTTTTCGAGATAACCGTCGCTATGGCTTTCCTGGCTTTTGCCGAAGCAAAGGTGGATATTGCCATAATTGAAACTGGCCTCGGCGGCAGGCTGGATAGCACCAACATCATTACTCCCCTGCTTTCCATAATCACCAACATCAGTTACGACCATAAAGACCTGTTGGGTGAAACCTTAGCTCAAATCGCATCCGAAAAAGCTGGGATTATAAAGCCAAACGTACCGGTTATAATAGGTGAACAAAACGATGAGACGGAACGTGTTTTCTTCGAACATTCCGTACAACATAATAGCCCGCTATTTTATGCACAATCGCATTGGGATATGGTGCGTATAAAGCAAGATGGCCGCTACCAATACTACAAAGCTGTTGACAGGGTAAAACAGCAAATGGTTGATATCCGAACCGACCTTAGCGGCAATTACCAGGCGCACAATATTAAAACGGTACTCACCGCCACCGAACAATTGAACTTCCTGGGCTTCCACTTACCTATGGAAAACACTGTTGCGGCTCTGGCCGATGTAAAAGGCATTACAGGCCTGATGGGGCGCTGGGACTGGCTACAGGAAAAACCTATTATTATTTGCGATGTAGCGCACAACCCCGCTGGACTCACCGAAATAATGGCACAGTGGAAGCAGATAAAGGTCAACAAAAAGCACATTGTTCTGGGCTTTGTAAAAGACAAGGATGTAAAAGAAGCGCTTTCACACTTCCCTAAAGATGCGACTTTCTACTTCTGCAACGCGCAGATACAACGGGCGCTGCCAGCAAGTGAATTGAAGCAAATTGCGGCAGAAATTGGTTTGAATGGAACCGTTTACGGCACGGCACATGATGCGTTTAATGCAGCAAAGGCAGCACTAACAGCCGACGATGCCTTATTAGTTACAGGGAGTTTCTTTATTGTAGGAGAAATACTGGAAACAGCCAATCTTAGTTAGAATAATCGAAATCATCCTTCTTAGCCCAGGCCCATGAAAACGGCATAAGCGCCAATGTTAGCGTGATACCGGTTTTACCGGTAACTGTATTATCAACCACGCCATAACCCGTACTTTTGAAACTGCTCGTATAAAAGAAGTCATCACCTTCTGCATTCACCAATGTCATTTTACCGAAGTAAGCAGTAGCGCGCAACTTAAAGGCGATACCTGCATGGTAACCCATTTCCGCCATAATGAACTTACGTGCTGAAAATGATAAACCTGGGCTAAACACCTTTGTGATTGCATAGGAAGGAGCAATACCTGCGCCGCATGTAAAAAGGAATTTGCTCTTTTTGTTGAGTATTGCTTCACCACCGGATTTGTACACCAGTGCGAAAGGAACTATCGCCTGGTAGCAAAAACCTGTTTCGGTAGCTACTGTTTCAGAAGAATAGTTAACAGTACCAACGTTGTAATTGAATAAGTTAACCGTTGACGCAAGGTCAAGGCCTACAGAACCTTCTTTGCCCGCCTTTGAGAATGGAAAATAAAACCCTTCGGTTACCGTATAAGACGATGAACTTTTCACACTCATTTTAACGATCTTATCGGTTGCATCGTCATAATAGTGCTGATTGATATCAATACCCATAGAGCAAATACCAACTCCCATGTAGTAGCGCTGCCACATTCTTTTACCAGCTTTACTGGAATGATTGTATGAACTGATCATACGGAAAATACTACGCTGCGCCTGGGTATTAACGCTAAGAAAAATTATTGCCAGTGATAAAAGAACGGTCTTCAGTTTCATAAAGTATAGATGTGCGGGCGAAAGTACTCAAAAAAGTAAAAAAAATAAATTTTTAACGGATAAATACTGAAGCTCCAAAAAACTGTTGCGTAGTGTCTTAGAGAGGAAGTGCTATTTCATTTACAAAATATAAAATGTACTATTTAACGAAACGATAGCTGGCATACATCATGATAATTCAAAAGGGATATTAACATAATCAATACCTGCGAATTTGCGAATTAACACCAAATTGAGTAACTTTGAATTAAGAAAATACACATTCAATATTACTTATTGTAAAGCTGCCCGCAAGCAAATGTGACCTATTTAATAACTTGCCTGAAGACAATTAATTAATGAGCTACAATAAAATACTGGTTATACTTCCTATAACAATCCTTATCGGCTTTTTTGCCTGCACTAATACTGCAAACATACCGGGAGACAAAAAGCCGGTAGCCATTGACACTCCCGTTTTTACCCCTCCCGACACCAGCACCATACCACACGATGCCATGGGAGATATGATAAGGTACGGACGGGACCTGGTGGTGAATACCGCACATTATATTGGCCCAAACGGTACTGTGGGCAAATACCTGGGAAATAAAATGAATTGTACCAATTGCCACCTCGATGCTGGTACGCGCCCGTTTGGGTATAACTTTTTCAGTACGCATGCCCGTTACCCGCAATACCGGGGAAGGGAGAACCGTATACTCAGCCTGGGTGAACGTATAAACAACTGTATTGAAAGGCCGCATAGCGGCGTACCTATGCCACTTGGCAGCAAGGAAATAATTGCCATGGAATGCTATATTAAATGGGTGGGCACCAGTGTACCAATAGGCAAACATGTTAAAGGAGATGAGGGCGTAGAACTGGAGTACCCTAAGCGCGCCGCCGACATTGCAAAGGGTGAAGCCCTTTTTGCAAAGCATTGTGTATCCTGCCATGGGAAAAATGGTGAAGGGATAATGACTGCCGATACTTCTACCTATACTTACCCGCCATTATGGGGCATGAAGGCTTATCAAAAAGGATCAAGTCCACACAGGGTATTAAAGCTGGCTCGTTTTATTAAAGCCAATATGCCGAACAAGCTGGCTGTATGGAATAAACCGGTGCTGACCGACGAAGAAGCTATTGACATTGCGGCATTCGTGAATGATGACAGGATACATCCAAGGCCTGAGAAAAAAGACAAGACCATCCCAGACTACCCCAACATAAAAATGAAAGCCATTGATTATGGAACTGGTCCTTTCGTTGATACGTTTAGCGCCATGCAACACAAGTTCGGGCCGTACCAACCCATTATTGACTACCATAAAAAGAATGGGCTACCGGTGATTTTCTAAAAACACCTACTAGAAATTGAGTCCTCTGCTATGCTTAGCGCGGCCGCTAAAGTGGAATATGTTATAGTCAAGACCTACCTGCATCATTAATGGCATACCCTGCCATTGAAGTGTTCCGCTGGAAATAAATGAACCGGTTATATTGGTATAGCTGACTTTAGAGTAGGATGTATACGGATTTTTCAAGCCCAGTGTAGCGCTTACATTCAATACTAAACGATCGCCCACACGCCTGTTTTAAAGTTGGGGCCTGCAATAAAGCCGACAGTAGCCGTTGGTGACCAAAAATCCGGGATAACCTCAAAGTCTGATAGCCTGCTGGTGCTCATGTAACTTTCGTTCGCCCCGGAATAGCCCGACGATACACCATCGCCATAGGCGGTCATTTGGCCGAAAACCACACCGGCCTTGGCAAAACCGCCAATAACCATGTGCTCTTTCAACACGTTTTGACGATAAGAATAGCCTACTGAAAAGTTGTGCATAGTCAGCACATCGTAACTGATTTCTCTACCCCCAATCCGGCCTTCAGGATACAGCTGCACACCAAAGGCTGTTGATGACAATTGGTAGCCCATTGAAACGCGGCTGTGCTCCCCCACTCTTATATTGAGTTCGGGCGACAAGAAAATTCCAGGCCCTGAAAAACCATAGTGAATAGCCGATGTGGCTGGTGTCGACCCGATGGTTGGTATCAATTTACCGAAGCTGGTGCCAGCCGCAACATGTATTTCCCAGCCCTGGGCATGAACAGAGGTATAGATTGTTGTTGCCAACAATAGCAGCGCGATTCGTTTCATAAAAGGTTGTTTTAAGGTAAACGAACCAGTTAGAATTTTATTGCCTGCTAAAGAGAGTTAGCCATTCACCATTGGTGCAACCTTAGTGCCGATCAATTCGATGGAGCGCATTAATTTTTCGTGGGGTAATGCCGCATTATCCATCTGGAAAGTAAACCTGGATATGCCTCCTAACGACTCACTGTGGCGCTTTATCTTTTCGGCAATTTCTTCCGGGCCACCCACTAATAGTGCGCCACGCGGGCCATTCTGTGCATCAAAATGTCCCTTGGTTACCGGTGGCCAGCCACGTTCCTTACCAATACGGGTAAAAGTTTCGGAATAACCCGGATAGTAATCGGCAACGGCTTGTTCGTGAGTTTCCGCAACATAACCTAATGAATGTAAACCCACCTTTAATTTTTCTGGTGCATGGCCTGCCTTTCTGCCTGCTTCCCGATACATTTCGATAAGCGGACGGAAACGGTGCGTTTCACCGCCAATTATAGCCACCATAAGCGGCAAGCCTAAACGCCCTGCCCTAACAAATGATTCCGGCGTACCACCAACGCCAACCCATACCGGTAATTCTTCCTGCAACGGGCGCGGATAAATGGATTGATTTTTTAGTGGTGCCCTGAACCTGCCTGACCAGTTGACAATCTCATTTTCACGAATATTCAGTAAAAGGTTCAGTTTTTCGGTAAAGAGTTCGTCATAGTCATGCAGGTCTAAGCCGAAGAGAGGATATGCCTCCACGAAGGAGCCACGGCCCACTGCCATTTCTGCCCTGCCGTTAGAAACGAGATCCAAAGTTGCGAAATTCTGGAAAACCCTGACTGGATCGGCAGCACTTAGTACAGTAACGGCACTGGTGAGCCGTATGTTTTTAGTACGCGCTGCAGCTGCGGCCAGGATGACTACGGGTGCAGAATCAAGAAACTCTTTGCGATGATGCTCACCAATACCGAAAACATCTAGGCCAACCTTATCAGCATGTTCTATTCTTTCCAGCAATTGCGCAATGGCGTCACGACTGTTCCTTTTTGAATCTTCACCAATACCTACATCTGCCGAGGCAAAACTATCAATACCTATTTCCATTATTTTTCCTTTCGTACCACAAAGTTATCCGCCAAACTAACATCCCCCACTTAAATAAAATTAATGGCGTTATTGAATGACAAAAACTCTAACATTCCTTTTTTTCGCTCAAAAACTTCTCTAAATCAATTCCAGGAACCTGCGCATACCTGCAAGTTTCTGCTCATCAAGTTGGTACTTTATGTTGTCGGTATAGTAGGTTCTTAGGCTATAGTAGGGTATTTCGTTTTCTGCAATTACTGTATCCATGTGGAGAAGTCCTTCCGCATTGGCGGCATTGAACTTCTCGACAAATGCTGCGGGAAGTTCTTTATTAGCTATCCATGCGGCAAACACAAAATCGAGGCCAGTAAATTGTTTCCAGGCTGCCGAGAGGTCGTAGCTATATTTAAAATTCGGCAACTGCTGCAACGCCCTGTCACCTATAATTACGCCTGCCGTAGTACCCGAAATATGGTTAATATAATCTTCTTCCGCCGGCAGGAATTTCACATCCTTCTTCCAATAATCAGCTAACAACAATTGTGCGAGGCGCACGGAGGTGCGGGACTGATAATCCAGATAAACGATCTCGATCTCTTCCATTGGCACCTGACTGAATATTGCTACTGAAACAACATTGCCATCAGTAGCTATTCCGTAGTCGCTTATAACCCGGGCACCTTCAATTTCCTTCATGGCAGCAACCGGTAGTAATGCAAGGTCAATGCTGCCCTCGCGAAGCCGCTTAGCGAGTTGTGAGGGATAATCGACCACCAACTCTATGCTGTCCATTACTTCGCTGCGCTCAATACCATAAAGCAAAGGCTTGGTATTCAGATAGCTAACTGCAGCGACTTTTATTTTTTGATTCAAAGTAAAAATTGAGTTTACATACCCTTAATGACGCCCTTAAAGAGCCGCCATCCGGTCCGAATATTGAAATGCTATTTCATTTTGCTGAGTACCAGCTTCCATATTTCCTGCTCTTTTACATCGGCACCGGTATTCATTGCCTCCGCTTTTTCGAGCAAAGGCTTTACCTCCGGATGTTCTGTAAGGTCCTGTGCATTAATCTTAATATTCAGATAACAGCCTTTAACCGCTGCCCTTGCACACAACGCACCTACCCCTGCATCGCTCACACTATTCGGATTTCCTTTTTCGGCCATTGCCTGAATCAGGTCAAATGAATTGTAAGAAAGCTCCATGCTGCGGAACGGCACTTTTATGGCATTTATGGTAGCCGCTTCAATAGCTGCTTTGCGGGCTGCCTTTTCAGCATCGTTACCCTTAGGTAAACCAAATGCAGACATGATCATGTTAAACGCATTGGTATCTTCATCCACCAGATCCAGCAACTCGCTCATGAGCGACTGACCGTTTTCTGCGTAGTTAGAAAACTCTTCCCAGCGGCTATCCCAGCCTTTTTTATGCGAGGAAAGGTTAGCCACCATTGTTGCCAATGCAGCACCCAAAGCGCCGCAATATGCCGATATAGAACCACCACCCGGAGCCGGAGATTCACTGGCGGTTTCTTCCGCAAAACCTGTAACGGTCATGTTCACCAGTTTCTTCAGGTTGGCATCTTTAAGCCTGTATTCTATAATTTTCTTTTGCGGGTCGAACGGGCTTAATTCATCGAGGCCCATCGACTTAACGGCTATCTTTATTATTTCAGCTTCGCTGATACCAACGCTGCGCTGTTGTTTGCGCAGAAAATATTTACCCGCTTCCAATATTGCGTTAAGCGGCACCAGGCCCACCAGTTCGCTACCCGTAACGCGCATACCACGCGCAGTTGCGCGCTCGCAACACGTATCGAACGCCACGTGCAACGGTGTTACATTCGCATTGGTCAGGTTCATAGATATCTGGGCTATGCCATATTCTTCAATAAACCAGCCGATTGCCTTTACTGATTTCAGTAATCCAGGTTCCCAAACTACTTCGCCCTGTGCATCCTTCACCGATTTACCATCGGCGCCCTTTGACTGGCGGCCTTTTTCACGGATATCGAATGCAACAGAATTGGCACGGCGGGTACTGGTAGTATTCAGGTTAACATTGTATGCAATTAAAAAGTCGCGCACGCCTATTACAGTCGCACCGCTTTTCTCATTAAATTTTGCTTCACCATAATCAGGCTTCCATTCGGGTTTTAATATTTTTGCTGCAAAGCCCTCGTATTCGCCACTTCTAATTTCGGCAAGGTTCGTTTTATAGGGGGCAATGGCTGCATATTCGTACAAATAAACCGGGATGCCCAACTCTTCCCCTACTCTCTTACCGAGCAGGTTGGCGAAAACAACCGCTTCTTCCATAGTAATACCCGAAATAGGTATCAACGGGCAAACATCGGTGGCGCCCATGCGGGGATGCTCCCCTTTATGGTTGCGCATATCAATTAACTCCCCTGCTTTTTTTATGGCCAAAAATGCTGCATCTATTACCGCGTGCGGATTACCAACAAATGTTACCACCGTTCTGTTAGTTGCCTTACCCGGATCAACATCTAACAACTGAACACCGGCTATGCTTTCTATTTCATTGGTGATCTGTTTAATGATATCCATGTTCACACCTTCACTAAAATTAGGCACGCACTCTATAACAGCATTTTTGAAGTCTTTCATTGTTTTTGTTTTGAGGATGCAAAAATAGGGGGTAAATTGGGAATTCGGTATGGTGTTTGTTTAGTTTCACGCACAGGTGCGGCCGGGTGTATAGAACTTGTCGATTTCAGTTTCATCCCAACAGTATGTCGGGACAGAGACGCAATGACCATGAGCTTAGCGAATTAAGATCTAAGAGGCGCATACGTGGCATTTACATTAGTTGGGGTTCAGTTTCATCCCAACAGTATGTCGGGACAGATGCGCAATCACCATGAGCTTCGCGAATTAAGATTTAAGAGGCGCAAACGTGGCATTTACATTAGTAGGGGTTCAGTTTCATAAAGGGATGGGATTTGATTAGTGACTGTTGGTTATTCGATTGTTAAGCAGTGCCTGCAAAATTGAAAAATGATTGGTGTTAGAAATTGTCTGAACTATGATTTTCATATGATTTTTGTGATTGACATGACTTCTCTCTTATCCGCTTCATGCTATAAATATCGGCGTATGCGGGCCAGTAAAAAAATGAAATAAAAATGATGTGCAGTAAAGTGCAAATGATGTGGAGGGAATTACAAATGGTTTTGGCTGTTGAGCATCGAAGGACTATCCTTTTGATTGAAAAATTAATTATTGAAATGCTAGAAACCTGCTAAATTCAATGCGATTTTAACTATCCTCAATACCCCTGCAAAATCACAGTTGCTTTTTCTTTACATAACAGGGTGGTAAGTATGCCATTGTAGCTGTAGGTGAGGCGGAGTTCTTTTACGCGGCCGGGAGCGGGGTCTATGCGGTTGCCACCGAAGGTCTCGTTTTCAACAATAAATGAGAGTTGATTATTGATTACCAACTGGTTAAGGTATGGCTCTACATTTAAAGCATTAGATGGATCGTTCGGGTCAAAATAGACGGCTTCATCAATAATAAGCGGGACAGGAATGGACGATGGCCTTAGCTTATCGTTATATGGGTATTCCAATATGGTGGCTATAAGCTGTGTCGTTTTTGCTATTGACATAGTTTGCAAATGATTATTACTGATGTATTTCCGCCTTGCGTCTGCCGCAAAAATATAAATTAAGACCACAATTCACATATAAGCAGGGGCTTGCCGCAAACCTACATAAAAAGATAATATTGGCTTTTAGTACTATTTTCCAAAAATCGGCACTGCTTCAAATTGTTTTTCCGCTTTTCATTTATACTTTTGTTGAAACAATAATCACATGACCAAGGTTAAATCGACGTTAGTTACAATTGCGGCTACAGGCCTTATGTTAACGGCATTCAATTCCTGCAAAAACAGTGCACCTGAACATAGTACTGCAAAAACAGATTCAGCAATGTCTGATACCAAAAGGATCGATTCTCTGGATAACAAGAAAAAGAACGCCATTGAATTTAAATTCTTCACGCTCGAAGCTAATCTGCCGGCTCCTTTCTCTATCGTTAACGATATCTATTCTTTCAATGTTCCTTACAAAGGCGACATCCTGAATAAGACCAGCAACATGACCAAGTACACCTCTACTTTTAAGAAAGAAGTGAATTATGGTGTTTATGGCCTTGACCTCGGTTACATAAGCTTCTATGGCCACAACCAAGACCTGCTTGATTACTATGGCGCAACTAAAACGCTTGCAGAACAACTGAACATCAGCAAAGTATTTGACCAGTTTGCAGACCGCTTCAAATCAAATTCAAGCAACAAAGATTCTGTTATCGGTATTGTAGATAATGTTTACAAAGAAACTGATGACTACCTTAAAAAGAACGACCGCTTCCTTGCAGCTAGCCACATTCTTGCAGGTGCGCTTATTGAGCTGAACTACCTTAGCCTTAACCTGGTGAAAGACGTTCCGCAGACAGCCGACAATGCAAAATTGTTTGAAAAAGTATATGTAGAGAATCTGTACATCTACCACCTGATAAAATTATACGAAGAGTTTAAAGATAAAGATTCGCAGGACCTGCTTGCAGCAATGAAGGCATACAGCAAATCTTACAGCGAAATAATAAAATCTGCCACTGATATGACGCCTGAAAAGACAAACAAGGCGTTGGTACTGATCACTGATTTAAGGAACAAATTGGTGAAGTAACATTGATTTTGGTTTAATATTTTTAGATATCAAGCGGCGCAATTTTTTAATTGCGCCGCTATTGTTTACGTAAGTCTGTAAGAGTGCGTGTTACGCCCTTTCAGGGCTTGTGTCATCACTTCTTGTTACGATGGGCGTTGCCCATCGCTGGTATATCGGGGCCCTTTCGGGGCTATACCAAATGCAGTAAACGTCACCATTTGAAGTATATGTTTGCAAGAACACGAGGTGAGATTGCTTCACTGCGTTCGCATAGACCATGCTTTTGCTCTGTTTTGTTTGCAAGAACGTGAGGTGAGATTGCTTCACTACGTTCGCAAAGACCGTGCTTTTGCTCTGTTTTGTTTGCAAGAACGTGAGGTGAGATTGCTTCACTGCGTTCGCAAAGACCGTGTTTTTTGCTCTATTTTGTTTGCAAGAACGGGAGGTGAGATTGCTTCACTACGTTCGCAAAGACTGTGCTTTTGCTCTGTTTTGTTTGCAAGAACTTTTGGCGCGATTGCTTCACTGCGTTCGCAAAGACCGTGTTTTTTTGGGGTGGGTGCCGCCAAACGCTAATATATCGGGCCCTTTTTAGGGCTCTGTCAATTGCAATAAACTATGCCTTTTGTAGTATAAGTTTGTAAGGTTACTTATCTTGCGGCTGAATTTCTTATTACTGTTAACTACCGCTTTTCTTAATCACCACCACGCATGAATGACAGCATTCTAAGGGCTTTAATGCAGCTGTTTGCCATAGTTGCCAATACCGACGAGGTTGGCTTAAAAGGGCGTGAAATTGTGGAGCGTTTCTTGCGCAGGCAGCTGGGCAGCAACCTGGTGACCCACTACCTGGAA
>CANFKC010000067.1 GCA_947447265.1 Chitinophagaceae bacterium
AACCTGTACCGCAGGCATTGGTAACTGAGTAGGTAATATTAGCTGTACCTGCTGCAACTCCGGTGACGTCACCGGTAGTATTTACTGATGCAATTGATGCTGCATCTGTACTCCATGTACCGCCTGTTGTAGCGTTTGTTAGAGTAGTTGTTGCCGCTTCGCAAACAGTGGTAGTACCACCGATTGCAGGAACTGAAGGAATATCATCAATGGTAATTGCTGCTGAAACGGAATTGCTGCCACAGCTATTAGATATAGTATAAGAGATATTTGCAGTACCCACCGCAACTCCGGTTACATCGCCGGTTGCATTAACTGAAGCGATACCTGCTGCGTCTGTTGTCCATGTGCCGCCGCCAACAGATTCGGTAAACGTAGTTGTTGCACCAACACATAGTGTTGAAGCGCCGCCACCTAACGCCGCAGGTGTTGCTGGTAAAGCATTCACTGTAACTGCAGTACTTGCAGAACCTGTACCGCAGGCATTGGTAACTGAGTAGGTAATATTAGCTGTACCTGCTGCAACTCCGGTGACGTCACCGGTAGTATTTACTGATGCAATTGATGCTGCATCTGTGCTCCATGTTCCACCTGTTGTGGCGTTTGTTAAAGTAGTTGTTGCAGCTTCGCATACAGTAGTTGTACCTCCGATTGCAGGAACTGAAGGGACATCTATAACAGCAACAGCTGTTGAAACGGAATTGCTGCCACAACTGTTTGAGATTGTATAAGTAATATTAGCTGTACCAATTGCAACGCCGGTTACATCGCCGGTTGCATTAACTGAAGCGATACCTGCTGCGTCTGTAGTCCATGTACCACCGCTAACCGCTTCGGTAAATGTTGTTGTTGCACCAACGCAAAGTGTTGAAGCACCGCCACCCAAAGCCGCTGGTGTTGCTGGTAATGCATTCACCGTAAATGCAGTGCTGGCAGAACCTGCACCGCAAGCATTGGTTACTGAGTAGGTAATATTAGCTGTACCTGCTGCAACTCCCGTTACATCACCGGTAGTATTAACTGATGCAATTGATGCTGCATCTGTGCTCCATGTTCCACCTGTTGTAGCGTTGGTTAAAGTAGTTGTTGCAGCTTCGCAAACAGTAGTTGTACCTCCGATTGCAGGAACTGAAGGAACATCATCAATTGTAATTGCTGCTGAAACAGTATTGCTGCCACAACTGTTTGAGATTGTATAAGTAATATTAGCTGTACCAATTGCAACGCCGGTAAGGTCGCCTGTTGCCGCATCTATGGTTGCGATACCGCTTGCATCGCTGCTCCAGGTACCGCCGCCAACACCATTCGTCAGTGTGCTTGTTGCACCTACGCATACACTGCCCGGAGCGGAAATTGAAGATGGTGTTGCTGGTAATGGGTTAACCGTAATTATATGATTGACTGTTGTAGTACCACAAGCATTGGTCACAGCATACCTGATAGTAGTACCGCCTGAACCAACACCTGTCACTACCCCACTTGATGCGTCAACCGATGCAACAGCTGGTGTAACACTACTCCAACTACCACCGGTGGTAGCATCAGTAAGCGTTGTAGAAGCCGCTACGCAAACGGAAGAAGCACCGCTTATGGCAGCAACTGTTGGAACATCATTAACAGTAGCAGCAGTTGAGACAGTTGTTGTACCACAGCTATTCGTAACTGAATAAGAGATATTTGCCGTACCTGCTGCAACGCCAGTGAGGTCGCCAGAAGCTGCATCTATTGAAGCAACAGAAGCTGCGTCGGTAGTCCATGTACCACCGCTGGTAGCATTGGTAAGTGTTTCGGTAGCGCCGATACATAAGGTGGTAGTACCACCTATTGCCGGTACAGAAGGAAGATCGTTAACTGTTATTGAAGTTGATACAGTAGTTGTACCACAGCTATTAGTAACGTCATAAGCAATATATGCCGTGCCGGCAGCAACTCCTCCGGTAACATCACCGGTTGCAGGATCTACGGTTGCAATTGAAGCATCATCGCTGCTCCAAGAGCCTCCGCTAGTTCCATCAGCCAATGTAATTGTAGCCCCAACGCAAACCGGTGCAGCACCTGTAATTGCAGCAACACTTGGCACATCATTAACAGTAACAGCTAAAGTGGCTGTAGTAGTACCACAACCGTTTGTTACTGAATATGTAATATTTGCTGTACCAGCAGCAACACCGGTACCGGTCATATCGCCAGTAGCAGAATTTATTGAAGCAACAGAAGCTGCGTCGGTAGTCCATGTACCACCGCTTGTAGCATTGGTCAAGGTTGCAGTTGCACCAACACATAATGTTGTTGTACCGCCAATTGCAGGAACAACCGGAAGATCTATTACTGTAAGAGCCGCTGACACCGAATTACTTCCGCAGCCATTGCTGATCGTATAAGAGATATTAGCAGTACCCACTGTTACACCTGTTACATCGCCAGTTGTATTAACTGTTGCAATTCCCGATGCATCTGAACTCCAGGTGCCACCACTAACTGATTCAGTAAAGGTTACCGATGCACCAACGCAAACTGAACCAGCGCCACCACTCAATGCTGCTGGAGTAGTTGGTAGTGCATTTACAGTTACCATAGTGCTCACAGTTGTTGTGCCGCAGCTATTGGTTACCGCATAAGAAATATTTGCAGTACCTGCTGCAATACCGGTTACATCACCGGTAGTATTAACGGATGCAATAGATGCAGCATCTGTGCTCCAGGTGCCACCAGTCGTAGCATCAGCTAAAGTTATTGTAGCTGCCTCACACACCGAAGTAGTACCTGTTATTGCAGCAACTGACGGTACATCTATTACTGTTACGGCAAATAATGAATCTGCAGTGCCGCAAGTATTGGTCGCAGAGTAAGAGATAGTTGCCGAACCAGTTGCAACGCCAGTAACGTTACCGCTGGCATCAACCGATGCAACTGAAGATGCACTGGTGCTCCATGAACCACCTGACGTCGCATCGGTAAAAAGAGACGTTGATCCTATACATAAAGGAGTAACACCTGAAATACTTGCGAGCGTAAGTGGAGCTTCAATTGTTACCGCTGTCGACTGGGAAGTAGTACCACAGGTATTGGTAACTGAGTAAGTAATATTAACCAGACCTGCGCTTACACCGGTAACATCACCGGTAGCGGCATCAACCGATGCAATACCAGCAGCACTTGTTGACCAGGTACCATCGGCTGTAGCATCAAGAAAAGTATTGGTTGAGCCCACACATAAGTTTGAAACGCCCGAAACAGGCATTACAGTAGGAACATCATTTACATAGAATGCATGTGTAACTGTAGTGGTTCCGCAACTGTTAGTTTTAGAGTAAGAAATGGTAGCAGCACCTACAGAAACGGCAGTAATGTCGCCAGTAGTATTGATTGACGCGATAGTTACATCGCTGGTTGCCCATGTGCCGCCGCTGGTTAGATCAGTTAGGGTTACTGGCAGTCCCATACAAGTAGAATCTGCACCTAGTATACCTGTTACAGAGGGAAACGGATTTACCGTAACCGTAATAGTGGTAACGTCAGAAATTGTTCCATCACTTATTTGTATTGAAAACACGTCTGTGCCACTATAGCCTGATGGGGGAGTATAACTAAGGCCCGATGGCGTAACCACAAATCCTGTTGAAGTGGTAGAAAAAGAAAATCCACTCAGCGTACCAGACGTTGATGAAATGATCGTCCAGGTTTCAGTCGAACCTGAAGTAAGATCATTTATTGATAAAAATGAGGTTATGTCATTCGGCCCCGAGTCCTGGCATACTGTCATGGTCTGCGTAGCCCCGCCTATAAATGAAGGTTGTGCATAAGCGCTTTCACTTTTTAAAGCAAATAAAAGCGTTAGCGTAATAGCGCAAATTGCAAAAACATTCTTCACCTGGAGCATAAAACTTTTCTTCATAAACAATTTTTCTTTGTTGTAATATAATGGTCAATGACAGCGTTTCGGTAACCAGCAAAAACTATGTTAAAACATAATAATGCCGACATACACGTATCCCACCGAGACACATGTAGCGTAAATAAGGGTTGAAGATAACTAAATTAATTGCATTGAAGATTATAACAGGCATTATTTTTTTACAGCTTGTAACGATAAGTTAACAGCCAAAATGCATGCTAAAAATTACTCCATTATCTTATTATGCGACCGAGTATTCCCACATGAGATTATGGAGACAATGGAGCTCAACTGCTTAAGCAGGATTTGGTGTGATGGTGCGTGCGAAAAAAACTTCAGGTATGCTACTGATGACAACTAAAGTAGTGCTACCTACTTTTTATAACCACCTTAACGGATTACGGCGGCGCAACAGTATGTAATTTTTAAGATTCATCCAGAAAGCCAATACCATGTATATAATGAGCGGGGAGCCCATTGTAAGAAAGGAAATGTAAACAAACCACAAGCGGATTCGTGAACTTGCAATACCCATGCGATCGCCAATAGCAGAACAAACGCCAAAAGCCTTCCACTCAATAAAATCTTTTATGTTCGACACCTTTCGCATACTGATACATACAAATGTATGAAAACCAGCGATACCTGCCAAGGGAATTTACATGGAGTTGAAAAATTAAGAAAATGTTGTTACTGGTCAAGTTTGAACATTATATCCGTCCTTAATACATACTTCACGCCTTTCTTTACTGTAGAACCTGAATGTTCCAATGCATGGAGAAAAATTAGCGCAGAACCTTTTGCCGGGCTTATTGCAATTTCATTAAAACGAGTATCTCCACCGGTAAAATCATCGTTCAGGTATATAAGTAAGGTATAATAGCTGGCTTCGACATCATTACGTATGAAGCTCTGGTCGGTATGTTTCTTAAATGACTGCCCGGGCTCATATTTATAATAACGAAACATTTCGTTCAAACCTACCGGAACTGAATTACCAATCGGCCTGATAAACGGCCCCACTCTCTTCCACATTCTTTCCGCAAGGTTTTCGTCAATGAAAATAATTCGACTGTTATTCCTTACAGTTTTTACAACTTTTGCACCTTTTTCGGTAATTATACTCGCTTCATTATACCCTTTAGCCTCGCTTGAGGCAATATACTCGTCGCATTCTGCTACCGTTAGAAAATCTTCAATGGTCCAAATGTGAGGGGAATGAATAGTAATTTTCATAAATTCTGCTTGACAATAGCCAATAAATATACCCAAAAACAACATAACCCATCCTTTTCGGGATGGGTTATGTTGGTATAACTTAAAAATAAAAAGTAAAAAATTAAAACATCCGACAACAGACTGAAGACTGCTAATTGTCAACTGCCGACTGTCAACTATGCATTTGCCGCTGCGAAATCCCTGCGGATAACGTTTAGCGCTCCACCTGCACGGAACCACTCAATTTGCTGGTCGTTGTAGGTATGGTTTACTTTAATGGAGTCAGAAGTACCATCTTTGTGGTTTAGCACTACTGTCAACTGAACACCTTCAGTGAATGTAGTTAAGCCTAAAACGTCAACAACATCGTCTTCCTGTACTTTATCGTAGTCAGCTTTATCAGCGAAAGTGATACCCAGCATACCCTGTTTCTTCAGGTTAGTTTCGTGGATACGGGCAAAGCTCTTAACAAGGATAACCTGAACACCCAGGTGGCGTGGCTCCATAGCTGCGTGTTCGCGGCTGCTGCCTTCGCCATAGTTTTCGTCACCTATAACTATGCTGCCGATGCCGGCTGCTTTATACTGGCGTTGCACCGCTGGCACTTCGCCATAAGTGCCGTCAAGGCCATTTTTCACTTTGTTAGGCTCCATGTTGAAGGCATTAATTGCGCCTATCAGCATGTTATTTGAGATATTGTCCAGGTGGCCACGGAATTTCAGCCATGGGCCGGCCATAGAAATATGGTCAGTTGTGCACTTGCCGAAAGCCTTAATTAAGAGCTTCAGGCCTTTGTAATCCTGACCGTTCCATGCCGCAAAAGGAGCTAATAACTGCAACCTGCTGCTGGTTTCGCTAACAATTACTTTAACACCAGAACCATCTGCTGCGGGAGCATCATAGCCAGCATCTTCTACATCAAAACCCATTGGAGGCATTTCGAAACCACTAGGCTCCGCAAGCATTACTTCTTCGCCTGCAGCATTTTTTAGCTTATCTTTCAAAGGATTGAAAGACAGGCTACCAGAAATAGCGAATGCAGTTGTTATTTCAGGTGATGCAACAAAAGCATGCGTTGAAGCGAAGCCGTCATTACGTTTTGCAAAGTTCCTGTTGAAAGAAGTAACGATGGTGTTTTTCCTGTTCGGGTCATCAATGTGACGAGCCCACTGACCAATGCAAGGACCACATGCGTTAGCAAGCACGGTGCCACCCATCTGATCGAAGGTAGCCAGCATTCCGTCGCGCTCTATGGTAAAACGCACCACTTCAGAACCCGGAGTGATGGTATATTCGCTCTTAGCTTTCAAGCCTTTAGACAATGCGTCTTTTACAATTGACGCAGAGCGGCTGATATCTTCGTAAGAAGAGTTGGTGCAAGAGCCTATCAAAGCAACTTCAACCGCGTCAGGCCAGCCATGTTCTTTAACAGCGGCAGCCATCTGGCTGATTGGTGTAGCCAAATCCGGAGTGAAAGGACCATTTACATATGGTTCCAACTCGTCAAGATTAATTTCAATTAACTGATCGTAGTATTTTGCAGGGTCTGCATAAACTTCAGCATCAGGACGCAGGTGCTCCATAACGCCATTGGCAAGGGTAGCAACATCAGCGCGGCTAGTACCGTTCAGGTAATCAGCCATTTTGCTATCGTAAGCGAACATAGAACATGTTGCACCTATTTCAGCACCCATGTTACAAATGGTAGCTTTACCTGTGCAGCTCAGGCTATCAGCGCCTTCGCCAAAATATTCAACAATTGCTCCGGTACCACCTTTTACAGTAAGGATACCTGCAACTTTAAGGATGATATCTTTAGCTGAAGTCCAGCCGTTCATTTTACCGGTAAGCTTTACGCCTATCAGCTTTGGCATTTTCAGTTCCCAAGGGAGGCCAGCCATAACGTCAACAGCGTCAGCACCACCAACACCAATAGCAATCATACCCAAACCACCGGCATTCGGTGTATGAGAATCGGTACCAATCATCATACCACCAGGGAAGGCATAATTTTCAAGAACAACCTGGTGAATAATACCGGCACCAGCGCGCCAGAAACCAATACCATATTTATTAGATATAGAAGCTAAGAAATCATACACTTCTTTATTTACATCAACTGCAGTTGCCAGATCTTCTTTTGCGCCAACTTTCGCCTGTATCAGGTGATCGCAATGCACGGTGCTAGGTACCGCTACTGTGGCGCGGCCACATGTACTGAACTGCAACAACGCCATTTGCGCTGTCGCATCCTGCATAGCCACACGATCCGGAGCGAAATTCACATAATCCTTACCACGGGTGTAAGGTTGCGCAGGAATTTCATGAGCGTGTGAATACAAAGTTTTTTCAGCCAGCGTAAGCGGACGGCCTAATAATTTACGGGCTGCAGCTACTTTTCCTGGTAATTCGTTGTAAACCTTTTCAATTAATTCAATATCAAATGCCATAGAAAGGAAAAATTTAATGTCTGATTTTTGTGCAAAATTACTATATCAACAGCAGAATATGAAATGAAATTTAGAGATGGATTCAACCAATAAGAACTAAGCGGGAACAAGTTCCTACTTTTTATCCTGTTTAATAAATTGCACAGGTTCAGTTTGCCAATCGATGCCCACACCTGATATATCGCCACCATTATCTATAGAAAAATTCAAATAGAATTCCGGATTCATATACTGTGACATTTCAACAACCGGCGTCAGTTTAAAAATATCATAATACTGATGTTCCAATCGAAATTTGTAATCGGGGAAAACTGCAAATAGATTGCCTTCCTCTAAAATAATTTCAAATCTCCCATAACCGTGATGAGCATACTTACCGCAATAGCTCACCAAATCATGCGTTGGCTTTTTATCCTGATTGCGACTCTTAGTATTCGCAGTTCTGGTGTAAACATCCGCGACTTCAATAGGATACTTATCCCAAGCAGTTGTTGGTAACCGTAACATTCGCCGTGACACAATATCGGTTATCAGGTAAGGGAGGATCGAGTTATTTTGATTGGTCAAAACCACTACCCCAATTTTATCGGTAGGATAAAATGCCAGATTAGAACTAAAACCAGAGATATTGCCCCCGTGATGCACTTTATAATGGCCATTATAAGAATTGACCTTCCAGCCATATCCATATCCAAAAGTATAAACGCCAGGGTCTTCCTGCTCGGGCGGAGCCCCATTGTCAATCGCTTTGATGCTCATAGCCTCATTGATATAACCATCCGGCAAAATTGATTTACCGTTAAATGAACCTTTATTTAGCCATATTCTAATCCATTGGGCCATATCTGACACATTGCTGTTAATACCCCCGGCAGGATTAGCATCCTTTAGCTGCTCGAATAACACTTTAACTATTTTGCCCTCGCTCATCCCATACCCGAAAGAGAAATCACTCGACTTGAACATGTCTGCAATACTAACGCTTGAGCTAGTCATGGACAGGGGTAAAAAAATATCCTGCCTGACCAACTGCTCCCAACTTTGCCCGGTAATCTTTTCTGCCACAGCTGCTGAAATTATATAGCCCATGTTACTGTATATCCAGCTGTTTTTAATCTCGCCCTCAGGTTTAATGTATCGCAGCCTTTCCGCGAGTTTAACTCTATTGCCCGAAGGAAAGAAGATGTAGGTGGCATCTGCATTTCCGATGCCACTCTTATGGCATAATAAATCTTCAATTGTAATGAGGTTATCCATCTTATCCTCGTAAAAATGCAATTGAGGTAGATAATAGGATGGCTTATTTTTGATCGAGAGCTGTCCTTTTTGCTCCTGAATTCCTAATAACGAAGATGTGAACGATTTTGTAATAGACCCTATCGGAAAAATCGTATTGGTTGTTACTGCTAGCTTCTTCTTATAATCCCTGTAGCCGAACCCTTTCGAATAAATTACCCGATCATTGTCTACAATAGCAAGAGACAAGCCCGCACAATTGTATGCTTTTAGCAAATGATTAATATCGTCGTCAATACCCAGAAGACGCTTGTCTTGTTTTTGCGCAAAAGCAAAACCAGAAAATAGAAGCAACGAAAACAAAAACTTCAACTTCATGCTAAATATATCTTAGGGAAAATCGCTTTGAAAGTCAGCTAGCTGGCAAGCAGTTCATCAAGGTTACTGTGCGCCATGGCAAAGCCTCCTTCGAAGCCCATCGCGACCAGAACCTTCATGTCTTCCTCGGTATTAAAAGTAATTGCTACTTCAACTTTCGTTGCAGGGCCGTTATCGTGAAAAGTAATTATCCATTGAGAACCGGGCGTGTTTTGAGCAACATTACCGTTTTCGTCGCAGAAAAAGTCGCTTGTAGTAAAATTGCGGTTACGATCGATGGATATAAAATTCCTGCAACTCCAATGCTTTTCGCCAGTCGGCCCGACCATACAATACAGCCAGCTTCCCCCTTCTCTAAAATCCATTGATTTTGTTTCTGTTTTCCATGGTCTTGGAGCCCACCATTTGTCTAATAATTCACTTTCGGTCCATGCTTTCCAGGTTGCTGCAAGCGGTGCAGCGAACTCGCGCGTCACCAGTATTCTATTACTTTCAAGATGCTTAGTAAAAACAGTTTTGTTTGCCATGGTAGATGGGTTTAGCTGCTAATTTTATTAATGCCTATACATTAAATCACTTTTGCAACTTAATGATAACGGCCCAATTAAAATGAATGGATTACTACACCAACTGCCTGCGCCGCCGTGCAATCAATTTTGTGCATCTATTACTTAATAACAATCAAATAATTCTCTCCTGAAAATCGCTAAGGAAAGGCCAAAGGCAGGAAAGCGAACCGCAGCAATTAGTAAACAAAATTCACTCCTGTATAATTATGCGGGCTAACCGCCTTTAGTTCCTTTTTAATCTTAGCACTAACTTCCAACGAGTCTACAAATTCGTGAATATCAGCCTTTGTAATACTGGTTTTACCCCTTGTCAAAGCCTTCAATGCCTCATAAGGCTGTGGATAGTTTTCCCTGCGCAAAATGGTTTGAATTGCTTCGGCAACTACCGCCCAGTTATTATCTAAGTCTTCATGCATTTTCGCTGAATTGAGCAGCAATTTGCCCAATCCCTTCGTCAATGAATTCAGAGCAAGGAAGCTATGCGCCATTGGCACACCAACATTACGCAGCACTGTGCTATCAGTAAGGTCGCGCTGCAAGCGGCTAACAGGTAATTTAGCACTCAGGTGCTCATAAATGGCGTTGGCAATTCCGAGGTTACCTTCGGCATTTTCAAAGTCGATTGGGTTTACCTTATGCGGCATAGCGCTGCTACCAACTTCTCCGGCCTTTACCTTCTGTTTAAAATATTCCATAGAAACGTATTGCCATACATCTCTGCTAAAATCAATTAGTATAGTATTAATGCGCTTGAGTGCATCGAACTGCGCAGCAAGGTTATCATAATGTTCTATCTGGGTAGTAAACTGCATTCTTTCCAGTCCTAACCTTTCCACAAAGTTATTGCCAAACTCAGCCCAATCAACATTGCCGAATGCTACATGGTGCGCATTAAAGTTACCCGTTGCACCTCCAAACTTAGCTGCAAACGGTATGTGACTTAACAATTTGATTTGTCCTTCCAGCCTTTCAACAAAAACCATCCACTCCTTACCCAGCATTGTTGGTGAAGCCGGTTGGCCGTGTGTACGTGCCAGCATCGGCACATTGGCATATTCTTTTGCCATTGTCCGTAACTGCAAAATAACATTGTAGAGCATTGGCAGGTATTCCGTTTCCAATGCTTCCTTCCAGAGCAACGGCGTTGCGGTATTATTAATATCCTGCGACGTAAGTCCGAAATGGATCCACTCTACACTATCTCCTGCCCCAAGGGCATTCAACTTATCTTTCAGAAAATATTCAACAGCCTTTACATCGTGATTGGTTGTGCGTTCAATTTTCTTAATGTTCAGCGCATCTTCTTCCGTAAAATCTTCATATATGGCGCGGAGTTTCGCGGCCTTAACTTTTGCGGGAAGTTTGATAATCTTCTTTTCAGCAAGAAACAGAAAATACTCCACTTCCACCCTTACCCTATAGCGGATAAGACCAAATTCAGAAAAATACTGTGCTAACGACGCTAATTGTGAACGATAGCGCCCGTCGATTGGGCCAATGGCAGTAAGTGCGTTGAGTTCCATGCCGCAAAGATAATGCGTAATTCAAAATACTGTAATTGAAAGACAAAAGCTTATTAAAAGGCAATTTCAATCGGTGAAGTACAGCCTGTCTGCATCACAAATTAGCATACCTCGTCACCTTCAAATCTAACTCCTTCAGCTTAACGGCAGCATCGTCATCACCTTCGATATCAATAAATTCGAACCTGGCGCGCTTATTAAATTCTTTGTATAGTATTGCCGTGAGCTCATTTTCATACCATTCCAAAACGTACTTACCCGGTAAACCAATCACGAAAAAAGTGTCGTTTTCTACATTAACATACTCTGCAAAATAGATACTTTCAATTTCAGGGTAATTAGCCATAAACCGGCGCAGTGATTTATGAAAGCATTCTGTCTCAATTTTATTTGGCGAGCGGTAAGGACTATATATTGTTTCAATAACAACCTGCTGCTTCTCAAAATCAGCCGCGGTAATATTCGCCATCACATCTTTTGTTATGTCAACCCCACCCTTGTTATTTACCTTAAAACTCTGAATTGTGCGCATAGGTCCCCATGGCAGGCACCACCAGCCGAAAATTGCAGAAAGTGCATTTGCGGTCCCCTTAAACTTTGCAGGATGCTCACCCACGGGTATATAGTATGCAGCACTAAACCGCCTTAAGGTTACTGCGCCTAATGAAATGGTGTATTGATAAATCACAAATTTTGCACCGCCAGCTACAAGTTGCGACAGTTCGTCAAATTTTATTCCGTCAATATTAGAAAGGCTTTGGGTCGTTGTCATAAAGCGACATTTTCAAACAGAAGTAGTGCAAGAGCAATCATTAGATGCACCTAAATATCCCACAGATTGAGAATTCGAAGTGATTTAATTTTATTAAAATCAACAACATTCCGGGTAACTATGGTTCTGTCCTACACCAATGCTGTTGCCGCAACAATTGCATCTGGCAACGGGATGCGCCGTGTTTTACGAAGTGCGATTGTTGCATCAATAATGGATTTATTAACTTCAATGACATTTGACATTGAGATGAACGCCTCCATAGCTTCAGTGGCATTCTTATAACCTAAGTACTCTATATAGGTGATGAATGACACAGTAAAATCATCATTAATAATTTTAGTCAATGCATTAAGACCGGGTGATGGCATCTTTCGAGTTTGGGCATCTATAAGAATATTTGTGTCAATTAAATATCTCTCTCCCATTCCCGTCTGCTTTTAGCCACGTATTCGTGCATTTTTTCTCCTTCTTCCAAGGTCAGAGTTCCAAAGAAATCAGAAGGTTTTTTACCTAAATTATTTGTTGGAGTTGCCGTACTAACTTCTTCCTCTTTGTAAATGAGCACATGTAATTGCTTACCCACGTAATCATCGGGGACTAAGAGAGAAAAATCAAGACTACTCTTCTGAGTAGTAATAATGGTTTGAATCACATTAAATACTTTTAATCAAAATTAATACTATTTTATGGTATTCAACTCTTCTAGCTTAAACGTCGCTTTCTGCTTAATGCCTTTTTCAGTTTGCTGCAAAGTAACGCACTCAATCGAAGGGTCGTGTTCCAGGAAAAGCACCCAGTTATTCGCTACCGCTTCATGGAAGATTTTTGTTTTTTCATTGAGGGTGTCGAGCGGACGCATATCGTAGGCCATAACCCATGGCAAAGAGGTGTGGGCCGCACTAGGTACAAGGTCAGCGCAGAAGAAAACCGTTGTGCCATTGTAGTCAATTTGCGGTAGCATCATAGTTTCGGTATGGCCACGCAGAAACCTTAGCTTTATGCCGGGTATCCATTCCTCACCATCGCCTGTTTCTACAAACTTTAACTGCCCGCTTTCTTCAATCGGCAGAATATTTTCTTTAAGAAAGGATGCTTTTTCCCGCGCATTAGGGTTGATGGCATCCTGCCAATGTGTTTTATTACTCCAGTAGATGGCATTTTTAAATACCGTAACCAACTTATCCCCTTCACGCTTTATGCTACCTCCGCAATGGTCAAAGTGAAGGTGGGTAAGGAAAACATCGGTAATATCATCGGTAGTTAAACCCAGCTTACCCAGGTTCTTTTTTATGCTTTCATCACCGTGAGGATGGAAGTGGCTGAAGAACTTTTCGTCCTGCTTATCTCCCATGCCATTGTCTATAAGTATTCTCCTTCCTTCATGTTCTACCAACAGACAGCGCATTGCCCATGTGCACATATTACCATCATCTGATGGATTCACTTTATTCCACATGCTTTTAGGCACTACGCCATGCATAGCACCACCATCCAACTTAAAATATCCGGCGTTAATTGTATGTAATTTCATTTTATTTAGTTGTAAGTCGTAAGTAATAAGTCGTAAGTCTGCGATACTGCTGATGTGTTATTATATCTCAAAATTAAGTTCTCTCATCTCACATCACCCTTTAGGGACGGGTTTTAATTTCTTTACTGCAAGGTACAAAACCGACGCACCCAAAACAAAGAAAACAATCAAAGCAAGTATTGCTGAACGCATATTCATGATCTCGTCAATAAAGCCAAATGAAAGCATACCTATAACAATGGCCAGCTTTTCCGTTACATCATAAAAGCTAAAGAATGATGCGGTATCATGTGTTGGCGGCATTAGTTTTGAATAGGTAGACCGGCTAAGTGATTGTATGCCGCCCATCACCAGACCAACAATTGCAGCCACTATATAAAACTCAGTTGCCGTATGGGTAAAGTAAGCAGCTATACACACCCCAATCCAAATCAGAACAACAAACATGAGCACCTGCAAATTACCAAAGCGCTCTGATAGTTTAGCCATGATAAATGCGCCTGCAATGGCCACCAACTGAATTACTAAAATCACGGCTATCAGTTGCTGCGTTTCGAGCCCCAGTTCCTTGCTGCCAAAAATAGTCGCGGCCAGCATTACCGTCTGTACACCCATGCTATAAAAGAAGAAGCCAAAAAGGTAAGTTTTTAAAACCGGCAGTTGCTTAATTTGTTGCCATACTTTTTTTAATTCATGAAATCCGTTGGTGATCAGGGAGTATTCCGTATGCTTAGGCAAAGCCACGCCCTTAGGCAAGCGCGCAAAGGTTACCTGTGCAAAACCGAACCACCAGATGCCAACCAAAACGAATGACAGGCGTGGCGAAAATGTGGCATCGGTTATTCCAAACCATTCGGGCTTTAGCACAAAAACAAAACAAATAATCTGCAGGAGCACACTGCCAACGTAACCATAGGAAAAGCCCTGCGCGCTGAGTTTATCGCGCTCATCTGGATAGGCAATTTCCGGCAAGTAGGCATTGTAAAAAACGATGCTGCCGCAATACCCCAGCGCCGCAATTGCCGAACAAATAATTCCTAATTCCAGCGTAGAACTTTTAAAGAAATATAGCGCGCAGCATGACAAAGAACCGACGTAACAAAAAAGCTGCATAAACGTCTTTTTGTTGCCCTTATAGTCAGCAATTGATGATAGGATGGGTGACAGGATAGCAATAATTAAGTATGCCGTAGCAATAGAATAATCGAACAGCGAGCTATTCTTAAAAGTGCGACCGAAAAAAACGACGGTATCTTTTGTTATTTTCCCGTTTTCAGTAACAGTTGTAATAGCGTTATAATAGGCCGGGAATATGGTTGATGTTATTACCAGGTTGTAAGCACTATTGGCCCAATCATACATAGCCCACCCACGATGAATAGACTTAGACGATGTAATTTGAGGGTATTCGTGGTTAGTTACTTCCATACTGCTAAAGTAGTGTTTTATATAAGGCGCCGCATAAAGTAACGCTATTTTACCCCGCCCAGTTGTTGCAATAACTGCCTAGCCTGCACATGGTCAGGTTTCATTTGAAGGATACGAATTAGGGTAGCCTTACCTTCATCCATACGGCTATTTTTCAAATATTCGTACGCCAGGTTATATAATACATTGGCATCCGTGGGGGTAGCATCTGCCGCTTTCCGAAAAGACACCAACGCACCTGCGTCATTATTTTCTCCGGCCAGCTTTATGCCTTCTTTGGTATAATAGTTGGAAACAGGCACTGCAAGAAAAGGCAAGGCTGGATGCACAGGATAATACTTTACAACAGTATCGCAGTCTGCCGATGCTTTATCCATTTCGCCAAGCCGGTTGTAACAGGTACCACGGTTGAGGTAGGCCATTATGTAATGTGAATTGACCGAAATAGATTTATCGAAATAAACAATCGCCTTCCTGATCAATGCATCGCGCTCAGACCCTTTATACTCATCTGACTTCATCAGGTTAGCCAAACCAGCATTGCAATTAGCAATAACGCTGTTAGGCACTACGTTTACATCTTTAGGGAATAGCGTACCATTAGTTTTCCAATCTTTATTGCGAGTAATAGTTTTGAACCCGCAGAGCAGAACCACTACAGCAAGTAAAACAGTCAGCACACCATTTGCTACAGCAATAGGTTGTATTTTTTTATACCCTTCACTTAACAGGTATGCAATAATAATAACAAACCCGACCGAGGAATGATAAATAAGGCGCTCGCCCATTGGTGCTCCAATATTTACAAAAACATTGCTCACCAATGCGAGGAAAGCAAAATAAAAAGCTATCGCAAAACCCAGTACGTGGCGCTTTTTCATAAAATAGAGCATTGCTGCCAACATGCCACCGTGCACCAAAAGAGAAAACCAAACTTTCCAGTCACCGAAATTAGTATAAGGTATCTGGTTGAACGTATAGTCTGCAGCCAACGGATGCGGAAGGAACAATAACCTGATATAATTGATAGGGACGTAAATAATTGTCGCGATTTTTTCTACGCCTGTAGCCAACAAGTAGGGGCTATTCATAACATCGCCCTCGCCTATTTCAACAGCTTCTTTAACCGAAGATAACCGCAGCATAAAATACACCACCAATGGTACGAGGTAAATGAGGCTGGCCTTTATGGTGCTAGCCCTATCATATCCCTTAAACCAATAGAAAGACAAGGGCAATAAAACAATCAGCACAACACCATACTCTTTAGAAAGCATAGCCATTAAAAAACACAACATTGCAACAAAAAGGTCGGTAACCTTCTTAGTATCCATGTATTTGAATGCACTCAAAAATGTAAGGCATACAAACAACAGCGAGAGTATCTCGTCACGACTCTTAACGTTGGCTACGACCTCGGTATGGATGGGGTGAATGGTGAATAAAAGCGCAGCAAGAAAGGCTGCGAGGTAATTACCAGGGAATATGATTTTCCTGAAAAAGAGTAACAACACTATGGTTGATAAGATATATAACAAAACACTTACGACATGCCTCACATGCATATCATGGAGGAATTTATCGGAGCGCTTTTTCTGCGCGTCGGCCGGCAGCTTTGTGCGTTCTGCCTTTTCCATAAAATCGGTGCCAAGAAATTGTTGTTCTATAGCAAACGTAATAATGGAAAGCGGCCGATAACGGCCACCGGAAAGCTGGTTATTTTCTTCATTCTGGCTGTGCGTGAAACTTTCAAAAGCATCGCCCGTCAATATTTTGGGTATACCGGAAAACCCCATGTGCACATAATCGTTCTGCACAATAACCAGCATATCATCGAAAGCCCAGTCATTGGTAAACGTATTGCAATAAAACACGAACCCGACAATGGCAAGCACAACGGCCTGCAACCTAAAACCCGAAAAAGTGAAAAAAGGCTCCTTCACTGTTTGAGATGCAGTTTGCTCCGACACCGGTGTCGCAACTGGTTGAATATCTTTAGGAATCGGTTGATTTTGTACTGGTTTCTTTTTAGATGCCATATATGTAAATATCCGGCTAAAAATAAATAAAAAAGCGGATTGGTAAATCTACAGTTTGTTTAATGAATTTTGGAACCAAGGAACCAATACAAAACTCTATAGTTATAGAAATCTATCACCTGACCTTGCGCCAGCGCTAAAAACAGTGTCCCCAGAACTGATTAAATATTTTATTATTGAAATGAACAAGTATTGCCGAACTAAAACAGAGTTGCGGAATATTTATGATGGGTAGGTACACTATTCTTCAATGAAAAAGAGAAATTCAACTAAGCAATGTGAATTTTAACTAGTAATCTTTCCATTTGCACCTTATTCACTTTAACTTTGGTTTATGTCATTGCAATATATATATCTGACAATTCCGGGCAAACTACTGCGGTAATTATTCCAATTGAAGAATGGAACATCTTAAGGGAAAAGCACCCTGACGTTGACGTAATTGAAGGCGAGTTACACCAATGGCTGAAGAAATTAATAGACTCGCGGCTTAATATCGCAGAAAAGTTCCCCGAAAAACTTCATCCAATTGAAGGATTAATTGACGAGTTAAATCGGGAAGACCATAGGGACATTGGCGGAATTGTAAAAAGGATATAGTTCTTCCCTTTGGCATTCCTTTACCAATCCTTTACATTAACAACTGCCCTACCAGCTCCTTCAGCAATTCCCTGTCATCTGTATTGCTATTTACGCCTACAGTCATGGTACTGTATTTACCAAGCAGTAATAATGCACGCTCTACGCGGGCTAACGGCCAGTTTTGGGTAGCAGCCATAGTTTCTTTGTAGCGCCAATAGCCGAGAGCTGTGGTCACTTCTTTTTCTGGTTTCCCTTTCAGGTAATTAGCCATGTATAGCTTGCTGAAGTGGCTGTAAAACGTTGCAACCATCAGTACCATTGGTGCCGCTTTCGGGCTCACCAGGAAGTAATGCAGCATTTTGTACATCTTATTAAAGTCGCCACTGGTAAGCGTATCGGGGAATTCAAAAATATTATACTCCCTGCTTACACCAATATATTTACTAATGTGCGCCAGCGTCAGCTCTTTTTCATTTGGGATATTGATGCGGACTTTTTCTATTTCATTCGCAATCTTCTGCAGGTCGTTACCAAGGTGCGATGTAAGCACCTGCGCCTCCGGCTCTCCTATCTTAAGACCATGCTCATTACCATAATCCTGTATCCAGCCGGGAATTTTATCGTCCTTCAGTTTATCTGATGTCCAGTGGATTCCTTTTTCTTTGGCGGCTTTTACCAGCTTTGTTTTGCCATCGGCCTTCTTAAACTTGTGCTCAATTAAAAACACTGTAGTTGGCGATGGTTTCTCTATATAATCAACCAGTTTATTGAAATCTTTCGTTTGGGCGGCGTCCTTTAATATTACCACCTGTTTTTCGGCAAACATCGGGAAACGGCGGCAGGCATTCACGACATCGGCCCAGTTTACGTCTTTACCATATAAAGTAATCAGGTTAAAGTCGCGTTCGTGCGGCTGCAGTATGTCGTTCTCGAAATGTTCCGTGAGCGCATCAATATAATAAGGTTCCTCCCCATCAATAAGATACACCGGTGCATATTGGCGAATCTTCAGGTTTTGCAGTATCTTTTTATAGTCGGCGTTCATTATTGTTCTCGTGTTTCAATTAAATATACCGGGCTGTAACTTTTCCTTCAAGTCGCACATTTTGCCAGTAACCGGTATTGTGGGCAAATTTAATTCTATTGTCGTTAGAAACGCCACTTTAGGAACATTGGCGCAATTATATTCATTACACATCTGCATATACCGGCTCGGGGTCGATATCGCGTATCCCCACCAGTTTCAAATACACTTTCGCTGAGGTATACACATCCTGCAGGCAATAACTGCCTATGCGATGCAGATCCCCGTCCTGATAATACACGCTTGCCACCATGCTGCCGTCAAGGTCGCTTTTAGGAGAAGGAATGCCTAGTACCGCTGCCAGCAACGAAAGCGAGGTGAAATTTTTAAAATCGCCAAACCGCCAAAGCTCCATAGTATCGAGGTGATTTATTTCCCATGGCTTTTTGCCCTGAAATTGCATGCACGACGGTATGGCCATTTCATTAATGATCATACGGCGGCAGAGAAAAGGCACATCGAATTCCTTTATATTATGTCCGCAAAATCGCAACTCTTTATGTTGCTGGCCCATTTTCTCCAGTATCTGGCAAAAATCCGTTAACAATAACTTTTCATTGTCATTCGTTAGGGCTTTAAGTCGCATTTTCCAGGTATCCCCCTGTTTATACAGGCTGCCAATTCCGATACACACTACCTTGGCGAATTCCGAAAAAACACCTGCCCGTTCGCTGAAAAGCGTTGCCGGTTCGGCATTTGGGTCGGCAGGACCTTTCAGAAATTTTGATTTCCTGATCCACTCCTTCTGTAACTCGGGCGATAATTGTTCATAGTGTGGCAATACCGGAACCGTTTCAATATCGATAAACAAAATGCCTTTTAACGAATCCATTGCAAACTAAATATTATATTTGTGGCAAAGCTAAAACAGCTTGTTTCAAAACAAAGGTAAACTATGAGTCAATTTAATCAAACCGGCGCGGAAAAGCCAAATGAAGAGCGGAGAAAAACCCCCATTATTTATTGGGCTGTTATTATTTTGCTTTTGATAGGGTGCATTTTCCTGTTTTACAAGAATAACAGAGACAAACAGAGCTTTGACCAGAATAGCAAGGAACTGATGGCTAAGTTAGATTCTGTAAAAACAGACCGCGCTTCGCTGCAGTCAGACTTTGACGCGGCTTCTGCCAAGATAGACCAGCTGGTATCTTCAAACGCGAAACTGGACAGCAATCTACAGAAAGATCAGAACGAAATAATAGCGCTGCAGAAGAAGATCAGGAGCATGTTGGGTAATAGTAAGGCTACCGCTGCTGAAATGAAGAAAGCAAGGGAAATGATCAACACCCTTACTGACAAAACCACCCAATATGAAGCGCGTATTGCAGAGTTAGAAAAGGAAAACCTGGTGCTCACCAATAAGAATATTGTGCTGACCAAAGACCGCGATTCCGCAGTAACACAAAACATAAACATGAAGAGGATCGGTTCTGTACTACACGCATCTAATATGCGCATGGAACCGATACATGTTAAGAAAAACGGCAAAGAAATTGAAACTTCAAAAGCTAAGAAAGTAGACGTATTGCGCATCAAGTTCGATATTGACGAGAACAGGATTGCAGAAAGCGGCAACAAGAAAATATACATCCGCATGGTTGGCCCTGATGGTAACATACTTAAAAGCGATGCCAATGGTTCGGGCCTTATGACCACTGCCAAGGGTGACCAGATAAGCTATTCTATACAGAGAGAAATAGCCCTTATAAAGGAACAACCTGTAAAGGATGTAGTGGTTGACTGGCACCAGGAAGGAGACTACCCTAAAGGATCTTACTTAATTGAAGTATTCAGCGAAGGTTACAAAGTTGGCTCGGCCAGCGTAAACCTGAGGTAATACCGTATTACTACATACAGATACAGCATTATGCAATTGCACTTAACAATTACATAATGCTGTATTTTTTTTTGTTAACACCACGTAGCCTAATATTGCGGTGGATATAAGTGAAAATTATGGAAGTGTTTCCGGGTAAGATACTGATTGTTGATGATGAACCAGATATAGTTGAGTTCATAAGTTATAACCTGAAAAACAAGGGCTACCTCATTTCAACTGCCAACGATGGTTTTGAAGCGATACGAAAGGCGCAGGACTTCAGGCCAGACTTAATTTTGCTGGATATAATGATGCCCAATAAGGATGGTTTAGAAACCATTAAGGAATTGCGCACCATGCCTATGTTCCAGGATACGGCAATCATTTTCCTCACTGCGCTAAACGATGAAAAGTACGAGATAGAAGGCCTCAAAATCGGCGCTGACGACTACATCACCAAGCCCATAAAATCAGAACTGCTGGCTACCCGTATTGCATCTGCATTGCGCAGATTCAGGAAGGATGATGAGCAGGAGCAGAAGACCACCTTCGGCGATCTGGAGATCAACAAAACCAAATTCACGGTTTACTACAAAGGCGAAGAAATACTGCTGGCTAAAAAAGAATTCGAATTACTTTCACTTCTCGCTTCTAAGCCGGGCCGTGTGTTTCTCCGGAACGAGATATTACAGCGTGTATGGGGTACTGACGTAATAGTTGGCGACCGTACTATTGATGTACATATTCGTAAAATAAGGCAAAAAGCAGGTATCGATCTTATAACTACAGTAAAAGGAGTAGGATATAAATTCGAAATGGAGTAGTTTAGTACTATGTCTGTACTGGATACCAAAAATATTACTCCCCGGTCGCTGTCTATTTTTACTGCGCTCATCATTTCGCTCATTAATGCGCTGCTCAGCCTTTTCGTGAGCCGGGTGTGGTATACGCCACTTATCATATTCGTAATAACGTTTGCTATTATCTACAGCCTGTATTATTATACGCTGCAGCGCTTTATATACCGCAAGATAAAGCTCATCTACAAATTCATTTACCAGACCAAGGCTACCAAGAAAGAAGAGATCTTCTACAAGCACATCCTTCCGCAAAAGTCGATAGAAGAAGTGAGCGAAGACGTGCAGCAATGGGCCTTGCAGCGCAAAAAGGAAATAGAAGTACTGCGCGATAACGAGCGCTTCCGTAAGGAATTCCTGATGAACCTTGCACATGAGTTGCGCACGCCGATCTTTTCTATTCAAGGCTATGTTGACACCCTGCTGAACGGTGCACTGGAAGACGAAAATGTGAACCGTAAATTCCTTTCGAACGCCAACCGCAGCATTGACAGGCTGGTAAGGCTGGTAGATGACCTGGACGAGATATCGAAACTGGAATCGGGTAAGATACCGATAATACAAGAATCGTTCATAATTCAGGAACTTATTACTGATGTTTATGAAGAGTTCTCCCTAAAAGCTAAGGAGCGCGATAACCACCTGCTGTTTAAAAAAGGGACGGAGCGCCCGATATGGGTACATGCCGATAAGCCAAAAATAAAGCAGGTATTGGTTAACCTGATAGAAAACGCCCTTAAATATGGCAATGAAGGCGGCACCGTAACAGCGGGCTGCTATGTAATTGACGACAGCTACATTTATATAGAAATAAGTGATGACGGCCCAGGTATTGGTGAAGAACACCTCCCCCGCATTTTTGAACGCTTTTACCGTGCCGACCGCAGCCGCGCCCGCGCAATCGGCGGCACCGGCCTTGGTCTTTCCATTGTTAAGCACATTATAGAGGCCCATGGCCAAACCGTTAATGTGCGCAGCAAGCCCGGCGTAGGTTCTTCTTTTGGGTTTACGCTGGAGAAGAATAAGGTGTAATTTGGGAATTTGGGGAATTCGACAATTTGACAATTCGACAATTCGGCAATTCGGCAATTGTGATACCTTTTAAATAAATTAAATTACACAATCTCAGTGGCCGAGTATCTTCGGCCGGACATAATACCATTTGTACATTAAAAGTCGGCACAAATATCATGTTCAACCCTTTCAGGGTTGACGCTGAAACATACATATACCGCGGGTTTTCACCCGCGGCTATTCAAATTTAAGTCCTTCGGACTATACCGATTTTTGATAGCAAAATGGCATAGCCGATGCGAATTCATAATAAACCGCCATCAAAATTATTAAAATAATAATTTACTATCTTTGGTTCAAATAGGGAGCTATGCGAACCTTACAGTTGGTAAATCATCTTACAGATGTTCAATTAAAAGAAAGGCTTGCCTCAACAACCGGCAAGCCGGAGT
>CANFKC010000068.1 GCA_947447265.1 Chitinophagaceae bacterium
AACTCCGGCTTGCCGGTTGTTGAGGCAAGCCTTTCTTTTAATTGAACATCTGTAAGATGATTTACCAACTGTAAGGTTCGCATAGCTCCCTATTTGAACCAAAGATAGTAAATTATTATTTTAATAATTTTGATGGCGGTTTATTATGATACTTGATATCAGTGGATATCACGGCATAAACAGGGAGATATTATTCTTTAATCCAGGACAGGTTCTTATAAGATTCAATGCCCTGGGCAATGACGAAATAGACCTCCAGTTCAGAAAAGTTTATAAAAGTAACCTCGATGCATATAACAGCTTGAAGAAGTATGTTACTGAAAGCTCCAAGCCAACAAAAGAAGAATTAGGCCCAATTGATGAGAATTGGAAAGACTTTGAAAAGAAAGTCAACAAGTCAATCATCCAGTTATTCCGGGACTCACTCAACAAAACAATTTATCTTCCGGATAATGGTACCGGATACGAATTATGTAAAACGAAACCAGAGCATCTAAAAAATGCTATTGATGGTTTCGACACAGGGGAGCAAATCCGATACGTCACCTACAATCTAAAATAACATTCACTATTACGTGAAGCCCACCCTCTCAATTACAATCTCAAAATCCTGCTTATCGCTACAAATACTCATAATATGTTCCCTATCAGAATGAATTGTTTTTAAGTGCCAGGTTGTACCATTTAAAACAACGGAATCAGCCATTGTATCTATCTTATCAAGCTCAAGGTTTAAGCCGGAGCCATCTGCCTTTATAATTGCTTCTTTACGAGTCCATGTCGTGAAAAAGGCGACAGGATCATTTATGGATGCAAGTTCACCTGAAGTAAAAACAGAATTAAAATCATTGACATTTATTAAGCGTATGGCTTCAACATCAACACCAACCCTGGTTGTATTACTAAATGCACAAACAACAAGTTTACCAGAATGTGCAATATTAAAATCAAAACTACCTTCAAAATAGGGCTTTGCATATTCAGTGTATTTCACATCCTCCAGTGTAAGCCCATAATCAGCAGCGGCCTTCGCCAACAAAAGCCTGCCATATAATGTGGCGTGAGCATCCTGCCAACGCTTAAAGCGCAGTACCCGCTCCCATTCTTTTGGCTGCAGTTGCGCACACAAATCATTAAACCTATCATTTGATAGCTGTAGTGTAACCGGCGCTATATATACATGAACAGTTGACATTCCCGATCGCAATATAGGTAAAACACCAAACAGCATGAACATGGAAACACCCCTAAATGATGCTATTTACAACCAATTAAAATTAAATACTGTTTTTTAGATGCAAATTTTTATTTTTGAGCCCAAATTATGCTCAACGGTAAAAAAATTGTTATAGTACTACCAGCTTATAATGCTGCGCTAACCCTGGAACGCACCTACAAGGAAATCCCTTTCGATATTGTAGATGATGTTGTACTTGTGGATGATAATAGTAAGGATGGTACCGTGGAAGCCGGTAAAAGGCTGGGCATTACCCATATTATTAAGCATGAAGTAAACAAAGGCTACGGTGGCAACCAGAAAAGTTGCTACCGCAAGGCTATGGAAATAGGCGCTGACATTGTAATAATGCTGCACCCTGACTATCAATATACGCCTAAGCTGATACATGCTATGTCATCTATAATAGCGAACGACCTTTACCCGGTAGTTCTGGCGAGTCGTATTTTGGGCATGGGCGCACTAAGAGGTGGTATGCCAATGTATAAATACATTTTCAACCGTTTCCTGACGTTATTCGAGAATATAATGATAGGTCAAAAACTGAGCGAATATCATACTGGTTACCGCGCGTTCCGGTCAGATGTGATCAGTTCTATTGATTTTACGCATAACAGCGATGATTTTGTATTCGATAACGAAATGATATCGCAAATATTTATGAATGGCTACGAGATAGCCGAAGTAACCTGCCCTACCAAGTATTTCCCAGAGGCTTCGAGCATTAATTTTTCGCGCAGCATGAAGTACGGCCGTGGTGTATTACGTGTATCTATTGGACATAGATTGCACAAATGGGGCCTGGTAAAAGGTAAATTATATGGTAAAGTAAAATAGTAGTTATTCTGCTTGACCTGCAATTATTGCTTCCGGGCGGGACCTCATTTTCTCTAGTAATTCATTGAGCGTGATTGCTTCCACTTCGCTCAGACCAATAATATCACTGGTCAGATGGTGCGTTAGTTTGCTTGCATCTTCCAGCGTAAGCATGCCCTTATAGCTCAGCGAAACCAGCGTCTCCCGTTTGTCAACTTTTGAAGTAGTTCGCTTTACCAGTTTTTTTACAATAAGGCGGTCTATTATTCTCGGCACATTAGAACTTTTCTCGATCATCCTGTCTGCAATATCCTTGATACACATCTGTTCAGGATGGCTGCCGCGCAGGATTCGCATGATATTAAACTGCTCAAAAGTTAAACCATTAGATTTCATCTCCTTACTTATCTGATTTTTCAACCAGTAAGTTGTGTAAAGTAGATTTAGGGAAGCTTTGTGCTTCTCATCTTCAAAACGGTTAGTCTTTATTGCCTCTTCCAATCTCATTAAGCAAATATATACAGGTACATTGGTTTTTGCAAAGCTTTGCTAATCCACATTTTACAAAAATTGTAACATGTAATATAAATATATTAAATTAAATATACGTTTTAATATTTATAAATAACTTTCAAATTCCAAAAGGCAACATTATAGCCACTTTAGCACAAAAACCGATGATTATCATCATCGGTTTTTGTGAAAGATAAAAAATACTTTAAAACAAAAAATATTTCAAAAAAGTACGCAGAGCACTTAAACGAGCAGGCAAATTCAACAAATCAATTGCCAGCTTCCCATTTCTTACGGCCTTCGCCGGGAAAAACGTGCCTTTCACTGTGGTAGGATGACCTTACTAGCGGGCCACTTTCTACATAGTCGATACCCATTCTGTACCCTGCTTCGCGGAACTCGGCAAACTCATCAGGGTGCACAAACCGTACTACTGGCAAGTGTTTAGGAGTTGGTTGTAAATACTGTCCAAGCGTAACTACGTCAATGCCGTTATCGGCCAGATCTTGTAACGATTGTAATACTTCTTCTTTCGTTTCACCAAGGCCAAGCATGATGCCGCTTTTTGTGCGCATGCCACCATCTTTTAACCTGCGCAATGCCTCAAGGCTGCGATGATACTTAGCCTGGATCCTTACCTTTTTAGTGAGCCTTTCCACTGTCTCTAAGTTATGAGAAACAACTTCAGGCGCTACGTCTATAATACGCTGCAGATTATCCCATTCTCCTTTAAAATCAGGAATAAGCGTTTCGAGTGTAGTACCGGGATTCAGCGCTCTTACAGCCTTTATAGTATTAGCCCATATTATAGAGCCACCATCTGCCAATTCATCTCTGTCGACGGATGTAATAACCGCATGTTTTACTTTCATGAGGTGAATAGCTTCTGCTACACGCTGCGGTTCATCCCAATCCACTGGCTCGGGCCTGCCGGTTGCAACTGCGCAGAAACCGCAGGAGCGAGTGCAGATGTTACCTAATATCATAAATGTTGCAGTCCCTTCTCCCCAGCATTCGCCCATATTCGGACAATTGCCACTTTCGCAAATAGTATGTAGCTTATGCTCCGTAACCAAACCACGCACATGGCGGTAGCTTTCGCCAATCGGCAACTTTACACGAAGCCAGTCAGGCTTCTTAACACGCTGTTCCACTTTCGGAATATCTGAACTGATGACTGGTAACTCTTGCATATTGGGGTGCAAATTAGGTAATTTCAGCGGAAGATGTAAAACCGAATCTTGTTTATACACCGTAAAAGTCACTATTTACAACTGCAAGACAATAAACGATTTTCTATGGAAGCATTTCTTTTTACTATTACCGCAGCGACCGTTATATGCCGAATATCCCGACCTTTGCACCCTCAATGAAAAACCTGGCATCTCTTAATAAGTACTTTGTAAAATACAAATGGCGTTTACTGCTGGGGCTGCTGTTTGTTGCCATAAGCAGCAAATTCGCTGTGATGCCCGGCAATATTGTCCGCACAACGCTCGACCAGGTAAAGCAGATGGTTGAAGGCAAAATTGATGCCGGCACAATTATGTCATTCGTATTCAGAAATGGGATGATGCTACTGGGTTTAGCACTGCTTCGTGGTTTCTTTATGTTCATGACCCGGCAGACGATTATTGTAATGTCGCGCCACATTGAATATGACCAAAAGAACGAAATATACAACCAATACCAACGCCTGAATACCAGCTTCTATAAAGCGAATTTTACCGGCGACCTGATGAACCGGATTTCGGAAGACGTTTCGCGGGTGCGGATGTACACAGGACCATCCATCATGTACTTTTCTAACATGATGACGATAACCACCCTTTGCATTGTAGAGATGCTCCGGGTAAACAAACTGCTCACGCTTTATGTAATTGCGCCACTACCCTTCCTGGCACTTTCTATTTATTACGTTAACCGAATTATTTTCAAAAAGAGCGGCAAAATACAGGGTCAGCTTTCCAGCCTTACCACCACGGCGCAGGAAGCTTATTCCGGCATACGGGTGATAAAATCATTTGTGCAAGAAAACAACATTATCAATTTCTTCAACAAAACCTCAGAAGAATACAGGCAGAGTTCTATTAATCTATCTGTAACAGAAGCAGTTTACTTCCCTTCTATGAACCTTTTTATAGGTTTGAGCATGCTCATAACTGTTTTTGTAGGTGGTTATTTTGCCATTCACGGCCGTATAAGTACAGGCAATATAGCCGAGTTCGTTATTTACATTAACCTGCTGATGTTCCCAATTTCCAGCATTGGCATGGTGGCGAGTATGACACAACGTGCCGGGGCTTCACAAAAAAGAATTGATGAATTTCTGCTGACAGAGCCAGATATCCAAAGTCCGGCAGACGGTATCAAACAAACACTAAAAGGAGCCATTGCATTTAACAACATCACTTTCACCTATCCGCATACCGGCATAACAGCTATTAAAGACTTCACCCTGCAAGTAGCACCGGGTGAAAAAGTGGCCATTATCGGCAAAACAGGCTCAGGCAAATCGACGCTGACACATATGCTGCTGCGCATGTACGACCCAGCTAACGGTACGGTAACAGCTGACGGCGTGGACTTAAAAAGTTTTGACCTGCACGACCTGCGCCGCCAAATTGCCTACACCCCTCAGGAAGCCTATCTTTTTTCAGACAGCATTTACAATAATATAAAGTTCGGCAGCAATGATGCTACTGAAGCACAGGTGAAAAATGCAGCTGTTATGGCTGACCTCTACAATGACATTATGGCCATGCCAAAAGCATTTGAAACCGTAATTGGGGAGCGGGGCGTTATGCTGAGCGGTGGCCAGAAACAACGCATGGTGCTGGCACGTGCACTACTTAAAAACAGCCCGATATTATTGCTGGATGAATGCCTGTCGGCGGTTGATACGACAACTGAGCAAACCATACTGAACAACCTTAAAGATTTTTTACAGGACAAGACAACGTTTGTAATTACCCACCGCATTTTCACTACCTGGTCGTTTGACAAGATAATTGTTATAGACCATGGTTCTATAATAGAACAGGGCACGCATGAGGAGCTTATGGCGCTTGACGGGCATTATGCAAAGTTGTACAAACATCAGACGAGTTAGGCTGTGGAAATAGACAATACCATATTATTAAACTCATGCGAGTAAAGATCAATAGGTTAGCAACTAAAAAAACAATTATTCAATAGTACAGCGGCTCATCAAAAACCTTTTCCAATATTGCTGGCGACATCAGGTATTCGGTTAAGTGATTGGTTACTTTAATGAGTCCTTTACTGGCGTAACCTTCATGGTAATAAAATACCGATGGATCATCGATACCCTCTTCTACAAAAAAGCAACAAAACTGGTATCCCTGGTGCATTGAAAATGCAAATGCATTGGGTGGCATGGGCAAAATGTTCTTTTCATCCAGCAACTCATTGGCATATTTTGTCTGATCAAAAAGCCAGTTATAGGTATAGTCTGTACCTACCTCATAATTGTCGGTACCATGGCCCATTATCGACAAGAATACCCTATAAGCCCTCGGTAACCTAAAATTAAAATGAGCTTCCAATGCCGCTATCTCATCATCAGAACAACCTGGTTTATGCACCTTAGCATTGTCCGGACTACCAAATACAGCATCTACAAATAGGGCTATAAGGCCATTCCGCTCTCTTGCTGGTGGTAGACTTCTCTTGAAGCTGGTCCTGACAAAATTCTTCTCTAAAAAAGCAGCCATGGCGGCAATGTTGCCATCGTCTTCATTTTTAAGGTATGCCCTTACGCTTGCCGAGATAGCGAACCCTGCATCTTCATTTTCCCTTAAACAAGCCCAATACCTGAGTATGCCTGTGTATTGCTCATTTTCTTTAGCAATAATGCTCTCTATAGCGCTCCAAATGGCATGGTCCTCATCTGCATTTTCTTTAAGGTAATCGTCGTAAGATGCCAGTATCAGCAAACCTACACCATACCGTTGCATCGCATTAAGGTCAGCAGTATTATGGAAGGCAATGAATTCCAATAACCGTGTACAGTCCGCAAGTTCAATTTCCCAATCCTGCTCCTGCCCGGATGCAGGCAACTGCAGCAGGCTATTCAATTGCAGCGCTATCTCTTGGGGCAATATTACCATATCGTGTTGCGGCATAGGTAAAGATAAGGAGGATTATGCTTTTTCGAGTTAGTGAACAGGACGCAATTTACTACGCAAGATCGCAATGAAAACAGGAGATAATAACAGTCCGTGTGACGCTAATTGCAAATTGGTTATTACCTTAGCCAAATGTTGAATAAACTATTGCTTATTTGTACATTTCTAATTGGCGGATTCGCATATAACTGCATGGCGCAAGATGAATTTTGCGAAGCTGTAACTGTTATTTTCCGTGATGCACCGAACCAGTTCCGCAACATACGCACCAATATTACCCAAACCAGCGCGGGTGTAAAGGTGTATAAAAGCGGCATTGCTGTGCCGGGTACTATTACCTCCAGGTTCGTATACTCGATGGGCAATTTTTACGAAGGTGCGCTGGCGCAATCAAAAACAATTGATGGCATTAAAGCAGCTTACGACAACTACAAAAAGAAGCTGGAAGACTGCCTGAAACCACAGGGCCTGAATATGAAGTTCAACGACAACTTTTACCCCGGGTTGGCAGCATATAAGAAAGTGGTATACCTGCCCCCTTACAATAAAAACATAGACCCAAAATCGCTGAAAGGGCATGTAGCTCTTGAGGTAGACTTCAATAAGAACTCCGGACTTTACACACTCATTTTTTACATTTACGAACACTAACCCATGACCAATAACACTGAATATATAGCCACCAACCAGGCGCTCTGGAACGCCAAGACGCCACACCACATCAATTCTGATTTCTACCGCCATGCGGAGTTTAAAGCGGGCATGAATACGCTTAACGAAATGGAACTGAAGCTGCTGGGCGACGTAAAGGGTAAAACTATCCTCCACCTGCAATGCCACTTCGGGCAAGACACACTCACACTGGCGCGTATGGGTGCAAAGGTGACAGGTATTGACCTTTCTCCGGCTGCAATTGCTGAAGCGCAGTCACTTAATACAGAGCTGGGGCTGGATGCTGAGTTCATCTGCACCAACATCTATGATCTGCCTCAGGTGTTAGATAAAGAGTATGATATTGTTTTTACATCTTACGGCACCATTTGCTGGCTGCCTGACTTAACGGCCTGGGCAAAAATAGTAAGCAGGTATATACAACCCGGCGGCGCATTTGTGTTTGCGGAATTCCACCCTACGGTATGGATGTTCGACAATAACTTTACACATGTACAATACTCTTATTTCAACAAAGAGGTTATAGAAGAAATTGAGACCGGCACCTATGCTGATTTTAGCGCTGATATCACGCTCAAATCAATAACCTGGAATCATCATTTAAGCGAAATATTCCAATCATTACTAAACGAGCACCTACAAATGGTGCATTTCGAGGAACTCGATTATTCGCCCTACGCCTGTTTCCCTCAGACAGTTGAAATAGCCCCACGCAAATACCAGATACCCGGCATGGAAGGAAAACTACCCATGATGTATGGTTTGAAAATGGTGAAGTAAGGAGAGAACATTTAGTTTGGTTTGGAGGAGTCCCACACTTTAAAAGTGTGGGACTCCTCTGCTATAGCCTTTTTTAGTTACCAGATTGTTAACTGTAGTCACGCGATTTCAAAAAAAGTTGTCGGCGTACTGCTGCGGAAGCGGTGTTATGCTCACGGTTTGCGTTAGGGCGACCGCAAGGGATTGCCCCTACATTAGCCATGAATGCTACAATTAATGTAAAATTTGATGTACCTGACTGTTTAATTTTCTCTAACCACATGGAAATGCCCTCCTTAAGCATACAAATGTCGCTAGTGGAAATGATGTGACCAAACGTTATACACACGATATGCAATTCGTGTTTTATTTTGATTGATATTCAACTGATTATAGTTCTTTGCAATAGCGTGTCGGTTCGGAGTAATTGGTGCAATTTGTTTTCTAATCAGGAGATTGCTGCGGAATCAAGGATTGCGTAAAGCTGAATAATTCGTCCAAAACTCGCTCATTTTTTTAAAAGTCTATAGATAGAGTGACTTAATAACAATATTGCAACTAAATAAGCGACGACAGGAAAAACGCTGTTCTGCAAAGAAATATCTTTTGTCTTTCTATTAAAATATACGCGAATCTTCTTACCATCTTCCGGCAAATATTTGTAGCTGACTTTTACTTCTTCAAAATAAATTTGCCCTTCATAGTCTACGCTAACTTTCATAGTTACCGATGAGCTTTCTTCATTATCTGCTTTAACTCCTGCAGGCGTTAACCATTTTGCGTCAGTTATAACGGCATCAACTTTAATAACGTGTTTTCTATTTTTCGCATACTGAGCGAGTGAGCGCACTAATCTTGCACCGAAATACAAAACAACCAGGATAAGAATGCCGATTAAAGGATAATTCATGGTAAAAAAGTCTTTTTATAATTAAAAGCATTTAAAACTACTTCGCCCAGCCTTATGTAGTATGACTAGTAGGACTCAGTCGGTGCCGGTCTGCTGCCCGGCGAGTCAGTCAATACAATACGAAATTCGCCCAGTGACAGCCATGTGTTTAGTACTTAAAAGTTATACCTTTGGTAGTAGCCCCCTTCTTTTGTTCTTGTTGTATTGCGAAATAACCATCCACGCGACGACGACTTGTAGAATTGTATGCCACCAGATACCGGATAGGCATAAAGGAAGGCATAGCCATCGTGCTTATCCTGGTACAATTCCACCTTCAATTTGCCATTCTCAATTATATATCGACCAAACTTTCCATAAGTAGTATCCTGCAGTTCTTTCTTATCCGGTTGGCTTAGATATTGAAAACTACAGAACATTCTTCCATCTGGATAGAAACGCATATAACTGTATGAATAAACCGATTTTATCATTTTATAATTTTTCCACTCTTGCTCTTCATTTATCCTGAGATAATAGCCATTAACTGATACCAGCGAAGTGTCTTCTTTAAAAAGCTGTTTAGATAAATTAAAATTTTGAGTCTTAGAAGGGAGGTATTTTTTCATATCTTCTAAATCACATGCTCTTTGACATAAACAACAGTTCACTTCCAAAAAACAAATACTGAGTAGTACAAATAAAAATTTCATATTTAATAATCGGTTAGTTGTAATGTATTTGTAGCTGTGAGTCTGAAATGATCAATTCCTATTAGGCCGTGAATACCATTTTGAAAAAAAGTGTTGTTCTTTCCCCGGTTCACCAAGTCTCCCGACTACTTCAAATTAGGTGCCGGTCTCGTGACCTGCAAGTCTGACACGACAATAAGAAATTAACCACCCCGCCGCCATTGCCTTACCAGTACTGTAAATATAAACATCTAGTGCTATTTACACCAATCTGAAGATTGGTAAGTGCTTTAACGTAGTAGGGAGACCAGGCAAAGCTGGGTGTTTGTGGGTAAAACAGGCGTTACAAATGCAGTTCCGATGCATCCGCGAAACATTCGCAGACGAGTGATATATATAGGTGTCCCACACTTTAAGAGTGTGGGACACCTCATAGAAAATCAGTGCATTTCTTCAATATCTGCATGCCTTATGTTGAAACGACAAAGTAGCCTGTACGCCTTATCTGAAACAGCCAAACGCCCGTCGGATACCAGGAAAAAATCACTTTGTGCAAAATCACCAGTAATTTTGGCCCAGTAGAATTTTGGTAGTTGCCTACCGGGATACATTTCCTTGAAATTATCTGATTTTGTCACCTGCACACTATCAAATAATATACCTGACAACTTTTCAATTTCAATTTGGGCTCTTAAACGCTCTGTAACTAAAAAGCACGGATACGTCTCCAGAATATCGTCATTTAACCAACCTTCGAACTCAAAATGCAGTTGCTCAATTATGGGTGGATGCTGAGTGCCATCCATTTTAGTATCACTCCCAAATCCTCCGGCAACTTCAGGTTCTATTATCCTAAACATAATAGCAAAATTATCTTTCCAGTAAATTTATAAAAACAAACCGGTCGCTCAAAAGCGTGTCCCGAGCTTTGAAAATCGGAGCCCAGATGAACTATAATTCTCCCCAAACAACAGGGCTTTTTGAAAGTAGTTTAATGATCTCTTTTTCGCGACGGTGAATTCTAATTCTTAGAGGGGAGAATGTCCAGCGGGTGCGGAGCCTGCCCAGTCGGTCCTGGGGTGGCAGAAATATCAGTCGCGCAATCCAGTCCAGCGGAGCAAAATGCTTCATTACGTTAGAAACCTTAACGAAATATATGACGGTAGATGCATCGCATTTTTCCAGCAGATTGCTTAACTCAACCGGGTCCGTTAGCGAGGAAATACACAATACAGTTCCGTAGTTCGGGTTAAAATACTGCTGCAATGTTTTATCGTCGTGCCAGGTGCTATTACTAATGATCCGGGCAGTTTTTTCCGCTTCCTCCATGCTTTCCGGTATATTGAAAGATTGGTCGGGAACGTAAGCCAGCTTCCATTCCTTTTTTGAAAGCGAATCATATACCGTCCAGACGGCATTCTTATAATAATTGAGCATTTCTTTCAGGTATCCTTCGCCTAAAAGATCTGCCTTAATATCGGCATGGAAAGAAGCATAGTAATACAAATGGGATGCATATGGCTCAAATATTTCGGGTACCCTGACTACCAATTCCCTGTTTTTGGCATACACTTTCCAAACTATCCTGCGCACATCGTCACCTGACTCAAAATCTTTATAGTTGAGCAAGTCGCCCTCTACCCTTCTCAGTTGGTCGATCCGTACATCCAGATTTTGCGTCTTCTTCGGGAATACATCAGCATCAGTTTCCTCCATTAAAACAGGAGGCTGGTAAAAATGCCCGCTTATAGGCTGCGCCACTGCAAGAGAAAACAAATGCAGCATATCATGAAAATAAATGAAACCACCCTTCAGATCATACTCTTTAATATCCGGCAACATTACCCGGCTGCGGCCTGTTATAGCAGTGCGCTGGTTACCCAGCTCTTTCTTCCTGTTAGAAAGCAGACTGAACACATCTGTAAGCTGGTTATTATCGTAAACGATTCTGCCATTCACGAAACCCAGCAATGGGCGCCATGCTTTTTCTAATGTAGCATTCAAAAACAGTTTGTTCTTTTTACCCTTGCGCGTTTCTACATTAAAATCGACCTGCAGTTTGAGGCCAGTCTGCCGGCTGATGATCAGGTAGTGCACCCAACAAACAATGGTGCTTAAAACAGATAACAACACAAGGCCTGCAAATATCCATAATCCCATTTTACCCATGAGTATAACAAATGGCATGGTCATAGAAGGCATTTCGCCCTTTGGGGTGGGTTTATATAAAAGGTATTTTGCGCCCCATATGGCCAATGCACACAGAACGGTATTGAGGGTAAACGGAAAGTATTGCATGGCATATTTTATACGCCACTTAATTTGCTTTAAATTCATGGTTAGCTTGCAGCTTGCAAGGTATGAAAATATAGAAACCATTGATTAAGCTTTGTTAAAATGCTATCGGGCAGGGAAATCTGGAAAATTATAGTCTCACGCAAAGGCGCGAAGGCGCAATGACCATTTGCTTAGTGATTTAAGATTTAAGAGGCGCAACTAAAATTTTCACGCAAAGACGCGAAGGCGCTATGACCATATGCATAGTGAGTTAAGGTTTAAGAGGCGCAACTAAAATTTTCACGCAAAGACGCGAAGGCGCTATGACCATATGCTTAGTGAATTAAGATTTAAGAGGCGCAACTAAAATTTTCACGCAAAGACGCGATGGCGCTATGAGCATATGCTTAGTGAATTAAGATTTAAGAGGCGCAACTAAAATTTTCACGCAAAGACGCGAAGGCGCTATGACCATATGCATAGTGAGTTAAGGTTTAAGAGGCGCAACTAAAATTTTCGCGCAAAGACGCGAAAGCGCTATGACTATGCGCTTAGTGCACCTAGATTTAAGATGCGCAATTTATGACTCCAGCGCATGATTTGAAGCGCTGACCGGAAAGAGACAGAATCAATAAGGCAAACTATTTACCTTTGGTGGTTCAAGACCGGCTATACAATAACTTATAATGGACATTATCAGCTCTCTACTGCCTTTTCCACCTATTAACTGGTGGGCGCAAATTGACGATGCAGAAACAATTATTTTCGATAAGGGAGAGCATTTTGAAAAGATGAGCTATCGCAATCGCTATACGATAAGTGGGGCTAATAATGTTAACCAGCTTTCCATACCGTTAGTTAAGGGACGTAACCAGCGTATACCAATGGCTGAAGTTATGATTCACAATGCAGAACGCTGGCAGGTGCAGCATTGGCGCACATTGGTATCGGTATATAAACGATCGCCCTATTGGGAATATTACGAACAGAGCCTGCAGTCGGTATTTGAAACCCCTTTTGAAAAACTTGTTGACTTTAACCTCGCCTCTTTTCAATGGCTGGCAACTCAATTAAAGCTAAAAACAGAAGTCCGGATTTCTGATACATTCGTTGCCGACCCGCCAGCGGGTTCGCTTGACTTGAGGCCCATGAAACCCGCCGACCTTCGGGATAATACAGGAACCTTCCCTAAATATTATCAGGTATTTGAAGACAGGATAGGCTTTGTGCCTAACCTGAGTATACTCGATCTACTTTTTTCGGAAGGGCCGAGGACTGCGATATGGTTAAAAGGCAACGCCACTACAATTAACCCACCAAAAGCTTAACGAGTTCGGCCATTCCCTCTGTGGCGGTCTTTTCTATGGGAATAATATTTTCATAGCGGATAACCTGCGGAATCTGTTTATCGATAACGTATTTAGGTACCCTGTGCCTTACATAATCTACAAGGCCCGCGGCAGGATATACGGCTAGCGAAGTGCCTACCAGCAAAAATATATCTGCGCTTTGCATAAGCGGCACCGCATATTCTATCATAGGCACCTGTTCTTCAAACCAAACTACGTGCGGGCGAAACTGGCCGCCATCAGCCGCTTTATCGCCTAATTTTATATCGCCGGTTACCTCGTATAGTTCATCGTCATTCAACTCGCTGCGCATTTTCAATATTTCGCCATGCAAGTGCATTACTTTGGTGCTGCCTCCACGCTCGTGCAGATCGTCAATATTCTGGGTAATGATGTGTACATCAAAATACTGCTCTAATACGGCCAGCGCAATATGGGCCGCATTAGGTTTGGCTTCCATAACATTCTGGCGCCTTTCATTATAAAAATTAAGTACCAGTTGCGGGTCGCGGCGCCAGGCGCGGGGCGTTGCCACATCCTGCACATTATACCCCTCCCATAAACCATCGGCATCGCGAAAAGTTCTCAGGCCGCTTTCAGCACTTATGCCCGCGCCGGTAAGCACTATCAATTTTTGTTTTGACATGCAATAAAGTTAGCAAAACCGAGCCGTCCAATCAAAAAAAAGCCCCGAAAAACGGGGCTATGAAAACTCGTGTGGTAAAATTAAAATTCGTTGAGGCTTTTCTTAATCATTTCAAGGCACTCATCTATCTGCGCCTTATTGATCAGCAGCGGTGGCGCGAAGCGAATCCGGTCGCCATGGGTTGGCTTTGCCAGCATACCATGGTCTTTAAGCCGCATACAAATGTTCCATGCTGCTTCTTTATCAGCGTGGTCAATTACAATGGCGTTAAATAAACCCTTGCCACGCACTATTGAAATATGCTCGCTCTTCATAGCCAGCAGCTCCTGCCGGAAATAAGCCCCCTGTACCGCAGAGTTTTCAGCCATTTTTTCATCCTTCAAAACCTGCAACGCAGCTATGGCAACTTTACAAGCCAAAGGATTACCACCATAGGTGGAACCATGTTCGCCGGGCTTAATGGTCAGCATTATCTCATCATCGGCCAATACTGCCGAAACCGGCATTGTACCGCCTGAAAGTGCTTTACCCAGCAGCAATATATCCGCCTTTACGTTGTCATGGTCGCACGCCAGCATTCTGCCGGTGCGCGCAAGGCCGGTTTGTATCTCGTCTGCAATCAGCAATACGTTCGATTCTTTGCAAAGTGCGGCAGCCTGTGCGAGGTAACCTTCATCAGGCACCACTACCCCTGCTTCGCCCTGTATAGGTTCTACAAGAAAACCGACAACTTCAGGGTCTTGCAGCGCCACTTTTAATGCATGAATATCGTTATATGGAATAGTAACATTTCCGGGAGTAAAAGGTCCGAAGTTGCGCGTAGAATCATTATCGGTGCTAAAAGAAATAACGCTTATGGTACGGCCATGAAAGTTATGTTCACAAGTAATAATTTTCGCTTTGTTAGGGGCAACACCTTTCACCTCATATCCCCAGCGGCGGGCGAGCTTGAGGCCGGTTTCAACAGCCTCTACGCCGGTATTCATTGGCAACACCTTGTCGTAGCCGAAAAAACGGGTAACATACTCTTCGTATTCCCCCAGCACATCATTATGAAAAGCACGCGAAGTAAGTGTTAGCTTTTGCGCCTGTTCCATAAAGGCCTTCATTATAACCGGGTGGCAATGCCCCTGGTTAATGGCTGAATACCCGGAAAGAAAATCGTAGTAACGTTTATTATCAACATCCCAAACATATACGCCCTCTCCCCTGTTCAACACTACCGGCAGCGGATGGTAGTTATGGGCTCCATACCGCTGTTCTTTATCTAAGTAATATTGCGTTCTTTCAGAAACGTTATTGATCACCTGCATAGCGCAAAATTACATGTTTTATTTCACCGCACAGCCATATAATGGTCAAAATCAGCAATTTTGACGTGTATAAAAAGGTATATCACATGTAGTGAGAACGATAATTATAATGATCAGCTACACGGCTTAGTTCTTAAGTAAGATCGAAATTACACCGTATACGCCCCTTCTGTAGCAGCTCCCGTTCGGTACATAAAACTAATAACCTATTTTTGCAGCCATGAGTGATGATCTAATAGTTGAAGATACCTGGGACGAAGAGATAGAAGATGATAGGGAAGAGGCAGACGGGGAGCTCTCCATTCGTTTCCATATGGTATGTAAACCTAACCAGGAGCCGCTTAGAATTGATAAGTTTTTAATGGTAAGGCTGGTTGGAGCTACCCGTAACAAGGTGCAGCAAGCTGTGGAAAACGGCATGATACTGGTGAATAAGGAAAAGGTTAAGCCTAATTACAGGGTAAGACCCAATGATGATATTATTGTTTACGATACCCGCAGGGTTGAAAGCACAGAAATAATACCAGAAGACCTTCCGCTAAACATAGCCTATGAAGATGATGAGGTACTCATTATAAATAAAGCTGCCGGTATGGTGGTGCATCCCGCTTGCGGAAACTATACCGGAACACTGGTAAACGGCGTGGCTTACTATTTACAGCAGGGCCTCCCCGACCCTACGCAATTGCCGCGTGTTGGCCTGGCCCACCGTATTGATAAAGATACTACCGGCCTGATGGTTATTGCCAAGACCGAAAAAAGCATGCAGGACCTTTCCGCGCAATTTAAAGCGCATACGGTGCACCGCAGGTATATAGCTTTAGTGTGGGGTGACCTGCCGGAAAATGAAGGGACCATTGAAGTGAATGTAGGGCGTAATCTCCGCTTCCGTAAAATTATGGATACTTTCCCTGATGGCGACCACGGTAAAGAAGCCATTACTCATTACAAGGTTCTGGAACGCTTTAACTATACTACGCTGGTCGAGTTGCAGTTGGAGACCGGCCGTACGCACCAGATCAGGGTGCACATGAAACACATAGGTCACCCGCTTTTTGGCGATACCACCTATGGTGGCGATAAAATTGTGAAGGGCACTGTGTTCAGCAAATACAAGCAATTTATTGATAATTGTTTCAGCATTATTAAGCGACAGTCGCTGCACGCAAAGGAGCTTGGCTTTATGCATCCCGGCACGGGCGAGTTTATAAAGTTCAATTCCGAACTGCCAGAAGATATGAAAGAGGTGCTGGAAAAATGGCGCAGATACAGGGGCACAAGTAACTGATATTCATAACAAATAGCCATTTCAGGCCTTCAATAAACAGGTTTAAACCACGTCAGTCAATTGTTAAAAATGGCGAATGTGGATAAGAAAATTAGGCTGACAGGCTAAAAAGCCTATATTTGCACTGCCCTATGACTAGTTATTTTATAATTTTTTAAAATATTTTCTTATGACAATGCTAAACGTTAATCCACTTTTGCTTACGTGGATGCCATCTGGCGGAGAAATGATCGTTCTTTTACTTATCATCGTTGTGATGTTCGGTGGAAAGAAGATTCCGGAACTTGCCAAAGGTTTAGGCCAGGGCATTCGCCAGTTTAATGAAGCTAAAGATGGTATTAAAAGTGAAATAGAATCGGGGATGAAGGAAAAGGAGAAAATCAACACTCCTAACAACAACGCTTAATTTATTTAAGCTGAAACTATACCACAATATCCTGAAACTATTTTAATGTAGGCTTCCCTTTATAGAGGGTTGCATGCTTCACCGCTTAAACAACGATAAACATGCAATGTAAAGTACTTATTACCGCATTCTTTCTTACACTAACCGCTGCTACTACCCAGGCGCAGCAAAAAAGTACAGTAAAAACAAAAAATGCAGCCAGCAGGGCTGATTCCCTATCTGCAATGAAGATGATAACACCTAAAGCAGGTGCAGCTTTGTTGGCGAGTAATACTGCAAAACCCGGTTACGCAGAAGAAAAATTAGGCTATGGCCATGTTCCTTTGGCTGGAGAAAAAGCTTATTTTGGAGATAAAGATGGTTATGTAAATGATTTTGTACGCAAGTACATGGAAGTGCATAACCGTACGTTAAGCAGTGTGCAAAGTAACAGCGCTGCACCGTTTTCAGTAATTGATAATATACTGGAGCAGAAAAAAATGCCGAAGGAATTAAAATACCTTGCGGTTATAGAATCTGCACTGAACCATAATGCTGTGTCACATGCCGGCGCCGTTGGGCCATGGCAAATGATGGAAGCAACGGCTAAAATGATGGGCCTAGCTGTAACCCGCAAGAACGATGAGCGCAAAGACTGGGCAAAATCAACTACTGCAGCTACAAAGTATCTTGACTTATTGTATAGCCAACTTAATGACTGGCTATTAGTTGTTGCTGCTTATAACAGCGGACCAACACCTGTACAAAAAGCAATTGACAAAACCGGAAGTCATAATTTCTGGGATATTAAGGAATATCTGCCGCAGGAAACACAGGGTCACGTTCTGGCATTTATTGCTACGGCAAGCATTTTTGAAAACCTGAGTAAATTCATCAATATCGGCAGTATCCCTGTTGACTTCAATTTTAGTAAGGACAAGGATGACGAGCCTATTATTAAAGAGGTAGCTCCAAAACCAACTGCTGCGAATGCGCCTTTAGTGCTTGCCAATACTACTACGGTTACTACAATTGCTGCGCCTAAGATGCCGTCTTTCAGCGAAGAGGAACTGAAGAATATGAGCATCCTGAAATTAGACAGGCCGTTGCCGTTAGACGTAATAGAACATGAAACAGGTATCGATAAGAAGTTGATCAGCCGCTGGAATCCTGATTATTCGCAATTCCTGAATCACACTTACGCTACTGCATTCTACAAAATACGCGTACCGAAGGATAAAGTAGATATCTTCCTGCAAAAGAAAGAAAGCATGAATAAGCTTGCTAAAGCAGTTGAAGGAAGCAGGTAATTAAAATTCACAGAACATTCTTAAAATATTATCCGGGCCATGCGCCCGGATTTTTTTTGCTCTGGAATCAACCATATTGCTTGATCTATAGAACACTATGTAAGATTGATGACCACAATTACATTTTGTCTAAGAAAAAAGACATAATTTTACACAAAACTTAAAATGCTATGAGTGATGCCGGTTCAGTAAAACATTATGATGTGCTCATAATTGGTGCCGGACCGGGCGGATGCAGCACTGCAATTGCGCTGAAAGATGCAGGTTTACGGGTAGCTATGATTGACAAGTCAAAGTTCCCTCGCGATAAAGTTTGCGGTGAATTGATGCACCGCAAAGCTGTAGAGACACTGAATACTATACTACCCGGCTTTGAGCAAACATTTAAAGCGTTTCCCAAAACGTTGGTGCTCAAACATACCCAAATTAACTATAAAGGTCAATTAATACAATTCGACTGGAAGAATGAGTCCTACACCTGTCCGCGTATGGACCTGGATAATTTTCTTCTCGGTCAGGTAAAAGAGCATACGAATACTGATATTTTTACCAGCACCGCACCCGATAAAATTACCGTCAATAATGATGGCGTAACGATAACCATTAAAGACTCCCCTACCGTTTACACGGGCAAAATTGTTATTGGTGCAGACGGAGCTAATTCTGTCGTAGCAAAACAACTTACGGAGCGGTCCATTAACCGCAAGCATTATCTGGGTGCTGTGCGCGCCTACTATTCCAACGTAAAAGATACCCATCCTGATATTTCACAAGTATTCTTCAGCCCGAAATACGGGCTCAACTACCTTTGGGTTTTCCCGGTTGAAGGTGGAAAGGTTAACGTAGGTTTCGGCCTGCTCTCTCAGAATATAGCCGACAAAAAGATAAACCTTAAAGACGCCTTCTACGAATATTTTAAGCAGTCACCAGAATTGAGTGCCAAGTTTAAAGATGCTGTGCAGGAAGGCCCGCTGGAAGGCTTTGGAGTGCCATTGGGGTCTAGTATCGGAGCGCCATCGGGCAACTGTTTTCTATTAGTGGGCGATGCTGCATCTCTTTCTAATCCGCTTTCCGGCACGGGTATCGGCAATGCTGTACTCAGCGGTAAACTGGCAGCAGACCAGGCGTTGCGCTGTTTCAAAACCAACGATTTTTCCCCATCCGCCATGCTGCAATACGATGCGGACTTGCAGACAGCCATAGTTAACGACCTGGTTAAGAGCTATAATGTGCAGCGCACCCTTTCTAAGCTGCCCTTTATTCTCGATGTGGTTTTCTGGCTTGGCAAATTTGAAAAGGTGAAGAAGTACATACAGAGTATGGTTTAGGGAATTATAAATGGTGAATGGTAAATTATAAATGGTGAATTGTGAATGGTAGACGGTGAATTATAAATTGTGTACAAAAACCTACTAATTATTCTACACTTGAACTGCGAGTTCTTCTTGGCAAGCGGTGAAAGTAAAATTTCACATCTTTTTCTTCCTTACGTGCGCGCGGCGTTGTTCTTCCCGCTATTTTTATAGAAAAAACATGAGCGAGCTTAGCGAGACCATACAGGAATCAGCATCACATAGCATTGAAAGCAAAATGAACGCCCGTGTAGCCATATGTGTGGCAATAACGGCTACATTTATGGCCCTGTGCAATGTAAAAGACGGCAACGTTGTGCAGGCTATGTCGCAGGCACAAGCGCACAGCATAGATGCATGGTCTTACTATCAGGCAAAAAGTACGAAGGAAGCCATTTTGCAAAACAGCGTTGAAAACTTAAAAGTGCAGAAAAGCAACGGCTACGAAGAACTGGTAAAAAGCCAGGAACAGCAGATAGTGCGTTACGAAAAAGAAAAAGCAGAAATTAAGAAGCAGGCAGAAGGATTTTCGAAGGAATATGAAGACATTAATGTATTCGATGACCAGTTTGATATGACCGATGCGCTTTTGTCCATAGCTATTGCCATGTTTGGTATCACTGCGCTTACGCAGAAGAAATGGCTGTATTATTTTTCAGTTGGTGCAAGTGTATTAGGTATAGCACTCGGACTTGCCGCATTTTTAAAGATCAGTTTGCATTCTGACCTCATTTCAAAAATATTAGGGTAAATACGCTGTTTCCGCATTTTTTATTTGTAGTTGAGTATCAATACAATTGCGATGAATTGCAGTAAAATCAACTCTTTGCAGGCGTCATTTCCTATTCTGGGAAGTAGCACTGGTAAGGGAATGAAGACCCGTTTTACCTACGTTTGTGATAACCCTACAGGCTTATCAAATAGATTGCCATAAAACAACCTGGTTCTGAACTTTTTACTCAGAAATTACGTACATAATAGGTTGCCTGTACTTAAATCACCACGAATAACTATTTATGATTCTGATCGTCGATGATAAATCGGAAAACCTATTTTCTCTAAAATCGCTGCTACAACTAAATTTTTTTGACGTAGATACGGCCCATTCGGGCGTTGATGCGCAGAAAAAAGTATTGAAAAAAGACTACGAGGTTATTATTCTCGATGTTCAGATGCCCGAAATGGATGGCTACGAAGTCGCAGAGACCATAAGAGGCTATAGCAAGTCTAAAAACATTCCTATTATATTTCTTTCCGCGGTTAACATTGATAAACGTTTCATTACTAAGGGATATTCTTCAGGTGGTTATGACTATTTGTCGAAGCCTTTTGACCCCGACCTGCTCATGTTGAAGGTTAAAATGTTTCAGAAGCTCTACCGGCAAACGCAGGAATTAAATGAAGTAAAAGAAACTCTTGAAAAAACTGTGCTGGAGCGTACCCGGCAGCTTCGCGAGCAAAACAGCGAACTGGAAGCCCGTAATGATGAATTATTGCAGTATGCATACATCGCTTCTCACGACCTGCAGGAACCGCTGCGAAAAATATCTACTTTCAGCGATATCATTTCTGACAGGTTTCTGAAATCAAATGAAGATGCCCTGACCTATACCAGGCGGATTACCAGTGCGGCCAAGAGGATGCGGGAGCTCATTGATAATTTATTAAAACATTCTCAACTAGCCGATGTAGCCCAATTTGAAAAGGTAAGCCTCAACGAGATTATAATGGGTGTGGTATCCGATTTCGAACTAAGCATCAGCGAGAAAAATGCTACTGTTGAGCTGGGTGAGTTACCAGCGATCGATGCCATCGGAGCACAAATATCACAAGTATTTTTAAACCTGCTCAACAATGCACTTAAATTTTCGCGCCCCGGTAACCCCCCAATAATAAAAATTGAAGGATGGCTCGTGAGAACAAAAGATTTTACTACTGAGCCTGCGACAGATGGACAGTTTTTAAGACTCTCTTTTTCTGATAATGGTATTGGCTTTGATGAAAAATATTTAAGCAAAATATTTTTGCTCTTTCAGCGCCTCCACGGCCGGGATACTTATGTCGGCACCGGTATTGGTTTGGCAATAGTTAAGAAAGTAATAGACAACCACAATGGTATAATAACTGCAAAAAGTACCGAAGGTAACGGCACGACCTTTATTATAGTGCTGCCTGTTAACAATCAGGTTAAAAAATCTACAAAAAACCCGTAACCATCATCACCATGACAACATTTAACCCAGATTACGCAATAGAAGTCAAATTGAATGCAACTCATTGATAATCATATTTTTGCGCCTCTCTTTTTCTAATGCGTAGCATTAGAACTTTTTAAGACAAAAATCAAGTGAAACCCTTTACTGTATTGACTTCTAGCCATA
>CANFKC010000069.1 GCA_947447265.1 Chitinophagaceae bacterium
AAAACAAGCCATAGGCTACGCCGAACAAGCTTTGTGCGAGGTGGTTAACGTAATCCCCGCCTATGTACTTTTCTTTTCTTCAGCGAAAAGATAAAGTACCAAAAGAAAGCGCCGGCCAAAAAAATCGCGCTATACACAAGGCTAACCCAAGCTGCCGTTTTTTGGCATAGCTCAACTTCCGCCCCCTTAATACTACAAGTAAATGCATATACTCCGTCCTTTACATGTAAATTTACTGCGCGCTGTAAACTCACCTAACGAGAGAGCGTTGATGCGTTTTTTATTCGCCGGTCGGAAACCGGGAACCTTGGGCGACGTAGCTATAAGCTACGCCGAACATAAGTCGAACAAAACAAGCCATAGGCTGCGCCGAACAAGCTTTGTGCGAGGTGGTTAACGTAATCCCCGCCTATGTACTTTTCTTTTCTTCAGCGAAAAGATAAAGTACCAAAAGAAAGCGCCGGCCAAAAAAATCGCGCTACCCACTTAGCTAACGCAAGCTGCCGTTTTTTGGCATAGCTCAACTTCTGCCCCCTTAGTACTACAAGTAAATGCAGATACTCCGCCCCATATTTTTAATTTTGCTCTACGCTTAGGAATTCAACTAACTAGAATGCCTAGGTGCCTGGCGATGGGGCATTAGCGCTGGTTATTGTGGGCGTTGAGGTCGCGCCAATAGTTTTCTTTTTCGGCGTGGAATTTTTCGTGGTAGAGTTTTTGGTAGTGGTCGGGATGGGAGGATTTGAGGGCTTTTAGTTTTTTGCCGGTGGTGTCGTTTTTTTCATAGTCGTCCCAAGTCCAGGCGAGGTTGGTTTCTATTTTCTGATGGCTTATTAAATCGGCAATGCTCTGGTATTGCGGCATGGTGTCGATCAGGTCTTTTAGTCCGGCGGGGTTTGCAGCATAGTCGCGCGCCAGTGCTGTTTGCAATTCTTTGGTGATCTTTTTGTCGGCCAAGCCTTTTTGCAGGATGGTGTCGAGCTCTTTGCGCTGCGCTTCTGTTTTAATGGCGCTCAGTTCCGACTGCAACGCAGGAAGTCTGTCTGCCTGTGCTTTGAGGTTTTTGATGGTTGCGACGAGGTCTGCAGCGTCGGTTGGTGTGATGCCGTCTTCTTTTAGTGCGGCAAGGTTTGCGATGGTTAATTGGATGTCTCTCATTTTTTATTGGTTTTTTAGATTGTTGATAAAGCCTCACCCCGACCCTCTCCCATAGAGAGGGAGGTGTTATGTAAAAAAGTATGCTGTTGGGCTCAGGCCGGGAAGGTGCGTGACCTCAGCCCTAACCTCCCGCTGAAGGAGCGGGACTGGCTCGCATCCATAGAGCGGGGAATCTTGATGTCTCCCGCCAAAGGGGGCGGGACGGGTTCGCGGTCGCTCAGGGGGCCTCACCCCTAACCTCCCGCTGAAGGAGCGGGACTGGCTCGCATCCATAAAGCGGGGAATGTTGATGTCTCCCGCCAAAGGGGCGGGACGGGTTCGCGGTCGCTCAGGGGGCCTCACCCCTAACCCCGCTCCCGTAGAGCGGGGAACGTTGACGTCTTCGCGGTCGCTCAGGGGCGGGACGGGTTCGGGGGCGCTACTGAACGGGGCCTGTGTTGTTGATGCAGGCAGGGGCAAGCCCGGCCTCTACTAGTTTGGTGGTTGGGGGCGTTCCACGTGTTTGGTTTTTCTGTTTATGGCGGTGTGCTGGGGTGAGCCCGGTGCCTATGTGTGAAGTAGTAGCGATGGGTAATTGAAGTGTTTGACTGTGTTGCATATTTTACGATTTGGGTTGATTCCGGTGTAAAATTGCGAACGATAGATTTGCTAAAAAAATCGGGTTGGAATGGTTTGCAGTAAAGTGCAAATGGTTCGTAGAAAAGTGCAAATGATTCGTAGTTTTCTACGCATGATTTTGGAAAGAAAGAGCGAGGGAAGCTGCGCTGGTAGCGAGTTTAAAAGGATCGTGCCCGCCTTCGCTAAAGCTATGGCGGGTGAAAGCGGGTTTTAAGAAGGTTTCACGCAAAGTCGCGGAGTCGCGGAGTTCATGATTTGTGTTAAAGATTTAAGATTTAAGAGGCGCCTCGGTCGCTGACGGCATGGCGGGTGAAAGCGGATTATGAATGTGGTTCTGAGTTATATCGCAAGTGGAAAACACATGCTAAACAGTATACACGAGTGGAAAACACTCGCGCCAGTTAGGGGCTAACTTTAAGAGCGTTACAAATTTCAATCAATTGGAATAGTTGAAGCTTGGTATTGAAATTAATTAAAGTTGCATGTGGGTCCGGCCAAGTACCTCTTTTTTACACCATACTCCTTTCCAGCCTCTCCTTCCATTTCTCCCAATCAGGCATCAGGCTGCTTAGGAGGCGGAAGAACTTCTTGTTATGGTTGGGATAAATGAGGTGGCATAGCTCATGGATTATCACATACTCAATACATGCCTTAGGAGCCTTCACAAGCTCCGAATTCAGCGTTATGCGGCCAGAGGGGGAGCAACTACCCCAGCGTGTTGGCATAGCCTTGGTATGTAAGCTTAGTTTTCTGTTTTGAAACTTAGGTGTTTTCTCAATTGCTTCTGTAAGCAACTCGGTAAATATCTCCTTCGCTTTTGCCTTATACCAGTCCTGTAGTATTTTCTCGATTGCATTAGTTTCAATATCCTTGGCGTGAACCTCTATATACCCCCGGTATATCTTGACCAGGGTTGAATCAGATAGTACTTTTTTCAGCCTGTATTGCCTGCCCAGGTAACGATGTGTTTCTCCGTTCACGTATTTCCTTTCGGGGGTGAGAGGGAGGAAAGAGGCAAAATGATCTTGTTGCTTTAATATCCACCCTGCTTTTTGCATGACCCGCTTTATTACATCGGCTTCAGGGGTGTTCTGTGGGGCTATGGCATGGACAGTGCAATCAGGGTGTACCTGTAAGCCAAGGGACTTCCTGTCTGCATAATGAATGGTAAAGGGAATTATTTTCGTGCCAAACTGTACCTTCTGCTCTATCATTTATACCTAGCTTTTGCAATCTTCAGGCATTCTTCTTCTACAAGGTCGATATCTGCATCAGTTATGTTGATACAATGAAGGGCTTTTGCATCGAATAAAAAGTCATCGAGGGCTATGCGCAGCTTGCCTTGTATGTCATTGTTGTGCTCCCAATCTACAATTAGGGCATTGCGGTCGAAAATGATACTGCGTATGGTTTCGTCGATACCCATGCTTATGGCAGTCGCTATCTGTGTTTTGCTGGCGTTGTCTTTTAATGTGGTTTCCAGTATTACATTGGCCTGGTTGTAGAAGGCAATCTGTATGTCGTTATCTGCGATTTCTGTGGGTATGTTGTCCTGCCGCCTGTTAGTGAAATCGTTTTCATAAGCCATTGTTTTATTCAGGTATTCCACCTCGCTGAGGCGGCCTGCATGGTAGGCGTCAATGGTTTCCTTTATGAGTTGCGATAGTTTTTTGTAGAAGACTGGGTCTTCATTCATTCTCACATTGATGGCGCGCATGGTTTTGCTGGCAATGTGGTCGGCTTTGGCGGCTTTGCCTGCTATACGTTCCATTTCCTTTTCCATTAGCTCCTTATCGAAGATGTTCACGCTTTTAGTGAGTACCACTATTTCGCCTTCGGTGGTTATATGCTTATCTACCAGCTTCTGCACCTGTGGCTCAAAGTCTTCGTATTTCAGGTCATCAGAATAGCTATACTTTACTACCTCCCGCAGGCTGAGGAAAAATTTGTAATCTTCCCTGTACTTCTTTTTAATGGCTTCGGGTGTCTGCAATTCATATTGCATGGTGGTGTAGGCCAGCTTCAGCAGCCTGCCGAATGCGGATAGTTTTTCATAGAACTGATACCTAGCAGCATCATCGAACAGCAGGTTTTTGTATGCAGTAGCATCGTATTTGTTCTTTATGGTCTTGAAGATATCCCATACTTCGGAATGTGCCTGTGGCAATTTCAGCACCTCTTTATTTACTGCTGCAATGGCTCCCTTCAAATCTTCTTCATCAAATTCGGCCAGGCCGGAATAGGTGGAAAGGGCATCATCCAGATTTTTAAGGTTTCCAAAGTAATCTACTATGTAACCGTATTCCTTACCAGGGTAAAGCCTGTTTACCCTTGCTATAGCCTGTAAAAGTGTATGCTCTTTGAGCGGACGGGTAAGGTAAAGGACTGTGGCGCAGGGTGCATCGAAACCCGTAAGTAGTTTATCGACCACTATCAGCATTTCGGGGAAGTCCTTTTTCTTGTAGCCGTTGATGATGTTCTTTTCGTAGTCTTCGGGTTTCTTGTAGCGGTCCATCATGGCCTTCCAGAATGCCTTTACCTTATCGTCGGCTTTTTCGAAAGCATCTTCCTCACCTTCCCGCATATCGGGGGCTGATATCAGTACCTCGCAGTTTATTTTGTATTTGGGGTTGGTTTCGCAGAACTCTTCAATGTAGTCGCGGTATTTTATTGCGGATATTTTGTTGGGAGCAACCAGCAACGCCTTTTGCGGATAATCAGCATCAGGCAACTGGAAATTATCGCAGAAGTTTTTGGCTATGTCAATGGCGCGCTCATAAATTACAAGGTCGGCCCGGTTGATAATATCCAGCCTGCTGAATTTGCGTTTGAGCTGGTTTTTGCCGTAGTCTGATAATGGCTCTGATACTATGCTGAAATACGCATCCAGCGGCTTGCTGTATACATCAATGAGGTTCATACGACCCTCGTAGAGCAGGGGGACGACGGCCTTATCTTTAACAGCATCGGTGATGGTGTAGGGGTTGCCAATGATGCCGCCAAATTTGCCAGCTGTGTTTTTCTCTGACTTCATAAGGGGTGTTCCGGTGAATGCAATGAAACATGCATTGGGGAACATTTTTCTCATCTTGATATTGAACTGGCCATATTGGGTGCGGTGCCCTTCATCTACCAGTATAAAGATATCGTTTGACTTCAGGATGGCATCGGCCTGGTTAACAGCGGATTCAAATTTGTGTATGACGGTGGTAATGACAATATCCTTTTGCTCATTCAGTAGCTCCACCAGGTTGCGGCCTGAGGTGGCCTGTTTTACCTGCATGCCGCATTTACGGAAGGTGCCGAATATCTGGTCGTCAAGGTCTACTCGGTCGGTGACCATGACGATTTGCGGCTCTTTTACAACGGTGGAAATCTGCTCGGCCAGCATGACCATGGTAAGGCTTTTGCCGCTGCCCTGGGTGTGCCAGATAACGCCACCTGTGCGCCTGCCGACGCTATCGGTGTTTTGTATGCGGGCGAGGGTATCCTTTATGGCAAAGTACTGCTGGTAGCGGGCTATCTTTTTTTCGCCATCGTCGTATACCACATAATTGAGCATGAGATCGAGTATGCGGCTGGGGCGGCAGAGGCAGTACAATAATTTATCCTGCTCAGTGATGGCCTGTTCATTGGCTTCCAGTTTATTGAAGTGCTGCAACACATATTTAAAGCGTTCTTTAAACAGTACAGTGCGTTCGTCGGAGGGTAGGGGTGTGTCTTTTAATGTGGTTAGCTGCTGTGTGAATGTGGCCTCCTGTTCTTTGCTTTTAAAAGCTTCGCGCCATACGCTCCAGAACTCTTTTTTTGTGTGGGTGGTCGCATACATGGCCTGCTCTGTGGCGAGGCCAATAACGAGGTTCGAGTAATGGTATAAGGAGCGTATGCCATCATCCTGCTGATTGCGCATGTGCTGCTCAATAGCTTTATCAATAGGGTCTTTTATCTGCGGGCTTTTGCACTCTATAACCGCTATAGGTATGCCATTTATGAAGAGGACAATATCTGGCCGGTAGGTATCTGTTCTGCCGGGGCGGAGTACGCTGTATTCTTCGGTAACGTGGTAAACATTGTTTTCGGGATGCTTCCAGTCTATGTAGTGGAAGGTGAAGCTTTTTTTATCGCCCTGTATGGCCTGGTCCAGGCTTTTGCCGAGGGTGATGAGGTCGTAGAAGGCTATATTGGCCTGTATGTAGCCATCCTGTATGGGCAGGTCGCGGAGGGCGAGTATGGCGGTATTGATGTTGGTATCGGTGAAGTAGTATTCGTTATCGCGGTAGTTGATCTTGTTGGCCTCGCGCAGGTGTTCCTTCATGATGCCTTCCAGCAACACATTGCTGCTCCTGCCGCCACGTGCGGTAAGCGCCTCAGCCGGTGTAAGGTATTTGTAGCCCATCTTCATCAGCAGTTGCAGTGCGGGGAGCTGGGATATGTGGTCTTCGCGAAATGAGGGGGTATCCATTGGCGTTTGATTAAAGTTTGTTTATTCAAAAATAGGGCTTACCTTTGGGCTTCCGGACCTAAGGAACTGTACGGTTCCCTATGGCCTGGATCAAATCCTCGGTTTCGAACCGGGGTATTTTTTTATATCCTTATGATGCCATCCTCTCCCGCTATCGCTGACTTATATAGCGATTTCAATAGTTTTCTATCAAAAATTTTATGTGCCTGCAACTTTTGCCTGGATGCCTGGGGGAAAAGCTTCTCTTTAAGCGTGTATACAATAACATCAGCTGATTGTATAAACATTGAGTCTGAAGATATTCTGTAAATTGGGTCTTCCAATATCCATGCTATTTTTACTCCAGGTACTGTTTCCCCACTTGCGCCTGTGCCCATTAGTTTCCGAACGTGCGTGTTCGTGTGCTTGCCAGTTGTCTGATCAATAAAGACTATGCCGTTATCTTTCTCGGTTCGTAAAAACTCATCAAATGCCTGGTAAAGGGCTGTAGTAGCTCCTGTCAGATATTCCCCTTCCTTCAGTTTTGTTTTTGTTTTGTCAATAGCTACTACTATTATTTTGCTGCTGGTATTACTTCCTATTATGCCTGCGTAATCTTCGATAAGCCGCCATCTGTCGGGGACACTTATTGATTGATATTCTTTTATGGCCCGAGGAGTTATCATATCTGCACAATGAAACTCTACATCATAGTTTAGAATAGCTTTTCTGGCGATATCTTTTCGATAGGTCTTCAAAGTGCCCAGGGTTAATTTCCAATTGGACGCATTTAATATCATACCGCCTAATAAAAAGTAAGGTGTGCTAGTATCGCCAGGAGCTTTTGACGGATCATGTTTGCCAGGATCTCCGCTTTCATCAACATAACAGAAGTACATAAGTGTCTAGTTTTTATTTTTCATTAAGTTTTACCCTCACCTCCCCGCTCAGCAGCTTTTGCATTAAGCCTTTCTTTTGCTGCTGTAGGGTGGTTAGTTGTTGTTCGTATAGTTTGAGTTCGCCGCCTGCAAACGTAAGTGTGTCGGCTATTGCAGCTTGTTCGTCTAAAGGCGGAAATTTGACTGATTTTGTTGCAAACTCAGAAATCCACCTTCTTTTATGCTCTGCGATATTTGTTCTAATTAATTGCAGGCTGTAGAAGAAAAACCTTAGATCATATCCGCGCTTTGTCGCTAGCATTTTTATCGCCGAGGATTTGACCTTAAAAGGGAACTCAACGTATTTACTCATCGTCGTAAAATCATCAAAGATAACTGTCGGCAATTTTCGATAAATGCCAGTTTGGTCGTGTGTATAGCCAAGAATGAAAGACTTGTTGGCCGTTAGTACGGGCACCATCTTATTGTCGACGGTATCAATGATATTGGTAGTCAAATATTTGATAGGTTGTTCATAATCCACAACATTTTCTAGTTCTTCGGTGTTCCACTTACCACTAAAACCTTTCAACCTTTTTTTGCCGCTCATTAGCTGCTGCATTAGCCCCTTATTGCGCTGTTTTAGTTGTGCTATAAGTTGCTGTGTTTTTTTTATGGCTTCATCCCAGGTGGTGAGTATGGTGGCTATTTTTTGTTGTTCGGGGAGAGGGGGATATGGGACTTTTAGTTTTTTAAATAAGGGCAGCCCTATTGTCTTTATTGTAGAACCGACGGCTTGCCGCTCAAAATATTCTTTTTTGTATTGTAGCCAGTAATATAGAAACCAGTTGTTTAGCAGATCACCGCACGTCCACGTGATAAAATGTTGAGATACCGCCATGTCGCGACCCATTACCGCGCTTTTTCCAATGCCTGCATCTCTGGAAATTAACACCGTGCCTGTCGGGTGAAGGACTGCGGATGAATTTTTTACCCCTTCTTTTGAGATTTCAATCTCCGTTTCAGTTATTAAGCCTTGGTCTAATCTAAAGCTGTCAGCTAGCGAAACCCATTTTATCCCTCCATTGTAATAAGTACTGAATGCTTTGTCCGGCGTGTGTCCGCTTCCTCTTTTTGAGATATTTTCCAATAGTTCAAGTTCCCAATCGTCAGGTATCCATCCAAGGGGTGTGTGCTTGTAGCCGGGTTTATGTGTGTGCTTCATTTGTCTGAACCTTGATTTTATAGGATTTAAGGATTAGCGTGATTGTTTGTGTTATATAGTCCTGAAAAAAGTTGACAGTTTTTTGGGGGTTATTCTTTACCTATTTACCAAGGAGCCTGATTATTTTTTCTTTACACTTTTCTTTTGCCGGGCTTCCAATTGTTTCAATGCTTTGTCTATGTCGTCGTGGGCAGCTTCAATATTGTGCTGTTGTTTTACTTCTTTGTCAAAATCACTTTCATAAAGGGCATCCTGCTGCACACGGTATTTTTCAAACTCACCTTCTGCCAGTTGTTTGGCAATTTCATGGCTTATGCGCCCTGCGTCTTTCAGTACTTTGTATTCATTGAATTGCAGGAAGCCGTCCAGTTTTTCTATCCAGTCCCTCATGGCCATGCCTATGTGCCGTTTGGCCTGATTTTCGGCATAGTCCAGGTACATGGTTACAATGCGGTTGAGTTCTGCTATTTCTTCTTCGCCCAGGTAATTTTTTGCTATGGTCGCATCAGGCTTCATTATTTTCCCTTCGGGTGCATTTTTCCAGGTGGTCATTCCCATGTTGGGTTTTTCCGCATTCGCCCGGTTATAAACTATTTCGGCAGCGGTTTGCCCGGTTATAGCCCAGTGCAATTTGTTCTGTACCGTTTTGTAGAACTTCAGTGTAATATCAGATTTCGGGTCATAGTCAACACTGCATTGTGCGTATATGTCGGTTATCTTTTGGTAAAACCTTCTTTCGCTGGCGCGTATTTCCCTTATGCGCTCCAGCAGCTCATCAAAGTAGTCGCGGCCAAAGTTCTTACCCTGCTTCAGCCGCTCATCATCCATCACAAAACCTTTTATGATGTATTCCCGCAGGGTTTTGGTTGCCCAAATGCGGAAGTGAGTGCCGACATGCGATTTTACGCGGTATCCTACCGCAATAATTACATCGAGATTGTAGTATAGCGTCTTATAATTTTTGTTATCAGCGGCAGTTGTCAAGTATTCCTTGACAACTGTTGCTTCGTCCAGTTCACCTTCTGAAAAAATGTTTTTAATATGAAGGCTGATATTTTGTTTGGTGGTTTGAAACAAATCAACCATTTGGCTTTGGGATAACCAAACGGTTTCATTTTCCAGCCTTACTTCCACTCTGGTATCTCCTCCAGGCGATTGATAAATCAGCATTTCCGATTGGTTATCGTTCTTCATTGTTTTTGGTTTCTGATGGGCGTTTCGCTTCGTTGTTATATTTCGCCCATTCAGGGCTTTTGGTTTTTCCTTTTTTTCGATGGGCGATGCCCATCGCTTTTGTGTTGCGCCCTTTCAGGGCTTGCGGGTTTTCCCGTTTCTTGTTCGATGGGCTGCACCCATCGCTTTTGTGTTGCGCCCTTTCAGGGCTTTTGCAAGAAAGCCAATATCGACCATATCGTGGTAGTCCACGATATGGCCATCTAATATTAAAATCCCAGTTCTTTTAAGTATTCGCTCATTTGCTTTTCTACCACTATCAACTCTCCTTTCAGGCGGTTTATTTCCTGTTGGGTGGCGGTAATGTCTATTGTTTCTTCTTCTTCAAATGTATCTACATAGCGGGGTATATTCAGGTTGTAGTCGTTATCTATCAGCTCTTTGGTGGTGGCGCGGTAGGCATATTTTGCTTCTACTATTTCGCCTTCATCGCCAGCGAGGGGTTTGCTTTGCTTGTATGCTTTGTAGGTAGTTACAATCTTCTCAATATCCTGCTGGCGAAGGTTGTTCTGGTTTTTGCCTGCTTCGTAGGCCTGGCTGGCATCAATGAAAAGTACATCGGTGCGCTTGCCGCGCCCCCTGTTGAATAGTAGTATGGCGGCGGGTATGCCAGTGCCAAAGAATAGGTTGGCTGGCAAGCCAATAACAGCGTCGAGGTAATTGTCTTCTATGAGGCTTTTGCGGATAACGCCTTCGCTGCTGCCCCTGAAGAGTACCCCGTGCGGCACAATCACACCCACCTTACCAATATCTTCGTAAGCCGTTTCTATCATATGGCTTATGAAGGCATAGTCACCTTTGCTCTTGGGTGGCACCCCGCGATGGAACCTGCCGTGCTGGTCGATAGCTGCGCTTTCAGCGCCCCATTTGTCCAGGCTAAAGGGAGGGTTAGCCACCACCACGTGGAACTTCATTAAGTGGTCGCCTTCCAGCAGCTTGGGGTTATTTAAGGTATCGCCCCATTCTATATTAGCCTGGTCCAGCTCATGGAGGAACATATTCATGCGGCACAGCGCCCAGGTGCTGCCGTTGTTTTCCTGCCCATAGAGGGAGAAGTTATTGCTTCCTACTTCCTTGGCCACCTTTATGAGTAAAGAACCAGAGCCACAGGCAGGGTCACAAATCCTGTTTCCCGGTTGCGGGTCTACTAGTTTAGCCAGCAAGGTTGATACTTCGCTTGGGGTATAAAACTCACCCGCTTTCTTGCCTGCATCGCCAGCGAACTTACTTATGAGGTATTCATAAGCATCGCCTATAATATCGTTGCCTTCCAGGTGCGATGGCTGTAAATCGAGCTGCGAGAAATCGACCAGCAGGTTTTTGAGGATTGTGTTGCGCTCCTTGGTTTGCCCGAAAATGGCCTCGGAGTTGAAGGATATATTACGGAACACATTGGCCAGCTTTGTGCGGTTGGCATCTTCAAGGCCTGTTAATGCAATGTCTATGAGTTCGCCCAGGTTGTTCTCGTTCCTGTTGGTGTAGATATGCTCAAAGGTGCAATTATCGGGTAACTGAAAGCGTTCATTGCGTAATGCTCTTTCAATGCGGGTGGCATCATTGTTGTATTTATCGGCATAGAAAGTCCGCTTATCCTTCCATACATCTGATAGGTATTTTACGAATAGCAGTGTTAACACATAATCTTTGTACTGCGACGGGTCGATTTTGCCCCTGAGGCTGTCGCAGGCTTTCCATACTATTCCATTTATTTGCGTCTGGTCCATTTATATGCTTAGTTATTGATTAAATTATTGATTACCGAATCATATAAATCATTCTTTTTCTGCAATAATTGCAAGGTAAGATTTATATCGTGTTTATGTAGTTTATTTAGAGCAACAATCTTTTCCTGCAGATCGAACGAAAGAACCGGCACTACAAAATCGCCCAATTCATTTTTCCTGATGGACTGAATATTACTACCCAAGCCAAACTGGCGGAAGTATTGCTGACCTGTAGAGTGATGAAATAATGCCACCAGGTATTCGGGCAATACCAGTTTCGGATCAGGGGTTATGACAAAAAATATGGTTGATGCGACTGCCGGGCCGAATTCAGCATGATAGCACCATGCGAAGTTCTTGCTGCCTTTTCCAGCCAACAGAATATCGCCATCTTTAAGTAAATGGGTTGTATTTTTATTGTCAGCTGCAAGGAAAGTTTCAGGCAATGCAATAAGGTTACCTGCATCGTCAAACTGCTTTGACTGCAAATAGGGGATGCCACTATCCGCAGTGAGCGGAGCGTAGTATCCAAACCGTATTTGTGCTATTGCATGCAGGAATTGCTTCATTTTTATTTTGTAGGACTTCTACAAAGGTAATTTAATTTTTAATCTAAATCTAAGGCAGCTGAAAAATATTGTGGAAAGCGATGAGCGATGGCAAGCGGGGAGTTTACAGCGGCTTGTATTAGGCGGGAATCATGGTCATCATAAAAATCATTTTAAAATCCTAGTTCAGACAATTTTTCCAACTACCCAAAAAGGGCAGTTACAAACTGCTTCACTTACAGAGACACGAGTAACCCACCCTCCAACCCACGCCCCATACTCGCGCCAGATAAAAACGAATACGTCCCGGTGGCAGTTGGTGAGAAACACCAACTGCGGCGAAAGTTTATAGCCCTTACCCGAGCGACCGCGTGGACATACAATCTCCCCTCGCCTTCGGAGAGGGGTTGGGGAAGAGGTCCTCTTCGCAACAACCACACGTAGGGGCAGAAAATCTTGGTAACTATCGCTAAGAAGGGATTAATAAAATAATGTATTTATATAGTGGGCTGCGAAGTGGAATTATTTTGCAGCCCTAACCCTACTCTTGTAGGTGATATTCTTTGTCCCCTTAGTATTAGCATGGTGCGCTAATAGCTTCATGGTTTCGTGAAAGTCCGTACCTAAAGTAAACTTTTCAGCGTACTTATCTGGCTCTGGCTTTTGTTCTTTCTTTGGCTTTGCCATAATGTAAAGTTACGAAAAAGTATTCAATAAAATACAATCACATTGTAAAAATTAATATTAACTTTTGTTTAAGTTTTGTATATGTAATTTGTTTCCCTTTTTCCATAATTTTGGTGTGAATGAAAGTTCTTTGAAAATCTGACTATATTTTGTTTGGCGATAAAATATATTAGTGTAGCTTATTTATATAAATAGGCTACACTTTTTAAAAATGTTTCCTACATTTGTTTCAGCCAAACAATATATATATATGGAAATTAAAATTGAGGTGTATACCTTTAAGGTAAGAGAACGCGGGCAAACCGATAAATTTGAAATATTAACCGATGTACTTGGGGCTGATTTTATTGATTTTATCAACCTTTTTATTGGGCAATTCGATAAGGTTCTGCTAATCAACAAAAAATTAAAGAAATCCTTTCAGGTAATAGAAAATTCAATTAAAATAACCAAGGATAAACGAAGTGTTGCAGGAATAATAGAGAGTGGTGAGTATGGAGACGAAACAAAAATATTGACGCAAAAAGGTAAGCACAAGTTTACCAAAGATAGTGACGATTTAGCAGTTAGGCCATTCTACTTTATGATAAATGTACCAAAAAAAGGATACATTGGGTATATTATGTTGCAGAGAACGGGTGTACATGGAATCAATAATCTATTCCAAAATTCATTGAGAGAGTTTTTTGAGATAAACTATAAAGAGCATAAAATTGATATCGCTCAATTTCTATCCAAAGAGCTGGTTCAGCAGTTTATTTCGAAAGGAGGAATACAGGAAGTCATTCTTACGAGGTATGATTTACCAAAGGACGTGACTAACAAGCTAAATTTGAGTGCTATTTCAAAGGAAATGAAGGGTATTCAAATAAGAATTATGGCAAACGCCAAGAATTTTCTTGGATTACACAAGGAGGTTACTAGCTTTCTAGAAGATTCTAACGCTTATTTTTTTGATGCTTTGCCTTTTAAGGAAATGGGATTTGATGATAATTATGAGTTGTCAGTAAAGGTAAAAAGCGGTAATAAATCACGAATAATTGATTTAAGCGATAGTGGGCAAATAAGACCATACTACGATATCGATAAGGATGTAAAGAAAGACGCAAAAACAGGTCATGTAATATTTGATAGTATACATGAAAAAGCATTAGAATTACTTAATGAATTAACATCTCTAAGAAAATGAATATTTTAAGAAGACTCAATCTACTTGAAAAAATTAACGTAAATGATATTATAGGCAATCATGTAGGTACGCTCGTTAATGATAACAGCAAGAAGCATGGAACTAGCGATTGGTTTACTTTCGCTGCAATACCAATTTTGTTTTCAACGGCAATGTTTTTTCTAAAGTTGCCGATAAGCAACAATTCTATCAATATCATCATCACATCCCTGTCTATATTTGTAGGGCTACTATTCAATATGGTTGTTTTAATATTTGATATACTTAATAAGCCAACACAGGATGAAGTAAAGAAAGAGGTTTTGAAACAAATACTGTCAAACATTTCCTTTACAATACTTTTATCAATAGTTATGATTGGATTTTGCCTTGTACACTTAGTCCCCAACGCCCTTGTTAAAACAATAACTGGGTGTGTAATATATTTGTTTTTAGCTTTGTTCTTTCTTACCCTTTTAATGATTTTAAAAAGGATGTCTGCATTATTTGATTCGGAAGTAAAAAAAACACAAGAGTAAACTACTTTTAAGTAGTTTACTCTTGTGTTAAAGTTGCGTATTTCAACCTAACACCACTACATTTTAAAACGGTATCTTCAAACCTTGGTGTTTGCTGCATTTTGCGGGTGTTATACCTGTAGGCACTTTCATTGCAATAGGCTTGCATGTGCTTACGGCTAATGTTGTGATACACACCTATCACCATGCGGTCAAAGTGGCTAAATGCACCCTCTATTGTGTTTGTATGCCAAACCCTTTCACGAACATACTCGCTATTCCCGTGGTCTACTGTTTCATGGTGCGCATACTCCATACCAACTTTATTGTAAACGTTGGCTGTGTCAGTCATAAGGATTGAATCAGTATCGACATGTTTGCGTAATAAATCCGGCTCGCTTTCGTTCGTATCTTTCACATCAAAACGGATAACACCACCACGTTCTACATAAGCAGTTACCGTAGCTTTATTAGCCATTGCAGCATCCCTATTGCCTTTCATTGCAGCGCGTTTCTTATTGCTCATGTTCTTAGCTTTACCGCCTACAATAGTGTTATCAACCTCAACAATAACACCCTCGCCACCTAGCGGTAATGTAGATATTTCTTTCATGGTTTCACGTAAGCGATGCAAAAGGAACCAAGCCGACTTTTGATGTATGCCAAGGTCACGACCTAACTGCAAAGAACTGATACCCTTTTTGTGATTGGCACACAAATAGATTGCCGCAAACCATGTACGCAATGGCATTTTAGTGTTTTCAAAAATAGTCCCTACCAAAGATGTAAATTTCTTTTGGCACTCAATATTGCGGCACTTGTAGCCACGGTTAGTTTTATACGGATTGATAGCTTCGCAATGTGGGCATGTTGGCACACCATTCCATCTAACCTGCTCCCAGTATGCAATACAGGTTGGTTCGTCCTTGAAAAAATCAAATAATTGCGGAAGTGTTTTGAATTGTGCAAACATAATATTATCGCTTTGTTGGGACAAAGATAAACCTTTATTTTCAAATAACAAAATTATTTAGTCCCAAGTTAGCGATAGTTACCAAAATCTTCTGCCCACCAACATACCAATCCGCCGAGCGAATGCGAGGACGTAAGCATTCCCCGCTCTTTTGGAGGGGGGCTAGGGGTGAGGTCAAACTCATCACCCCTGTCCTCGCCAGTGGCGCGGCCGGTCCCCTCTTTGGCAAGCGGGGAGTTCCCAGCTGCTTATAATAGGTGAGAATCATGGTCATCATAAAAATCAGGTTAATCATAGTTCAGACAATTTCCCCAACACGAGTAACCATCCCGCGCGACCGCGAGGACGTAAGCATTCCCCGCTCTATGGGAGCGGGGTTAGGGGTGAGGCCAAACCCATCACCCCTGTCCTCGCCGATGGCGCGGCCGGTCCCCTCTTTGGCAAGCGGGGAGTTCCCAGCTGCTTATAATAGGTGAGAATCATGGCCATCATAAAAATCAGGTTAATCATAGTTCAGACAATTTCCCCATACTCGCGCCAGACTGGTTAACTCTCCCGAGCGACTGCGAGGACGTAAGCATTCCCCGCTCTATGGGAGCGGGGTTAGGGGTGAGGCCCCCCATGCTCAAGCCAGCCAGGTTGTACCACTCCATCAGTCTTCATACCCACTTTTAATAACTGTCAGCAACAATTTAAAGCGCCCGTTTGGCTCAACATGACTTGATGCATGGGCAGGTATTAATATTCCCTGTCCTATTTCCAGTTTGCTCGCTTTTCCGTCTACTACAATAATGGCACTGCCATCTATTACTTGTAAGTAAGTATCAAAAGGAGAAGTCTTCTGATTCAATCCTTCCCCGGTATCAAAAGACATAGCGTTAATAGAACCAGTTATCTTTTTCATGATAGACTTGCTTACCACTTCATTGTGCTCATATTCTATAAGCTCTACAATAATATGTGCTTTACCTTTTTCAATTTCTCCGCCTTGTTTTGGTAAATCTTCTAACTTCTTCGTATCCATAATTGTAAAGTTGTATACTGGGGTGTTTACGATCGAGATTTATCCATCCTTATGCCAGTAGTCAAATTTCCGATTCTTATGCTTCAAAAGTGTTATACTATTTAACGAAGAAGTTATAATGTTACTACAAATCAAAATCATACCCATCATAAAATTCACCCTAAAATCCTACCTGTTCCGTAGCATTGCGGGAGTTCAGACATCCTCCAACAAAATATTAGTATTTTCAAACCGTTAATCATAAATATCTTTATACCGGTACCTGATAGTGCCGTTTCACAGCCCATGAACATCAAAAGCCTATATATCCTGCTTGTCAGCCTCTTTGCGGCAGCCAATTGTTTTGGCCAGCCTGATAGAGATATTGAAGACTATACCCGCAATATAGAACTGCACCCTCATAAGTGGCAGGCTTATTTCGGCAGGGCTGAAGCATGGCACCAGTTGCAGCAAGACAGCGCCGCCATAGCCGACTATACACAGGTAATAGCAATAAACCCCAGGCTAGCAAAAGCTTATTTTGGCCGAGCAAATTCGAAACTGGAACTTGGCGATAAGGCGGGTGCCATTGACGATTATACCAGCGCAGTTACCACAGACACAACCTATGCCGCAGCCTATTATAGCCGGGCCAATACTGAATTTGCATTGGGAAAATATACTGAAGCCATTGCGGACTACCTGACCACGCAAAAAAGAGACCCAAAAACCGCCCTGCCCTACTATAAAACCGGCATTGCCAGATACCACCTCGGCGACTATAAAGGATCGCTGGATGACCTGGCGATTGCACTAAAAGCAGACCCGGTAAATGGAGATATTTATTCCCGGATGGCCGATAATGACGCTGCCCTGGGAAATTACAAAAGTGCGGTTACCGATTATGCCATTGCCATACGGCTATGTCCGGCAGCTACCGCTTACTACTTTGGCCGTGCAGAAGCGAATTACCAGCTTGGCGATTATACTGATGCACAGGACGATTATACCCAGGTATTGCAAATGGATTCCGGCTATGTAGCTGCTTATTATGGCAGGGCTTTGGCAAGGGCGGCTCATGACGATTACAAAGGCGCGGTAACCGATTTTACTGCTGCCCTGCGGCTTGACCCTGCGTGCTACGACGCATACCTCGGCAGGGGCATGGCTTATACTACCCTACCCGATACTACTAAGGCCATTGCAGATTTTACCACCGCAATAGCATCAGCTCATGGCAATGTCGCGCTGGCGCTGTATAAAAGGGCGCAGATAGCCAGTGCACAAAAAAACAATACTGCGGCAATGGCCGACCTCAGCTCGGCAATAAAGATAAAGACGACTGGCACCTACCCTGACAGCCCACCAGCCTTAAGCGAATTATACAATACCAGGGGCCGGCTGGCCTTACTGGCGAATGACTTTAACTCCGCACTCAGCGACCTTAATAAAGCCATCGGGAGCGGGACAAAAGCTGCAGATGCCTACCTGAACAGGGGCAAAACCTATACTGCATTGCAAAATTTAAAGAGCGCAATAACCGACTATGATGCGGCTATAAATCTGGATAGGAAAAATGACGAAGCGTATTATGAACGTGGAGCCGCCAAACAAAAGCTTCAGAACGATACCGGTGCCATCAGCGACGAAAACACCGCCATTGAACTGAACCCCAAACGGCCTATGGCATACTATGTAAGAGCAATAGCACTCAACAGCCAACAGTTGTATAACAGGGCGCTGATAGACCTGGACAATGTGATCGGCTTCAACCCGGGCTTTGCGGCGGCATTAATGGTACGCGGTGTGGTTAAGGGCAAGTTACTGAACGACACAGGAGCTGTGAACGATGAAACCATGGCGATAACCCTCAACCCTGCGCTTGCCGATGCCTGGTATAACAGGGCTGTGATAAGGGCACGGCTGAAAAATGACAGCGAGGCCATTACCGACTATGACAGAACCATTGCGTTACAACCTGGCTTTGGGCCGGCATATTTTAACAGGGCGGTTTCCTATGCCCAGCGCAACGACCATGTAAAAGCAATAGCAGACTATACCCGGTTACTGGAAATAGAACCCTCCTTTACGCAGGCTTATTACAACCGGGCCATAGAAAAAAGTCTGGTGAAAGACGATAGTGGGGCGATAGCAGACTTTGATAAGGTGATAGCGCAGGACACCAATCACGCAGATGCATTCTATAACAGGGGCATGGCAAAAGCCAGACTGAAGCGGGATAGCAGTGCCATACCTGATTTTACAAAGGCAATAGAACTGAAACCAGGGAATGAACTGGCCTATTATAACCGTGGCATATCGAAAGACGAGGTGAAAGACTATAAGGGGGCCATTACCGACTTTACAGAGGTGACAGCGATAAATCCGGCCAATTCTAATGCTTACATTTTCAGGGGCATTTCAAAGCTATTACTGGGGCAGATAAACAATGCCTGCGAAGACCTTAATAAAGCCCGCAAAATGGGCAATAATAAGGCCGACAGATACATTAAGGATGCCTGCAAATAAACGCACCAGCGTTTATTTTAGCTCTACTTTACTGCCACCAATCCTGAAACCGCCATTATAAATATCGATGGTATACGTACCGCGTTCAAAATCGCGTTCGTCTTTCCAATCGGTACTTACATCTTTTACGGGTTGGTTAGTTACCAGCGCAACTTCCTTCATTATGCTGTAATTCAGCGTTTTACCATTGCTACCGGTAGTAGTGCCTGAGCCAGCATTTGGTGAAGTAAGCAAGTTACCAGAAGGATCTTTAATAACCAGATACAACTTCTTCATACCATTTTCAGCTATGCGGTTCTCATCAATATCAAAATCAACCCTCAACAGATCTGCCTTGCGGGCGCGCTTGGTGTCTTTTTCCTTTTTGCCGTTGCGCTTCAGGTTGATGGCCGTTAGCCTGATATTCGATGCATGCAAAACAGAGCCCAATGCAACCACCTGATTGTATTTTGACATCAGGGAATCGCGCTGGCGCACCAGGTTGTTCTTGTCATTTTCTAACAATCCCAACCGATCGGCATATGAACGGGTGGTATCAGCCAGTTCATCACGCAATGATGATATGAGCTTTTTATTGGCTTTAAGTTCGCTTACCAGTTTCTTATTGTTGCGCAATAGCTCCTCCTTGTCTCTTGTTAGCTTGGCTATCTGCACATCTTTTTCTTTTATCAGGTCTTCTAATTTTGAAGCCTTGGACATGTATTCGTCTATCTGTGCATGGGCTGCATTGTTTTGCGCTTGCAGGGTATCATTCACTTTCGCTAACGAATCGCTCTTGCTCTGCTCTTGCTTTTCAGCGGGTTTATCATTTTTGCACGATGCAGTACCTGCGAGGGCACCTGCCAAAATACCAGCATAAATGAAATTCCTGAGAGCGAGGTGCGAACCCATTTTGGTCGCTACCGTATTATTTGCAATACCCGTTCCGATAGTCTTATTCATATTTTAGATTGTTTTAGTGAGTTGTACGCATTTAGGCCCTGGCGCAGCTTGATGAAATTAATTTTTAACAAATTTCCTGGTGGCAACCAATTCACCCTGCGCATTGGACATCCTTACAAAATAGACGCCTGATTGCAGGGCTTCCAGGTTAATATTGGCACTGGTACCAGCTACTTTATAGGCCGCTACTGCTTTGCCGATAATGTTGTAAACAGACAATGCCGCGATGCCACTACCGGAACCAAACTGAATGTTGATATCGGTATGTGCAGGATTAGGATATAGCATTATATCATTTGCCACTGCGTTGATTGTGCTAACGGATGCAGGTGAGCGCGAAACAATATAGGTTTGTGTAGCCGTATCGCCAGGTATGGCGCTATTGTTCAGGCGAACCTTTACGTAGTAGGTCCCCGTGGTGGTTACGCTACCCAGATTCAGTTGTAAATGAAAATCATGCGTTCCGGATATTGTATAAGGGCTGGTTGTTTTTGTTGCAGCACTACCCGATGGCCAGAGGCCACTCATTGGGAAACAAAGTGTATTATCGCAGATGCCACAATTGGCTATCCAATCGGCAGGGAAATTTGTAGCGCATACATACCATTTTAGCGTTACGGGGCTGCTGCTTTCCGGCAACTTAATGGAATCACGTACGTTTTGTGCACCACCCGCAGCTACATTGTACATATAAGTCATGGTATCGCCCTCTACACTAAATGATTGTGCCTGGGCCAACTGGCTACCAAAACTCCATAGAATCAGTAAAAGGATAAAGGCTTTTCTCATAAAATAAATTATAACTGAAAGATAAGCACATTTATGTTAGGCGGCGAGCAGGTTTAACAATTTTTAGCATATTATTGACAGGATAGACCAACCGCTAGGCATCAAAGACCTGCGATGTCTGCTTTACAGTATTGAATTATACCAATTAGACATTAAATCTGCACTAAATGGCTTGTAAAATTAACCACCTCCCCCGAATGAACGCAGCTGAAGGAGCCGCGCTCATTCGGGTACTCCTCCTTCAAAAGGAGGAGACTGTGTAATT
>CANFKC010000070.1 GCA_947447265.1 Chitinophagaceae bacterium
AAAATGAATATAACTGTCATAGGAGCCTCGGCTGGAATTGGATTAGAAACAGTAAAAAGAGGATTAAATAGAAATCATTCTCTAACCACCCTTTCTCGATCTGAAATTGATATAGCAGAGAGAAAATCGTTAAAAGTAATACTTGGTGATGCAACTAATAAAGCTGACCTATTAAAAGCAATCCACAACGCAGATGCTCTAATTATAACTTTGGGGACTGGCAAGAATATGAAAGCTACTACCCTTTTTTCGGATTTTGCAAAATTAATTGTAGATATACACCAGGAGAACAAAATAGATATTCCATTTATTTTTGTTACCGGATTCGGAGCTGGTGAAAGTAAATATTATGTTCCTTGGCTTGTAAAGATGTTTTTAAAATACCTTTTAAAAGATGTCTATGCTGACAAAACCAAAATGGAAGAAATCGTAACTAATACCGATATGAATTGGACAGTTGTGAGACCAGGAAGGCTATTAGACAAGGTATTGACAGAGAAATACCGTGTTGAAAACAAATTATTCAAGGGAATTAATATCGGCGGAATTAATAGAGCTGACGTAGCAGACTTTTTAATAAAACAAGCTGAAAAACAAACTGAATTAAAAAAGTACATTTCGATATCTGAAAAATAGGATAAAATAAAAGACTAACAGCTAGTAGCTTGCAAGCGCAGGATCAAGGCATCAAAAGTACCTAAGTTAAAGGCTGGAAAGAGTTTTGCGGAAAGCATAAACAAGAAAAAGTAAACACAATATCCTTATAATTATAAAAGCAAGAGACCGAAATCTCTTGCTTTTATAATTAAGGTTTGACGAAAAAGTCCCAAGGTTAATTTGCTATTATTCGCTTCCCATCCGGTCTTGAACCTGATATTGCTTTTCCAAACCAAAACATTCATAGATCAGCTTAAACTTTTGCTTCAAAAGGTTCGATAATGGTACTGTCTTGTCTACACCGCAAAAAGGCAATCAGTAGTGATTGCCTTTTTTATTTGTGTTTTGTTCGCCCGGTGGGGATGATTGTTTTTCAACTATATCTCACTATCCTTTATTAGTGGTAGTATTTCAATCGATTTTTTTAGTTGGTAAAGGGGGAGGGTGGTCATCAATAGTTCTACCTCGTCCATGCTTTTCTCTTTAAAAATGAGCACAGCGCCATTCTTTGTTTGCCTTAAGAACAACTGGTCCAAGAAACCTTGTTCTTTCCACGCCTTAACAACCTCGCGTTCGTGTTTTAGAATCTCCTGGAAATTCGCTGGTAAATTTCCCATTTCCAGCGTTAGTATTACTAATATTCTGTTCATTTTATCTGTATTTTATCGAATTGAAATGTAATCTTTGTCGAAATTAGTAGATTTGCCCTCATAGCAGTGATATAACGCTATTATGTGTATAGGCTAATATTTTAGACTAATGGAAAAAATGGTCGTTAGAAAGAACAAAGACTTTGCGCCAGGTAACTGCCCTGTGGCATACACTATGAATATAATTGGTGGAAAATGGAAGCCAAGTATAATTCACATGATACGTACGGACAGTAATCGATATAGCCTTTTACTAAAGAATATCAAAGAAATAAGCAAGCAAACCCTCACCAACCAGCTTAGGGAACTTGAAGCGGACGGGATATTGGAGCGAATTATTTATCCCGAAATACCACCAAGAGTAGAATATAAAATTACCCCGTTCGGAACCAGTTTATTTCCGGTAATAGACAGTATGTACCAATGGGCTAAAATGAACATGCCCAATATGCCAGTTGCAAAAAGTGATTATTGTAATGAGGACAAAAATCTGTCTGCGGTTGCCTGAGTTATATTTAACCTGCAGATGTGAATCAATCTTTCATCGACCAATATTGTCTGCTTATTAAGGCTTGATGTTTAAACTCTCGACTCTCCCAATGAATGGACCATTTAGCTGTCCTTTCTGCATTTAAGTCCGCTGGATTCCTTATTTCCGGAAAGCACTTTGAAAGCCGATAACAACTATTCGAAAAACAAGTACATCGAATTTTCATTCCGGTGTATCACAGGCTCAAGGCCATAGGCTGTTTTAATATTTTCTGTTGTCAGCACTTCATCGCGGGGGCCGGTAGCCAGTATGCGACCACCGTGCAATAGGGTAATGATGTCAGCGAACTTTGCAGCAAGATTCAGGTCGTGCACAACGCCCACCACAAGCATATCAGCATTTTGAAGCAGTGCCGTTATTTTATGCATGAATTCAAACTGGTAGCGCACATCAAGAAAAGTAAGCGGCTCATCTAATATCAGGTATCTGCAACTATTCTGAACAGGATACCAGATTTGTGCAGCAACCCTGGCGAAATGCACCCGTTGCTGTTCGCCGCCACTCAATGTCATATAATCTCGTGCGGCAAACGCATGAATATCGAAGAAGTGCATCGCTTCCTCTACGGCAGTATCATCTTTAGCGGTAGGTGCACCGGTAAAATGAGGGTAACGCCCCATCATTACCACTTCAGATACTTTCAGCGGAAAGGCCAACTCTATGTTTTGCGATAGTACCGACCGCACCTTTGCTGCTTCAGTAAGCGATATGCTGGCTATATCTAGTCCACCAATATTTACGTTGCCCGTTTGGGGTTTAATCTGCCCCGACAAGACTTTGATTAATGTAGATTTACCTGCCCCATTCGGACCAATAACCAGGTTTAGTTTTCCCGGCAGGAAGCTGACCGATACATCATCAAGCAATTTGCTATTGCCTATGGAATAGGTGATGTTTTTAGCCGTTAGCATCAGAATAAATAGTTTTTCCTGCGTAATAGAAATATGAATACAGGTACTCCCACAACCGACGTAACAATCCCAATAGGTAATTCTGCCGGACTTAACAGCATTCGGGCAAGCAGGTCAGCCAGTGTCAGCAGTATAGCTCCCAGCAGTGCGCTGGCAGGTATCAGTTTCCGGTTATCCGATCCACAAAGTATCCGAAAGATATGTGGCACAATAAGCCCGATAAAACCAATGATGCCCACGAAGGCTGTGGCAGTGGCTATCATGATAACATTGATAAGCAAAACAACCATTTTAAGCCGTTTTACGCTTACCCCTAATAACTGAGCCTCATCTTCTCCAAGCATCAGTGCATTCAATTGTTTTGCGTAGCGCATTGCCGCTATAATGCAAACCAGTGTTGCCACACCTACTATCTCTACAGACTCCCAGTTAGCGCCTGATAGATTTCCAAGGCTCCAGAATGTTATAGAGCGGGCCTGTGGGTCGCGTGCGATGTAGGACATAAAACCTACACCACTCATGAAAAGGGCATTAACGCCCAGCCCCGTAAGTAAAAGCGCAACAATAGAGCTCCGGCCGTTACTGCTTGACTTGGAAAGAAGGAACACCATCGATGTAGAGAGCACAGCCCCAAGCCCCGCAGCCAGGGGGAGTGTCCATTGTCCGGCATTGAATTTAAGAGTTGCCCCCAGCACAAAATAGAGCGTCGCGCCGAAGGCTGCCCCGCTGGAAGTACCGACCAGGCCGGGCTCTACAATAGGGTTACGAAATAATGCCTGCATCAATCCTCCGCCCACTGCAAGGCTTGCGCCTACTAGTACACAGAGTAATGCACGAGGCAAACGAATTTCGGTGAAAATGCGTTCATTCAGGGTTTTTTCGTCGGTGGGTGCAAACAGCTTCTGAATCGATGACAGCACCTCGTCCATACTCAGGCTCACCGCGCCATACCTTATGGATAGCAGCAACGCTACTACCAATAAGGTGATTAGAGCAGGGAAAATGACTTTGTATAAATTATTTTGTTGCGGCATCTTTATGAATCAATTGCTGAAGTTCGAGTACATTTTTACCGGTGCGCGGCCCAAGGTATACCATATCGTGCTCTTCCACACGATAGATGCGATTGGCCTTCGCGGCTTTTGTTCCGGCAATTCCCGGTAGCTCCTTTATTTTATCGTTCGTGCCTAATTTATCATAACCGAAGTCGGTGAGCAATATAACGTCAGGGTCAGATTTAGCAATTACTTCAGCTGAAAGGGGCATCATGCCTTTTTCTCCGTCAGTGGCCATTTGGCCGCCCGCCCATTCAATCATTTTCGCTGCCGTGCTCTTGCGGGTCATTACCAGGTAAACATTATTAGCCTGGCCATAGTGTATTACTAACACCTTCAGGCTATCCTTATATTGCATGCTTTTTTCGAGGGCTGTTTTCATATCTGCATCAAGTATGCTAACCAGCGAATCAGCCTGCCTTTCCTTATGGAAATATTGGCCCATTTCGCGGATCAGCGAATCTGTGCCTGCAATATCGCCGCTGTGCGCGCCAAACACCTTCATAGGTATTTTAAGGCTATTCAGCTGTTGCACTACGTGCTCAGGGCCAATGTTATTGTCATGCAAAATGAGCGTTGGTTTTGCTGCGAGAATGCCCTCGGCGCTTAATGCACGATGATAGCCTACTGTGGTCAGCTTTTTTGCTTCAGCAGGGTAGGTGCTCGATACATCAACCGCAACAATATCCTGCTGTGCACCCAGTGCAAATATGATCTCGGTATACTGCTTGGCTATACAAACAATGCGTTCTTTGTGCGCTTCGGTGCCCTCTTTATTTCCAAAACGGCATCCGCACACCATAGCCAATGCCAGCATTGGAATTATGGTCTTCTTCATGGTTGAATTCTTTTAGTAGAAAATAGTATGCATCGTCGCAAATGCGCCTGCAAAGCAAAAAAGAGGCAGGCTTTTTGGCCTGCCTCTACTATAAGATAAATTAGAAAGTATATTTAATATTCAACCCGCCGAAGTAGTTAATTTCGCGCGGTGCTGGTAAGTATGCATCAGGCAACTGGTTCAGGAACACCATAAATGGGTACTGGGTGTTGGTCATGTTGATTGCGCCAACAAACAGGTCTGCACCAAGGTGTTTGAAAAAAGTACGCTGAATGCCCACCTTGGCGTTAAGTACGCTATAAGCCTTTGTCTTATTCAGGTTATCACTGGTAAAATACATACCATCACGGTAGTTTACATTTACGTTACCATAAATTCCAACCTTGGTCATTACATCAACACCTGCATTAAATGTGAGTGGTGATACGCTGGCTACTTTTTTGCCGCTGTAGTCAGTCTCTACGATGCTCTTTTTATCGCCGCTCAACTGCTGGAATTTGAAGTCCTTGTATTGGAAATCAGAGTAAGCCATGTTAACAAATGGAACGATGCTTTTGATGCCGCCATTAGATGATTGGAACACGGTATACTTTACCAATGCTTCAAGTCCTTTATTATCCTGTGTGCCACCATTTGCCACATAGGTATAAGATGTTGCAGTATTAGCTGCATTTGGCACAGCAACAACAGTCATTTTGTTGGTAAACATTGCATTGAAAACAGCTACTTCGTAGTACAATTTGCTCTTTAATAAAGAACCCTTAGAACCTATCTCAACCTGTGTGCCCAGTTCTGGTTTCAGGTTAGTATTTACCTGGCCGGTAAGCGGTATGAAGAAGTAAGAACTTACTGGTGCTTTGTAGCCGCTGCTGTATGAACCGTAAACCGAGATGTGCTTGCGGATTACTTTATTCAATGCAAAGTGAGGAGATACCAGGCCATTGTAAGCCTTTTCGTACTGGCTTGGGTTGTGCGTAGCTTTAGGGTTGCTTGGGTTGTTGTTGGTTGCCACATAGAAGCGGTCGTTAAGCTGAATAGCCATCGAGCTAACACCAGCGCCAGCTGTGAACGATATTTCGTGTGGCAATGACAATGTCCATTCGGTGAAAGCAGAAAGTGTTTTAGAGATGGTATACTGGTTGCTCCTCATGCTGCCAATAATGTTGTATCCGCTTAGGTTCGAACTATCTTTTACCATATTGTAACCAATAGTTTGGGCATTTTGTTCCTGTGCTTCAACCCCTGTAATGCTGGAAAGGGTTACGCTTTTGCTGAGGTCAAAGTTCATATCAACAACCGAACGCAATCCATAGTTAAGTGGGGTTTTGTCTGTCCAGCCACCTGCAGAGCTAACATTGCTGCTTGTTCCGGTTCCGAATAACGATGTGGTATTCGCAAAGTGCTGGTTAAACTTGTAAGTATGTCCCAGACCAGCCCTGAAGGTCATTACGTTAGAATGCGCATCATTGCTGATGTAAGCTGGGTTGCCGGAATAATCTAATGTGTCATACTGGCCAATAGTGAGTTCGCCGTTCCTCTGGTCGTAACTGTTGCTGTAGCCAACGTATGCATTAATGGTCTGTTTTTCGTTAGGGCGAAATTCAGCCATCATGTTTACGAAATCTTTGTGCGAAGCGGTATGCTTCATAAACCCATCATACTGCTGTTTGCCGTAGTTTACCAGTAAAGAGGAACGGTCTCCGCCAATAGCAACGCGGGTAGTATAACGTTGCAGGCCATAGCTGCCCACCATCATATCCTGGCCAATGCTAACCTTGTCTTTTTCTGCCTGCGTTGTTTTCAGGTTCACAACACCAGCTATTGCCAGTCCATAAACAGTACCGGCAGGGCCTTTTACAACTTCTACATTATTCACCGAACCAAAGTCAATATCGTCCATTAGTGTAATGCCTTCAGCGTCGGTAACCGGTATGCCATTCAGGTAAACTTTGTAGCCCTGGCCATCAAAGTTGCTGTTAACGCCATTGGTGCCCCTGGCGCCATTACCATAACCACGTATGTTAAATTGCTGTCCTGCCGCTACTGTGCGCCTTTCCATAAGCACACCCGGAATGTTGGTATTAATGGCATCATCAAGGTAAAGACCTGTACCTCTCTTTAATTCAGTTTCGTTAAGTTTTACAATCGAAACCGGCTGGTAGAGCAGTTGTTTGTTAGTATTAGAACTAGCAGTAATTTCTACTTCGTTAAGACCGTTTACAGCAGGAATCAAAGCTACAGCAACAGTTTCTCCGCAATTTTTGATTTTGTGCGAATAATCGCTATAACTCATATAGTTAATAGTCAGTTCTTTACCTTCTATGCATTCTATTGAAAACGAGCCGTCTTTATCCGTGGTTGTTTTATTGCCCGCAATTTCAACACTTGCGCCCGAAATAGGCTCCTTGGTAGTTGCGTCAATTACTTTGCCGCTTAATTGGGTGGTTTGGGCGTATGAGTTCATTGCAATAGCTGCAATAGCTATAGATAAATATATTTTCTTCATTTTTTTGGTTGGAGTTAAAAGTTAAATGACATGCACGGCCTGATAGCCCGCGAATGCAGCAATAATGAGGATGGAATAGTAAAATTTTTAAGCAACCTTGGGTGGCGGCACCACTATTTTGCCCGGGAAAGCAAGAATGTAGGAGTAATAAGAAGTGTGGTGTAACTCACACAATGTATGGAATAGTGCAAACTGCATTTGTGTCGGCTGCACATATGCCAGCATCAGCAAATCTACCAACTGGTGAATAAGACTGGTTTCGTGTTTGCCGGGCTTCTCCTTGCTTTGCAGCACTCTAATGTTGTTTGCTATATGCTCTTCACGTTCATCTGCCACTACGGCTATTTTCGCCGTATTGCCGTTCACGGTCACCGATTTTACATCAAATAATTTTCCATGGTATGATATTTCGTTCGGCGAAGTCCAGCTTTTGCTTAATTCAGATGTGGAAAGTTGAATCAATTGAAAACCGTCTTCTTTTCCCTGTAACAGCGTATGCATTTGCATTTTAGCTAATGACTGCTGAACGCTATAGAAGATAACAAGACCACCAGCCTGCAATAAGATGGCAATAAGTAATACTATACAGGCTGTGCGTTTCAATGAATAGTGGCGATTTAACGGCGAAATTAATATTTATTGCGTAATAAATAAATGTTGGGACGCTGATTTTGCCGCAGTATGGAAATCAAAGGGAGTAAAGAAGTGCCAGTGCAGTACTATTTAGCAGCAATATGCCGGTCGGTTGTTGTTTGCGCTACGCAGCTTCCTCACCCTTGCTTTTATATTTTCGGGCAATATGGTTAATAGGTCGGTCTTGTTATAGACATGCTACAACTGGGTCTCTAAACGGTAAAAACTATGTTTTATGGCAATAAGCGCCACTTGCAAAGATTGGTCATAAAGCTTGCTTATCAGTTGGTAAAATGTGCTTACTTCATCTTTTTTTTACTAACTACTTATAAATAGAGCGCTTAGCTTATCAACTGGTTAGCAATTAAAAATCTACAATATAAAGTTCCCCTTCACAACGGCAATCCCCTTCTTCAAGTAATGAACAACATTCAGGTAGTTTTAATACATTGCCGTTGCTATCTACCTCGTATATTTTATCCGCCGAAATTTTATAATGCCTGGTTTCGTTATACCACTCTTTAAATACGCTTTTCATAATGCCTCTAAATTTACCTGCATTATATGTGCCTTTGGTTTCATTTTTATCTGCCTGGTTTATTTGAACAAATGAAAATTCAACCGTACTATCGCTTTTAATTTCTACCATCCAGTGTGGAGTTCCGGTTCCCGAAACGCCGGGTCGTGTTTCAAAATGTTTTTTACCGATGAAGGGCAGCTTTTTTTGTTCAGTTAGGGCTGAATCATATTCCTTATTTGAGTTGATCTGTTTCCCATTGGTCGGGTTGACGCCCTTGCAACAACAGAAAAATAGTAATGAACATAAGAACGCCCTATATATTGTTGCCATCGGATGGAGTAATTTGACGCTGATTTTGCTGGTAAGTTTTAAGCTTTACCTCACAGATAGTTCATCAGTTTTATTGAAATAGATTGTTCCGGTTTGGTTAGCAATACCTTACATTGCTTAAATGTGGGTGCACTTACAATAGGACGCACATTATTTGAAAAGGCAAATGGTTCCGTTGGTATACCCAATATATTCTTGTCTATTTTCTTGTTGTCGTTAATATCCTGATAAACAGCGATGGCGTAATCGCCCTGCGGCAGGTTTTCCGCGGTAGCAGTAAGGGATGACTTTTCAGGTTGGCTAACCAGTTTACGTATTGCTTTATGCGGGTTGCCGAAACAGTCTGGTTTATCGTAAATGGCAATGTAAACCGTTCCGGCTTTTTCCAGGTTGGTAACGGTTATGTGCAGTTTATTCTGCGCCAGGCTTTTAGTACATGCCATGCAAACCAAGGGTAACAGCACTCGTTTCATCATCTGTACGAAGGTATTGTAAATTTGTAGACTATAAACTGTTTTTATGCTAATAAGATTGTTTGAAGAATAGCCGACATTTCTTCTGCCTTATTTAAAACCATCAAATGGCCTCCAGCATTTATGGAGTAGTCGCACTTTACAAATTTGTACGGCAGAATCATATCTGCCGTGCCATGTATGTGGGTAAGGTTCGGCAGGGTGGTAGTGTTGGCCCAGGTTACAATAGTATTAATCGCCCAGCGGAGCAGTATAGGATCCGTGTCTTGTAATATGGCTTTGAGCAGTGTTTTGTCAGCTGCGGAGTCAGCGCCAAACATCCGGTTAGTTAAGCTATTACTCATTTTTAAAAGGGCGGGAGGTAGCAGCCGGTGTAAGCGCAGTTTCCCCGCCATTTTATAATACCAGGGTATTTCCGACCGGTTCTTTACTGATGAAATGATAATTACCTTTTCCGTGCGTATCTTCTTTGCAACTTGTATTGCTATAATTCCTCCAAACGAAAGCCCTATCAATATTGGCTTAGGTGCTGTTATCTGGCCTATGATACGCGATGCAAATACCTGCACTGGCATGCCGGGTGCAGGCGTTATCCATTTTATGTGTGTTACCGGGAACCCGGTAAAATCAAGGTTTTGGAATACCCGCTCATCAGCACCCAAACCGCTAAAAATGTAAATATGTTGCACAGGGCAAATTATTGAGAGAAATGGAAGTTCGAAAGCTTTTCAATACTCTTTTCCGGGTTACCATCTAAGCCATGTCGTTCCATTCTTTTTCCAGTAGCGCTTTCATGGCATAGTCGGTAAAATCTATCTTGATGGGCACAACCGATGCGTAGCCGGCAGCCAGTGCTTCAACATCTGTATTGGTTCCGGTATCCATGTTGTTGAATTTGCCCACCATCCAGTAGTAGTCCCGGCCGCGCGGGTCAGTGCGCTGGTCAAAATTCTCTTCCCACTTGGCATGTGCCTGCCGGCATATTTTCATGCCCTTGAAATCTTTTGCCTCAACAACCGGCACGTTCACATTAAGTAGCGTGTGCTCCGGCATTGGGTTGGCCAGCATGCGTTTTACCAGGTCGTATACCACTGTTTTGGCTAGCGTAAAGTCTGCGTCAAACTTAAAATCAAGCAACGAAAAACCAACAGACGGAATACCTTCTATCGCGGCTTCCATCGCTGCGCTCATGGTTCCGGAGTAGATAACGTTTATAGAATGGTTGGCACCGTGGTTTATTCCGCTTACACAAATATCTGCCTTGCGATGTAATATCTTGTCTTTGGCGAGCTTCACACAATCAGCAGGTGTTCCGCTGCATTGCCATGATTGTATACCTTCAAAGACGCTTACCTTTTCTAACCGTAATGGGCTGCCAATGGTTATGGCATGCCCCATACCTGACTGCGGACTATCAGGCGCTACCACAACTACCTCCCCGAGGTCTTTCACTGCTTCAACAAGCGCCCTAATGCCGGGTGCGTTAATTCCATCATCGTTAGTAACCAGGATAATCGGCCTGTCGTTCATCATGTTGCAAAGGTACTACGAGTTAGTTCTAAAAAATCAGACAGGGGGAAAGTGAACGCTAATTTTGCTGCGCGTATAGTGTATTCCGTCAAAATTTTACTATTTTGCAAGTCCTTCTAAAAAATCACACTATGTCAGTAAATCTCTGTATCGATTGGGGTAATACAAATGTAAAGGCTGCAATTTTTGATAATGGCACACTGAAGAAAACTTCGGTAGTTACAGAATACGAAATTCTTTTTGAAGTAGCTAAACTGCTGGAGACTTACAAACCTGAAAGGGCAATATTGAGTGCGGTGGCCGATGAGGCGGAACAATTGATTTTTCTGCTGAAGGAAAGTGTAAAAACATTTGTGAAGCTGGATGGTTTTACGCCAACGCCTATTTACAATGCTTATGGCACACCCGAAACGCTGGGTGCCGACAGGCTGGCGTTGGTAACAGCGGCAAGCGCTCTGTTCCCTGATAAGAATAACCTCGTTATTTGCATGGGCACCTGCCTTACTTACAACCATATTCAAAAAACAAAAACTTTCAGGGGCGGGGCAATTTCTCCAGGCCTTCATATGCGCATTAAAGCAATGCACGACTATACCAAACGCCTCCCTGAAATAGAAGCGGACGGCGATGTTGTGTTGCTGGGTTACGATACGGAGACCTGTATGCGCAGTGGCGCAGTGCTGGGCATGGCCGCAGAAATTGACGGTATGATTAGTGCTTATGAAGCTAAATACCCTGATTTTAACGCCATATTAACGGGGGGCGATGCGCCTTTCTTTGCTGACAAAATTAAAAGTAAGATATTTGCCGACCCTGACTTACTGCTGAAAGGGCTAAACATAATTGTCGATCATAATGCATAAATTACCTGTTAAGTACTTAACAATAGCGCTATTCATTTTAACTGGTAATGCTGTTCATGCCCAGACAAGCAGTTATAGTAATGCCTCTTCCCTTCGCGAAAATAATCCTTATTCAAAGTATGGTATTGGTGAATTGTGGAATGGCAACAGTACTTCCATGAAGGCAATGGGGAGTATCACTTCTGCCTATCAGGACCCTTTTCTTATTAATTCAGATAATCCGGCTTCATACAGCAGCCTCGTACTCACAACATTTGAAGGTGGTGCCGTAGGTAGTACCCGTAATATTGTTGCCGGTACCGGCGAGCGTTACAGCACAGGTACTTCTTCTCTCGGTTACCTTAGCATTGGTATTCCTATCCGCCAGAAGGGTGGTTTATCTATCGGTATCAAGCCTGTTTCACGCTCTTATTTTGCACTGGCAGATACTATTGTTTCTCCTGCAGGGTTGGTTTCGCGCTCTTATGCCGGCGATGGCGGACTTTCTTATGCTTACCTGGGTGGCGCTTATCGCTACAAAGGTCTAAGCGTAGGTTTTAACTTTGGTTATATGTTTGGCAACTACCGTAATTTCACTACGGTTGTCGGCCGTGATACGCTTGCGATTAATGATATTTATGAAGCTCAGTTCCCAAGGTATATGAGCATAGGTGGCTTGTACTGGAAGGGTGGTGCGATTTATGAGCGCCCGATGAAGGACTCACAATATGTTTTCAGGGTAGGTGGTACGCTTACACTCGGCCAGAACCTGCACGAAACAATCAGCGACTACCGGGTGAGTATCAAAAATATCGGTGATACGCTCATTAATGATACTTCTTATACCAACGCTGATGTGAGGGGAACGTTAAGGTTGCCAATGTCTTACAGCATTGGGGTTAACTTCGCCAAAACTGACAAATGGCTGTTTGGTATTGACTATACCGGCACTAACTGGAGTGAGTTTAATGCGAATAAAGATACGGCAATGAATTTCGGTCTTGCATCAAGCACCTACAAGGTTGCAGTGGGCGGGCAATTCACACCTAATTCAGCAGACCTGCTTAACTATTTTTCAAGGGTGAGCTATCGCTTCGGCCTTTATTACGGTACTGACTACGTAAGGCTGCAAAACACTTCTTTACCTTGTTATGGTCTTACCTTCGGTGGCAGCTTCCCTTACAAACGCAATACACGTGCGGCTTCAAGGTTCCATGCCTCGTTTGATATTGGTAGATTGGGTACCAACACCAATAACCTGCTGAAACAAACCTATGTAAGGGTGGGTCTTGGCCTGTCATTTAACGAAAAGTGGTTTATTCCGCGTAAGTATGAATAAGGCATGTTCCCCGTTCAATATTAATTTTTATAGCGTTGGATTGCAACGGGCGAAATATTTCTCGGTGCTGTTGCTGCTCTCTTCATTTCTCTTGCCAGCTTGCAAGAACGACCCCGGCCAGATAAAATTGCTTACTGACAAAGGCCGTTTCCATGAAGATAGGGCTGATGATGTAACCATTATTTACAGCAAAAAAGGCAAAATAAAAGGCCGCCTGTTTGCCCATCAATATGTAAAAAATCCCGGCGCCAAGCCACCATATACCGATCTGAATGGCAGGTTAAGGGTAGAATTTTACAATGACAGCGAAGCGCTGGAGCATATACTTACCGCTGATTCTTGCAGATTATATGATGCACAGAGTAATGTTGTCGTTTGGGGCAATGTAAAAATAGTCAGTACAAAAGGCGAACAACTCAATACAGAAGAACTGATCTGGAATAATACAATAGAACGCTTTTTCACCGAAAAAGATGTTAAGATAACAACCGGTACCCAAACCCTGGAAGGGACCGGCCTCGAAGCCAATCAGGATTTTACCTGGTACCGCATTACCCATCCCAAAGGTGCCGTGCAGGTTAAGAAGGGCGAGATGCCGCAGTAGTAAAGGGTTGTCGCACGATTTACTAATATTGTAGTCTTACAAACAATGGCAGCTTTTGCATGTTTGAAAGGCAGTAACTACTATCGTGTTGAATATCTAATTAAACCGTTTTGCGAGGAAGAATAATGAATCTGCTTCGATGAGCGATAACTGAATGACTAATTAGGAAACTACTGCTACCCGTTTAGTAGATTTTGTACGTTGTCTGTCTGCATAATTTTCTCCAAAATCAGTTATTTATATTATAAATTTGTCTTTTTTTTGACTAAATGATAGTCGAATTTTAATCAAGTTTAATTTTCGCTTGCTAGGTTTGCTTAAAATTCATATATTCAAGAAATTTATTTTTACTTTCATGAATTATTTTAGAGTTACTATTCTATCTGCATTCTTGTTCATGATAACTATGAGCTACAGTATAGCGCAAAACACGAAAACGAACTCTCTTGAATTCGTCGGGAATAATTTTTTTATCCCCCGTATCCTTGGCTTTCAGCTTAATATTAATCCCAACATAGCGAACCAATTTGGTGTCAATTATACAAGGCGAATTTCTAATAATGTTCGCGTCTTGGCAGGCTACTCATTATGGAATAATTTCATTTTCAATAAATTGAATGTGAATGGTCCTGTTGTAAAAGGTTCTACTGGTGAATGGCGAAAAGGTTCACTTGAATATCGGTCTAAGTACAAATTTGTTGATGTAGCTTGTGTTTTCCATAAGGAGTATAAAAAAAGTGACTTCGCTCTAGGTGCCGGAGTTTCTTATGCTGTCGGGACGAATACATATATAGATACTATAGTTTGCAATCCGGATCCTCCCTATGATGGAATAATTTATTCCCATTATGTTAGGGAAGGCTGTTGGGGTGTTGTACCCTTCTTTAGTTATGATTATATGGTAATCAAGAAATGCTTGAGTTTGGGGGGGGATTTAAAAATTCGCAAGTATTTTAATTTATATTCATCGCAAATCGACTATGGAATTCATGTAAAAATTCATTTTTAAGCAGCCAATTATTTAGTACTTATTGATTTCTCAATCCAAGTTACCCTATCTATCGTAAATGGATAACACAAGCACACCGCATTCATGAAGAAGGTTATAACAAAGCATCCGCTGGCTATCCGCTGGTTTCATTGGGTTAATTTCCCGGTGCTTACGGTGATGATATGGAGTGGTTTGCTCATATACTGGGCCAATGATGTCTACAAACTAGGTTGGGGCGATACCACCATACTTAAATTCTTTCCCCAATCCTTTTACGAAGCCTTGCACATCCCATTCAAGCTGGCGCAGGGTATGGCGTTTCATTACCTGTTTATGTGGTTGTTTTTCCTAAACGGGATGCTATACGTTGCCTACACTTTATTTTCGGGGGAGTGGCGTTTGTTATTGCCTGATCGGCATTCGTTCAGAGAGGCATGGCAGGTAATATTGCACGATCTGCACATCCGCAAAGGGCTGCCACCACAGCAAAAATATAATGCAGCCCAGCGCATAGCCTATTCTGCAATTGTGGTAATGGGTTTTGGTTCTATTATAACAGGCCTGGCTATTTACAAGCCTACCCAATTAGGTTGGCTTTGTGCTTTGTGCGGTGGCTACCATTTCGCACGTATCTTACATTTTGCGCTCACCATCGGTTATGTACTGTTCTTTTTGGTACACATCATACAGGTCATCATGGCGGGGTGGAATAACTTTCAGGCGATGGTGACCGGTGTAGAGGTAATAAAGGAAAAGCCGGCGGCCCTGGTTACAATTATTGCAACTGATGCACTAGTTGAAGGTCCACAAAATATTGAAAACGAACCGAATGAGCCTGGAAAAATTATGCCTCAAACCGATGAGCCGGATTTGACTGAATCGGATTCAGATGTAAAGGAAAATGATTTAATTAACCCTGGTACAAACGAAACAAATGAAGACGCAAACGTTTAGCAGCAGGGAACAGCAGATGGAGGCGGGTGCCTTCAAAAGGAAAACGCGTATCGCTTTCTCCGTTTTTTTCGCCATGTTTATAATTGGTGGTATATCTTTCTATTTTCTGTTCAATCAGCCCAAAAGTGCAGATAACGTGCAACCGGCCTTGCGCAGCGTTATGCAGGCAAATGAACAGCTCTTCAGCCGGATGTTTAGCGTAAACAGGCAGGTTAAATTATATAAGAAGCCGGAAGCGGTACCCAAAGTACGTGTGAACGGGGACGTAGGTATGGGAGCCGACTTTAACCAGGCAACCTGGAAATTGAAAGTCGCACGCCGGCCCGGCGATACCTTGGTGCTGACTATTGATGACATCAAGGCACTGCCCAAAAGAGAAGTAATTTTCGATTTTAAGTGCGTTGAAGGTTGGGACCAGGTAACCCATTGGGGCGGTGTAAGGGTTGGAGATTTTTTAATGAAGTATAATTTAACCGCTCAAACGGCAATGAAATACATGGGCATGGTAACTCCCGATGGTACCTATTATGTTGGGATTGATATGCCGAGTATGCTGCAGCCGCAAACCATTTTATGTTATGAAATGAACGGACAGCCACTCCCCAAAATACAGGGTGCACCGCTGCGGTTGATCATCCCTGTTAAGTATGGCATTAAACACCTCAAAAGGATAGGCACCATTTTCTTCAGCAATACTAAGCCGCGCGACTACTGGGCTGAACTGGGGTATGATTACTATGCCGGTTTATAAACCTGCTACAGTGCCATCGAGCGTCGTGACATAACTGACGCTCAGTTATGGGTTAATATTCGCCAAATTTAAATCCAACTTTTTAGCCTTTTTAACGTTTACCACTTTTACCAGCCCAACTAATCCATTACTTTTGGGCAATAATATAAGTAAAATGTTGATAAAAAGACTTTCTGTTGTGCCATGCGCAGTAGCTGCGCTGGTTACTCTATTTGTTTTGGATAGCTGCACGGGTAATAATAAAGGCAGTAACACACCGGCTGCAGTTGCGGTTCCGGGTGGCGGCCTTAAAATAGCCTATGTAAATGTTGATTCGCTGAATGAGCATTACGAATTGCTGAAGACCAAAATGGCTGACTTCAAAAAAGAACAGGAAAGGATGGACAACGAATTGCAGGCATCTTACCTGCAAATGCAGCAAAAAGCAGAGGTAGTGCAGAAGAAAGTACAGATGCAGACCATTACCGAAAGCGAATACAAAAATGCCGAAAAGGAAATGATGCTGATGCAACAGAGCCTGGAAGGCAGCAAGCAATCAATGACTGAAAAACTGCTTAAAAAGCAGGACGATATCAACAAGGAAATGAAAAATAAGCTGGATAGCTTTATTGAAGTATACAATAAAGATAAGCACTACGATTTCATTCTGCGTTATTCGGCTGGTATGGGTTCGCAAATAATGTATGCCAACAAGCAGTACGAAATAACCAAAGATATTATTGATGGTATGAATGCATCTAGCCCAAAGGGTACGGATAAAAAGAAATAAACTATCTTCACGGCTAGCACATACCAATTTGGAAGACAACTCATCATTTCGCCGTTCGCTTACCCTGCTTGACGGGGCTTTACTGGTTATTGGCTCTATGATAGGGTCGGGCATTTTTATTGTTAGCGGCGATATATCCAGGCAACTGGGTGGTGCTGGCTGGCTTATTGTTGTCTGGCTCCTTTCTGGCTTTATTACGCTTGCGGCTGCATTAAGCTATGGCGAACTAAGTGGTATGTTCCCCAATGCCGGTGGCCAATATGTCTATCTCCGCGAATCGTTCGGAAAGCTGTATGGTTTTTTATATGGCTGGTCGTTTTTCGCGGTTATTCAAACCGGTACAATTGCTGCGGTCGGGGTGGGTTTTGCTAAGTTTACTGGCTACCTCGTACCCGAACTTGGTGAAAAAAATATTTTATTCAATGGTCCTGGTGGCTTTACTATTACAGCTGCCCAGCTGTTGGGTATTGGCTCTATCTTCCTGCTTACGCTAATTAATACACGCGGTGTTAAAAGCGGTAAATGGATACAATTCATTTTCACGTTTGCAAAAATTGGGGCTATGGCGGCCCTTGTGCTGTTTGGCTTTTTCTTGTTTAAAGACCATTCTATCTGGCAGGCAAACTGGACAGACATGTGGAGGGCAACTAACACTACTATTAAAGACAAGGTGATAACCAGGGAAAGCCTGAGTGGTCTGGCTATTGTAGGTCCGCTTTGTGCGGCTATGGTGGGGGCGCTTTTCAGCAGCGATGCTTGGAATAACGTTACGTTTATAGCTGGTGAAATAAAACGGCCGGAGCGCAATATTGGTATGAGCCTCTTTATAGGCACAGTAGTGGTTACCGGTATTTACATTGCAATGAACCTGATGTACCTGAATGTACTCAGCATGAATGAGATTGGTATTAACAATCAAAACGACCGTATAGCCCTGATGGCAGCAATAAAAATATTCGGCGATGCGGGCACCAATTTTATTGCAATAATGATCATGGTGTCTACCTTTGGATGCAACAATGGCCTTATTCTTTCTGGCTCAAGGGTGTACTATACAATGGCCAACGATGGCTTGTTCTTCCCGGCAGCAGCTAAACTGAATACTAAGGGCGTACCTGCGGTAGCATTATGGATGCAGTTTGCATGGGCTTCGGTACTCTGCCTGAGCGGCAAGTATGGCGATCTGCTGGACTTCATCATTTTTACAGTACTCCTGTTTTATATACTCACTATTGCCGGCATCTTTAAATTGCGCATGACCAGGCCCGATGTTGCACGGCCATACAAGGCATTTGGTTACCCTGTAATACCTGCAGTTTATATTATACTGGCGGCTACCATTTGCGTTATGCTGCTTATCTATAAGCCTATGTATTCTTGGCCAGGACTTGCAATTGTGCTGCTGGGGATACCCGTATATTTTCTTCTACAAAAACGATTGAAACCAACAAATGACCAAAACTGATCTTCAAAATATTTTCAATAAAACTGAAGAGCTCCATGTTGTAGTTATAGGCGATGTGATGCTGGATAATTACTGGTGGGGTGGTGTGGAACGTATTTCTCCGGAGGCGCCAGTCCCGATAGTATCATTAAAAAGTAAAGAAAGCAGGCTTGGTGGTGCCGCGAATGTTGCCGTTAACTGTCGCGCATTAGGTGCTAAAGTAACTCTGGCAAGTGTGGTGGGCGATGATGTTGATGGTAATACATTGATTCAACTCGCAACCGATGCCGGCATCGATACCTCGCTTATTATGAAAAGCAGGCAAAGGCCAACCACCACAAAAGTGAGAGTGCTGAGCCGCAGCCAACAGATACTGCGCCTTGACGATGAGATAACCGACGACCTTTTTACGGAAGAAGAACATCCGTTCATCGATATTGTGCTCAAGTTTTTACAGCGCGTTAAACCCGATGTTGTCATTTTCGAAGACTACAATAAGGGTGTGCTTAAAGAAAATGTGATTCATAAAATTACCAACCATTGTAACGCTATAGGCATTATCACAGCGGTTGACCCAAAGAAGAAAAATTTCCTTTCTTACAAAGACGTTACCATTTTCAAGCCCAATCTGAAAGAGGTGCGGGAAGGGTTAAATATGGAGTTGGACGTTGTAGATACCGCTGCGCTGAATGAAGTGCATAATTTGCTGAAAAACAAGTTAAACCACCACATCACTTTCATTACACTTTCGGAAAAAGGTGTGTTTTATGCCGAAGACAACAAGGCTGCCATTATACCTTCGCATATCCGTAACATAGCAGATGTGTCGGGGGCTGGAGATACCGTAATTTCAACCGCTGCTATTGTCTACTCCCTAACCAAAGATGTGCGTTTAATGGCTGAAATATCCAACCTCGCCGGCGGCTTGGTGTGCGAAGATGTTGGTGTAGTATCTATTAAAAAAGAGAAACTATTAGCAGAGAGCATCGCCGTAATTTGTAAATAAGAAAATACGCATAATAGTCATTTATATTGGTTAGGCATTGAAAACAAATCAATTTGAATGGGTTTTTTGCATCATACCCGCGCCGCCGTCCCGGCGCGGACATTAGAGTAACAAGCTTCACACAACACGCCGGGGGGCTTCTTTTTTCTCGCGGAGCGATAAGAAAAAAGTGCCGCTTTTTTTGTTACTTTTTTTGCGGCAGCACAACGGCGAAGCCT
>CANFKC010000071.1 GCA_947447265.1 Chitinophagaceae bacterium
ACTAATACCAATTAGACATTTAAATAACACCTTGCGCTAATTACACAGTCTCCTCCTTTTGAAGGAGGAGTACCCGAATGAGCGCGGCTCCTTCAGCTGCGTTCATTCGGGGGAGGTGGTTAATTTTACAAGCCATTTAGTGCAGATTTAATGTCTAATTGGTATAAGATACCCGAACTAAGCAGCCTCTTCTATTGCGTTATTATTGCGCTTTCCCAATAATAAAACCGCTCCTGCATTGTGACGATGGTCAAAATCCCCATTTCACCCAATGTCAAGTGACCGAATTGCCAAATTGTCAAATAGCCCTTACTTTTGCCGCCTAATCTTATACTATGTCGCAAATAGAAACAGGCCGTCGTGTTATCCGCTCACCAAGAGGTAATGAATTAACATGTAAAAACTGGGTAACCGAAGCGGCTTACCGCATGATACAGAATAACTTAGACCCCGAGGTAGCAGAGCGCCCCGAGGACCTTGTAGTATATGGTGGGATAGGTAAAGCAGCACGCAACTGGGAAGCATTCGATAAAATACTCCACTGCCTCCGCAATCTGGAAGAAGATGAAACGCTAATGGTACAAAGCGGCAAACCAGTAGGCGTGCTGCGCAGCCACAAAAACGCACCGAGGGTGCTTATTGCCAATAGCAACCTTGTAGGTCGCTGGGCTACCTGGGAGCATTTCCGCGAACTGGAAGCCAAGGGCCTGATGATGTACGGGCAAATGACCGCTGGTAGCTGGATATACATAGGCTCACAGGGTATTGTACAAGGCACTTACGAAACTTATTTATCGCTGGCCAACATACACTACAATGGCACACTTAAAGGCACACTCAACGTAACCGCAGGGCTTGGGGGCATGGGTGGTGCTCAGCCGCTGGCCATTACCATGAACGAAGGCGTTTGCCTTGCTGCCGAAATGGAAGAATGGCGCATACTCAAACGTATTGAAACCCGCTACCTGGACAAATGGACTAAAAATATTGACGAAGCGATTGACTGGAGCCTGGAAGCAAAAGCGAATGGCGAAGCCGTTTCCATAGGTGTTTGCTGCAACGTAGTAGACCTGCTGCAGCGCCTGATAGACCGCAACATTACCCCCGATACACTCACCGACCAGACATCGGCACACGATGAATTGATAGGCTATTTCCCAGAGAATTTAACCGTGGCAGAAGCCAATGCTTTGCGCGAATCGAATCCTGATGAATACATTAAGGAATCGCTGGACACTATGGCAAGGCACGTAAAAGAGATGCTGGAACTGCAAAAACGTGGAGCCATCACATTCGATTATGGCAATAACCTGCGCGGCCAGGCACACGACAAGCGCCATGTAGAAAATGCATTTAATTTCCCTGGCTTTGTTCCTGCATACATCAGGCCACTGTTCTGCGAGGGTAAAGGCCCTTTCCGTTGGGTGGCATTGAGCGGCGATCCGGAAGATATTTATACAACTGATAAAGCGCTTATGGAGCTTTTCCCCGATAATGTGGGCTTACACCGCTGGTTGAAAATGGCCCGCGAGCGTATTGCCTTCCAGGGCCTTCCGGCGCGTATCTGCTGGCTGGGCATGGGCGACCGTGAAAAGGCAGGCCTGTTGTTTAATGAACTGGTACGCACTGGCAAGGTAAAAGCACCGATTGTTATAGGCCGCGATCACCTGGATACCGGCTCAGTAGCCTCTCCTAACCGCGAAACAGAAGCGATGAAAGACGGTAGCGATGCAGTTGCTGACTGGCCAATACTCAATGCACTCATTAATACTGCCGGTGGCGCAAGCTGGGTGTCGTTTCACCATGGCGGTGGCGTTGGAATGGGTTACAGCCTGCACGCAGGTATGGTTATAGTAGCCGATGGCACACAGGATGCTGAAGAGCGCCTGCGCCGCGTGTTGCACAACGACCCTGCAATGGGCGTTATCCGCCATGCTGATGCTGGCTATGACATAGCTAAGGATACGGCAGAGGAGTTTGGGTTGAGTATTTAGTGCCTCGTAGAAATACTTAATAATATCTCTCAGAAGCACAACCCTAAAGGTTGCGCTTCTCTGTTTTACCGCCGCTGACAATGTGCTGATGCTTTAGCATTTATTTCACACAAAAAGTTGAGTGCGCGCTTTAACGGAATATATATTCCATTATCTTTGTGCCTTGAAACTAAAGGACCCCGATAAAATAGACCTCATATACAAGGCAACCCTTAAACTGGTTAAGGATAATGGCCTTGCGGCCCTTAATATGGCGGCAATAGGCAAGGAGGCTAAATTGGGCATGGGCACTATATATGTTTACTTCAAGAGCAAGGAAGAACTCATCAACTCGTTGTTCCACCAGCTGAAAAGAATGAATACGGAACGTATCTATTCAACGGTAACACCCGATGCGCCGTTCAGGGTAAATATGAAGGAGTTGTTTGACAACTACATTATGAACCGTGTAGACTATTTTGAAGAACACTTCTTCGTAGAGCAGTGCTCAAATTCTCACTTTATGGACGCCGAATCCCGCCAGTTAGACGAAGAGGCTTTTCATGGTGTTTTCGGATTGTTGGAAAGAGGTAAAAAAGAGCTGCTGGTAAAAGATATGGACAATGCAATACTAACGGCGCACATGATGGGAAGCGCTAATGAATTGGTGACCTTGTGCATGAAGCAACAGATGGAGATCACCAAAACCTTTCTCGATGAAGCCTTTACCCTTTGCTGGGACAGTATAAAAAGATAATTTTTTTGAGCCATAACCGAATAAATATTCAATAATAAAAAGCAGGAAAACCTAAAAATTATGAAAACAATAGTGATCACCGGTTCATCAAGCGGTATTGGCAAAGCCGCAGTATTTGCATTTGCACAAGCAGGCTGGAAGGTAGCGGCAACAATGAGAAGCCCTGAAAAGGAAAAAGATTTTAGTGCGCTGAACAATGTAAAGTGCTACCAGCTCGATGTTACCGATACAAAAAGCATTGCCAGCGCATTACAAACAATAAAGAATGACTTTGGGAAAATTGATGTGGTTGTAAACAATGCCGGCTATGGGGTAGATGGTGTGTTTGAAGCCATGAGCGATGAAGTAATTGAAAAGCAATTTGATACCAATGTATTTGGCCTGATGCGGATGACGAGGGAGGCAATAAGAATTATGCGGGCGCAAAACGGCGGCACAATTATACAGATTGCGTCAATGGGCGGACGCCTTGCGTTCCCACTGTACAGTATTTACCATGGTACCAAGTGGGCGGTTGAAGGGTTTACGGAATCGCTGCAATATGAATTGGCACCATTTAACATCAGGGTGAAAATAGTAGAGCCTGGCGCAATAAAAACGGAATTCTATGGCCGGAGCAGGCAATTTATAACACCAACCGACACCAACGTATACGACAAGTTCGTGCAGAAGGTTGAAAAACTCGCTATGGAAACAGGCACCAATGGCGACAACCCGGCTGTTGTTGCACAGGCAATACTAAAGGCGGCCAATAGCACAGATAACCAACTCAGGTACGTAGTAGGCAAGCCAGCTCCTTTACTGCTATGGTTGCGCAAATTCCTGCCTGATACTTTGTTCTTCAAACTGGTGAAAGCGAGTTACAAAATATAGCCGTGCAACAGCTACAGCGAAAAAGTATCTGCCGAACACTTAATGCTATTATGAAAACAGACCTAACGTATAACTACCATCTTTTTAGTCGATGTCAACCCATCACCGGTATTTAGGTTATAGTAGTAAGTACCCGATGGCAACTCGGAATTATCCAGCGTTATATAGTTGAAATTGCTGTCAACTTTATAACTTTTAACTTCTTTACCAATAGCATTGTAAACCCTTATTGTGCCAGTGGCGCCGCGGGGAATTTTATACTCAATTTTGGTTTGTTCGGATGATGGGTTGGGGATTGCTTCAGACATGAAGCTGGAGTTGCCGGAACCATTGTTTGTGGGCATGCCGAGGCCCAGGCCACCGCCACATAGGTTACAAGGAAGAGTGCCGGGGATTGAATAAACCGAGGTGATCCACGTGTGCCTGTATTCTATGAACGCTACAAATGAGTCCAAACCAATGTTATGTATTTCAAAACCTACAGTAGAATCGAACCGATCAATAATTCCACTAGTTTCGTCAATTATTACCCAGTGGCCGGACACCCCAGCAGTTACCCCCGTATCTGTATAGCCTACCAACATGTCGACCTTATGATCAATTTTAAAGAAATCTTCAGAAACGAACCCGTTGAAATAAGGTTCTGATAAGCCCGGTAGAATTGGCAATGCTATTGTCTTCCACACAGAGTGATTAAGATTGTATAACACTACCTGGTGAGAGGTATAATCATATTGACAATACTTCTTTCCAGACAAAAGCAGGTTAACCACACTAAGTGCATAACTTGATGGATAAGAATGTTGATAAGTTAACTGAGCTTTTGCGCCGAGTAAGGAAAACACCAATAGTAGCGTGGCTAGGATTCTTTTCATTATTTTCGATATTTAGGTTGGATATGAGTTTCAAGAACAAAATACGTGCCAAAGATTTGTTAAAGAAGTAAATGCGCGTTCATCGGAGGTGGGATGATTAGAAGGTGAAAGCGAGTTAAAAAATATAGTTGATTGTAACCGGTTTTCGCTCCGCTTCGGCCAACATTTACAGGCTTAAAAAAGAACCTTTAAAAAAGTCGAAAAAAGATTTTGGAAACCATAAAATAAATAGCATTTTTGCAGCCCCAAAAGTGGGTGAAGCAAGAGAAATTTACATGAGAAAAAATAATTTTCAAAAACTCTCTGAAAAAAATTTGCAAAAACAATTTGTTTCTCTACTTTTGCATTCCCAATCACGAAAACGGTGCACGGGAAAGAAGTTCTTAAAAAAAACAATAGCCACTTTAGCTCAGATGGTAGAGCAACTGATTTGTAATCAGTAGGTCGCTGGTTCGATTCCGGCAAGTGGCTCAGATCATTTATGATTGAAGCTGTATGTAATTTGATATTAACCGTCTAAAAGCATCTTTTTCTTTTCGAATTACTATTTTCTGATTTTTACTGAATCTTAAATTTTAAATCGTGGGTCATAAATAATTCTACTGGGTAGGTGGCCGAGTGGTTAAAGGCGACAGACTGTAAATCTGTTCTTTCACGAGTACGGAGGTTCGAATCCTTCCCTGCCCACATTATAGTTAGCAGTTCACAATTGGCAGTTTACAGTTTTTATCTGGGATGCGCTTTTTGTTAACTGCAAACTGTAAATTGAAAACCAAAAAACGCGGGAGTAGCTCAGTTGGTAGAGCGACAGCCTTCCAAGCTGTAGGTCGCGGGTTCGAATCTCGTCTCCCGCTCTTGTTTAAGCTAATTGGCCTAGGCTAATTAGCTTGTGTAGTAAAATGAAGTTCTTTAAAATAAGTCAAAAGGAAAAAGTCAAAACCCTAAAAGTGGGAAATAGACAATTTCTAACTGACATAAGTTATCTAAAAAACAGTAGAAGCTGTTGTAGCTCAGCGGTAGAGCACTTCCTTGGTAAGGAAGAGGTCGGCAGTTCAATCCTGCTCAACAGCTCAATTATTGAGATAAAGCATCCCGCTTGAAAAGCGGGAAGGTCGGCAGTTCAATCCTGCTCAACAGCTCGATATTGAAATATTGAGCTGACGGTTAGTGAAGAGATAGTAAAATGAATCATCGCCACAATGGCGTGAGTATAACAAACAAACATTTAAACAGATTTAAAACAAAAATAAAATGGCAAAAGAGACCTTTAAGCGGGACAAACCCCACGTAAACATTGGTACAATTGGTCACGTTGACCATGGTAAAACAACGTTAACTGCTGCTATCACAACTATCCTTGCTGGTAAAGGTTTGGCGGCAAAGAAAGGATACGATGAAATCGATGCGGCTCCTGAAGAAAAAGAGCGTGGTATCACGATCAATACAGCACACGTAGAATATGCTACTGAATCTCGTCACTATGCGCACGTTGATTGCCCAGGTCACGCTGATTATGTAAAAAATATGATTACAGGTGCAGCCCAGATGGACGGTGCAATATTAGTTTGCGCTGCTACAGATGGTCCTATGCCTCAGACTAAAGAGCACATCCTTCTTGCACGTCAGGTAGGTGTTCCTCGTATTGTTGTGTTCATGAACAAAGTTGACCTTGTTGATGATCCGGAAATACTTGAATTAGTTGAAATGGAAATCCGCGAACTGTTAAGCAAATACGAATATGATGGTGATAACACACCTATCATCATGGGTTCTGCTACAGGCGCATTGGCTGGCGAAGACAAATGGGTTAAAGCTGTAGAAGATCTTATGACTGCAGTTGATACTTGGATTCCATTGCCTCCACGTCCTATCGACATGCCATTCCTGATGTCAGTTGAAGACGTATTTACTATCACTGGTCGTGGTACTGTTGCTACAGGCCGTATCGAGCGTGGTGTAATTAAAGTAGGTGAAGCAGTTGAGATCGTTGGTTTTAACGAAGCTCCTCAGGTTTCTACTTGCACAGGTGTTGAAATGTTCAAGAAATTGCTTGACCGTGGTGAAGCAGGTGACAACGCAGGTTTACTGTTACGTGGTATTGAAAAGAAAGATATCAAACGTGGTATGGTTATCTGTGCTCCTAAATCTATTACTCCGCACACAGACTTCAAAGGTGAAGTTTATGTATTGAGCAAAGAAGAAGGTGGCCGTCATACTCCATTCTTCAACAAATACCGCCCACAGTTCTACTTCCGTACTACAGACGTTACCGGTGAGTGTGAATTACCAGCAGGTGTTGAAATGGTTATGCCTGGTGACAACGTTAACCTTACAGTTAAGTTGATCGCTCCGATAGCTATGGAAAAAGGTCTGAAATTCGCTATCCGCGAAGGTGGCCGTACCGTAGGTGCAGGACAGGTTACTGAAATCCTGAAATAAGATAATACTTATTCAAAATACAAAAGCCGTCAGATTCGTCTGACGGCTTTTTTTGTTATGCACAGTATCTGCATTATTTTATCCTGTCAGGAGCCTACACCTGTTGGCTCTAAACATCTACCCGTGCATCCCATCACTCCCCTTCCAAAGGCACACTGTACTCACAACTTATTTCGCCTGCTGTATTATCATAAATTAAATATGAAAATTCAGCATACATCTCAATGCCTTAGCGACTTCTTTGCGAACACTCCGCGCTCTTTGACTTTAAATCTGCATGCAGATATTTGCCGTCTAATCTATCTAACTCATCAATTGACTCTGGTTCCCTGATTCCTACCTAACTGGCAAATGGTATAAATACGTTGGTCAACCCCGAATGGGCAATGCCATTAAATTAAGAAATGATCCCGACGGGATCGCATGTTTATAGTGAAACAATAATAAATATCACCGATGCCGAAGGTATCGCATCTTGTCGCAAGGCCAAATTTATACATGCGATACCTTCGGCATCGGATAAGCAGAACTAATTTCTATAAACATGTGATTCCCTCGGCATCAGAACGAGTACCCCTATCCTTAACTTGATGACATTGCCCGAATGGGGCTAAATGTGAATAGCCCCCGATTTCATTGGGGTAAATGTGTCAAAAATCACCAACCCAGAAGGCGGTTGATCGTAGTCCTGAAACGTGGGTGATTTTTTTTTGAGGCTTCTGCGTTAAATAGCTTGCACGGGAAGGTCAAAATATCCCTAGAAAGTAAGGGCGGGTAAAGGTTCTGACCTTTTTAAGCAGCCTCTATTTAGCCCATAGCTGTTCCTGCCATGCATACAGCCCATTTTCCTCAAATACATTACCGGCAAGGAAATGTTCTAAGAACTCCTTGAGCGACGACGATAAAACTACCTCAGGCTTCGAAGTATTCGCAATCTCATAGCCACCAGAGTCGTTTAGTCTCAATATCCAGAAATCAGAAAAAATCAGGTATTCTGAAAAGGTAAACCAATTCTGTCCAAAATCACCTTTACGACCTAGAATATCCTCTAAGGGTGTCATAATAAATATATCTTCCGTACACTCAAACCCATTGCAGATAGCATAAAACTCTTTAAAATCAGCGGGTAAATTAAACCCTATCTGTTTTTCGAAATTTTCGATCGCTTCAGTGGATGCTGGAGGATTGAGCAGAATACCCTCAGTTTTATTTTTTTCGACGATAGCATTTATAACCTCTCTAAAAGTAGCGTCAGAATATCTGAATTGCGTGGTCGTTAGTCCAATAGTATGCTTGCTGTTAGAAGAAACATTGGCTACTTCCCATTCTATCTTTCTTACAAAGTCATGCTGCCTTACCTGGCAGTCGGCTTTGGTGCATATAGAGCAGGATATAGGCAGGCAGCCATCGGTATGTACAAATAGCTCCACATGCTCGCCGAAATTAGCGCGCACCATGTCCTCCAGTGCCTTTACTTCATCATGCCCCTGATGTATATTAAAATACCATGGTATGGTTACGTGGCAGTCCATATGCAATATACTGCCGTACTTAATAATGCGCAGGTTGTGTATGTCCATCCAGTTGGTGCGCCTGTGCTCGCTCAGGTATTTTACCACGGTATCCAGCAACGTTTCATCTGCTTCGTCCATTATACCCGCGATAGAACTACGCAAGATCTTATACCCGGACATAAAAATGATCACCGCGAAAATGAGCGAAATAACACTATCAATCCAGGAAAGATGCGTAAAATAGAGGAGTATTAATCCTCCAATAATGGCAAGCGTACCATAGGTATCTGATTGCATGTGCTTGCCGGTAGCCACAAGTGTAAGCGCATTATTCTTCTTACCCTTTGCTATAGCATAGTGGCCCACCAGATAATTAACCCCAGCCGTAAATGCAACAATATATATACCCCAGTCCAGCTGGTGGAATGTATGTGGCCGCAATAGGTTATCGACAGCCTCATAAACAATAATGATGCAGGAACTGGTCATCAAAATGCCTTCTACCGCTGCCGAGACGAACTCTGCCTTTCCATGACCATATGGGTGGTTGTTATCTTTAGGCTGTGCGGATAGGTAAAGGCTGTAAAGGCTAACCAATCCGGCAACTACGTTAATGGTATATTCAACCGCATCAGTTAAAACCGCTACAGAATGTGTAAATGCCCACGCAACAATCTTGAGCAAAAACAGCAGAACGGTTATGAAGGTGAGTTTCTTCTGGAAATTAAAATTCTCGGTGGCTATGCTCATTAGTACAACAGATGTGGTTACTGGAGGCGCAAAGGTCGGCCATTTATGCTAATAAGCGTAGCATGTGCCAGTGATAACCATCAGGTATTTATTCATTCATTACTCCCATGGCACTTTCCTTCATCTTACGCGTGGTTTCTTCGCCCAGGTAAGATTCTATCCCTTTTTCAATAACATAAATTACTGGTGTAAGTACAAAGGCCATTGCAAACTTGTAAGAGTAGTTAACCAGGCAAATAGACACCACCCGCTGATAACTCCAGCCCTTCCCTATTTTAAAGGCTATGAAGAGTACAATAAAACTATCTACCAACTGCGACACCACGGTAGAACCTGTTGCCCTGAGCCACACCTTCTTTTCGCCGGTCACCTTTTTTATTTTATGAAATATCCATACGTCAACTAACTGGCTTACTAAAAATGCTGCTATGCTGCCCATTATTATCCACATACCCTGGCCGAAAATACCATTGAAGGCAAGCTGCATATCTGGTATACCATCCGCCTTCTGGCTGCCGACCCAAAAGCCCTGATCTGGCGGCACTTTTATAGCAATGTAAAACATCAGGAAGGCATAACAAATAAGCCCAACGGCGATATACGATATCCTGCGCACTGCTTTCGGCCCGAAATATTCGTTTACAATATCCGTCATAATAAATTCGAGCGGCCAGAGGAGCACCCCGCAGGTCAGCGTAAAAGTAAGGCCTGGTTCCCCCAGCAAAGTAAAAGGATGTGGCACCCCTCCCAGCAACCTTTCCAATGAAAACAGCTTTCCCCCGATGCACTCTGCAATCAATGCATTGGCAACAAAAAAGGAACAAAGCACTATGAATAGTTTTGTGGGCTTATCGGCCAGCAGTTTGTGTACCATATCTTATTTTTAAAGCAGCAATCGTATATCTTTGTATCAAATAATCACCCTAACTGGAAGAAAAACAAACGGCTTGTCGCTTCCTCAAACAATTATTCAACGAGGTGAAAATTAAATTAAAATCCGGTTCATTTCACTTCGCATTGTAAAACTAAGGTAAATCCCATGAAGGCATATAAAAACATGTTAGCCACTATAGTAGGTTGCATTTCCTCTTTAGTGGTCATTAGCATTGGCGAGTTGATACTGGGTTACTTATTTCCATTCCCACCTAACATTGACCGATATAATAAAGCAATCATAGCGCAAGCGATGTCGTTGATGCCCAAGGCCGCATTGGTATTACTGCTGGTAGTGTATGCTATTGCCTCTTTGTCAGGTGGCATTATTGCCACAATCATATCCGGCAAAACAAAGTCCAGCCCTGCAATAAGTGTAGGTATTGTGCTCACACTTTTAGGTGTTTATAACACATGGGTACTCCCCCACCCGACATGGTTTAATATTATTAATGCTGTACTCTATCTACCATTCGCCTACCTGGGCTACTTTGCGCTGAAACGAAAAGCAGATATTCCGGCAAAATAGTAATAACACATGAGCACTGTCTTATATTATTCCTACAATCATTATTCTATATCAAAAAAAAATACGTACTTTATCGTTGATTTAGCGTTTATGCGTAAAACATGGTTGTCAATATTGCTCACATTTGGCTTGTATGCTGCACATGCGCAGCAAATGATTGACACTTTCCATTTGTATTTCGACCTGAATGTGGCGCAGCTGAATAAAAACACAGAGAAAAAGATAGACCTGCTTATCTATAACGACAAAATTATTAGTGGCAGCAGCGTAATGGTAATAGGCTATGCTGATTACCTGGGTTCGGAGTTACACAACAAGAACCTATCTATGCAGCGCGCTAAAAATGTAAAGGACTACCTGATAAAAAACAGCATTAATGCCGGCGACATAAAATTATGCGTAGGCAAGGGAGCTATTGAACGCAAGGGTATGACGGATAAGGATGGTAACCCTGTAGACCGTAAAGTAGATATAGTCGTCGATAATAAGGTCAATTCCTCCGAACGGATACGAAAGGGCAGCATTGCATTTAATCCGTCGAATGTAAAACCACCAAAAACGCATAAAGATTCGATAGCGTTTGCCAATACCCGGAAGAAGGATTCTATTGCGTTGGCCAACAGCAAAAAAAGTAATCCGGACATCAAGCAATTAACAACACTAAAAGAGGGGCAAACCCTTTTACTGCGTAATGTATATTTCCCGCCAGGTAGCCATGTAATAAAGTCAGAAAGTTATGGCACCATGGAAAAACTGGTAAAAATACTGCAGGACAACCCAAAAATTAAGATAAGTATTGAAGGCCACGTTTGCTGTATACACGATGTGCCCGATGCCCTGGATATTGACACTAACGAGCTGTTGCTTTCGGTTAACCGCGCTAAGGCTATTTACCAATACCTGATTAAAAATGGCATTGATGAAGAAAGATTGCAGTATGTTGGTTTCGGCCGCCAGCACCCGATTGTGCAATTTGAAACCAATGAGGAAGACGCTGACCGCAACAGGCGTGTAGAAGTAAGGATTACTGCAGTAAACTAAATTGCAGTCATCAGTCTCCCCCTATCAGTTTGTTAACTCCATAAACTTTGTTTCCAGGCTTTTTTTCCTGAGGTTTAAGTGCGTCAGAATTATGCCTTTGCCAACACAATATTCATTCACCTGGTACGGTCCGATTCCCGCAGCACACGCGAGTTGCAAAACAGTCTCTTTTCTGCTTAATTTATTAATGCCAGGCATGGCGTGCAAAGCCACCAGGAGCGCTTCCATATTACCGGCTGCAACTTCAATTTGGTCTTCGCTTATCAGCACTTCATTTACATCACCGGTAAGCAACAGCTCCCCTCTTTTCAAAATGGCCACGTGTGTGCAGACTTTTTCTATTTCATCTAACAGATGGCTTGCAATTATTATAGTGATTCCCTGCTTATTCAGTTGCTTTATCAGTTCCCGTATTTCGGCAATGCCAGCAGGATCCAGACCATTGGTAGGCTCGTCGAGCACTAATACTCTTGGTTTGCCTAACAGTGCGGCGCCGATGGCCAGGCGCTGCTTCATGCCCAATGAATAAGTTTGAAATTTGCTATCTTTCCGTTCCAGCAGGCCTACAATTTTCAATACCTCCAGCCTGTCTTCCAGACCCGCACCGCGTATTGCGGCCGTAATGGCCAGGTTATCGAATGCAGAGAGATAATGATAAAAGTTAGGCGTCTCCAGCAATGCACCTATTTTCTTGCGGGCCTCATGTGCGGGTATGCCGCCAAACCACTGGTAGGTTCCGCCATTGGCAACCAGCACATCGAGCAATATACCCAACAGGGTTGTTTTGCCACTGCCATTGGGCCCCAACACACCAAATACGCTACCCTCGGGCACATCGAACGACACACCATTTAATGCGCGGATCGCGCCATACGATTTAGAAATCTGCTGAATGGAAAGTGTTGCGGCCAATGTGTATTGTTTTTGTTTACGCTTTTAAATAAGTATCCCACACTTCAACGGTGCGGGATACAATGTTATAACTATTTCAGCGTCTCATCGAGCCATTTAAAGAACTCGCGCTGCCAGGTAATGCTGTTCTGTGCATGTATCACCCAATGGTTTTCGTTAGGCAGGTACAACAATTTCGACTTGATATTGCGCAACCTTGCAGCCTGGAAGGCTTCAAGACCCTGCTCTATAGGCACCCTGTAGTCAGTACCACCCTGCACTATCATGATAGGCGTGTTCCACTTATCAACGAAATTGCTCGGGTTAAATTTCTGATAGCCTGCAGGTTCCGGATTTTTCCAGTATGCACCACCAATATCCCAGTTGGCAAACCATAATTCTTCCGTTGTACCATACCAGCTCTTTAGGTCGAATAAGCCGTCGTGCGCAATAAAAGTTTTAAAGCGGTTGTTGTGCATACCAGCCAGCATAAAAACGCTATAGCCACCGTAGCTTGCACCAACGCAGCCTAAGCGCGACTTATCAACATACTTTTCTTTTGAAACGTCGTCAATAGCCGAAAGATAATCCTGCATAGGCAGGCCACCCCAGTCTTTACTTATTTCTTCATTCCATTTTACACCCCAACCAGGCATACCCCTGCGGTTTGGCGCTACAACTATATAGCCCTGTGCTGCCATCAACTGGAAATTCCAGCGGAAACTATAGAATTGCGATAACGCTGACTGTGGGCCACCCTGGCAATATAACAGCGTAGGGTACTTTTTAGCCGGATCGAAATCAGGAGGATAAATAACCCAAACACCCATATTGGCGTTATCAATGGTATTAACATGGCGTAATTCAGTTTTACTCATCAGTATGCCCTGGTACAACTTATCATTTTCATGTGTAAGCTGATCCATATCGCCGTATTTTGGCTTTACCGAAAATATTTCAGTGGCATGGTTCATGTCGCAACGCGTAACCAGTATCTCACCGTTAGAAATACCGATGATGCCGTTAATATCATACTTGCCCTTGGTAAGTATGTTTACTTTGCTGCCTTCCGGGTTGCGGTCATTTACTTCAATTTCAAACAATTGCTCCGTTCCTTCGGTAGCCGCATTGAAATATAGTTTTGCATCAGTAGTACCCCATATAAAGCCTCCCACTGTTCCATCCCAGCCTGCCGTAATATTCATTTTGCGCTTTTTGTCTACGTCAAGCACAATAATATCGTTCTTGTCCGCTTCGTAGCCATCGTGCGCCATGCTTAACCAAGCCAGCTTATGACCGTCTTTACTGAACACAGGGCTCATATCGTAGCCATTCATTCCCTGCGACCAGTTTTCGGTTTTACCAGTCGTTACGTCGTAATAGTAAAGGTCAGTATTGGTACTGGTTGCATATTCCTTGCCGAATTTCTTCTTACATACATATACAAAACCCCTGCCGTCCGGCGCCCAGGCCAGATCTTCCGCGCCACCAAATGGTTTTTGCGGACAATCATACGGCTCATCTTCCATAATATCTGTCGACTTACCATCTTCAATCGCAGCCACAAAAATATGCGAGAACTTACCATCTTCCCAGGTATCCCAGTGGCGGTAATTCAGATCTGTATACACCTTTGCAGTGCTGTTCGGCAGATCCTGGTAAAGATCTGTGCCGTTCATCGGCTTCACCATCACATCTTTCGAGAAAGCGACGTATTTGCCGTCTGGAGACACCCAAACGTTTTCAGCATTTTGCAAACCGTTGTAAATTTCTACCCATGAATTACCCGCATCCGTACTTTTATACAGCAGGTTATCATAATAGGCATACCATGCTTTTTCATATCGGTGTATAACCGTTTTGCCGGCATCAGTGGTCCATTCTTTTTTTGCCCCACCTTCCAGCTCTATCCTGTAATGGTGCACCGCACTTTTTTCAGTTCTCCAGTCTGTTGATTTGGTAGCATAATACAGGAATTTGCCATCCTTGCTCATCCCTTCCGCAGACACCCTTTTCAGGTTCCACAAAAGCTCAGGAGTCATTCTGTCTTGCGCTGTTACACCAAGAGCGAAAAGCAAAGCAAGCGGGAGTAATTTGTATTTCATATCTCTTAATTCAATTGTAGTTATTCAAACAAGCCGGCTCTGCCAAAATACAGCGAACCGGAATCGGGCTTAAAAGTACAAAAGCCAATGTCATTATTTATGTTATGGGTAGAATATTGTAAAAAGCCCCCTCATTCATCCCCTTTTCTGCCCTTCGTCACACAAAATTTTGCAATTACTAGTCAAGATTTCTTCAAGCAGGCATGCCATCCGCTAAAACAGCCTCTATTTCCCTAAATTTACATCCTGATATAATTCCGGCGGCAACTTGAAAAACTATTAGTATTGTGACCCTATTTAAGTATACCCCGAAACCTGATACGAAATGGACTACGTTTATTTAACGCTTGAAGTTATTGGCCTTATTGCCTGCTTTTGCATGATGATTTACAACATTGTACTTTACTATAAAAACAAGGTAAACATTGTTGTAGATAAGGCTGTTATAGTTGATGCACGGCAGCTTACCAGGGAAGAAATGAAGTCAGGCAACAATGGCGGTAATAATACACTGTTTACTATTGCCTACACCTATAAAGAGGAGACCTACCACTATTCGTTCAGGACTTCAAGGCTTAAGCTGCCTGAACCCAACGAAACCATAAATGTGTATTTCGATATTGAGCAAAAAACATTGAGCCTGTCGGGTGGTCTTTCCAACATCTATATGATGGCTATATTCACTGCTTTATTTGCGCTTACGTTGTATACGCAGCTGAAAGGGTAAGCTTTATAGAAAGCAGGCGAACAAATAAAAGTTTTCTTTTGTCAATTAAATTATAAACCTTACCTTTGCACACTTATTAAACGCATGGCAAAATCCATGCATTAAAACAACAAAAATGAAAAAAGACATTCATCCAAAAGGATACCGCCTTGTAGTATTTAAAGATACTTCAAACGACAGCACTTTCTTAACCCGTTCTTCTGCTCCGAGCAAAGAAACTATTCTTTGGGAAGATGGTAACGAATACCCTTTAGTTAAAGTGGAAATTTCAAACACTTCGCACCCTTTCTACACTGGTAAATCAATGTTCGTGGATACCGCTGGTCGTATCGAAAAATTCAAAAAGCGTTACGAAAAGAAAGCTTAATAATATTTGTAATTTGCATTACGCACAAAAAATCCCGACTTTTGTCGGGATTTTTTATTGAGGCATATGCTATCCAACTACGGAACTACAAAGCATACATTTCCAACAGGCAATATGAATTATATCGTTTTTGATAGTAACAGAACCAGTTTTTTACCTTTTACGCATACCCGCACCGTTGCTGACATTCGCTGTGGCATACTCACCATGCGCGAACGTTGGGAACAATACCTGCAACAACAAACGGGCTCACTAACCGAAAGGTATCTGCAGCCACTATATCCATCAAACGAGGGAAACGACAATATTTTCCTAAACGGTGCGGTAGCGGGAAACTGTACCCTGGCTGAGGCCATTGGCAAGTTACAAGCCGGGCAAAAACTAGTACACCACGATACTGTGATAGCTGCCCGTACCGGACTCTACACTACCCTTCCGGAATTATTAGAAAAACTCGGAGCTCTGGAGGCGATTTCTTTTGAGGGAGATATCACCTGCCTGCAGCACATCTGGGATATTTTCTCCCTGACCGACAAATTAATTCGCGAAGACTATCTGCTGCTTACCCACCAACGTGTGAGCGCGCCTATACCGGAAAACGTAATAGTAACCGGCAAAGAAAACCTCTTTATTGAAGATGGCGCCACCATAAATGCAGGCACCATAATTAACGCATCAACAGGCCCTGTTTATATTGCGAAAGGCGCTGAAATTCTGGAAGGCACCATGATTCGCGGCCCATTGGCCCTATGCAGCGGAGCGGGCTTAAAAATGGGCGCAAAAATATATGGCGCAACCACTATCGGCCCCGGTTGCAAAGTAGGCGGTGAAATTAACAATGTGGTCTTTTTTGCAAATAGCAATAAAGGCCATGATGGCTACCTGGGCAATGCAGTTATTGGCGAATGGTGCAACCTTGGTGCCGACACCAACTGCTCTAACCTCAAAAACAATTACGATACTGTAAAAATATGGGATGAAACTCAGGATAAACTGGTAAGTACCGGTATGACGTTTTGCGGACTGCTTATGGGCGACCATTCAAAATGCGGCATCAATACTATGTTTAATACCGGCACCGTAGTTGGGGTCTCGGCTAACATATACGGCGGTGGCTTCCCTGAAAAATTCATTCCGTCTTTTTCATGGGGTGGCAGCGATGGCATGGTCACCTATGAATTTAACCGCGCCATAGATACCGCTAACCGAATGATGCAACGCAGGGGCAAACAACTTAGCCCGGCTGAAGTAACCATGTACCAGCATATATTTGACAACACTGCCGCGCAACGCGAACAAGCTTAAAAAATTAAAAATGAGGGTTCATATTTACGAGCCTGACGAAGAAACTAATTGCTAACTTTCATACAACTTATTAAAAATGCGTAAAAAAATTGTAGCCGCTAACTGGAAAATGAACCTCACACTTGCTGATGGCGCCTTCCTGGTAAATGAAATTTTAACTGCCGCCACTGCGGTAACAACGCTGAAACAAGTAGTAATTGCTACGCCATTCGTCCACCTTACCCAAACAGCCGCTCAGCTGGAAGGTTTTGGCAACATTCACCTGGGTGCACAAAACTGCTCTTCAGAAAAATCGGGCGCCTATACCGGCGAAGTTTCCGCGGCTATGCTTATTGACGCAGGTGTGCAATATGTAATTGTGGGTCACAGCGAAAGAAGGGGCTATTTTAACGAAGACAGTGCTATGCTGGCAAAGAAAGTAAACCAATGCCTTGAAACCGGTCTGCAGGTAATTTTCTGCTGCGGAGAGCCTTTGGAAATACGCGATGCAGAAACCCAAAACGCATTTGTTGCTAAACAAATAGCAGAAGGTTTATTTCACCTTACTGCAGAACAATTGCAGAACGTTACTATTGCATACGAACCTATTTGGGCAATCGGAACCGGACGCACTGCAACTACCGAGCAGGCACAAAGCATACATGCTTACATACGCAATGTAATTGCCGGCCAGTATGGCAATGATGCTGCGGCAAACATAGCAATACTCTATGGCGGTAGCTGCAACCCTACGAATGCGGCAGAACTGTTTGCATGCCCTGATGTTGATGGCGGATTAATTGGTGGCGCATCATTAAAAGCTGACCAGTTTTTGAGCATTATAGCTGCAATGATCAATTCTTAAATTTTTTTTTAGAAAAGTTTGGTGGAGAAAAAACAACTCCATATCTTTGCACTCCCAAACACGGGAATGGCGCGTTGGTCAATCGGTTAAGACGCCTCCCTTTCACGGAGGAATGACGGGTTCGACTCCCGTACGTGCTACAAAAAAGCCAATCATTAATTTGATTGGCTTTTTTTATGCTTATTGTGGGTTCATTACTCCCGAAAATTTTCGGTTCATAGGTTCGAACCCGTTCTCGCTACACTTCACAAAACCCTTGCTTGGCAAGGGTTTTGTTTTTCCTTCCATATTGTAAAATTGTACTTGCAATTTTGTAGTTCAGTCAATCCTTCTTTCGTTTTAATTACTTATAATAAACCGCCATCAAAATTATTAAAATAATAATTTACTATCTTTGGTTCAAATAGGGAGCTATGCGAACCTTACAGTTGGTAAATCATCTTACAGATGTTCAATTAAAAGAAAGGCTTGCCTCAACAACCGGCAAGCCGGAGT
>CANFKC010000072.1 GCA_947447265.1 Chitinophagaceae bacterium
AAACGCCATTCCGCCCCAGGGCGTAATCTCTTTACTGGTATAGCTTATGTCGAATTCCATCGGCTAATTTCTCTATTGCTACGCATTAGGATTTGAACCTCAATTTACTCATTTTAATCCTAATGCGTAATCTGGGTTAAATGTGTTATTACAACCTCCAATCCCTGTAGCAGTCCTGCTTATGGTAATAGTAATGTCAAGCGCATGGTTGTAAACTCCACTGTTACACCTACAATTAGTATTGTACCTAATCCTAATGATACCGTGTGCAGTATTAATTCACTCCTGCTTACTGCAACAATAACAAACGGAGGTGCATCGCCGGCTTATCAATGGTATCGAAATGGCGTTGCCATTAGTGGCGCTACAAATACTACCTATACTTATGCACCCACCAATGGCGATTCTTTACGTTGCGTGCTTACCAGTAATGCTGATTGTGCAAGTCCGGTTGTTGTAAGCAGTAACACGGTTAATATGACGGTGGCTGCTCTTACTCATCCAGCTATTACATTATCAGGACCAGTGGTTACGCCCATAGGCAGCGCTGTTACTATAACAGCCGTTGTAACCGGCGCAGGCAGTAGCTATTCACTGCGCTGGATGAACTATGGAACCATATTTGCCACAACCAGCGTACCATCAGTAACCTACTCCAAAACACTGGCAACAGATTCTATAACCGCAAAGGTGGTGTCGGACGATTTTTGTTATGATAGTACTACATCGGGCTGGCAGGTGGTTTGGGACCATAATGTTTTAGTCGGCAGTTTACAGTCGGCAGTTAGCAGTCTTCATGTTTATCCGAACCCGGTAAATTCGGTTTTATATGTCGACTGCGAAACTATAATGCAATCGTTTGTTATCACCAACATTCTGGGACAGGTAGTTTTAAAGAGCGAATGCGGGGAGCGAAGTGCAGTCGTGCCATTCATGCACTTACCGGCTGGTGTTTATCTTCTGGAAGTTCTTGGGGAAGATGGAGGTATTTACAGGAAAAAGATAGTGAGGGAGTAATAAGATTCATTCATATTGCTGCTTTTTGTAAGTTTACTGTTTAATGCAAAGAATTGCTTGCTGTAGCGTGTTAGCTGGTCTGGAGAACGATAGCCGGGATGACGTAGTCAGGGAGACTACGCTGAGCAAGCGGAAAAGCTTAATCGCCGAACGACTTTCAAAAACAATCACAGACACGTAGCGCAGATATGAAAGATGAGTTTAGGAACCCCAAAATCGCATTTTTTCTAGTCAACATCACACTTGAGCTTATAGTTGTTTACTACATACTAAATGGTAGCTATTTTGACCGACATACTACAGCAGTATTGTCACACACTACTTACGTCGGTGATACGATAACGAAAATTTCTTTACTGACTAATTTTATCCTTCTCGTAATCGTCGCTTTTTCAAATAATAATAAACTGGACCGTGAAGTGTACATCTGGAGTTTCTTTTTCAGCTTATTGCTATATGCATACATTTTTCTCAACACGTTTGATTTAAGCGTCGCATTCTGATAATTCTTACACTAGATATTCGCCCCTTAAAAACTGCCCAGAAGAGGGTTGTGCACTCCTTTAAAACAAGATTTGACAACTTTTTAGAAAGTTGGCAAATCGAAACTTCTGCCAACTATTGTTCCTTCCATTTTTAACACCACCAACCGCTTTGACAACGCTCCAAAGAGTTGTCAAAGCTAACCAAAGCAAACCCGCGTCTTACACCCGTATAAACCAAGATTTGGCAACTTTCTAAAAAGTTGTCAAATCGAAGCTTATTGCTCCCTTTGCTACCGATCTTAAAATTCTAACCACACCACCCCATCTTCCTATTGCAAGTCGTTAACACAATCGTAATGCTTGTTTATCTAATATAGTGTAATTTGCACGCATATTTTTGAATGCATGGCATGTGCCTATGCAGTGGGTTTAATCTGGTTGCTATGGTACGTGTTGTTGCTAGCTTTAAAATACTTTTTCTAATTGTCTTATCCTTGCTTTCGGGCAGGGATATTGCTTTATGCCAGATAGCGGCCTGGGATTTTACAGGGGCCAGTTCTGCGGCAACCTGGACAGCTACCACTTTTAACAGCAACCTGGTCAGCACTTCGGGAGCAAATACGATAACAAGGGGATCAGGTGCCGGTGCTAGCTCTGGAAGTAATTCTTTCCGCTCTACCGGCTTTCAGAATAACGGCATAGCAACTACCAATACCGACTACTACCAGGTAACGCTGAAAGCGAACACGGGTTATACGGTTTCGTTATCATCGATTGATGCCAACTTTGCCGGAACATCCACCTTTTGCGTGAGCCCGGGTGTTGCTACGCAATTTGCATATAGCCTGGATGGCAGCACATTTACCCTTATCGGTTCGGCTGCATCTTTGATCGGCACGCCGGTTAGCATGGGTACTATCAGCCTGTCTTCCATCACTGCATTACAGAATGTCGGTTCCTCAACAACTATCTACTTACGCTATTATGCCAGCGGGCAAACTGCAACGGGCGGATGGGGATTTTTTTCTGCGGCATCCGGCACAAACGGACTTGCTATTGGTGGTAGTGTAAACGCAGCCGGCGGTTGTTCCGGCACTCCGGCGGCAGGAACTGCCACAGCCACACCTGCAAGTATTTGTTCCGGCGTCAGTTCTAGCCTCGCATTGCGGGGCGCAGCAAATGGCAGCAGCATTTCTTACCAATGGCAATCTTCAACAACGGGCGCTGGCGGTTCTTTCACCAATATTTCCGGCGCTACCGATACGAACTACACCACTGCTACCCTATCTGCCAACGCCTATTTTAAGTGCGTAACAACCTGCAGCACGTCGGCATCATCCAGCAGCTCTAATACAGATACCATATCGGTAACTGCTACCGTAACACCGGCTATCAGTATTGCAGCAAGCCCGTCGGGGGCTGTTTGCTCCGGCTCTTCGGTGACTTACACCGCAACTCCTACCAATGGCGGTGCATCGCCCACCTACCAATGGAAAAAAGGCGGGGTGAACATAAGCGGCGCCACCAATGTAACCTACAGCTACAACCCGGCAAACGGCGATGTAATAACCTGCGTACTTACCAGCAGCGCAACGTGCGCTAGTCCGGCTACGGCGACAAGCAGTGGCATTACAGCCGCAGTAAACGCGTTACCCAGCCCAACTATCAGCGGCACAACAAGCATTTCAAGTGGCGGCAGCACCGTGCTCACCTTTACCGGCACCAGTGCTGATGTTGTTTATTACTGGAACGGCGCAGCCACGAATACCACCACCATTTCAGGCGGCGGCTCGGCAACTGTAACCGTTACCCCAACCGTCACCACTACCTATTCTGTAACATCGGCAACATCGGCGGCCGGCTGCAGCCAAACCATTACCGGGCAATATGCTATAATTACGGTTACTACCGGCAGCGCGAGCGATACCATTCCCAGCCGCGACGATAATATGGCTTTGGGCAACCCAAGCGGCGCAACTACGGCTACATCCAACGTTAATAACTACCTGATGGTTAAAAGCCAATTTGCACTCTCTTACAACGATGGCAAGGGCATGGCCAACTGGGTAAGCTGGCATCTCAGCCGGGCCTGGAAGGGTTCAGAGGTGCGGTGCGATTGCTTTACGCAAGATGCGACCCTACCAACGGGATATTACAGGGCTTCTACATCTAACTATACAGGAACCGGATTTGACAGGGGACACCTCTGCCCATCGGACGACCGGGACAGCATCGCGGCAGATAATGCAGCAACTTTCCTGATGACCAATATTTCGCCTCAGGCACCCAATATGAACCAGCAAACCTGGGGCGACCTTGAAGAATATTGCAGGAACCTTATTTACCGGGGTAATGAAATGTACATTATTGCCGGAGGCTACGGCAATGGCGGCAGCGGCAGCAGTGGCGGCACAACCACTACAATTGCCAGCGGCAACATAAGCGTTCCCAGTCACTTCTGGAAAATAATAGTGGTGCTTCCAGTGGGAATTAATGATGTTACACGCATCACTAATACGACCAGGGTTATTGCAGTTATAATGCCCAATACCCAAACAGTAAACACCCATTCATGGGACTATTATGCCACTTCGGTTGATAGTATTGAGTCGCTGACTGGTTACGACTTTCTGAGCAATGTGTCAACGACTATACAAAATGTAGTAGAGGCAAAAGTTGACAGCCGACTATTAGCGTGGGACCTCACCGGAACGGGCGCTTATACAACAGCGGCAGCCACCATATCCAATTCCAACCTCGACACCTCAGCTGCCTACAATACGCTTACCCGGGGTAGCAGCGCGGCTGCAAGCACAGGAGCCAGCTCATTCCGCACAACGGGATTCCAGAACAATGGTATTTCTACATCGAATACCGACTATTTCCAGGTGAAGGTGCGGGCCAAAAGTGGTTACTCCGTTTCACTTTCCAGCATCGATGCCACCTATGATGGTACAACCTCGTTTTTCGCTTCGCCTGGTGTAACATCGCAGTACGCCTATAGCTTAGATGGCTCAACATTCACGCTAATTGGCTCCCCTGTTACCAGCACATCGGCAACGCCACCCACAGTAAGTTTAACCAGTATAAGTGCCTTGCAAAATGTGCCCTCGACCAGCACCATTTATTTAAGATATTATGCCAGCGGGCAGACAACAACCGGTGGATGGGGATACAGCTCGCCATACAGCAATACTTATGGTTTAGATATTGGCGGAGCCGTGAACATATCCGGTTGTTCCGGCACACCTGTGGCGGGAACCGCAACAGTGACTGCTGACACCATTTGCAGCGGCAATGGTGACACAGTTGCACTCTCAACCAGCTCAACAGGTTTGGGTATCGCGTATCAATGGCAGCAGTCTGCTACCGGCTCAGGCGGCACCTACAGCAACATCAGCGGCGCAACAGCTATTACCTACAACATACCCACCGTTAGCAGCAGGACTTTTTACAAATGCGTTACCACGTGCACGACATCAGCATTGAGCAATAACTCATCAGCAATTGTCGTGAATACACGGGCAACGGTAACCCCATCCATAACCATTGCAGCAAGTCCATCGGGAGCGGTATGTGCGGGTACATCTGTAACGTTTACTGCTACTCCGACCAACGGGGGCACAACACCAGTCTACCAATGGAAAAAAGGCGGGACAACTATAACCGGCGCAACAAATAGCACCTATACCTACAGCCCTGCCAATGGCGATATTATAACCTGCGTGCTGACGAGCAGCACACAATGCCCCAGCCCGGCAACGGCAACCAGCAATAGCATTACCCTGACAGTGAACGCGGCTGTTACACCGGCCATAACCCTATCAGCAAGCCCTTCGGGTGCGGTTTGTGCAGGCACTGCAGTCACGTATTCCGCCACACCAACCAACGGTGGCAGCACGCCCACTTACCAATGGAAACTGGGCAATGTTAACATTACCGGGGCAACCAACAATACCTACATTTATACCCCAGCCAACAATGACAGCATAAGCTGCGTACTGACCAGTAATGCAACCTGCGCCAGCCCGTTAACGGCAACCAGTAGCCGAATTATTATGACGGTAAACCCCACTTCTCCATCCGGGGGAACTATTACCTGGACTACCACGCTTTTTGCAGGAGCAACAACCACACTTACCAATACAACAGCCGCAACAGGCAGCGTAAGCTGGGCTAGCAGCAATACGGCAATAGCCAGTATAAATTCATCAACCGGAGTTGTGAACGGCATTGCTGCGGGGAATGCAATCATCACCTTTACCGTTACTACAGCCTGCGGCACAGGCACAGATACGGCATTAGTTACAGTTAACACTGCACCTTCAAACATTGCCGCATGGGATTTTACAGGGGCGAGTAATATTGCTACCTGGGCGGCGACCAACTTCAACAGCAACCTTGTAAGCACATCGGGTGCGAATACTATAACCAGAGGCTCAGGAGCAAGCGCAAGCGCGGGGTCAAATTCGTTCAGAACCGTTGGCTTCCAGAATAATGGTATCGCGACAACCAATACCGATTACTTCCAGGTTACGCTGAAAGCGGCAAGTGGGTTTACTACGTCACTCACCAGTATCAATGCAAATTTCGCTGGCACTGCCAGCTATTGCGCGTCTCCGGGTGTTAGTGCGCAGTTCGCTTACAGCCTTGATGGCAGCACTTTTACACTTATTGGCTCGCCTTTTACCGTAATAGGCACACCTGCAACAATGAGTGCAATAAACCTGAGTGGCATAAGCGCCCTGCAAAACGTTGCGGCATCAACCACCATATATCTGCGCTACTATGCCAGCGGGCAAACCACGACCGGCGGCTGGGGTTTCGCCTCCGCTTCGTCAGGTACCAACGGCCTTTCCATTGGCGGCAATGTAGACCCGGTGCCCTGCTCAGGCACACCACCTCACGCAACGGCAACTGGCACCAGTACTATTTGCAGCGGCAATACCGCGCACATTGGCCTTTCAGGATTTGGAACAACGTATGGAATTGGCTACCAATGGCAACGTTCTACCACAGGCGCTGCCGGCAGCTTCAGCAATATTTCAGGCGCAACAGATACCGCATATAACACTAATGCGCTTTCAGCCACAACATACTACCGCTGTATAAGCACGTGTTCTTTTTCAGCTTTAGCAGATACTTCTGCCACAGCAACAATAACGGTAAATCCACTGCCCAATGCGGGCTCCATTAGCGGACCATCATTGGTATGCATGGGCGCTGCAATAACATTAACCAATACCGCTACTGGCGGCACATGGACCAGCAGCAATACGGCATTAGCTACTATTACTACAGGTGGAATAGTCACCGGTGTTGACGCAGGCAACCCCGTTATTTCTTATACTGCAACCAACAGCTGCGGAACAGCTGTAGCAACTTACACCATTAATGTTTCGGCGATGCAATGGGTAGGCGGTGCTGCCGGCCATGAAACAGATTGGAATACGGCTGCTAACTGGTCTTGCGGTTTTGTACCGGTGGCAACAATTAGTGCCACTATTCCTGCTGGTACTGCCTATACCCCGGCAATCGCAGCCTCAGCCAGCGGAACTGTAAACAATTTAACGGTCGCTTCCGGGGCCAGCCTTGCTTTGGGGAATGGAGCCACATTAAACATTAAGGGCTCATTGGCAAATAACGGACGTATAACAGGTGGTGGCGCTGCCAAAATGAACGGCACCAGCGCCCAGAATGTGACCGGTAACGGCTGGATACATAATTGGGAAATTGACAATAGTAGTGGTGTAAACCTGGTCAGCGGCGCCAAACAAACGATTATTAAAACATTGACCGTTACCGCCGGCACATTAAATACCAGTGATAGCGTTGTACTGCATTCCGATAGCACGGGTTCTGCAAGAATAGCGCCTATTGCGACTAGTGGAGCGATAAGCGGCAACGTAAAAATAAATCAGTACATACCGGGAGGGTTAAGAAGGTATCGTTTCTGGAGCCATCCTTTCAATAATTATATTGCACTCAGCCAGCTAACGAATTATATAGATATTACCGGAACAGGTGGTGCCGCAAATGGTTTTACCAGTACTGCATCGAATGCACCATCGGCCTTCAGGTACGGTCCGCTCGTTGGTAATAGTGCATTAGCTTCCGACCCTGGTTGGAGGCCGTTTACGAGCACTTACAGCACAGCTGATACTAACCGCCTGCATCGCTACCAGGGCATAAGGCTTTTTATGCGTGGCACGATAGGAGAAGGCCTGGGGTACGGTTCCTACAGTCCATCACCAGTCACATTGGGTATGTGGGGCAATATTAACCAGGGCAACCAAAGCATAACGCTCACCAAGGGCACGGGCGCGAATCAGGACTATAACATGATAGGCAACCCCTACCCATCGCCGGTTGACATTGGCACGGTAATTTATAATGCCTGGACGACCGGTAATATTACCGGAGCGGCATTTTATGTATGGAATCCTAATCTGGGAGCGGCGGGCCAGTATCAGGCAGTACCGATAAATACTACCTCGGCTACTCCGTACTACCTGCAGGCCTGCACTGCGTTTCAGGTGAGGGCTGCCCATCATGGAGATACACTCCATTTCACGGAAAACAATAAAGTAAACAGTGCTACAACTTCGCTTTTAAAGGCTTCCAACAATGAAGTTGCACTTGCGGTTTACGACACCGATCACCACCTCTGGAATAGCCTGAAAATCAGGTTCAGCGATGCCGCGGTAAATGAAGAATCCGGGAACGAAGATGCGTTGTTGTTACAAAGCGGAGATTTCGCATTCTACACAGTATCGGCAGATAAGAAACGGCTGGTAATTGATGCGCGCCCATTTGAAGAAAAGCTCACAATTCCCGTTGGCCTAAGAACTCATTACGAACAGGAGTTCCTGCTCATTGCGGAAAATGTACCCGCGAATTTGACCAGCCAATTATACCTGCACGACCAACAAACGGGGGAATATCACCTCTTGCAAACCGGCAGCGAATACCGCTTTACAATGCCATCGGAAACAGACAACGAGGACGACCGATTTGAGATAACGACGAAAGCCAATAAAGATAAACCAGCGGAAATAGCTTCACTAAACGCGTGGATAAGTCCACACCCTGTAAAAAGCATAGCCACTTTGCATTTTAATCAATTGCCTAAAGCAAAAACTACAATAGCGGTTTTCGATATTAATGGTGCGCCTGTCTTTACCAAAGACCTTGGCCAGCTCAGCACCATGGAGGTTGAACTGCCAATGAATGACCTGCCACCTGGCAACTACATTCTTAAACTAACGAGCGGAACACAGGTCCAGACTTTGAAGCTTAATAAAGAATAGCGGTGCAATTAATACAAGCATTGGACATTTGTGGTCGCGAGGCAGTAGCACCTCTTAGCCTATTTGTGTTGACATGTTATCTTTTATTGGCTTGCAAAAAGTGAAAATAGCTCCAAAGTATAGCCGCACTTTGAAAGTCGTTAAGGTTCAATCTACTCCCCTAACACTACAGGTACCACCAGGCTGCCAGTAGTGCAATAAACCCTCAGGTAGTAGAAGCCAGCCGGTAGCACAGGTAATATAAGTTGTGGTTTATCTGTGTTCGAAACTTCCGGAAACACACCAACGCTTTTGCCAAGGGCATTAAACAGTTCCATGCTGCGGCAGGACGCCCGTGCCGGTAATTTGACGTTCAAATAACCCGGGGCTGCAACAGGATTGGGGTAAACGCTCGCTTGCGGATTTATTGATATTGCAGGCACTTCTTCTATGCCAGTTTCTTTGTACTTGGCCACAAAAAAATCATCGGTTGGGCTACCGGCATTTGTTAGGTGCGCCGTGCCAAAATTAAGACTATCGGAATAGAAACTTCCCGCAATATATACAGCATTGCCGGGCACAGCAACGATGGAACTACAGATAGTGTTGTTCGCTCCGTCGGCAGCTTTAGCATAGAGTGCGTTGCCTGCGGCATCATAAGCGGCAAAGAAAAGGCTGCTTGCTCCCTGATTCGGTAACGTCTTTGTTCCAAAAGCCGCAACCGAGCCCTTAAATGAGCCCGCAACATATACGGTACCGGGTCTGGCTACGCTGATAGCTGTGACATAATCGTCTGCATCGCTGCCCGCCTGCCTGGCCCATACAAAGGAGCAAGTAGAATCATACTTTGCCAGAAAGGCATCTGTTGTGCCGGGGGAATAATTATGCAGCGTTTGCGTGCCAATAACAAAATCGGGAACTGTGTGGCTACCGAAATAACCAGCTAGGTATATATCGTTAAGTGAGCCCACGGCTACCGAGTAATGTATGAAATCGCAACATGCATCTGAATAAATCTTACTGATGTGGGTACCATTGCCAGCAGTATCCAGCTTTAGCAAAAAGTGCTTCCAGGTATAGGCGCCGCCCGTGCTGGAAATGGGTGGCGCATAAAGGTTGTCCCCATTAGTGAAACCAGTGGCATAGATGTTGCCGGTCGCATCAAGCGCAATGGAGCTGATGACAACAAAAGTGTAGGGCTCCGAGTAAATTTTCTTCTCCCAATGCAGATTGCCGGTACTGTCATACTTCATCACCAAAGACTCATAACGGTCATAAAGGCTGGTTTGCAGTGTATCGTGCCCAAGCACCATCGTACCAACAAAATAGGTAGAGAGGAAGGCCGATCCATCTTGGCCTGTTACAAGTGAACTACTATAAGTTTCGCCGCAGCCAATTGTGTTGTAGGCGGTATCATAGCTTCTGGCCCAGTTAAATGCACCAGTGCCACTATAGCGGGCTATAAAGAACCGAGTGCAGGCATGGTTATAAAAAGTAGTAGCTCCCAATGTTAACGATGGACCGCTAAAATTACCTGTTATAAGAATAGCCCCATTGCTATCAGCTGCAATAGCATTCAGCATATCATCGCCTTTGCCGCCTTCCCGCCGGGCCCACATAACATTGCCTAAAGAATCGTACTTAACCAGAAAAATATCGCTGGTCCCCGCACTATCATTTACCAATGTGGTACTTCCAAAAGTTACGCTGGCGCTGTTGAAAGTGCCGCCTACATAAAGAGCACCATGAGCACCTACGGCAACTGATTTACCAATATCGCCAAGGCTTCCTCCTGCTCTGTTGGCGAATTGCCACTGGCCAAAGCTGTTGCTGTGGCACAACAAGAAAAAAAATGGCAGCAGTACAAAAGATAGTTTTCGCATTATAATAGGCGCACCCTGAAAGGCAATGCATTAAAAAACGCAAAGGTGCACCCTCAAAAATACACAAACATTATACTTGATTATAGAAGAGCAGCAACATAGCTATAATTAAAGCCTACCAACGCTTACCGAACTGGAACGCAATAAACATATCGTAGTAGGCCGAGCGCGGAGGAAGGCTACTCGCCATTAGCTGCATCTTCTGGCTGTAAAATTCTGCATTTACACCCACCTGCACACCAATTACATTGTGCTTGTTTGTAGAAAAATCGAAGTTAATGGCAGACCTGATATGACCACCCGGAACAAAGGTTAATTCATCAAGCCCCTTACTGAAACCAGCATAACCATCTATTGAATTCTGGTCGAGGAAATGATCTTGCGTAGCATCCGAAAACTTGATTGTATGAGGGTCGCTTTCCACATTCAGGTAGTACGGCTTAAGCAAACCTAAAGCAAAGCCCACCGTATTTGCCCAGTGAATAGAAACACAACCGGTATCAGGCTTTCCGGCAATTAGCTTCTGGTAACCCACACCAATTTTCACAGCGTAAAGACTGTTTATTTTACCATACTTATAAGAACTGGAACCACCAAAACGATTAGTTGTTGCGCCGGGAATCTTTTGTTCTTTCGGGTCTTTCTTTTCCGTAAATTCTAATTGGTAATAGAGCAGATTATGGAAGATGTCGGCACGTTTCTGGTCTCCCGTTTTAACCTTTCCCAGTTCGCTATAGATGCTCCATCCATTAGTGGCCATGCGAAACCCGAAAGTGAGTTCGTGCATAATTGTTTTGGGAGCCCTTACTGGTTGAAGTTTACGTGGAGCTATATGCAACGTAACAGTATCCGGCGAATAAACTTTAGCCGAATCTGAAGAATACATTATCTCTTGCGCGTTAATATTGAAACCGCAGCAAACCATTAAAGTAAAAATCCCAAACCACTTAGCCATATTCAAATCTCAGGATTAAAGGGTCAATTATTATAAAGCACATAGCAGTGCATTATAAAACTAAATTACGGGAATATTTCTAATTTATTGAGCATATGTGTAAATTTAACAAAAAAAGCCAACCATGACCTCTAAAGTAACCTATACCGGTGACTTGCGTACACTTGCTACCCACTTACGTTCAGGCAGTGAAATCGAAACAGATGCGCCCGTTGATAACCAGGGCAAGGGCGAGCGCTTCTCGCCTACCGATCTTGTTGCTACCGCCCTGGCTTCGTGCATACTTACGACTATTGGCATAGGCAGTGCTACCCATAATATTAATATCGACGGCGCCGAGTGCATGATTGAAAAGGTAATGGCAGCAAACCCACGCAGGATTAGCGAAATAAAAGCCGACCTCAGTTTTCCGAAAAGCCAGCCATTTACAGCCAGGGAAAAACAAATTATTGAACACACTGCCCGAACCTGCCCTGTAACCCAAAGCCTGCATCCGGACTGCCTTATTACGCTCTCGTTTAATTGGCCTGCCGAATAATACTCAAACCAATTGCACAATTCAGGCATTTACGGCTACTGCAATACCTGTTATAGAGTTGCAGTAGCGCCTGCGTCTGGGCTGCGTTGACGGCATCCCAGCCGTGTTCATGCCATATCGTAATAATATTGTTTTTCTCCGGCGGCACAGTCTCCAGCAGGTTTAGCGCCTGTTCGCGCAGGTCGTTCGTGCCCTGCTTGGCAGCATATAGAAATTGTATGGGAGCTATGGTGTTAATAATAATATTCTGTACAGATGTTTTACCCAAGGCTTTAGGTGCCGGGTTAGGATGCAACTCATCGAACCTGAAGTGGCTATCCCAATAACTGCTGGCAGCGACATCGAGCAATGGTTCTATTTCCTTTACAGAATGCGTTTCTATGATCTGCGAAAACAAATGCTCACTCTTATGTATGAGCGCTGCAAATTGTGCTATTCTTATTGTCGGGAAGTTGGCCGGACGCATCCGCATAAATTTCCACAGGTGGCCCGCCTGCGGTGCAAGTTTATATTTCATTTTAAGGTAGCTATACTCTTTGTACAAGGCTGTAGGGTAATCATCATTGAACTCATCATGAAGCATACCGGCCTGCCCGAACAGTAATGCTTCCACCTGTTCCAGGTTTTCGCGGTGGCGTGACAATACATTCAGCGGCAATGAGCGCGCCAGCAATAAAAATGCGGTGGCGTTTGTCTTGAAGCCAAAATTTGCCGCCATCCGCCAGTAGAGCAGGTTGCGCCAGTCTTCAGTAGCTGTTTCGAGCAGTATATTCCAATCGCCCAACTTCTCTTCCCAACGTTCCGCCAACAGCCTGCTCAGCCACCCCTCCTTTGTTATATCCCTTACCTGTGCGAGTTGCCCGGCGCAGGGCAGCTTACCTGCAGCCTGCATCAACTTATCGTAATGCGCAATAACAGCCTCAGCAATATGCCCGGCCAGCACAACGGTGGGTGTGCCCGGCGTAACGTGTTCCGCATCATTTTCATAAACAACATGAAGAACAAGATTCTGATAAGCCTTATTATGCTGATGGCCGTGCTTATTCCAGTCGCTGGTTTTAAGGTGCAATTCAACATTACCAACCAGGGTGGTATTGCCAATCTTCACCCTGGCTTCCATAAAATCAGGGCCTGCATCCCTGTTCAGTTTGCCGGGATGCACAATAGTTATAGCCTCTCCCTCTGTTGTAGAAAGTCCCGTTACCTTGTATAAACTATGCTGCCAGATAAACTGAAATAGCGCTTCCGTCATGAAGTAAATATAATTCGACAAATTGACAATTCGACGATTTAGCAATCGGTTTCCGGGAGACTTTTTTTGTGAGGTACAGCTGCACTATTTAATAACTTCTAGTATTCAGATACCCACATGATTTGAAAATGCCTTTCTGAATCCGGGTATTCAGAAAGTTGAGCATAAGTACAATTGAACGGTAAGCTAATTTCAATAGTAGCACATTGTTCAGCATCAAAATCGACCAACAGTGGCTCTTAAAACAAATCTTATCCTTTAAATTTCATAAATTTGAATCTTAAATCTTATTTCTGCGATGACATACCTACAGGCAAAAGAGAAATTGCACGGCTTTATCGATGCCGCAGACGAAAATACCGTAATGAAGCTACTTCAATTCGTTGAGCATCGAGATGATAGCGACATGCATTACGACGAAGAAACCATGAATATTTTAAGGGAAAGAAGTGCTGCTTACAAATCAGGGAATTCGAGAACCTATTCTGTAGAAGAATCAATGGACCGCATGAAAAACAAACGAAATTATGCCACCCCTTCAGGGTTTTGCTAAAATATAATGCGTTTATCTACAATCATGTCACCTCTTCGAGTTTAAAGTGCTTAAATAAAAATGGGCAACTACTTCAGAACCAAATCGTTTCAGACGAGAATAAATCCTTGCGTAAACATTTTAACGCAAAGTTCGCTGAGGCACCGCAAAGAAGGCGCAAAGTCAACGAGATTATGCAGGCTTTTGAAGTACAAAGAGTATCACGCCCCTAATATAAATGGGCTAGTTATATATAAGCTCTGAGGAGACTATGGTTGTTCTGAATGCGAATCGCCAATCAGGCATCATATTGGAAATCCAAATCAGGTTTCGCCGGAACAATTGGCCCTACTCACACTCCCCCTACTCCTCAATAAAATTCAGGTCTTTCCCGAAGGTCTCCTCGGTAAAAATAACTGCAAGCGAACTTACTACCATTACCACTATGCCGGTGATTGCAGCGGCATGAATGTACTCTGCGCCGGTCCAGTTGGTGTCAGGCTTAAGGGCATTGAATAATAATAAAATTATTGGCAAGGAGCCACGCACCATATTCGGCGCAGTAGTAGCCGCAGTAGCTCTCAGGTTGGTGCCAAAGTGCTCCGCTGCCATGGTTACGAACAGTGCCCAGAATCCGGTGGCAAACCCCATGAACATGCATATTGCATACATACCGGTATCTGTCCCTTCAGCCTGGTTAAAATAGAGTAAAATGCTTACAATAGTCATGGCGTAGAAAATATACAGCGCCTTTTTCCGGCTCTTCAGCCAGTTGCTTACAAAGCCTATCAACAGGTCGCCAATGGATATGGCCACATAGGCCAGCATAACCGCTTTTCCTGGGTCTACCGGTTCGCCTTTAAGATCAAATGATTTGCCGAACTCTTTTGAAAACGTTATAAGTACACCAATTACATACCAGGTAGGCAAACCGACAAGTATGGCCAATAGGTACTTCTTAAACCGCTTCGCATTCGTAAAGAACATGAAAAAATTACCTTTTTTAATATTGCTGACCTGCATGTTTTCGTACATGCCGCTTTCAAAAACACTAACACGCAACAGCAACAGACAAAGGCCAAGACCGCCGCCAATGAAGTAGCATATCCGCCAGTTATCGAAACTATGAGCAATAAAGTACGCAGCTACCGCACCGGTTAAACCGATACCAGCAACAATGGAAGTGGCTTTTCCACGCTCCTCTTTTGAAATGAGTTCACTTACCAACGTTATGCCTGCACCTAATTCACCAGCAAGCCCGACACCGGCAATAAACCGCGCCAGCGCATATTGGTTGACCGTCTGCACAAAACCATTGGCAATATTCGCGAGAGAGTATAATACAATGGAACCAAACAGTACGCTTAACCGACCTTTTTTGTCGCCCATAACGCCCCACAATATGCCGCCCAGTAACAAGCCATACATCTGTATACTAATGATGAACTGCCCATCAGATGCTACCAAAGCATCAGTGAGTCCCAGCCCTTTCAGGCTTTTTACCCTGATGATGCTGAACAGCAATAAATCATAGATATCAACAAAATAGCCAAGCGCGGCTACTATTACGGGGATACCCAGTAAACCAATTGTCTTGTTTTGCTGCATGTTGGTGGTGGAATTTAGTTGCCCGCCGTAGGAGCATCTTTGCTTTTGCCAAAGATCATTTTGAAGATAACGGGGCCTGTTGTAACAATGATAATGACAATAACTATCTTATCAATGTTGTGTTTTACAAATTCGTTACGGCCCAAAAGGTAACCGGCCATCGTCATACTGAAAACCCAGGCCAGCGCTCCTACAATGCTGTAGGTAATGAATTTTTTACGATTCATATCTACTATACCGCCAACCAACGGAGCAAAAGTGCGCACTATCGGCAGGAACCTGCCCATAATAATAGCCAGCGTACCCTTTTTTTCGTAAAAATCGTGAGCCTGCTTCAGGTGCTTTTGCTTAAAGAGGAACGTATCTTTTCTCTCGAACCAGAGGTGCCCCGATTTCCGGCCAAACCAATACCCCACCATATTGCCGACTATTGCCGACAAACTGATGAGCGACATCCAATATGCGAGATTTACAAAATCGTTGGCAAATGGAGCCGGTGAATTGGCTATGATAATACCGGTTATAAATAACAGAGAATCGCCGGGCAGGAAAAAACCAACAAACAAACCGGTTTCAGCAAAAATGATGAACATAACAATGTACAAACCACCATGGGTAGTAATGAAGTTCATCAGTTTATCCGGGTCAGCAAGCAGTGTCTTTAATATATCAATTATTTGATGCATAATATGTAATCTTCGGTGTTAATATAGAATAATGTGTAATTGGCGGCAAAGTAAAACAACATAAACGTTGAAACAAAATGGAGCAACCTATTTCCTTTTCGGCTTACGGCGACTCTTAACCAGCTTGGTGATCTCTCTTATTGAAATGGAAAAATACCAAATTGCCAGGCTGATACCGACAATTACATAAATGGTGTCGTAAACATTGAAGATGGTAGGTCCTTTACCGAGAATAACGGTAAAAGTAGGTGCTACCCCGCCCTTCAACTTGAATTGATAATACAGTCGGTCTGTAATAAACCATACTACCAGCGACAAAATGTATATAATGCGCTCTATTTTGAGTTTGCCTGAGTACTTCAAAAAAATATGAACTACCACACTAAATGCCTGCATCCTGATAAGAGAGGCGAGCACAGACTGATACTTATTCCCCTTCCTGTCAAATAAATAAAATATAACAATTATGAACAAGGTCTGAAAAACCGGATCTATTATTTTGCCTATTTTAAGGAAATCAATAGGCTCCTTCCTCCTGCCATTTGCCTCTTTCTTTCTGCTCATCGGGCTTAAATTATTCGCTAAAGTATCAAAAATAACACAATCATTTACACTTTAGGAAGTTAAGCCTAAATTTACATTCATGAAGGCTATGATATTTGCGGCTGGTTTGGGCACACGCCTGAAACCATTTACTGAAAACGCACCTAAGGCATTGGCAAAGGTTGCAGGCAAAACATTGTTGGAACGTAACATACGTTACCTGCAGCAGGCCGGCATTTTCGACGTGATCATCAATGTGCACCATTTCGCTGATATGATAGAAGACGTGGTAAACACAAATAACGGCTTTGGCAGTACCATAACTATTTCTGATGAACGCAATGCAGTGCTGGAAACAGGTGGCGGATTAAAGAAAGCTGCCTGGTTTTTTGCAAACGAACCGGCTTATGTAGTTATGAATGTAGATGTGCTTACTAATATGAATATCAGTAAATTAATAGCAGCTCACCAAACAGGCAACACAGGCACCCTGGCTGTATCTAAACGACCGTCTTCAAGGCAACTGCTCTTCAACGATGCGATGCAATTATGTGGCTGGCAGAATAATGCAACAGGAGAAGAAAAGATCGCACGTCTGGACGCCGCAACTCACCCCTACTCTTTTTCAGGCATACAAGTGCTAACAAATGACATTTGGGTGGACACGCCTTTCGATGGCAAATTTTCGCTGATAGACCTTTACCTGCATGCTGCAAAAACGAAAAACATTTCTGGTTTCGACCACAGCGGCGATATTTTTATTGATGTAGGCAAGCCTGAAAGCATTGCACAGGCCGAAGCGCTATTTGTGTAAGCAGGTAATCGATTTGGAAATTTGGAAATTTGGCAATTCGATAATTGGGGAATTTCCAGACATCGGGAATAAATGGCGATACTTTAAAATGAGGCCAATGATGCTGGTTAAGCTACTAATAATAAACCGCTATCAATTTTATTAAAAAGCATATCCTTTAGACAGTTGCTTGATATCTGAAGCGCT
>CANFKC010000073.1 GCA_947447265.1 Chitinophagaceae bacterium
AACTCCGGCTTGCCGGTTGTTGAGGCAAGCCTTTCTTTTAATTGAACATCTGTAAGATGATTTACCAACTGTAAGGTTCGCATAGCTCCCTATTTGAACCAAAGATAGTAAATTATTATTTTAATAATTTTGATGGCGGTTTATTATGAGCAGTAAACGCATGGATTGATGCGTAATAAAAATGCTGCAGTATTTTCCCTTCTATGCATCGTAAAAATCTGCGAAGGAGAACATCCACTCTCCACACCACAAAATCCCTTTTACTGCTTAAATCGTGTTGCTGCGGAATATGGCGATACGAGCACCTGGTAGCGCTTATTGTCGTAAGCCTTAAAAGTATGCAGGTCCAGCAGCGAATACCAGCCAGCACGGCCGCTGAAGCCGGTAGGGTGATGCGGCGCCGGGCCATCGGGATTGGCATTGGTGCTTACGACGTAAATTATGCCATTACGGTCGTCAACAGTAATACCGTGGGGCTGGTAAAAATCGCCATCTATGCGCTGTGCCTGCAGGGTGTTATAGTTAATGGCATAAACGGAACCCTTCATGCCGGCATTCGTGCTCACATCTTCCTGGCAGGTAACAAAAATGTAGGGCTGCGTTGATGACATGGCCATTTCAACCGGCGAAAGCCCGACCGGAATAGCGGCAATAAGCGTATCGGTATGTGCATCCATAACCCTTACTTCTGCCGAGCCCTGGCAGGTAACAAAGTACCGGGAAAAATCAGGCGCCATTAATATTTCATGCGGATTCCGGGAAACGGTTGTGGTTGAAGTGCTGGCTACGGCAGGGTTACTATCCAGGCTCAGCGACTTAATTTTTATAGGTGTGGTATTGAGTATAATTTTATACACCACATTGCCATATTGTGCCGTCACAAAAAGCGTATCAAACGCCTTGTTCGATGTTATGCCATGCGGATATACCAGCGAACTGCCGCCACCCAACGATTTAATAATATTCATGCCGGCTGTGCCTATATGAGCTATTATGCCATCGGCCGTAAAACTGCTGGTCACAACCGAAGTGTCCGCCGGAGCAACATACAATATATTCCACGAGCCATTAAAGCGGAGGCTGCCCACATTTGCAGCGCTGGCAATCTGGTCGGTACGGGTATCTATTTTTTGCAGATAATCGCCATTAAGAAAACTGACATAGGCATATTTCCCGTCATTACTCATGCGGGTGCAATGGGGCGTTTCTATCTGGTTGGGCTTGGTACCCAAAGTTAGGTAACGCATTACCAGGTGCGACTGCCCGTCAATAACGGCCATAAGGTCGCACGCCTGCTGCGTAATGTATATTTTCTGACGGCTATCGGCATTTGCAGCAAACGGGATATTGCCGTTTTTATCAGGCGCGCCACTAGCTATCCAGTTTTTTAGTACCTGGTATTCGGCTTTAGTGAGCGGTGTGGCCGGGGAAGATGATGTTTTTTCAGGCATGGTTGGCGTAGCCACTACCCCTTGCGCAGAGTCGGTATTCACAAAAAATAAGAGTGAGCTGTTTTCGGGGCTGTATGGCACTACGATAGCACCACTGTTACTACCCTGAAAGAGGTGTTCCCAGCTATCCAGCAATACATTGTTTGCATTGGCATAACTGGCCGCATTGTGGCAGCCGGAAACAGCGCATTTGGCAACCAGTATATTCGCAACCTCCTGTGGGTAGTTGCCATTGGCAACGGGGTCGGGCCTGTTGGCTTTGTGCACGCAGGATGACGCAATACCGGTAGCAAGTGCTGCTGTTAATGATAATTGGATAAGGGCCCGCTTCATAGCCTAAAGTTAAGTAATAATTGACTTAGTAAGGAAATGGGTATATTTACAATGAATTATGAAGTGAATTGGCAAATTCACGCACAACAGAACTCTGATCCCTCTATGTTAGTAGCTATATACAACCGCACCTTCGATAAGCAGGACATTCCAGTTCTGCTCCACATCATAAAGTTGCTGGACGACAATAAATTACAACTCATTTTTTACAAGGAATTTTACGAAAGGCTGCAACCCTTTTACGTAAGCGCGAACACGCCCAGGTTTTTCACCAACAAGAACGACCTGCCAAGGCAGACAGATATGCTCTTCAGCCTGGGGGGCGATGGTACCATGCTCGATGCCATAACGTTTGTAGGCAATACCGGCATACCGCTTATCGGCATCAATCTTGGCAGATTGGGTTTCCTTGCTGCCATATCGGAAGAAGAAGTGAGCGGGGCTATTCACTCGCTGGTGCGAGGCTCTTATACGCTTGAAAAGCGCACCCTTATTCATCTCGATTCCAGCGTGCCTTTGTTCAATGGTTCGCCATTTGCGCTGAATGAGTTTACCATACACCGCCAGGATACCTCGTCTATGATAAAGGTACATACCTACCTGAATGGGGAGTTCCTGAATACCTATTGGGCTGATGGGCTTATTGTGGCCACACCTACAGGGTCTACGGGTTATTCACTGAGCTGTGGTGGTCCTGTCGTTTTTCCTCAAACCTCCAGTTTTGTAATTACGCCGGTAGCGCCGCATAACCTGAACACCCGGCCCATAGTAGTGCCTGATGATAATGTTATTTCATTCGAGATAGAAGGCCGCTCAGAGCAGTTTCTATGCACGCTGGATGCGCGTACAGAAACTATTAAAAGCAATGTGCAACTTGCCGTGAAGCGCGAAAATTTTATGATATCGCTGGTAAGGCCCGATGAGCATAACTTCCTGAATACCATTCGCCAGAAATTGTACTGGGGTATTGATAAAAGGAATTAGAATTGTATTTTGTGAATCCTAATTTGCGTAAATTCATACTATTAACGGTGTGTCTTCGCCTGTTTAAATTATATCTCGATGAAAGTATATGCTCATTTTCTCTTTTGGGCTTGTGTTTTTTCCGCCAGTGCGCAGGCACAGGGTGTATGGAGTGCGATAAGTAGTCCGGAAGGGAAAAATGCAGCTGTGAAAAATATCACCAATTACAAGCTTTACAAGCTTGATGAACAGGCTATGAAAGCCGGACTGAGCCTAACTGCCGGTGCGGAAAAGGCTTCGGCAACAATAGATATGCCGATGCCGGATGGCACGCTTAAAACTTTCAGGGTTTGGCCGAATGAACTATTGCCTGCCCCACTGGCCGCAAAATATCCTTCCATTAAAACCTATACAGCGGAGGCAATTGGCGAACCCGGAGTGACAGCTAAAATCGATTTTACCAGCTACGGCTTTCATGCAATGGTGTTTAATGGGGAAAATACTACCCTTATTGATCCGTTAGAAAATGGAACACGGGGGAATTATGTAGTGCGTTATAAAAGAGACGAAACCCGCCCCGCAGTTGAAAAAATGCATTGTTCTGCTATTGGAAAGGCGGAATTGCCGGTGGCCCAAAAGTCGACCGCCGGTGCCGCTCAAAAAACAATGAACGGCTACAAGCTGCGCATCTACAGACTGGCGCTGGCATGCAACCACCAATATGCGCAAAAAGTAACTAACCTTACCACACCCGGCAAAGACCAGGTGCTCGCTAAAATGGTTACGACCATGAACAGGGTAAACGGTGTTTACGAGCGCGAACTTTCGGTTACCATGACCTTAGTTCCCAATGAAGATACCCTTATCTTTCCGGTTGATTTTGGCGATCCGTTCAGTTTATTTAATGATGACGCCAACTCGCAATTGCAGATCAACCAAAAGTATTGTGACTCGTTGATAGGTAATGCCAACTACGACCTTGGCCATGTGTTCAGCACCGGTGGTGGTGGACTATCTTCCGTAGCCGTAGTGTGCACGCCGGGTTCAAAAGCCCAGAGCGCAACCGGTAGCAAATCGCCCTCCGGCGATGGCTTTGATGTAGATTATGTAGCCCACGAGATGGGGCATGAATTTGGCGCTGACCATACTTTTAATAATAATCTGGATGGCAGCTGCAAAGACCAGGCAGTTTCTGATGCTGCATTTGAACCGGGAAGCGGCTCTACCATTATGGCTTATGCCGGTATTTGCTCGCCCGACGACCTGCAGCCGCACAGCGACGCCTATTTTTGCGCCACCAGCCTGAAACAATTTTACAGGTTCATTACTACTGTGGGCGATGGTTGCGCTGTAAAAACTGCAACGAACAATAAACCTGCAAGTTTGCCTGCATTTACCAGCCAGTATTACATACCCTACCTAACGCCTTTTGAACTGGAAGCGCCCGCCGCTCACGATTCGGTAACCAGTTCTACATTAACGTATTGCTGGGAACAAAATGACTTGGGCGATTTTGGCAAGTCATTGAAAAACACTTCGGTTTACGGACCGCTGTTTCGTTCGTTTACACCTGATACTGCACGTTTGAGGGTATTTCCGAAAATGAACAAGGTATTTGGCGCCATACTTGACGATTCGGGCAATGAAAACAACGAAGGCGAAAAGGTACCGGATGCTGCACGCATACTTACCTTCAGGCCAACGGTACGCAATATTTTTAACGGCAACGGATGCTTCTATTACCCTGACGACAGCATAAGGCTCGATGCGGTAAATACCGGCAAGGGCTTTACCGTTACCAGCCAGGGGAAACTGAATATTCTTTACCTGGGCGCGAGTGAGCAAACAGTAACATGGGATGTTGTGCACACCACTGACGCACCTATAAGTGCCGCATACGTGGATATAACCATGACTGACGACAGCGGAAAAACGTGGCCTTACTTCCTTGGTCATTTCCCTAACAATGGCTCGGCAATAGTTACACTCCCAAACCCGGCATCCAGCAATAAATGCCGCATAAAAGTAAAGGGTTCCGGCAATGTGTTCTTCAATGTGAACCGCTATGATTTTTCGCTGGCACATAATCCGGATAGTACGGGCGAGGTGAGTATTTTCCCGGTACCGGCAGCCAGTACCTTAAATATAGTAACCGGTAGAATAGGAACGGTGCAAGGCGTTATTTTCGATGTGGCGGGCCGCCGCATCTGGGAAGGCGAAGTTGCAGGCATCACGAGTATTGATGTTACCTATTGGCCACGCGCCATATACTTCGTTAAGCTTATTGACGTAAGGGACCACGTTACCGTACGGAAGGTACTGGTGCATTAATTGGAATTAAAAAAATCGGTGCAAGATGCACTATCAACGGGACAATTCTTTTAGAAAAAAGGCAGCTCACGCGAGCTGCCTTTTACGTTATAGCTGTTTTCAATTCTGTAAATTGGTAGTAAGCTTCCGACAATTAAAAAAATACAAAAATCCCTCAGCAATAATACCCTCTATGTACTAAATACTATGTACTCGCTACTAAGTACTATTTATTAAACAGATTCAGGTTGTAAATGCTGCTCACATCGCCAAATATCTCAGTCATGTTTAGGCCGAGATCGATGAGCTTACCTGTTCTTACATCAAATACCCAGCCATGCACCGTAGGATAGCCTGATGTGTTCCAAGAGCGCTGCACGTGGTCAATTTTAGTGATGTTGATGCATTGTTCTATTACGTTCAGTTCCACCAGCCGGTCAAAGCGGGCCTGGTCGTCCTGTATCGTGTCCAGCTCAGAGCGGTGTATGCGATACACATCGCGCAGGGTTTGTAGCCAGCTATTCAGCTGACCCATATCGCTGGGGTTCAGCGCTGCCCTTACGCCGCCACATTCATAGTGACCGCAAATAATAATGTGCTTTACTTTCAAAAATTCAACGGCATACTGTACCACCGCATTTAGGTTATTATCGGTGCTGATAACCAGATTAGCGACATTACGGTGCACGAAAACTTCCCCAGGGTTCACACCCATAAGGTCTTCAGCGGTAACACGGCTATCAGAGCAGCCTATGTACAGAAAATCAGGATTTTGGCCCTTCGATAAATTTTCAAAATAATCAGGGTCGAGCGCCAATTTTTCTGCAACCCACTTTTCGTTATTTTCAAATATTTTGCTGAATTTCATTGGTTTCACTTGTTTTCATAAATGCTCCATAGGCTTAAATACAAATTTCGCCTTATAGAAAAATGTAAAGCATTTATGGTAATTGTGGCTGCAAAGTTGGTGATTTTTAAATTTATGGAGCCAATTCTTTTTGAGCGTGACGCTACCCATGCCACGTCAAATAGAATACGGCGGTGAGATACGCCCAAAGGCCCGAAAAAATAATGTGCATTAAGGTTTCGAACCGCTTACCCCTCCATAACATGGGAGAATACCAGGTGAACTGTGTTACCAACCTTATGCCCCAGAAAATAAACATCCCGAATGCGATACGGCGACCGAGAGCTGTGGTCACCAGGTCATCGGCAGAAGTGACACACAGCAACCCTATCAACAGCACAGTGAGTGCAATAAAGAAGGTGTGCACCTGCTTCATTTGCCTGTTAATAAGGGAAAGATGCTGCAACTCTTCTTTCCACTTAAAGTAGCGGGGAAAGCCTGCGTGTATCACAGACAACACAACTAAAAGCCAACCGATAAATTTAAGATGTAGCTGCATATTTTTCTAAAATAAAGGTAGTGATGAATGGGGTATGTTTTTGTTCCTGCAATACATTAAAACCGCTGGCAGTAAAAGTATGCAGCCATGTTGCTTTTGAAAAAAAGTGGAAACTACCAATATTATACGCGAGGAAATTAGGCAGGTCACGCAGATGCTCAGTAACCAACACCTGGCCGCCTGGTTTTAAGATGCGTTGCAGTTCTTTGAAAAATACCGTCCGTTCCTCGTCAGCCCTTATCTCATGCGCTGCAAGGGTTAATAATATGCGGTCTGCACTCGCATCAGCTAATGGAATTTTTGTAGTTGTTATTGCGGTAGTTCCGGGGAAGGCCGGATAAGCTTTACGTGCTCTTTTTATAGAAACCTCGGTATGTTTAGCCGCATCGTAAAAATCAAAAACGATAATTGTGGCATTGGGGAATTTGTGCTGCACCAATGCACTTGTTTCGTCAAAGCCTGCATTAATGTTTACAATGGTGGTGCCTTCCTGAATTTTTATACTATCCATCCAGCGAAGGCTGTAAAGCGCGGACCCATCATAAACATACCATGACACTGCTAAAGACAGAATTATAGATAGAGTGGCCAATGCCGTGAAAATTTCAACATAGGGTATGTAGGCCGGGTTAAGAAAGGGTGCATAGAAAAGTATACCCGCCAGGGCAATAAAAGCCAGCACATAAAAATGCCAGTTAAACCTGATGATGTTGGTTACGCCCTGTAGTGGCTTTCTTAGCGGCTCCATTTTTCAATAACCCCCTTTTTCCAATAGTAAGGAATATTTTCAATAATGAACGCATTGGCCAGCACACAGTTTTCTAATTGCAGTTCTTGCAGAAAGGGCACGGAGTAGTTAGTAATATCAATTGGTTTTGGCTCCCAGTTTTCGCGCACGCCTTCAATTATGAGTACTTCCTTCTTCTCTTTAGTATAGGTAAAGGTGAAGGGCAGCGGGCCTGCATACCTGCGGGCCTCTTTCCAATCAGCAAACGGAGAATTTGGAGGTAACGCTATATCACCTCCACTTTTGAATGCAATATTCAGCCCCGAGCCGACCGAGTGAATACTGGTGCTATCTCCAACCTTCGTGCTTGTAAAGTCAGTTGTAGTGTAGTTATAGTGGGTGAATAGATTGCCCAGCAATTCCATTTTCCTTTTGTTGGTTTGTGAGCGGAGTATGTATAAACCCCGGAGCCGCTTACCTGCATTGTTGGTGTAGCGAACGAATACCCGGTAACCGGCAAGGAGGAAATCGTTTCCCATAAACTGCGGAAACCCTTTGGGCCTCAGGTTTTTGGCTTGCACCATGGCCACCGCAATAAAGGCCCATTGGTCATGAAGCAGATCAAGCGTAAGGCATTCCGGGATAAGATTTTCTAATTGCGCTTTAGGCACAGCGAAAGTGAGTACCACAGAACTTTCGAAGAAGGCCGCGACCGCAAAAGGATGGTCTTTTAGTTTTGCGAACATCAGCGTACAGTTTTTACAGGTGGACCCAAAATAAAATTAGTGATGTAAATAGTAGCTATAAGCACTGTTGCCAGAATTGCATTAACAGCGCCGAAGAGCAGCAGGTCGCGTGCCAGCAAAAATTCTATGGTGTTCATGGTGGCTATTATGCTTATCTGCAACCATGCATTCAACCTGGGTTTAATACCGGTAAGTATCCATATCGCCATTAGTATTTCAGATAGACCAATAAGCCGCGTGAGCACTGCGGCATGCTCGTTACCCACTATCCTGGCTACGATGAGCTGGTGCCTCGGTACCATGTTCAGCACCTTGCAAAACAAGCCATTTGCGAGCCAGATGGCAGCGATGCAATAGGTAAGTAGCCTGCGAATAGTCTGGTGCATTTTATAGGTATAGCCTTAGTACAAAAGTACAACGAATGTTTGAGAGCAAGGCGTTTGCAGGGATGAGCGTAAAACAAAAAGCCCCGCAAATTGCTTCGCAGGACCTCCCGGGGTTTACCTTCTGATACTATTATTTTACAAATGCTATGTTCCAGCCCGTGCTAAAGTATGCTCCGCGGCCCTTAACACCGGGCCTGTTGCCCAACTCAAAACTGAAACCCATATTTATTGTACGGCGGGTATAAACCAGCTTCTTGCCTACGCGCCAGCCTATATTCTGTGTTTGAAAACTGCCTTTAACGTTTGATTCTATAGCATAGCTTTTGCCACCGTCAATAAATGGATCGAATGTGGTGCCAGCAAATAACACATCGGCATACATTTCTTTGAACAAGCTGCTAAAGTAGGATTCACCGTCGTAACCACTCACGTTGTTCTGGGTATTCACACTCATATTGATGATACGCGACAGACCGATATAGACTCCTGTGGTGTGGTCGTTGGTGAAGTATACGTTGGAGAATGTGGTTCCGTCTTTTGTTTTTACCGCGCCATTGTCCCGCACTTTCAATTCGGCTACATTCATCTCTGTCGATACTGGTGCGGTGGTACGATACAACCCTCCCCTGGCGGCCAGTATTTTACGGCAGGGTAACTTCGGTTTAATGTAATGCTCGGTAGTAACGGTATATGCGCCAACATAGTCGGTATTGCTTGAAAGTACCAGCTTGTGCTTTGCCCTGCCTTTCTTGTCAATAATATGAAAACGCCCACCTAACTCAAGCAGCGAAAAGCCCGAAACTTTGTTGCTTCCTTTACCCAGGTCAGCTGCGTCCATGCTCTGTAGGTTGAAATAAGACTTCATAAATTCCCCATGAAAAGAGAGCAATTTGGGTAAAAAGTAATCCGCCTCAATTCCTGCGCCAACTCTGAAGGCATCGCCCGTACTGCATTCCAACTTAAGTACCTGGGCTTGTACTATTATGCGCATTTCATCGGAATGTTCACTTTTTACATAAACCTTAACCCCATGCTTTGCCTGTATAGTATCCTGCGCCCTTGCGTTTGGCTGAAATGCCATGAATGCCAGCATCAGCCCCAACAGAAAGTAATAACGATGCGTTTTGAATTTTGTTCTTGCTTTCATACAGATTATTTTAGCTTTCCCTCCTTACTTTCCTTTTAAATTGTCTCTTCAGTTGACCCTTCCCTTTTTTCTTTGATTCACCCAGTCTATAAGTAACATCAATATATTTAGGCTTCAGGTTTTTGATATAGCCTGTGCTTGCATCAATGGCTATACCGATTGGCCCGCCACCAAACCCGAGATTAAGGAAAATAGACCCTACCCACACTTTGCTTTTCAGCGGAATATCTACTGATTTACCATTCTTTTGGATAGTGAGTGTATGTGAATGTTTTCTGTCAACTTTTACACCTGCTCCGTAAAAAGTTGCCTGCGGACCGCCCACTGTGCCCTGGCTTGCAATGTATACCTGTTCTGCCTTGGTAACAACACCGTCTACTTTTAAGGTAACATCGCTGGAATAATTAAAAAGCTTAATGCCCTGCTTGTGATGCGCTACCGAGCCGCAACTGCTTACTAATAACAGCGCGCAAAATGCTGATACGATCGTAATTAATTTTTTCATGTTTACTCAGTTAATTGTTAATAGAATTGAGGAGATATTTATGCTGCAAAACTACCCTGCGCACAGCGTGGCGTCAATTACACTTTAGTAGTAATTATTTGGGCAGTCCGGGGATGCGGGACCTCACCCTAACCCTATCTATGAAGTCGCGAGGGCGCTCCATGTCTGCGCAGTCGCGCACATGTCGTTACATAGGTACCCTCAAAAGAAATTGGAGTACCGTCGCGCTGTATTTAATCTGGCTTGAACTCGTTTAGCCCACGTAATGAATGTTAGCCCTGGCTCTTCGGATATACCTTGTTTAAGGCATCGGTACGGGAATTGACCTGTAGCTTTTCGTATATGTTGTGTATGTGTTTACGCACGGTTTCAATGCTCACGAATAAAAGGCCTGCAATTTCTTTGTATCGGTAGCCTTTGGAAAGATAGCTCAGCACCTCCTGCTCTCTTCCTGATAGTTTGTCCCGCTCAGCATTCACCTTGTCGTCCTTATGCTGAAAGAATGTGATGACTTTGCGCGCTATCTGGCTGCTCATTGGCGAACCACCTGTATGGGCATCAGTAATTGCCTCTAGTATTTTTACTGGTGGCGTGCTCTTCACCAGGTAGCCGGTTGCTCCCGCCTGTAATGCTGCAAAAATTGTTTCCGAGTCTTCCAGCGAAGTACACATAACGAACTGCACAGCGGGACAAGCCGCTTTTAGCCTGGCTACGCATTCAATGCCGGTTATGCCACCCGGCATATGAATATCCACCAGCACCACATCTGGTGCCAGGGCAGGTATTAGCGCTAAAGCATCTTCGCCATTTTCAAAAGTATTCAGGCATTCGTATCCATCGCTGCCATTAATGAGTATGGCGAGCATTTCCCTGGTTTGTTTCTGGTCTTCAATTACGGCTACCTTAATTTCCATGAGTTGCGCGGATATTACCAACAAAGATAGTCTTACACTGTTGCTATGCTATTACACTAAAGTTGTATTTTGGCGTCGGCAACTTTGTTCATGGGAATAGAAATGTTTATACTGGTGCCGCCAGCCGCAGATTCGATTGCAAAGACTCCGCCAACGTTTTCTATCCTTTGTTGCATATTACGCAGCCCGTTGCCTCCACCTTTTACCGTACTTATATCAAAACCCTTGCCGTTATCTGCAACTGTTATGTTCACTGCATCATGGTCGAGCTTGAGCGTTACCGCAATTACATTAGCATGTGCATGCTTTATACCATTGTTGATCGCTTCTTTTACGGTAAGGAAGATATTGCGCTGTACTTCACGGGTAATGCGCATCGGCGACACTTCGGAGGGGAAATCCAATTCCATTTCCACGGGCAGATTTTCTACATAGTCGGCACAATATTCCCGCAGCCTTGCCACCAGTTGATCCAGTGTTGTGTTCTCCGGGTTCAATACCCATATCAGCTCGCGCATATTATCTATGAGTTCTTTGGCAACGCCCGCAATTTGTGTTACATCATTGTTCTGCGCGGCACCAGGCTGTGCTTTCGCCTGCGCAATGCCGGCCATCAACGATATTTTAGAAAGCCCAGATCCAAGGTCGTCATGAACATCTTTGGCAATGCGCATACGCTCATTATATTCTGCGGCCAGGACTGCTTTTTCACGCGCCTGTTTTTGTTTTACCTGCTGCCTGCTGTATAAGAGGTAGGCTATTACAATAAGCAGGGTTAGTATACCAATCACGGCCAGCATCTGGTACCTGTTTTTTTCCAGTGCAATTATGGTTTTCTCTTTTTTCTCAGTTTCATACTTAGTTTGCAGGTCGGCTGTTTGCCTGGAGCGATCTACATTAATAAAGCTGTCTTTGACTGCCGCAAATTCCTTAAACAATTCAAATCCCCTTTTGTAGTCGCCTGCCTTGGCATGGTCTTCTGCCAGGTTGCCTATCGCTTCCATAACCAATTCCTGGGCGTTGATTTCTTTGCCTGTCTGCAAACCCTGTTCATTCAGTTCAATGGCTGTTTTATAATCACCTTTCATCTCATACACATTGCCAATGTTAATCTGGTTGGCCGCAACCATGAACTTACTGCCGGTTTTCTTACTTAACTCCAGCGATTTCTGGTAGCATTCAATAGATTTATCGTAATTCTTGAGAAATTTATAAACAATACCAAGGTTATTGTACAGTCGGCATATTCTGTCATCTTGCTTTAACGCAGTATATAGTACTATCGCTTTTGTGTATTGTTCCAGCGCTTCATTATATTTTTTTTCCTGCTCGTAAACCACGCCCCGATTGTTGGCACAGTCTGCAATTGTAGAGGTATCGCGTACTTCCAGGGCTATTTTTTCCGCCTCATCATACTTCTGCATTGCCCTTGCAAAATCTTTGGTATCAGAATACAGTCCACCAATGTTCTTTGTCGTTCTGGCAACACTTCTCCGGTCTTTTAGTTCTTCTGCTATTGAAATAGCATCCTGGTATGCCTTTAAGGCATCAAGCGTTTTACCGATACTGGTGTAATTGTTGCCCAGACTGTTGTAGATGGTTTTCTGTACCTTTTTATCGTTATCGCTTATCGCGATTGTAAGCCGTTGCTGCAGCACGACTATCGATTTTTCATATTCCCCTTTATCGTAGAGATCTATCCCTTTTTGCAAAAGGGTATCGTTTTGGGCTAATACCGCGCTGGCGGGAAAGAACAGTATCGTAAAAAATAAAACATACCGCAGCACGGTTGTAAGATAATATTTTTGCATGCTAAATAACTTATACTTGAACATTTAGTATCCGTTTTACTGTTAAACTGACTGGGAATTCCAATATAGCACTAATTTAAGCGAATTTGTTTTGGAATTCTAAAGTAACCATATGATGACGGTCAGTTAACTTCCTGATTTTTAATAGTTAACTTTGCCGTCCACGAATTAAAAGCAATATGAAACTGGAAGACGCGCTGATTAAAAGAAGCGATAAAAAATGTGAATTGTGCCAGGCTGAAGGCGCCCTGAAACAATATGAAGCTGCGCCGGATGATAACAGCAACGAAGAGAATACGATACTGATTTGCGATAAATGCGCAGCGCAGATAGAGAAGAGGGAAGAGCTGGACGGTAAGCACTGGAGTTGCCTGACCACAACCATGTGGAGCGAAATACCAGCTGTGCAGGTAATTACCTGGCGTATGCTTAACCGCCTGAGGAATGAAAGCTGGGCAATGGAAAGCCTGGACATGATGTACCTGGATGACGACAAACTTGCCTGGGCCAAAACTACAGGCGATCATGAAAATGATGGTTCGGTGGACCTTCATAAAGATAGCAATGGCGCGGTGCTGAATACCGGAGATACCATTGTACTTACCAAGTCGCTTGACGTTAAGGGCTCAACCCTCAACGCTAAAATGGGTACAGTTGTGAAGAACATTCGCCTGGTGCCGGACAATACAGAACAAATAGAAGGCAAAATTGAAGGCCAGACCATTGTTATCCTCACCAAGTATGTAAGGAAGCAGGGTGCTTAGGACCTAACAGAAGAAAATAGTTAAGAACGGGTGTGTCACGGAGGTGACGCACCCTAATTTTTGTGTTCTAAAAGGTACATACATACTGCACTGCCACTGTTCGTGTAGGTTCTATCTTCAATGGGCGCAGGTAGTAGGTGGTGTTAAAGAGGTTGCTGGCAACAATTGAAAATTTATGCTTCTCTGATAGCTTGTAACTTACCCTCGCATCGAAGACGCTGTAACCATTATGTGTTTTCCAGTAGTTGATAATATCTATGGTCTGAAATTGAGGGTAGCTGCTGTTCAGGTTTTGGGTTAACTCTTCAATGGTTTCAAAGGCCTTGTCAATGTTCTGCATTTTGCTGTAATAACGGTAGCTGAGGCCAACGCCAAACTGGTAGATGCGGATTTCTGCATCCAGCTTTACCATATGTTTAAAACGGTACTTGAGTGTATTGCTACCGGTATCCATACTGCTGTTCCTGAAGCTGACGGAATCACCGGGTCCGCCCTGCAGATTTTTGGTATGGGCATATATAAAGTTAGGGGTAAGCGAAACCGGGTTAATATAAGTGTAGCCCGCCAAAACTGCCAGTCCGAATTTCTTGTTGTTTTCGGGCGTTGTGCACGCGAGCGACATATCGTACCCACTTACGCGCGAATCGCCCGTATTTACGAACTTAAAGCCCACCAGCGATATGGTAGGGTCCCACACACCAAACAGGTATTCAATAGTGTTATGATAATCCTGCCGGAAAGCGGCAATATCTACGTAGCCTTTGCAACTGCCAATTTTAAATCCCTGCTTTAAAGCCAGTTCAAAATTGCGGCTGGTTTCGGGTTGCAGGCCGGGATTAGGGAATACCCCGAATAAGCCTGCCTTTGTAGAAATATACCTTTCGGTAATGGTCGGGTACCGGAAACCCTCGCCAAAAGAGGTACGCAGCCAGGTGCCTTGAAATACTTTCAGGCTGGCACCTGCCCTGAATATGGGTTTGGTAACTGCTGCCAGATTGTTGGTTTGAAAATACTCATACCGCACACCACCTGATAGGTTAAGCACTTTCTTTATCTTCTTATCCAATTGCAAATAAGCGGAAGCATTGGTTACCTTATTATTGGGTGTGCCGCTGGAATCATACAGCTTTGCCCGTGTTGCAGCAAGGCTGCTTACTGCACCGCCGGTAATGTTCAGCCCTATGCTATCCATCTTCTTCTGCACCTGATATTCGGCATAATAAAGGGTGCCACTGGTCGATTGGTTATTCGTCATCTGGTCATCAGTATGGAAAAGCCGGGTCACCAGGCTGTGGGTAATACCTTTGGCGGTATAGTATTTCACGAACGGATCGACATTGAAAAAGGTTTGCTGTTCCAGAAACACAGCACCGGGATAGCTTTTAAATAACCCCAATGAATCGCTGAGCCATGCCAGTACCATATTGGTTTTATTGAGCATGCCGTTGCCATTTACGCCATAACTCAGCCCTTTAATTTTTGGCGACCGATAGCGCAGGCTAAAATTCAGCCTGCCTCTTTTACGCAACATATCCCTGTTGCTGAAGGTGGTTATAGAATCATTTATAAGCAGCGCTTCTTTAACCGCAGGGTCAATGTAGCCCATAGCAGGGGCGGGGCCAATATAGCCCTGGTCCAGATTGAAATTACCACCTATTACAAGGTCAAGATTTTTTTTAACAATTACGGAGTGCAGAAAATTGAGGTTTGTAAAACCCGGCACTGCACTGTTGTACCAATTTTCGGCAGGGCGTTGCGGCGCGCTGTAAGCACCCGCTGAAAAACTGATAATCGTCTTCGGCTTATCAGATGGGTAAGCCGAACGGATATTGATAACACCATTTATAGCCGAGGAGCCATACAATACCGACGACGAACCTTTCATGATCTCGATCTGCGAAATATTTTCTACCGGTATGTAGCTCCATTCGGGCCGGCCAGCATCTCCGCTCAACAGGGGTATGCCATCCATAACTATAGCCACCCTGCTGCCTACGCCAAAGGTAAAGCCACTGCCACCGCGTATCTGCGGGTCGTTATCTATTATGGTGAGGCCGGGCACCTGTTCCAGCGCTGTTTCAATGCTGGTGGTGTTTTTATTGTTAATGATGTTGGGCTTCAGCACTTCCATGGATACTGTAAGTTCTTCCAGCTTCTGCGCGAATTTTCCTGATGATACTACCACGGTAGCCAGTACTTCCGATGCCTGGTTCAGGGCAATATTTTTTATAAGGCTATCGCTACCCTGTGCAATATTTACGATGAAGGTATCTGTAACGGTGCCCGGGTAAAAACAATACAAGGTATGCACTCCGCCCGTAGCAAAAGTCAGTTCGTAGTTACCCACAGCGTCAGATACCGTTCCGGTTGCAGGATGGTTCACTTCTGCTATGACTGCACCGCTTATTGGTTCCTTATTAGCCGCATAAAAAACCTTGCCTTTTACATGCACCGCGCCTGCCTGCCCTAAGGCACCAATACTTAATAACAAGGCCATGCCTGCAAATGCAAGCCGTATGCGTAGCAACATTAATAATGAATAACAGTGTAAGCTTACTGAATAGATAATTTGCCGGTTTTGCGGGAACCACTGTTGCTTAAACGGTATACGTAAATGCCGGTGCTCTGCTCGCCAAGGCTAAATGTATTCAACTGGTTATTAGCCACCGCAAAGTTCGCAACCAGGCGACCGGTAATATCATATAGCTCCAGGTTGGTAACACCTTCTGTTAATTCTGTAAAATCAACGAAAACATTTTTACCAGAAGCATAGACGCGCGCTGCTTCCGCACTGGTTGCAACATTCTCGACTGAAGTATTTGCTTTATAAACGACCTGGATATCATCAACCCAAAGGGTGCTGCCGCTTACCGAAGTACCCTGGTTGGCCGATGGAGTGATGTTTACCATAACATAGGCTGGTGTGCCGCTTGTAGCATAGGTAAACGGCATACTGAAACGCGTCCAGGTAGTAACATTGGTTGTTGGGGTAAGGAAGGTAAGGTCTGCCACCTTATTGGCTGTAGGGTCAATGTGGTAGGTGGTCGGCGTTTCAGGGTCAAAGTATTGGCCGGTATGCAGTATGGCCCTTATTTTACCCTGCTCGCCGGTGCCGCCCGATGTATATTGATACCAGCCAACAAGGCTGTCAGGTCTGCCTGTAAAGCTCATGCGCCTGCAGTCGGTAGTATCAGAATAATTCTGAGAACCGATATAGCCGGTTGTTTTTGTAATAGATGGTGCGTTTACCATCCCTGTAGAAAGGGCGCCATTTACCGCGGTACCAAGATAGGTTTCGGTAACTATTTTAGCGGAGTAAGAGCCAGAGTGCACGGTAGTGCTATCTTTAAAACAGGTTTGAGGGCCAAGCTTCGCAATAGCAGAGCCTGATTTGTTAGAAAACCAACCAGTAGGTTCGGTAGCTACACCCGGCGCCGCATTTCCCCAGGTTTCGAAGCCACTGTTGGATAATGTTGTCTGCGCCATTGCAGCAAAACTTACTGTACAAAATAAAGCGGTAAATATCTTTTTCAATGTCTCGTTTTTAAAGAATGAGCAGTATTTGTCAAAAGTAATAAGTTAAACGGAGTAAATGAAGTGTGGGAGCGACAGGTGGCAGAGGCACAGGTTTTATGGCTCCGACCACCGCTC
>CANFKC010000074.1 GCA_947447265.1 Chitinophagaceae bacterium
ATTGATAATCATATTTTTGCGCCTCTCTTTTTCTAATGCGTAGCATTAGAACTTTTTAAGACAAAAATCAAGTGAAACCCTTTACTGTATTGACTTCTAGCCATAGCGGCAGTAGCAAAAAATAATCTTATTGCGTAATCTGGGTTTAATGGAAAATTACCTGGATAGTATTTGAAATAAAATGGGCCGCGGATAATACCTGCGGCCCATTTTGTTTTATAATTTTCTGGTAAATAACTACCCTCCTATATCTCATCTTCGTTATCGATATTCTCTCCGGATCCATCAGAATTATCGGCAAGTATAGCAATGGTTTCAGCAACACCAATGGTTTCCACACCTTTTAGTTTGCGTTGGATGGCGCGGGTGCGTTTACCCATAACATCATCAAGCTGGTTGAGGCCGGTTTGTATATTGCTTTGCGCTTTTTCCATGAGGCCGCCAAACAATTCAAATTCTTTTTTAACTGCACCCAGTATCTTCCATACTTCGCCGCTACGTTGTTGTATGGCCAGTGTTTTAAAGCCCATCTGCAGGCTGTTAAGTATAGCGGCAAGGGTGGTGGGGCCGGTAACAATAATCTTGTAGTGGCGCTGCAGGTCGTCAAGCAATGCGGCTTTACGCACTATCTCGCCATAAATGCCCTCAAACGGCAGGAACATAATGCCGAAGTCAGTAGTGTTTGGCGGGTCAATGTATTTATCATGTATATCCTTCGCCATATTCTTTACGGCAATTTCCAGCATTTTCTGTGCTACCTCTACCTTGAAAGGATCGCCAATATCGTATGCGGTCTGTAGTTCTTCATAAACATCTTTCGGGAATTTCGCGTCAATAGGCAGCCATACCACGCTCTTGGTTTCATCGCGCCCAGGCAGCTTAATTGCAAACTCCACTATATCATTGCTACCTGCTTTTGTTTTCACATTGGCAGCGTATTGCTCAGGTGCCAGTATTTGTTCCAGCAACATTTCCAGCTGCGTTTCGCCAATACCACCACGCATTTTTACATTGCTCAGTACTTTCTTTAATCCGCCCACATCCTGCGCCAGGCTTTGCATTTCGCCGAGGCCTTTTTGTACACTTTCTAATTGGCGGCCCACAATTTCGAACGATTGTCCCAACCTTTCATTAAGCGTCTTCTGTAATTTTTCGTCAACGGTTTCGCGTATCTGTTCCAGTTTCTTTTCCGTGCCTTCCACCAGTTTGTTTTGCTTTTCTTCCATCTGCCCGAACTTATCGCGTTGCAGGTTGTTGAAGGCCTCCATGTTCTTATCAAATGTGGTCTGGAAACCTTTAAACGAATTATCAATCGTTTCGCGCATCTGGTTATTGTCGGTCTTGGCGCGGTCGGTAAGTGCAACCATTTTCTCTTCTACCTTGGTAGTTATCTTATCCAGCTGCGTAGTGGTTCTATCGGTAAGTTCTTTTTGTTCGCGCTTCAGGTCATCAAATTTCGAACGCAACTCCAGTGTAAAATCTTTAAGTCCTGTAGCCAGAGATTCGCGGCTTTTATCGTTGGTGTCTTCCATTTTACGGGTAAGTTCACCAACCTTGTTATCCAGTGTTTTATTAATCAGTTCCAGTGCTTTTTGGTTCTGTAGCGTTATAGAGTTGAGCGTTTGCGAAAATTCAGCTTTAAAATCTATCAGCGTTTTATTCAGTTCCTCGCGGTTGTCGCGGGCAGTTTTGGCACTCTCTTCCCTGTTTGCCTTAAAGTCGTTTTTCAGGCTGTCTTCAATGCGCAGCAGCACATCGGCCATCTTGTCGGCCTTATCTCCCTGCATACCACCCCCGCCTTTACCTTTTAAGGCAAATTGTAGAATAACAATGAGTACGAGTAACCCCAATACTATTACATACGAAACTACTTCATTCATATAGCTGTATTTTTTAAAAAGCAAGACAATGTACGATTTTTTGTGGTTGTATAAAACGGACCTGTATTTATGGAGCGTTGAGGAATAAATACGCATTAACATTTTTATAAGACTGGCTTACCCAACTAAACGGAATAATGATTGGTCTTTATATGAGTGTAGACCCAAGGTTTTTTCAGTTTACCATTACTAATTGTGCGGATGCTTGCATTCCGGTTGCTGTGCGGCGATCGTTTGCAGGCATTCGTTTTTCCGCCTATTTGTTCTTTAACAAAAGCTAGTGCACGTAGCCGCGATAGCGGACATTAGAGTAACAAGCTTCAACAAAACACGCCGCGGGGCTTCTTTTAGCCGCGGAGCGATAGCTAAAAGTGGCGTTTTTCTTTGTTACTTTCTTTTTCGCCACGAAAAAAGAACGGCGCAAGCCCTCATTGAGGCCGCTGAAAAATAGACGATAGCGAAATAAAGTAATGAAGACGCGATTACATCAACCAATAAAGCATCCTACTTTACGTTGGATTGCGCTAAAGCGATTGTCAATATTTCTATTTGGCTCGGGCGCGCTATGTTTTCGTACAACGATGATTATTTCCAGATCTCATTTGAAATTAGCGTGGACTTTTATATTTTGTCGGGATAAAAATAACCTATGAAAAATATTTGTCTTTTCTTGCTGCTGGTTTCAACGTTCTGTGCTTGTAAGAGCATACCAATGGGTAACAAGCCACTACCCAATCCGCGTCCGTTTGTTAAGCTTACCGATGGCACCAAAATAGAAGCCACTACAGTGGATGAGCATTTAACGAGGATACAAGCTGATGGCGTCGGCTATAAAAAAAGTGATGTAAGGTCTTTTTCTGACGGCGCCAAAACCTACATGCTTACTCCGTCAGACAAGGTTGCGGAAAGAATATTTGAAGGCAAATTGAATATTTATAAGTATAGTTTTCTTTATACAACAACAAGTTACTCTTCAACAGGAGGGTCCAGTACACATACACACAAGCATGTGGAACAATACTTTGAAAAGGAAGGTACCGATACATTCCGCCGGCTCAACTACAAGAACCTCGCAATGGTTATTAAACCTAAGTTGCCATCGTTCCAATATCTGGCGGCATCTAAACGAAGTAGTCGAATAGGTACCTATAAATTTATTGGTATAATAGGCAGTGTAGTGGGCGGTATTGCGCTGATAGCAGCAGCTACGAATGGAGGGAAGACGAATACGGCAATTGGTGTTGCTGGCGTATCGTTATTTATACCTGGTACATTCTATTTATACATTTCAGGGTTAAGAAACAAATTGAAAAGCGCACGGCAATTGGAAGAGGCCGTAGGCAGCTATAATGACGTTTATCCGGCTAAAAAGGGGCGTCGGTAAGCAGCCCGAATTTTGAGTTAGGGTTCTGGGGGTAGTGTACCGAAATACATTGCTTTTGCAGCGGACTATATGTTGGTAATTGCTGCTTCTTTTTATTATTTGTAACCAACACAACTAAAGTACATTACGAAATCACGACCGATGAAAAATCTTATTTTGTTCCTGCTGGTATTTTCAACATTATGCTCCTGCAAAGTTGTAAAACTTGGTAATAAGCCTTTACCCGATCCGCGCCCGTATGTGTTGCTGAAAAATGGCACCAGGATTCAGGCCATCAAGGTAGAGGAGACTTTAGAGCGTATTGAAGCCGACGGTAAGCGGTACCCTAAAATTGATGTGAGAGGTTTTTGTGATGGCAGCAGTACGTTTTTAGCCCACAAAGGGACATTTTATGAAAAAATAGCGGAAGGCAAGCTGGATATATACAACATTAGCCAATACAGGCCCGGCTTAATGACACCCGACCAGAAGCGCGCACCGAGTTTAACAGCCGGCGGTTTCAGCTACTTTACAGTTTCGGGCAGAGATTCGCTCATAGCCCCCTCCTACAAAAATCTAAAAATGTTCATTAAACCCGAAATGCCAGCCTACCACTACCTGGAATTACACAAAAAGAACCGGCATTTAAGTACCTATAAAGCAATAGCAGCGCCGCTTATGTTTATAGGTGGTATGACACTGCTGGTGTCGCACATACAGAAAGACGGCAGCATAAAGCCCGGTTATACTGTCGGAGGCCTGGTAATTGGTTTTGGTGGCGGCTTTGGCGGGATAATTTCTTCCGTTTTAAGCAAACAAAAAGCCGAACGAAATCTTGTTGAGGCAGTAGGCTGCTATAATGAGGTGTGGCCGGAGGGGAAGGGCGGGAAATAGATTATAGCATTAAGCCGTTGCTGTTATTGGCAAGGCGGAAGTATTTGGAAAGCATATCTTTCCATTGAAACTCACAATTTGTATACACTACATTTAAATATAATCGTATATTCGTCAACTATTTAAATTGAGTTAATTATGAAAAATATACTCTTAAGCTTTGTACTATGTCTCACGGCCTTTTATTGCAACGGTCAGGGTTATTGCACACCTTCCTATTATTACGACGGTTGTAGCAGTGGAATTGCCCATATTGCTTCGCCCTCTAATCCGTTTGTGATAGCGGGAGTAACAACCCTGGTTGATACTGGTAGTTGTTCAGGAGCCGGTTCTGCAGGGCATTATGGCTACATTGATAACACGACGACATCTATTACCTGTGCATTGAGCGCTGGAGCCACATATAGCGTAACATGTGGTGGTTCATCAAGTTACACTATGTCACAGCAAATCTGGATCGATTTTGATAGTGACAGTACCTTTCAGTCATCCGAATCAGTTGGCGGGGCAGTTTCTGGTTATACCAGCCCAAGTATATTTACAATTACATTGCCAACCACCGGGGTTAATACAGGGCTTCACAGAATGCGTGTTGTTACAGAATACTATTATCATACTTACCCTACCTTAAACCCTTGCCCCGATGGCACTACAGCCAGCTCTTACTATTATGGCGAGATACGTGATTATATGGTAAATACATCACCGAATCACATAAGCCCGTCCACCCTCAATTTCAGCACTTTAGCATTATCTACTACCTCCGCCCCGTTAACCTGCGTGCTTACTGCGCCTTATTTAACGCCGGCAACCGGCAATATTACTGTTACAGCACCTACCAATTATTCTGTTTGCGCTACGGCCGGCGGTACCTATACTAATAGTTATACAATAGGATATACCGGTTCAGCCTTAGCTGCAACAAGCATTTTTGTAAAATTTAGTGCGCCTGCTACCAGCGGTTCTTATCCGGGCAATGTCAATATTACGGGAGGCGGAATTACCTATGTTTACGCAGCCCTGGCAGGAGCCAGCGCACCGGCATGTTCGGGTAGCCCAGCCGCAGGCACAGTAAGCGCATCGGTACCAGCAGCAGACAGTACCACACCCATAACACTGACGGATGCAGGGTATTCGGCAACAGGAGGTATTATTTTTCAATGGCAATCATCACCCACAGGGTCTTCTTCCTGGACGGATATTACCGGTGCAACTACCGCAGTTTATTCTTTTGCTGGCATAACAGCAACAACATATTACCGCTGCAATGTTACCTGCACGTACAGCAGCGCTATGGCATCAACATCGCCTGTAGCTATTATATACTCAACAGGTTGCAGTGGCACCCCGTCGGGTGGCACTGCATTCGCTTCTGTTACTCACTGCGCCAGTTGCACGGAAACTTTGTCGCTAACGGGTTATACCGCAGCTACTCGCCTTACTTTTCAATGGCAAAAATCGACCGATACAACTACTGGTTGGACCGCTATATCATCGGCCAGCACTTCTAATACGTATACATTTGCGCCCACCGGCGATTATTATTACCGTTGCGCAGTGCGCTGCACTTCAAGCGGCCTCAGCGGTTACTCCAGCGCTGTACACGTTTTTTCCCAGCACCACATTACAACGCATAGTGTTACCGATTCTACCAGTACGGTTTGTAACGGGCCGCGGTTTACGGTTCGTTCAGATAGCTATGGTCCGCTGTTAAAGGTCGTTACATGGTATGGCGACGGCGGTATGGATACGGTGAGTGTATCGGTCGCATCGCCTTATGAAGCCACTGCTTATCATGCCTATGCCCATTCTGGTGCATACACGGTGAAGCAGCTACTCCTGAACGGCCCATATCGCGAAGACTCTATAACATTCACGCATAATTATTTTTATTGTCGCACTCTCCCGATTTCATTTTTTATAGATATTGATGGCAATGGCGTTTTTGATACTGCTACCGATGAAATTAATGTATTTCCCGTATCGGTCGCTGTCGATTCAAACGGTGTGAGGGTTGATACTGTATCTGCTTTGGGTGGTTTATATTACCAAGCCACTGGAGGTCCGGGAACAATATATTCATTTCGGGTAGTGGCTACAACCAGTGGTGGCATGGTAACCTCTCCTTCGTCAGGTGTTATTTACGATACTATTAATGCTGCGGTAAATGATTATTCAAGGAAGTACTTTGGCTTGGGGTGTTCTTCCGCATCTGGGTTCGATCTTATCCAGTTTCAAACAGTTCGGGCATCTTCGCATTCCATGGTAGCAAATATTTATGTCCAGAATTCCTATTGCAGCGCACAAACGCCTGTCATGAAACTGGTTACTAGTCCAAAGTTCTTTCATTTTTATTCCACTGTTTCCCCAACGTCTGTTTCAGGCACTGAAATTATCTGGAATCTGGCAAGCTTGTCTTTTATGAGTTCGCCGACAACAAAGCATATTTCCTGCAATCTTGAAAGTCCATCGGGCGCGGGTTCGTATACGGCAGGCGATACTGTTCACTCCAGTTTTTATGTTACACCAACATCAGGCGATCTGGACACTTCCAATAACCACAATGACAGGCTGGATACAATTATTACCTCATGGGATCCAAACTTTATAGAAGCTATTCCATCAGGCCACATAATTTCAGGCACCACACTGCGCTATACGGCAGGTTTTGAAAATGATGGCAATGATACCGCTCAGAATATCTATGTGCTGGATACGCTTTCCGATTACCTAGATGCCTCCACTTTAAAGCCCGTTTTTGCGTCGCATGAAATGTATATCGAAATGCAACACGTTGCTGGCCTTACTATTGTAAAATTCGACTTCCCACACATAAAGTTATTAGATAGCACACACCATGGCCTTTGTCAAGGTATTTTCCAATATGATATTAAAGTGAAAGACGGTTTGCCGGATTGCACACACATACCAGCCAGGGTAGGCATTTATTTTGATGATAATGCTGTAGTAATGACCAATACATGGGACAATGTTGTTGGTTGCTGGCCGGCATCAGTAAGCAGTTTGCAGTCGGCGTTTGGCAATTTGCTGGTTTACCCCAACCCAGCAAGCGATGAGTTGAATATTAAAACAGCTGAAGGTGTGCGGGCTACCTACGCTATCACAAGCAGCATAAGCACAACATTACTTGGCGGCAGCATCAGTTCCTCCACAACAAAGGTGGACATCAAAACGCTCCCTGCAGGAATCTACTATATAAAACTTACCGGCGGTAGTGGAGTAGAGGTAAGGAAGTTTGTGAAGTTGTAGAAAAACAGCCTTTTTGTTGAGCGCTATCTTTGTGATGCTGACTAATTATTCAGCGCGCTGCAATCAACCTGCAAAGACAATTGTGCATTTTGCATGGCACCCTGACTCTCAATAAACGGTCTTTGCGAGGCCCTTCGCCGAAGCAATCTCAAATTAGCATGGAAACTTCTTACTCCCTGCTGCCTTTTTGAGATTACTTCCCTCGCGGAAAAAGCGGGATCGCAAAGACCAGTTTTTCGCACTTGTCATTGGCTGGTACGAAGCATCTCCGATGCCGTTCTTGCCCCCCAAGCACCTAAAGCTGCAACATACTTCAATTCCCCCCACACAATACGAATCCTCATTTAACGTTAAATAACGTTAAACCACTAGATGTATACTGAATTGCGTATTACATTTGTTTTTGTATTATGGCATCAATGAAAAAAATAAACCTGAAATACCTGCGGGGGCTTATGATTGTAAGCCAGTTGCTGCTTATGCTTTTCGCCTCACAATGGCTCTATACACAGTATAAGAGTAACCGTCAGGAGCTTAAGACAGACCTTACCAAGGTGTTTACTGATGTGCAGCATAAAATATCAGACTCCCTGCTGCTTTCACAAACATTCAATTCAAAAGATACGGCCTACTGGCCTGCTGATGCTCACTCCCAGGTTGTTGATGAAAGTGGCAAAACCCATGCGCTTTCACCTGGCGGCTTGTATAATATTTTAAACAGGACAAGCAATATTTCAAAAGCAAAAGAGCGCGAACTTTTCATAATTGATACCATAGCTTTTAATGAATTATTCTGCAGCCAGATGAAGCAGAATGGCTGGGACTTCAATTCGCAGTGGATCAATAACAACGACAGTAACAAAGAAGGTAAAAGCATTTTTATTAAGAGCGACTTCTTTACCCAGGAAAACGGAATTGCAGTAAAGAACTATACTGGTTATTTATGGCTGTTGTTGTTGCCGCAGATATTCTTCGTGTTTGTATTGCTGGCGGTAACCGGTTTTGCATTTTATGTAACCTACAGGAGCCTGCAATCGCAGATAAAACTCAGCCAGCTGAAAGACGACTTTATCAGTAATATGTCGCACGAGCTCAAAACGCCTATTTCTACTGTAAAACTCGCATTGGAAGCGCTCGGCAACTATAATGTTATCGACAACCCAAAGCAGAACCGGGAATACCTCGGCATGGCTACCAGTGAAATGGACAGGCTGGAACTGCTGGCCACCCGCGTATTGAATACCTCGTTACTGGAAACCGGTAAAATGGGTCTGCACAGAGAACAGTATGACCTGCAACAACTGGTGCAGCAGGTATTGCAAACCATGCAGATAAGGTTCGAACATCATGAAGCCAGTATATCATTTGAGGCTACAGGCAGCAATTTTGTAGTGCCGGTTGATAAACTGCATATGCAGGGCGTAATAATAAACCTGCTGGATAACAGCCTTAAATATGCCGTTACGCCACCGCATATTGTTATTAAGTTGGTGGAAGAAGCAGGCCAGGTGCAGCTATCGCTAACCGACAATGGCCCAGGTATACCAGAAGAATACCGGGAAAAGATATTCGAGAAATTCTTCCGGGTACCCAATGGTTTGCGCCACAATACCAAAGGCTATGGCCTTGGCCTCAGCTATGCCGCGCAGGTTATGCGCCAGCACAACGGCAGCATTAACGTAAATAATGTGGCTACCGGCGGTTGCGTATTTACACTATCGTTTTAGGGGCTTGTATTGCCATTATCCCAGCAATTGCACAATGCGGAAAATCCATCGCATTTGTTGTAACTTTAAGCTACGCTCATGAAAAAGAAAGTGCTTTATATTGAAGACGAAGTATACCTGGCCCGTATTGTAAAAGATACGCTGGAGCTGAAGGGGTATGAAGTATTACATAAAAAAGACGGTAACCGGATACAGGATGCAATGTCTGGTTTCGTGCCGGATATATGCCTGCTCGATGTGATGCTGCCTGATGTGGACGGATTTACCGTTGGCAACCACATACATAACATTAACCCAAGGATTCCCATCATTTTCCTTACCGCAAAAACAGAAACCGATAGCATTGTAAAAGGGTTTTCATCTGGCGGCACCGACTACCTGAAAAAGCCGTTCAGCATGGAAGAGTTGCTGGCGCGTATTGAAAACCAGTTAAAGCTGACACACCGTGAAACGTCTGCAACGCAGTCGTTGCCCGATGAAGTTATTTTAAAAGATTACACATTCTATCCCGGCAGGTATGAATTGCATACCCCTGCTGGTGTTATTAAACTATCTAACCGTGAATCGCAGATATTAGGCATGTTATGCAGCCATGCCAATAACCCGCTTGACCGGCGCGAGCTATTGAAAATAGTATGGGGCGATGATTCCTTCTTCAACTCCCGCAACCTGGATGTATACATCCGTAAAATAAGGGGCTACTTTGCCGAAGGCTCCGGTATCGAGATCGTTACCCTGAAAGGCAAAGGCTACCATTTTGTAACCGCTTAGCAGCTTTTACTTTGCATTTTTAGTTGCGCCTATTCATTCTTTAAAAAGAATGGCATTGCGTCTTTACCCATTTGCATGAGACTTACTTCATTCAACCCGCTTTGCGCCTCTTAAATCTTGAATTTGCCGGGAATAGCGTCTTTGCGTCTTTGCGTGAGACCTACTTCAATCAACCCGCTTTGCGCCTCTTAAATCTTGAAGAAGCCGGTAGATTGCGTCTTTGCGTCTTTGCGTGAGGTACTTTTTTTACACAACCGCTTTAGTTATAATAACTCCAGGCCAGCCCCTGCGAAACACTATTCAGGTAATCGCCGGATCGCAATTTTTCGTCACCAAATTTTTCGCCCATCAGGTTCTTTAGTGCTCGCACTTGCGCCGAACCACCCGTTATAAAAACAGTATCAATTTCGGCGGCTTTTATGTTGTTTGCGGCAAGGAAACCATCAAGATAATTCCCGATTTTCCCGATGCTGCCACCTATTATTTCATTGTATTCATCAATGGTAGTTGTTTCGGCAATATCAATACTTTCTTTCGCAAAATGGAAGTTACTAATGTCAGTATTAGAGAGGGTTATTTTGGTCTTTTCAATTTCGCGGAAAAGAGAATACCCCAGGTTTTTTTCAACCAGCACCCGAAGGTTCATCAGCTTTTCGCTCTTTGCGGCATATATGTAGTAGCGCTCAATATCGCGCACCAGCTTATGCACATTAAAGAAGTTCATTTTCTCCCATGAGGTAATATTATCGAACAATACACCGGGCACCTCCAGCATTTTTCCGGGGCTGGACTCATACAATACATTTTTCCCGAAGTAGGGTACCAGCGCCTTCGACATGTATGCAGAATCAAAGCTGTCACCGCCAATATAAATACCGCCCTGTGCAACAATATCCTGCTTGCGTGCGCGGTTCTTATATTTTTCTGGCCCGAGCTTCATTACCGTGAAGTCTGATGTGCCACCACCGATATCCGCTACCAAAACGGTCTCATCATGGGCTAAGGTGCGTTCATAGGCAAACGCAGCAGCAATAGGTTCCATCTGGAAGGAAATGGTGGTAAAGCCTGCTTTTAATGCAGCCTTTTCAAGGCGCTCCTGTGCCACTTTATCTTTGGCGGGGTCTTCATCAAATACCACCGGTCGGCCAAGTATAATTTCGGTAATGTTCTCGCCAATAAAAGCGTCAGCTTTATCTTTAAGGTATTGCAGTATAAGCGTAACCAGGTCGGCAGCGGTATATTTTTTTGTGTAGACCTTGGTATCAACGAAACTGGTGCGGGGCAGTATACGTTTTATCGATTTCATAAAACGCCCCGTCATGCCATTTTCAAGATAGGCCTCAATAGCGGGCTGACCTACAAATGTAGCTATCTGTGAACTGTTTTGCTGTTGAATGAAGAATAAGATAGACGATTCGTTGAACGTCTTGACTATTGTATTCGCTTCAGTATCGAGTATAGAAAGTGCAGAGTTTGTAGTGCCAAAGTCAATTCCGTAAATGTACTTCTTCAATGTAGTGCCGTAATTTTTGAAAAAACGGCAAACTTAGTGTATCTGCAGCATGTAGCCACGCATGCAGCTAAAAAAGGCTGAAATAAACACTCTTTAGCCGTTGTTCATGTTTCCCGCCAACAGCCACCGGGACGTATTCGTTTTGTGGGTTTGCCCCTTTGCCCCTTTAATTTATTGCAACTCGATGGAAACGCCCCTCTTGAAAAAAAGGGGACGACCGCGCCTTTGGCGAGGTCAGGGGTGATTGGACGTTACAAAAACAACCTTTCAAAGTGATTTACACGAGGGGCGTAAACCCTGTCTGCAAAAGCATGGTCACTGCGAAGAATGAAGCAGCCTCACAACAACCCTTTCCCCACTCTCGCGCTCAACTACCTGCACATAATATACACCAATCGGTAGTGTAGATAAATCAATCGCTAGTCTCTCACCCGCCGTAGCCTTGGCGAAGGCTGGGTCACCTGCCGCTCTCCGCACTCGCTCTTCAAAATCGGTCGTCCTAGCACATCAAATATTATAACATCACACCCCTTTGCACCATCAATTTTAACCTCCGAAAACGCCGGATTCGGATAAACCCGTACACTGCCGACTGCCAACTGCTGACTGCCTACTAAAGTAGGCGTATCTGGCCATACCCAAACCTTAACTGTATCAAAGCTTGTTCTGCCACACAACACTTGCTTGACTACATAGGTAGTAGTTACGGTTGGCTTTACCCAAATACCACCACCACTATCTATTGCGGTACTGCTGCCTAGTTTATACCAGGTATACGGCAACAGGTTTTCATGCGGCCCTAAAAACGCACTATCGCCAGGATGTATTACAGTATCATTGCCGGCATGTGGTATGTTATCACAATCAATGACGCTTACGTCGTCAATAAAATACAATCCCAAAACACTGCCGCTGCAGATTATGCTCGTTACCGGATAATTACTTGTATGCGCCGAGTCAGAATACTGTCCAATTGTAATCAATCTTTCAGTCCCATTTGCAATAAATGTTCCTTCCACTTTTGTCCAGTTTGCAGAATCGCTTATGATGCTGGTCGCAGTAACCTGGGGCATAAATTGATTTTGCAGATAGGAAGGATGATGAGTAGTATCTATGGTGCCATTGTCAAAATATGCACCAATTTGATTGACTGCTTGCCCGCTCATAAATGTCCTCAACGAATAAAAAAATACGTTGTATTTATGGCCAACTGACAACGTTTTGACTAAATGACCCTGCAAGTAGTCTCGTTGATAATCACTTGCACTAAGTGGAAGTGTATTAAACATCATTAATTGCATCATTGCATTCCCATTTCTTGGGTTTTGATATGCGGTGCAACCATACGTGTATGAGCCACCAGCGCCAGCGGAACACGTGTTTACATATTCTGGTACACCATCTAAATCATGCCCCCAATCTGGAGCACGCCAAGAACTATCCAAAGATGTCCAACCTTGACAATAGGTAACTTCATCGAAATTATTTGGGCAAGTATCATAAATCTCAAATTGCGGATTTTGCACCAAATTAATTTGCGCACTTCCTATCAGCGACAAGAAAACGAAAAACAGTAGTGTGATATATTTTTTCATGCGGTTATTTTTGCATCACATACTTGAAGTTAGTTACTTTTTGGTTACTACCTGCTATTGTCAGTTATTCCCCAACGTTCATACGGGAAGTATCTCAGCATAACCGAAACACAACAAAAAGGGTTGGCTTATACAGCCAACCCATTAAATATCTATCAAAAATGTGCGTTTATGATGCTTGTTTAAGTCCTTCGTAAGGCGCTACCATTATCTGGTTGCTATCTTCAGGTACTGCTTCTGCCGCATTGGTAGGCATTACTATTTCCATATCGGTAATGTCTTTCAACTGTGGCAACTGCGATGGCGAATTGATGCCGAGGTAGTCCATAAAGTTTTTAGAAGTGTTGTAGATCAATGGCTTACCCACCATCTCTTCATTACGGCCACTAATAACTATCAGTTCTTTTTCAAGCAATTTCTGAATGCTGTAATCAGCGCTTACACCACGTATGTATTCAATTTCGCTCTTGGTAATAGGCTGCTTGTAGGCAATAATAGACAATGTTTCCATTGCTGCGGCAGAAAGCTTCTTGATGTGTTTTTCGCCATTCAGCTTCAATACTGTTTTGTGGAAAGCCTTTTTGGTAAGGAACTGGTAGCCGCCACCAACTTCCATTAAATGGAAAGGGTAGTATTCAGCAGCATATTTTTCCATAATAGCGGAAATGCAGGTAGCAATACGCTCTGCTTCAATAACTTCTTCCAGGGCCTGGCCGAGTATTTCGGTCATCTCTATTTGTGTAAGCGCCTTATCACTTGCGAAAACAAGGGCTTCTACGTGTGGCATCAGTTGTTCAATATCCATTGCTATTCTTCTTTTACTTTCGCTATCGAAATTAGTACTACTTCAGCTTTTTGAGGTTTAAAGTAATACACAGTTGTTGATAACTTTTTGCAACCGGAACAGCGGCGCAACAATGTTTTGGAACGGGATAAACTCATATGTAATTTACGTAATTTAATCGTCAAAACCCGCAATTTCATTGAACTTAATGCTAATTTAACCGATGGCTAACATTGCCTTTATATAATATTGTTCTTTTTGCCTAACTAAATACTTCGCTGAAGTAACGCATGGCAAAAAGAGAAGTGGATATCCTTATCCTGTCCGACATTCACCTTGGCACTTATGGTTGCCATGCGAAGGAGCTACTCCAATACCTCAAAACCATAAAGCCCAAAGTGGTAGTGCTCAATGGCGATATTATAGATATATGGCAGTTCAGCAAAAGGTATTGGCCGGCCGACCACATGATGGTGGTAAAGCACCTGATTGGTTTAATTGCAAAAGAAATTCCTGTTTATTACATACCTGGCAATCATGATGAAATGCTGCGCCGGTTTAAAGATTTTCACCTTGGTTCACTTAAGATTACAAACAAGCTATCCCTTAAGATCAACGATTCGAAAGTTTGGATATTTCATGGCGACGTATTTGATGTGGTCATGCAGCATAGCCGTTGGCTGGCTAAACTGGGTGCTGTGGGTTATGATGCGCTGATACTAATTAACAGCGTGGTGAACTGGATCGCGCAAAAGATGGGAAAGGGCAAAATATCCCTTTCTAAAAGGGTAAAGAACAGCGTGAAAAGCGCCGTAAAGTTCATTAATAATTTTGAAACCACAGTTTGCGATATAGCCATAGAAAACGAATATGACTATGTAATTTGCGGCCATATACACGCCCCGGAAATAAAAAAGGTAGTAACGGAAAAGGGTAGTATCACCTACATGAATTCGGGCGATTGGATTGAAAACCTCACCTCGCTGGAATACAGTAATAAAGAGTGGACCGTTTACAACTACATGAACGACCCTGTAGCACAGGCAGTAGATGTTGATAAGAAAAAACAGACCAAGGAGTCAGCCAAAGCCATGATGGCCAGCCTGATGCTGGAACTCAACGTAGGCGGAGCCTTCACCACCAAAGAAGGCGGAAGAGAAGCCGCATAACAAAGCAGCGAGTGCGGAGAGCGGCAGCGAGGGGTAATATCACCGATCTAAAGAAGCCTGGAGGGCTTCAATACGAATAGTCGCAGGTGAAACCCACAAGTGTATGTAACCCTTCATTGTAGTTGGAAACGTCCCGTTAGGGACTACCCAATTTCTGGTACGAGAATGGGCAAGAAGCAGGGTTTCGATTACCAATGGGGAAACCGGCACATCCGAACCTAAACGCCAACACCGCAGGAGTTGAAGAGTAATAGTTAGCTTTCTTACATTAGATGCTTGTGAGGCGTTAGCGGGGATCTCATTTGGTTAAGGATTAAGGTTATGATGCCGAAGGCATCACATGTTTATAGAAATTTGTTCTTTTTTTATCTGATGCCGAAGGTATCGCATGTATAAATATCGCCTGACGACAACATGCAATCCCGTTGGGGGCATTTCTTAACTTAATGACATGGCCTTAATGGGTATTCGTTTTATTACACCATTATAACACATAAAATACTACTTTCACACAGTGAAGATACTTTTTGCGATACAGGGCACAGGTAATGGGCATTTGAGCCGCGCCCGCGACGTATATCCTGAACTTGCCAAATATGGCGATGTTGACGTTTTAATCAGCGGCGTGCAGGCTGATGTTGATTTCCCCTACCCGGTTAAGTACAAAATGCACGGCATGAGTTTCATTTTTGGAAAGAATGGCGGGGTAGATATTTTAGGTTCCATAAAGCGCGCCAACCTCGTGAAACTCGTACACGATATACGTGCACTGCCAATTGAAGATTACGACCTTGTAATTAATGATTTTGAACCGGTATCAGCCTGGGCCTGCCACCGGAAAAAGTTGCCGTGCATCTCGCTCAGCCATCAATGCGCTGTGTTGCATCCAGCTGCCCCTATGCCTGAAGAAATTGACCCTATAGGCAAATTAGTACTCAGCAGGTATGCGCCGGTAACGGCTGCTTATGGTTTCCATTTTAAAGCATTCGCTGAAAATATTTTCACCCCGGTAATCCGCAAAGAAATACGGGCGCTTACCCCCACCAACGAGGGGCATTATACGGTATACCTGCCAGCCTACAGCGATGAATTAATGATAAAACACCTGTCTCAGTTTCCGGAAGCAAAGTGGGATGTATTCTCAAAACACAACAAAGAACCGATTACAACAGGTAATATAACCATCAATAAAATTGACAATGCAGCCTTTGTAAAAAGCATGGCTTCTTCGGCTGGCGTATTGTGCGGCGGGGGCTTTGAAGGTCCGGCAGAGGCAATGTACCTGGGCAAAAAAGTACTGGTAGTGCCTATGCAGGGTCAGTTTGAGCAACAATGCAATGCTGTTGGGGCGGTGGTAATGGGTGCTGTTTCCATCCCGCACCTGGATGAAAAGAACTACGATACCATCAGGGAATGGGTAAATAACGGCCAGCCAATAGTTGTAGACTATCCCGACCAAACCGCCGCAATAATTGCCAAAATAATAGCCAATCACGCACCTGCGGGGAAATAAACATTATTAATGATGAGCGCAGCGAAGGAACTTCCAGATAACGTTCTTGCACGACACGGCGGCTCGCATAAGAATCCTTCGTACCAGCCAATGAGAAGTACAAAAAAGCTGGTCTTTGCGAGCGTAGCGAAGCAATCTCACGAGCGGTTCATTGTTTAAAAGTTCCCTTGCTATTTTGAGATATCTTCTCCCGCAGCAAAAGCGGGATCGCAAAGACCGTTTATTGAGGGCTGGTGCAGCCATGTAAATGCATAATTGTCATTGCGCGTTGATTGCAGCGCGCTGAATGAAGACTCAGGATGACAAAGCAAAAGACAAACCAACTTATCACCAATATAGTTGTAAATGTCCCGTTAGGGTAATGTCATTGACTTAAGGAAATTTTTTAATTTATAATAAACCGCCATCAAAATTATTAAAATAATAATTTACTATCTTTGGTTCAAATAGGGAGCTATGCGAACCTTACAGTTGGTAAATCATCTTACAGATGTTCAATTAAAAGAAAGGCTTGCCTCA
>CANFKC010000075.1 GCA_947447265.1 Chitinophagaceae bacterium
AGCAAAGTGGTAGTTCCGCCTACGCAGGCTGTTGCTGTGCCGGTTATAGTTCCTGCATCTGGTAATGGATTAACTGTAATAAATGGTGTTACTGCTATAACGCCGCAACTGTTGGTTACGGTATAGGTAATAGGCACTGAACCTGCTGAAATACCGGTTACAACGCCTGTTGCGATGTCTACACTCGCGATGGAAGGAACACCACTCACCCAGGTACCACCACTTACGGTGCTGGTCATGGTAATCGTTGCACCAACGCATACGCTGGTCGGACCACCTATAGTGCCGGCTGATGGATTTGGTAATACGGTTACGGTATAAGTTGCGATACCTGTACCACAGCTACCACTTACTACATAGCTGATGGTTGTTGTACCTGCTGCAACACCAGTTACTACGCCTGTTGATGAATTAACGGTAGCAATCGATGTTGAACTACTGCTCCACGTACCGCCACTGGTACTGTCGGATAGGGTAATGATGGCTGATACGCAAACCGTTGTTGGGCCTGTTATAGAGCCCACTGAGCCGCCGCTCGTACCTACTGAAATTGTTTTGGTCGCAATGGCTGTGCCGCAACTGTTGCTTACGGTATAGGTAATGGTAGCAGACCCTGCGGAATTACCCCTTACAACACCTGCCGAAGTTACTGATGCAATTGCATTGTTACTGCTGCTCCAGGTACCGCCACTAACCGCATCGGTCAGCGTTATTGTGGAGCCGATACATACGCTCGATGCGCCGCTGATTGTGCCTGCACTTGGTGCACCCAATACAGTTATAAAATATGCTGAACGGAACGTTCCGCATGCGTTTGTTACGGTATAGTATACCGAATCGTTACCAACACTCAGTCCAGTAACAACACCTGTTGATGAATTTATTGTAGCTATGCTCGGGTGCTGAATGCTCCAGCTGCCTCCGCTTATTGTTGAAGTATAGGTAGCGGTTCCGCCAACACATACTGTGGTCGGGCCACTGATGGCGCCCGCACTGTTGGGCAATACTGTTATCACTCTAATTGCAACTGAAGAGCCACAACTGTTGGTATTGGTATATTTTATAGTATCGATACCCGGCGTAAGTGCCGTTACAACACCTGAGGCCGAAATATTAGCTACAGTGATATTGGTACTGCTCCAGACGCCACCAGCAACAGAATCAGTATACGTAGAAGGTACACCAACGCAAATATCGCTGGCACCGGTAATAGCGCTTACTGTCGCAGCATTACTTACTAATACAGAGAAAGTAGAAGTGGAAGTTCCGCAGCTATTGCTAACCGTGTAAGATATAGTTGCTGCACCCGCTGCTAAACCTAAAACCGTACCGCTGGTAGAACCCACACTAACTGCACCACTAAAGCTATTCCAGGTACCACCCGGAGTACCGCTTGTTGTAAGGGTAATAGTTGAGCCAACACAAACACCTGTAGGTCCGCCAATAGTACCGGCAACTGCAGCTGGTAGAATGGTGATCACCTTCATTGCAACTGGAGTACAATAACCAGGCACTGTATATTTAATAGTATCTACGCCTGCAGCTATGCCAAATACAACACCTCCGCTCGTAACACTTGCAAGAGACGTATTAGTACTTGTCCAGGTGCCACCGGCAGTGGAATCGAACAATGTAATTGAAGTACCCGAACACAAGGATGAAGGACCAGATATGGCACCAACAACCAGGCCGCTGGTTACGACAGTATCTCTTAACGTTGCAACAGCAACACCGCAACTATTAGCAACAGAATAAGATAAAATAGCTACTCCGGCAGCCATACCAGTAGCTGATCCGCCACTGGAAATAGTTATAACAGCCGGATTTGAACTAGCCCACGCACCACCAGAAGTAGCATTGGTATAAATAACCGTAGAGCCTACACAAATCCTGGTTGGTCCTACTATTGGACCTACCGTTGGCAACGGACTTACTGTAACAACCTTCGTTACTACAGTTGTTCCGCAAGTGTTTGTTACAGAATAAGATATCGTGGCACTACCGGCAGTTACCCCGCAAACGGTTCCGATAGTATCCACAGTTGCAATTGAAGCTGCTCCCGAACTCCAACGGCCACCACCTGTACTGTCAAATAACGAAATGCAGGAACCTGCACAAACTGTAGATGGACCAGAAAGAGCGGATACTGTTGGCGCACCAACCGTTAAGAACAACGGAGATGTGTATACGGTAACTGCACCTGAACCACCTCCGGTACATGTAACAGCGCACCTGAAATAAACTGCACCACCCACGGTAACAGAATATAAATTCAATGTAGCGCCGGTAATATTGGTCCAAGAAGTACCATCTGCTGAATATTGCCACTGGTAACCGATTCCGGTTCCGGAACTGGAACCAACCAGATACAATATCGTAGAATAAGCAGAACAACCGCCAGAAGCACTTGAGCTCAAATAACCCGCTGTTGGCGAGCCAGCACAGCCAGCTGCGCAACTGGAGCCGCTAACCGCTATATGCAAAGAGCTTGGTTGACCACCGCCGGATACTAAAACATTACTTGGATAGGACCCTGTAGTTGATGGCGCACAAAACTTAACATAGACTGTTGTGGCTGCCAGCGTAGCACTTGAGTAAGAAATAGTATAAGATGAAGCGTAAGTCCCCCCCACTGTTGAACAAACAGAATAGTTACTTGGTGCCGTAACAGTTAAACTACCTGTGGTTGGCGAAAGATAAGAACCTGAAATTACAACTGCCATAGGGTTCGAACATCCACCACGTATAACACAGCCAAAATCAAGAGAAGTTGGAATTGCTGTTACTACGGGTGTAGCAGAAGCCGTCATGCGCACACGGTTATTTGCTGCATCGGCAAAATAAATACTGGTACCGGTGCTGTTTACTGTTAAGCCACGTGGATTATTAATCTGAGCCGCTGTAGCAAGGCCGCCATCGCCGCTATAACCAGCGGTGCCTGTCCCTACAACTGTACTAATAGTACCTGAGGTGTTTATTTTGCGAATGCGCGCATTACCTCCGTCAGACAAATAAATGTTACCGATAGAATCGGCGGTTACGCCTGCCGGACCGTTCAAAACAGCCGATGTCGCAGCTCCTCCATCACCACTGAATCCAGCCGAAGTTCCGCTTCCTGCAATTGTATTGATAATTAACGAAGTGCCTACTCTACGAATTCTATTGTTGTTATAATCTGCAATCAATACATTACCTACAATATCTACAAATACACATCTGGGAGAATTAAGGCTGGTTGTAGTAGATGATGCACTAGAGCCATCGCCACTAAAACCGGCTGTACCATTGCCTGCAAACGTACTGATAGTTCCGGAAGGGTTAATTCTACGAACTCTGTTATTATAAACATCTGCAATATAGATATTACCACTTGCATCAACCGCAACGCTGAGTGGTCCGTTTAATTGAGCGGCTGTTGCCGGGCCACCATCGCCGCTAAAACCACCTGTAGTACCTCCCGCTATCGTTGAAATGACGCCAGATGTATTAATTTTACGAATACGATTATTGTTTGCATCAGCAATATATACATTACCGCTCGCGTCAACCGCAACATCGGTTGGGTCTTGTAACTGCGCTGCAGTTGCTGCACCGCCATCGCCGCTAAAACCTGCGCTACCAGTTCCGGCTATTGTTGTGATTACGCCCGATGTAGACACTTTACGAATGCGCTGGTTAACGTAATCCGCAATATAAATATTCCCAGACGCATCTTTTTCGACACCGTTTGGGGTATTTAATGCTGCAGCTATAGCCGAACCTCCATCACCGCTATAACCAGCGGTTCCTGTTCCAGCGAACGTTGAAATAGTCTGCGCCTGCGATGCAAAATTCAACAGACCAACAATAACCACCGATAGGACGATAAAGAGCTTAAAAGTTTTTTTCATAACCTGAGTATTGAACCTTAATTAAGTGAAGCGTATGAGCCTTCAAATATATATGATTTTACGGGGAAAGCGGCGAGTTTCCAGCACTATTTTTACAGTAAAATCCACATATTAGCTGCCAGTTAAAGAAATGAGCAAAAGAATAAATAAACATATGATTTTTTAAAAATAAAAATCCAAAACACATGTATGAACATGCAAATAAAGCGCCCTCTTTTTCGATTTCCAGGAAACCAAAAAACGGGCGCTTAACGACTTTTATGGACTCACTTAAGGGTTAACCTGGTAACATAGCGCTGGCCGGTACCGTCCTGAACAACTATTTCGTACAAACCGCGAGGAAGTTGACCTAAATCTATAGTTGCGTTCATTTCATCATTAACTACCCTCTCATTTTTTTCAGCAACAAGCTGACCTAATATAGAATAGCAAGCAATAGACAATTTTTTGCCGGTAACGTTCGTGGCCCTAATGTTAACTAAGTCATTTGCAGGGTTCGGAAATACATTTACCTGCAATTGTCCGTTTATGCCATTTTGATTTTCTATAATAACGGGCGGCAATTTAAAACGAATATTCACATTATCGATATACAACTTCTGGCCGTAATGCCCTACATTATCAAAAGCTATCAAGACACTATTCCCGGCATAAGCATTAAGTGATATAGAATCTGTGCGCCACTGGGTAGCAGTAGGTGTAAATACATCTGTTGTATCTGAGCGCGTTGCCAATGCGCCGGTATCTTTAGCATAAATAGTGGAATAGGTGCGGCCGCAGTCAGTAGAAATATCGACCAACAACGAATCCCTATAACCCGGATAGTATGCATAAGCCACATCAAACTTTAACCAGATATCAGAAGCAAAAGACAGATCAAGTTTTGGAGTAACAATGCGATCATGCCTGCCACCTCCGTCATTACTGAAATTATCAAATACAATACAATTCGCACTTGTGCCGTATCCTCCGGCTGCATTGGTATGCTGCCAGTTTACACCACTTTGGGAATTTAGTGTCCAAAGTAGCGGCGGCCATGTAGAGCTTTCAAACCCTTCGGCAACCGGCAGTGCATTACCCTTAGATACAATGATGTAGCCATACCTCGATATAGTATCATTGCCATAAGTACCAGCAATTGTAAGCGTCGCGTTATAAACACCATCGGCAGGATAGACGACTACAGGGCTATCGGCAGTTGAGGTAGCGGGAACGCCTCCGGGAAAACTCCACAAAAATGAAGTAATATTCCCATAGGTTGCTTTATGATACCTGACGGTATCGCCCGCACATATCTTTTGCTTATCTGATACAAATGAACCTGAAGGTGGCAGGTTATTCAGAATATTGCACTCCCACATGCCCCTGCCATAAGTACTGAGCCGCAGAATGCTGGCAGATGTACTATCATTATAGATCATCATATCCGTAATGCCCGCAACTGTGGGCAGCCCGGTAGTTAAAGTCCAGGTGGTAGTGGTATTGTCTTTATAGTATACATAACTGCCCATACAAACGAACAACCGTTCGGTTGTTGAATATTGGTCGGCAATTATTTTCCTGATGTTGAGCGAAGGTAAGGTTGAAGAGATGTCTGTCCAGCTAGCGCCTTTATCTGTTGACCGGTATATTTTTGTACCGCAGGAAAGGTAGACTATATTGGCATTGTACTTATTAGTAGCAACACTTGTCGCAACATAAGTAGCCCCCGGTGTAGTAAGTGTTGTAAAAGTTGGCGTCGCCGCCAGTGCATTATCACTTCTGAGCAGGTGGTCATTATTGGTAACGGCATAAAGTATATTGTTATCAGCCCAACTTGATGAAAGGCCCTGAACGTCTTCACCAACAGTTGTAAGGAACGACCAGGTCGGTGAGGCATTATTAATGTTATCGCTCCTCCAGATGCTATCGGTCGCTACAAAAGCCTTGTAGGGTAAAGATGGCATGAACTCTATTGCAAATGAGGGTGTAGTACTATATGGTGCATTGTAAGTATAGTCGCCACCTAGTGGTGAAAGATCCCTGCGGCTGCCACCTTCATAGTAAACTGTGCCATTTGCCTGGTAATCCATATTACAACGCGGGCCCCAGTCGCCTCCCCTGTTGCACTTCCAGATACCGTCAAAATACAATTCACCATTATCTTGAGTGCCTGCGCTTACCAACTGGCGGCTAACCGGGCTTTGGGCAGCATGATACATTTCAGTAGCGGCAAGGCCCTGGCTGCGGGTTTCCCAAACATTTACAGTAGAATCGCGGCTGAGCCATACTCCCCCATCATTTGCATTAAACCTTAAGTTAAGATTATAAGGGTCGAACTGAATATCGTGCATGTCGGTATGCACTTCTCGCCACCAACGCGTACGCCAGCTCCAGGTAGCACCACCATCGGTAGAACGCCAAACGCAATGCGCGGCTAACAGCAACTCATTTGCATTGGCCGGATTTACAGTGATATTGAAATTATAATAGCCCTGTGAGCCAGAGGTAACGGTAGAATCGTAACATACCAGGCACTGTGTTGTACTAGAATAAACAGTACTGAAACTATTGCCACCATTGGTTGACTTAATAATTACACCATTGCCGCCGGTAGCACCTAAAACAACAAAGTTGGTATCGGCAGCGCTAACTGCTATCCTGATGCCTTCGTTTGATGCAGGCAAAGAGATACCAGTGGTTATTTGCGCCCAGGTAGAACCAAAATCCGTGCTCCTGTAAAAGAAAGAATCGGTAGCTGCATAAAGGGTACGATTAGCACCGGGCTTCTTCTGCATACTACGGAAGTCCCCGGGACCTGCCCTCAATGCCCAGCTAGCGCCACCATTGGTCGTCTTCCAGATACCATCTCGGGTTGCGGCAACTAATGTGTTATGGTCGGTTGGGTCCATTAATATTTCAATGGCCATACGGTTAGCAATACCTGTATTTGCTGCGGTATAAGTTACCCCGCCATTCGTGCTTTTGTAAATGCCGTAATTATCGCCATAATAATTAGCGTCGCCAGTAGAAAGATATAAAATATTATCGTTGGTATAGTCGATACAAACTGCCGAACATGATGTAGAAGCAAAAACTTCACTACCTGGTGTAACCGTCCATGTAGCACCCGTATCTGAACTGATAAACAATCCACCGGAAGCGCTTACCGCATAAATTTTTGCGGGGTTAGATGGGTGAAATTTTAGCTGGCTTACTCTACCCATGCCATGCACCTGCCCGCTTACATTTACCGGAAACGCTACAGGTCCTGTATTTGTCCATGTTGCAACTGCCTGGGCATCGGCTAAAAATGGAAACAGTATAAATACCAGGCAGATAAGCCATTTATTGATTGCGAAATAATTGCTACTTGCCATTATTGAGTATTTGCTGGTGTATTTGTAAACGTTGAGTAGGGGTAAGTATACTGCCGTCTTCCTGCACATAGGGTTGCATCATAGCATGCCAATGCTGGTATCTTTTGATATCCATACGCATACGGTTGTCTTTTTCAATCTTCCTGAGTTCCTTTTTTGATGGCCGCTTCTCTCTTTTTGCATGCTCACCAATATCCTCGTTTTCACCTTCCGGTTTGTGGTGGTGCGCAAAATATACCTTAAAAGCCTTTTCAGCTTCAAAATAATTGGTTGTTGTGTCGTTGACCATCGCTATCCAGTACGGGGCTTTGGCGTAGTCTTTTTCCGTTAGCGCTTTGCTTTGCGCGAATACGACCTTTAAGGGAAGCATAACCAGTATAATTAAACAAATCCGCTTCATAGTTCGTTTCTATAATAGATTTTTATGATAAACACCATGGCAGCAGCTATAAGCATACAACGACAAGGTATACCATGGCAAAAGTAAGTATATTATCCGGGTTAATTTAGATGGTGCGCCACCGTAAAGTAGTAAAACGTACGAGGCTGATAAGTTGCATTACCGTATTAATAACGCCTCTTGCTCCAGCCCTTTCTTATAATGATGTAGCATGGCTATGAGCACCTTCACATTTTCCTCTTTAATTGGAGTTTTAGAAAGAGACTGCTGATCGTACAACCTGGAATTGCCAAAATTGGCTAAAAGTGTTTCGAAGTTTGGTGGAATGTAGAAGGAAGCCCGTTCGCCAAGGTGCTTCTTATATTCAGTCAGGTAAATGTTTATGCCTGCAAAATCATAATCACCAAAGTGCAGATACGGATTGGGAATAGAAAGCAGCCACTTCATGATATCACCTGATTGCTCTTGCGGGTAACGGCAGATGAATAGAACTTTCCGACCTTCGAAAAGAGAGTGATGCTCACCCACCCGGCTAAAATTCAGCATGTTTTCAATACCAACAATGGTTACATCTGCACCCGGTACAAAATGCTCAAAATCATAGATGAACTGAAAAGTACCTTTAGCGGGATATACGATAAAGTGAGCCCCATCCAGAAGACACTCAACTGCCTCGTAGCTATTTACCAGAAACCCCTTATAGGTGCGGGTTCGTTTACTTTTAGAATCATTCGCAACGGCTATGAGATCAGCCCTGTTAGCCCCTTCTCTCTTTTGGGCTGCAATATAAGCCGCCAGGCTATTGATGCCGAGCCGCTGGAATAACCAATGGTCAAGTGCATTTGGATCTGTAACGTAGAGCATACTTTGCGTGCGCCCCGCCATGCGACGGTGTATAATATCGTCATTGATCAAATCAGTAACAATACCATATTTTAGTTGGCTTGCAGGCAACTGTTCGCCACCTGCAAGCCGTAATAATTTTTCAGCGATATGCACCGGTATGGGCATCATATCATCTCAGCACTTTTTTTTATTAACCGCTTTACAGTTGTTACGTGCTTGCTATCTTTAGAAAGAAGGTAGGTATACTTGTAGTCGGTTGCGTTATAAGAAGTAGGCGAACTATTGATAAGTAATATGTTCCTGTCATTAGCGAACTTCAGTATCCCCTTTACGTTATTCGGGTGCAACTTACCAATTTCATCCATCATGCAATGCAGCCTGAACTCCTTAAAGCGCTTCGAAGCACTGTCTTTAAATACATTCAGCAACATAATGTTGATCATGGCTTTAACCAGAATGTCGGTACCTTCCGAACCTACGTTGGTAAGCTTTTCAACCCAACCGCTATCGTTCTCATTTTCGACAATACGGAACTGCAGTTCAAAGGAATCAGGTAGTCCTATTTCCTTTTCCTTACGCCCATTTATTTCTTTGGCGAAGTCTTTAAGTAACGCAACCGCTTTCTTATTCTGACCTTCATTATCACCGGTTGAAAAAAGATCCACCACACCAAGCCCCGTGGCGTTGGTATCGTTGAATTGCTTTATTGCCTGTAGTAATGCCACGATTTTATTCTGGCTTTCTGAAAGCTGTAACCTGATGCTCTTAATAACGCCTGCAAAATTCCTTTCTTCAAAATCGCGGTTAATTTCGGTGATGACTTTTTGAATTTCACCACCCTTCGAAGTAAGTTCGTTGGTTTCTTTCCCTATCTGGCGTATCAATGTGGCAAAGCGTTCGTTCAGTCGCTTTTCATATTGAAGTATCTTGTCCTCTTCCAGGAATTCATAAAGCATTTCAGCAAACGCTATAAAGTCTTCCCGCTCTACAAGATTGGTTTTAAAATTGAAAATGTTCTGCGCCGAGAAATTACCGAGAAACTTATTTATAGCCGATTGCAGGTCGTTATACCGCTCCAGTATGGTGTAAATTTTACCGCTTAACGCATCGATAAGCGTCTTTAAATCGTGGCTGCTTTCACCACCTTCAAAAGGTATACCATCAAACTCGGCAATTTGCTTGTAATGGTCCGTCTGCTTAAAGCTTGTGAAAGAATTGATACCTTCATTAATAACAGCGAGGCGCGCATCCAGGTCTTTTATCTCACCAGCAAACACGTCAATTTCCTGATGCATTTTCTGCTTCTGTAAATTGTACTTTTCCTGCTCGTTCTCCAGCTGGTTTTCTTTCAGTCTCTTTTCAGTTCGGTATGCATCGGCATTATCCAGCAACTCCCTTTTGTCCTTATTATATTCAGCAACTTTATCCCTGTTCTCATTAATAAAACCGAGCTCCAGGTTTATTGTCGCTAACTCACGCTCTATATCTGCAAGCCTTATTACATCTGCGCCTTCCAGCTGCAGGTCTTTGGTCTGTTGTTGTTGTATCGCCTCTATGCGCGCTTCAGTTTCCTGCCTGCGTGCAAGCAATTCACGTTCCAATTCGGCAGCAAGATCTTTTATCCGCAAGTCTTCGGCCTTTATCTTCCTGTTCCGTTCTTTCTCCTTATTATCCAGCTGTTTTTGAATACCAGCTTCAATGCCAGCAAGGTTCTTTTCCTCAACAATCAACTCTTCCGATGCTGCTTCAATTTCCTGCGTCGCAGCCTGCAGCAAACGCTCCTTTTCTTCTGCTGCCTTTCTCGTTAAGTCGGCAAACTTAACTTCGTTAACCTGCAATTGCCCCTTAGACCGCTGCAGGTCATACTCCATCTGCCTGCGGGTATTATTCAGTTCCTTTATTTTACCCTGGTATCTCGATTTCAGCTTGTCGCTTGCATCATTCTTCTCTTCAACCAGCTTATTAACGTTCGTCCTGTTGGCATCGGCCTTCTTCAACCATTCATCACGGTCACGCTCATAATCTGCAACGGTTTTTACAACCCGCTGCACTTCATCCAGGTCTATCTTTAAACCAAAAAGAGAATCATTGCCGGCATCCGCAAGTTGGGGCGCAAGGCCAGCATGGAACAGCACTTGCTCTTCGTCTATTACTTTGCCAACTGTATTTTCCCAGCCCGGCATATTATTGTTCAACCAGCCGTATAGTGAATCTTTGTTCTTCTCGAGTTTAGCTTCAATTGTAGAAACGGCGGCAATGTATTGTTTACCGTCCTCCCGCAATTTTTCAATCTTCCGCTCATAACCGGCTTCGCTTTTTTCCTGGTCCAGTTCCCATTGTTTCTGAAGTGTTTCGGTCTGGTTTTTTGAATTAGCAATTTCGGTTGTTGTGTTCTTTATCTTCTGGTTGAGCTCAGCAATATCCTGCCTTACTGCATCCAGTTCCTGCTCAAAATAACGCTGCAATTGCGCCTTCTGTTTTTTCAGTTTCAGATCGTGAATAACATCCTTCTTTTGAGATATTACATTGCGAACTACCTCCAGTGCATCCTGATGCTGTTTTCTTATTTCATCGAAGGCATGGCTGTATTGCTCTGTAACCTCGCCTTTGAATAAAAGGAAATCTTCCTGCAATTTATTCCTACGCGAACTGTGTGCATTTTCAAAACCTGAAAGTGCATTTTGTTGCTGCTGTATCAGCGCCTGGTAACGGCTGTTTATTTCAGTGAACTTGGCATTGAGCAAGGCTTTTTCACCCAGTAACCTTTCGCGTTCCGTTTCATAATATTCCTTCCGCCCTACACGCTGAATGGTTGCATTAATGTTGATGCTATCATAGTATTCAGCCTTGGTCTTCGCCTTTTTCAGGTCGTTCTCTAATATATTAATCAGCTTTTGTACATCGTCCCTTTTAGCCTGGAATTTACCTTTCAGCTCGTCAGCCCGCTGTTGTGCTACCTGCAGTTGCTTAAGTTGGCTGTCGCGCTTCTTTTCAATGCGTGGTAGTTCATCCTGCGCTCCATCGTAAGCATGAAATAGTTGTATAGCTGCCTCTTTCTTTTCCCTGTTAAGCGACTGTATTGCGGCATGCACCCTGGCAATATTTTCAGCCATTTTGCGCACAGGAATTTCTCCCGTTTTATTGGTCTCTGTCCACTTATTAATATCCGCCAGCTGTATATCGAAATCCTTTAAGTGCAGCGCATATTTATCAAGCTCTATCTTCACTTCTTCTTCATTAAGCGACATAATAATGGTCTGCTTAATAAACTCCGCATCCAGCTTTGAATTCAGAAATACATTCTGGATGGTACGGGGTAAATTCTGGTATTGCCTGCTCTCAATTAATGAATATTTACGAAACTCTTTCTCCAATCCAAGGTTGTTGCCATAGAGTATATCGCGGTATTCTTCGTAACGGTCAATTTTTTTTGTGTAACCAACTTTTTTGCCAAAGGCCTCCCGCATGCTCTCCCAGGTTCTCACCTTGCCATTATCCACATAATGGTCCAGTTGGTAAGGGCTGTTAATAAAACGGAAAGCTACCCTGCCCTGCGATTTAAAAGCCATAATGCAGTACGGCCCGGTTTCCCGCATTACTTCATAAACAACATAAGAATCGCCACCCGGAAAATAATAATCAGCAAAAGTTTTTTTACCTTTTTCTATACCCAGCTTTAAGGTATCGGCATTGTAAAAGAAAAGAATGGCGCGCAACAAAGTGCTCTTACCCACGCCCTGGGTACCAATAAAATGCACGTTACCGTCAATAGCTATTTCAGCATATTTTACGTTAGCGCTGTTTATTAAAAATATTCTATTTAAGTATCTCATTCTGTACTGATTCAGGGATATTTATGGAAAGTATCAATCGCTCCAGATAATGAAACGAGGCGAGGGTTTTGTAACTATTGGATATTTCATTTTCCAGGTCAATAAAGTTGTCTTTTCGCAGGTCGTTCAGCACCTTATCCAGTATTTCGGCATGCTTTTCTTTACCACCCGCATATTTCTTCAGGCCTTCCAGTTTATTCTTCAGGTCTACATCAACCGACAGCTTTATTAAAATGTCAGATGGCGTAAAACGGTAGCCCGCGCCAAATGAATGATCGAAGGTTTTGAAAAAATCAAGAATATCAATCCATTTAAAAGCCGCTTCTATTTTACGTTCCAGATCAGTTTTATTTTCCAGGCGCGTGAACATAAAATACTCATCACCTTTTTCCAGAACAAGGTTTATGGCCTTGAAATAATCGTAAAGGTCATCGAAGTTCTCGTCAATGATATTGTATAGTTTCCTCGTAGTATCCTTACAGCTATTAGAGCAGATGAACTGCCCCTTGCTGAGGATCTCAAATATGTCGGAAGTATGTTTTGGTACTGGCATTTAATTTTTATTTGGGGTAAACCATTGCGAACTCCACATCCTGCTTATTATTGTACACATCGGTAATGCGGAACAGGGTATCAAATTGCGAAATCATCTGGCAATAAATGGTAACACACTCATCGAAGCTCACCTCTTTTCCGAAGTCGTAATTACAGATAAAATCGAAAAGGTTATTACTGCCCGCTATAAAGCCATTCTTCACCTCGTCCAGGTTAATCTGTATCTCTTCTTCAATGTTGGTTTCAAGATACTCACCGGAGATGCTGCCCATCAAAGGCATGTTCGACTTTACATTGGTCTTAATGCGCTTTCGCACTTTTTGTATCACCTCTCTTGCGTCATCGTCGGTCTGTAATTGCTCCAGTGGAATATTCAGCGGATAAGTTGGGTTAGGCTCAAAAACCACAGCCGTATTTTCAGCCAGTAACGCAACGATGTCCGTCTTGCTCTTTAGTTCGAACTGGTCTTTGAGATACTTTATCTGGCGCACTTTTTCAATTACCCCGCTCTGGTGCTTAATGCGGTTAAGGTACTCTATTATCTGCTTCTGTATATCTATAAGATTGTGCCTGCATTCATTGAGTTGCAACTTCAATACAATAATAATGCGGTTCAACTCTTCATCTGACGCTACCTTAAAAAACGTCTGCTCTTCTTCACCGGAAACAAGGTGGTCGGTCTGATTTATAAGCGAATAAATAGTATGCCGCTTCTCATCCAGGTGCTCGAGTTTGGTCTTCTTTATTTTGTAGTTAGGTTCGTTCTTAAAGGTATTATCTATGTTCCTGTTAAGGTCAACAACATTACGAAAAGCGATAGCACCTATTTTCCGCAATGCCTGTTTCACTTGTCTCAGGTAACCATATTTCCGGGTCTCGTTATTCTCCTGCAGATAGTAAATGATGCCCTGCTTTATGTTCTGTATATGCTCGTTAATGTAAGAGACATTTATCTCTTCATTTACTTCCATCACCTGCTCAAAAAATTGCAGGTACAGGTCATCGAGTTCCAGGTTATTGCCATTCTGCCTTACTATTGAATAGTCAATTAAGGCACTTATCTTATCTGCATCAAAATCAACGAGTTCAAGGGCATAATCATAATTAAAAGAAAGTATCTTCCTTTTTTCAAACAGCTCACTAAGCAGCTTTTGCTCACGGTTAAGTGTGCCCAATAATTGCTGTATGGAAGAGAATGTTTTCATAAATCAGGGCGCAAATATAGGTGAATACCCGTCACCATAATCACAAGTACGGGGCACCCCAATTGAGTTGGGGATAAATAAATTCAGTTGTGTGTAAGATGGGGGTAAAAGACTATCGCAGGATAAAATTACCAAATATAATGAGCGAAATTCCAGAATGGCAAGATAGATGTGAAAATAATTATTTCATACAAAAGTATGCCTGACCGAACCTTTGTTCAGCCAAAATATGTACAAGTGAATTCCCGGAAAAGCGAATAAAATACTAAATAGGCACTGCGCACCTAACATCAGCGTGACCCTGCTCTTTCCAATATTGTGCCTTAAGGTCGCAACATTCATGGAAGGCACCATTTTTAGTGGTATGCATATCATTTTCGAATATCATGGTATCCTTGCCAGGAGTGGTTTGAAACCTACAGGAGCAGGAATAATCTCTCTTACAGGAATATGAACTTATGCAGAGTAATATAAATACGCAAACAGGAACCAGCTTTTTCATATACGGTGTTTACTCATAAAAATACAAATATTCCACATGGCAATGGTAAACATGGTTATTCGTGCACGCTACCCAACCAATCTCTAATTACTGCACGGAGTTGTGTTTCTTTCGCCAATACATCTGCCATATCCTTGAAAACAATCAGCCGGCGGCCATCTTTATAATCACCTTCCAATAATCCGGAAATATCATTAACCCTCGCCCCGCTTGGGAAAACCAGCATTATCCTGCCTTTGAACAGGTTGAAAACTGCCAATTCCCTCCGGTATTCTTTGGGGTCAAATTCAGGCATTGGTCCGGTTTAGTAAAAACTTGGATTATTCCATTTTATGCGCTCAGCAATCATACCATCGGTATCCAGTATTATTTCGCTCACCTTAGTTACGATAATGCCAATTTCAGGCTCCAGTTGCTGTATATGTGCTGCTACCTGTTCTTTATCCGTCAGCTGGTTCGATGCTCTTTTTGCCGCCATTCTGTTTGCTGTTATCAGGTCACGAAATTATTACGTTCATAAAAAATGGACGCACACTCACGGGTTTTAATTGACCCGGGAAGTTGCATCCATTATGAATATTGTGAGACACTATTTTCTGCTAAGACGCGCCTATCCTGTGCTTAAGGTCGCTCACCTGCGAATTCCAGAGTTGCTCCTGGTCTTTGATGTCTGCTTTTTCGGCGAAATCTGTAATACGCAGAATTGTTTCGCTGGTTACAGGGCTTTGCTCTATGCTGAATTCAAAGAATTCATCTTTAGGATAATACTCCCAACGGTAGCGTATAAACTCGTTCTCAATGTGTTCCAGAATTTCCGCGCTTTCAGTAGAACCATTCCACGTAAAGAAAAATTTATGGTCACGTTGGTCCACTTTATCTGCAAACCATTCCTGCAATCCCACTGGCGTCGATAAAAATTCATATAATATTGCCGGGGAGCAACGAATGGGGAATTCTACGGAATACATTGTTTTCTTCTTACTCATTTCGAGACTTTCACTTGTTTCTTAGAGTGCAATAATAAAAAAAGGAAGTTACAAACAAAATTTTATTAGCCATTTAAACGAATATTTTTTTATGAAATTAGCCCTGAGTATCAATTTCCCGTTAACACAATCATAAACTTTTTTTGGCTTGGATTGCTAAGACCCTTAGATTTGCCGATAGAACATCACTATTGATTGGTTTTATTTTTGTGAATTTCAACTTACTAACCACTAAATTCTTTGCCTATGTCCATGCGTCAGCTAAAGATTACAAAGTCAATTACCAATCGTGAAAGCCAGTCGCTTGAAAAGTACCTGCAAGAAATTGGTAAGGTTGATTTGATTACTCCTGAAGAAGAAGTGCAACTTGCCATCAGGATAAAACAAGGTGATCAGCGCGCACTCGAAAAGCTAACTAAAGCTAATCTGCGTTTCGTAGTATCTGTTGCAAAGCAATACCAGAACCAGGGTCTTTCTCTTAGTGACCTTATTAACGAAGGCAATCTGGGTCTTATTAAAGCCGCTCAGCGTTTCGATGAAACACGTGGTTTTAAGTTCATTTCTTATGCAGTTTGGTGGATCCGCCAATCTATTCTGCAGGCTTTAGCGGAACAGTCGCGTATTGTTCGTCTGCCTTTGAATAAAGTAGGCCTTTCTAACAAAATAAGCAAGGCTTATTCACAGTTGGAACAGGAATTTGAACGTGAGCCTTCAACCGAAGAATTGGCTGAACTGTTGGATATTGGTACGGAAGAAGTGGAAACTACACTTGGTGTAGCTGCACGTCACGTATCTGTTGATGCACCTTTCGTGGATAGTGAAGATAATTCTTTGCTGGATATCCTGGAAAATCCAAACTCAGTTGCTGCTGATGCGGAACTATATCACGGTGAATCTCTAAGGTGTGAGATAGAAAGGTCGTTAAGCACGCTTACTGACCGCCAGAGGGACGTTATTATGCTGTATTTTGGTATTGGCGTAAGCAACCCAATGAGCCTTGAAGATATAGGCGAAAGGTTCTCCCTCACCCGCGAGCGGGTAAGGCAAATAAAAGATAAAGCAATCACCAAGTTACGTACACCAGGTCGTTGTCAACTCTTAAAAACTTATCTCGGCAATTAAATTTTACATTTATTATAAACTTAAAGCCCGCAAAACTATTTGTTTTGCGGGCTTTTTTAAATCGTCTATAAACCGTAAGAAAGGCGTTAATATTTAACCCAGATTACGCAATAGAAGTCAAATTGAATGCAACTCATTGATAATCATATTTTTGCGCCTCTCTTTTTCTAATGCGTAGCATTAGAACTTTTTAAGACAAAAATCAAGTGAAACCCTTTACTGTATTGACTTCTAGCCATA
>CANFKC010000076.1 GCA_947447265.1 Chitinophagaceae bacterium
CACTTTCACAACAAAATATTCAACAGCCTTGATGACGTCGAAAATACTCTGAACAATGCACTCGCTCAATATCACATTAGCGCTTCAGATATCAAGCAACTGTCTAAAGGATATGCTTTTTAATAAAATTGATAGCGGTTTATTATCAACCCGTGTTATGTAGAGACGCAAAATTTTGCGCCTCTACGGTAGTTAGGCTTTTTTCATTCTTGTAAGCGTCTCACGAATTGGCGATTTTCTTCTGTTATTTGGTGGTTAACCAACGTCACGCGATTTAAAAAAAAAGTCGTCGGGAGGGGTTTGATGTTGGGGTATTTTGAGTTTTGCTGCTGTGTTTTGAGTGCTGTTCATGGAACAAAGTTGCAGGGTTTTCCGGGAGTAGCCAAGCGTTTTGCACATGGTTTTCACGGTGTGAAAATGAGGGGGAAAAAGTGGAGCGTCTGAACTATGATTTATAGGATTAAATGATGGGCAGGATTATCCCCTAATGTTCGGCGTAGCTTATAGCTACGTCGGCTGCGGTTCCCGGTCGGAGACCGGCGAATTAATATCATCACACCCTTGCGCCGCTGTTGGTATTTCCCACCAACAGCCACCAGGACCTTTTCGCTTTTGGAAACTATTGTTTGAACCATGTTTAAAATTAACGCTTTACAAACCTATTGGTACAAACCCCGTTCACCTTCACAAAATACACACCGCTACTCAATCCCGACACATCAAGTACCACGCTCAGCGCACCGTTTTGCTGCCGGCTATTTACAACTGTTTGCCCTAATACATTACTAATAATTAACTCGTCTATCTCTGCCACTGCTTCAACATGCAACACATTATCAACAGGATTCGGATACACACGGGGACTGCCAACTGCCAACTGTAAATTGCCGACTGAAACATTTTCCGCTACAATATGCACCCCGCTCACTGCACTATCCTTACAACTCTGCGAAGCAGAAACAACAGTAGCCGTAATAGAATCAACTGCCACAGCCTTGGTATAGCTAACTGTAGGCACAGTAGTGGTAGCAAACAATAAGCCCCTATTGCGCCATTGTAAGCTATAAGCGCTATCAGCGCCCGTTACAGTAGCATTTACAGTTACGGTAGTACCTATAGGTGCGGTAGTGGCACCACTCAGCATTACTGCCAGCGCACGGGTTACCATGTGCAGCGTATTGCTGCTGGCAGTATCAGTATAGCAGGGCATAGTATTAATAAGCACGCACTTTACATTATCGCCATTGGCAGGGCTATACGTATAGCTTGCCCCACCGCTCCCCACATTGCTGCCATTTACCTGCCATTGGTAAGCTACGGTACCCGTAGCCGTGGAATGTGCGGTATAGGTTACCGGCATACCTGTACAAACAGTGTCTGACGTATTGGAGGTGATGGATAGGGTTGTGGCGGTGTGTGCGTAGGGCATGGTTACTTTGCGAATGCGTTTGTTGCCGTTATCAGTTATGTATAAATTATCACAATTATCAAACGCAATTCCTCTTGGACTAGATATTCCGGCAGCCGTGGCAAGCCCGCCATCACCGCTAAATGTAGCCGATCCAGTTCCCGCTACTGTATATATTATTCCTCCAGTATCGATCATCCTAATAGTATAACAGCTCATTTCCACAACATATACTCTGCCTAAATTATCCACTGCAACATCGTGTGGTAATGAAAAACTTGCACCTGTAGCAGGACCGCCATCCCCGACACATCCAACCGAGCCATTACCAGCTATAGTATTAATAATTCCTGTCGACCTAGTTATTTTTCGAATCCGAAAACCATCACATACATAAATGTCACCCAAAAAATCGCTTCTAATGCCATTTACACCATTAGATATATTTGCAGATGTTGCTTGTCCTCCATCTCCGCTGTAACCTGCGGTCCCCGTCCCTGCAAATGTAGTAATAATACCGAATGTGTCAATTTTACGAATTCTGTTATTACCACGATCTGAGAAATAAATATTGCCAATATGGTCAATACAAATACCGTATGGTGAGTTTAAAAAAGCAGACGTCGCCGCACCTCCATCACCACTAAATCCTATACTACCAGTTCCTCCAAATGTTGATATAATGCCAGTACTAGCTGAAATTTTTCTTATCCGATTATTATTCCTGTCTGTAAAAAACAAATTATTAAAATTATCTACAGCAATAAAAATCGGAGAATTTAATGCCGCAGCTGTAGCTGGTCCCGAATCACCACTGTATCCTGATGTTCCAATACCTGCATATGTCGAAATAATACATGTTGTAACCTTACGAACAGTATTATTAAGCTCTGTTATAAAATAATTATTCGAGCTGTCAAATACTATCCCGCAAGCAAAGCCAATTCCTGCAGAAGTCGCAGACGCTCCATCTCCAGTATAACTGGAGGAACCATTACCCGCAATAGTGGTAATCACCTGGGCCCAACTCGAAGTTGTCAATAAGCATAAACATAGGAAAGCGAATTTCATTAATTCCAAAATTTATTATTATGGAACAATATATAGTACCCTACCAGCAGAGCCGGGTACATCCCAATACACCGATCCCGAAGGAAGTGAACCGCCACCTGGCCCCGGTATATTATTCGCCCACAACCCATTTATATGCAACGCATCAGGTATTGCTGCGGTAATACCATTACCTGCTATCATTACCCCATTAAGGCCATTATCATTATTATTTACACCGCCTAAAATAGCATTGCCCTGAACGGTTACTGTATTGCCTTCGCCACCGCCAATTACGCCAAATGCCGCAATCACCTTGTTATCTTTGCCACCGCCCACAAAAGCGTGGGCGGCTGTTGCTTGGTTTTTGAAACCGCCACCTACAGCAGCATAGCCTGCATTAGCAATATTAGTATCGCCGCCACCTACAAAGGAGAAACCACCGGTCGCTTGATTATTCGCACCACCAGCTAAAGCACCATGCTTACTCGCCGAATTTGTATTACCACCACCCACAAAAGACAATAAGTCTGCTTTATTATCATTACCACCTCCAATTACACCAAAAACACCGGTTACATCATTATTAGTACCTGTTCGGCGTAGCTTATAGCTACGTCGGCTGCGGTTCCCGGTCTCCGACCGGCGAATTAATATCATCACACCCTTACGCCGCTGTTGGTATTTCCCACCAACAGCCACCAGCACCTTTTCGCTTTTGGAAACTATTGTTTGAACCATGTATAAAATTAACGCTTTACAAACCTATTGGTACACACTCCGTTCACCTTCACAAAATAAACGCCGCTACTCAGCCCCGACACATCAAGCGCAACGCTCCGCACCCCATTTTGCTGCCGGCTGTTTACAACTGTTTGCCCTAATACATTACTAATAATTAACTCGTCTATCTCTTCCATAGCTTCAACATGCAACACATTATTAACAGGATTCGGATACACACGCGAACTGAAAACTGCCAACTGTAAATTGCCGACTGAAACATTTTCCGCTACAATGTGCACCCCGCTCACCGCGCTATCCTTACAACTCTGAGAAGCAGAAACAACTGTAGCCGTAATAGAATCAACTGCCACAGCCTTGGTATAGCTAACTGTAGGCAAAGTAGTGGTAGCAAACAATAAGCCCCTATTGCGCCATTGTAAGCTATAAGCGCTATCAGCGCCTGTTACAGTAGCATTTACAGTTACGGTAGTACCCATAGGTGCGGTAGTCGCTCCACTCAGCGTTACTGCCAGTGCACGGGTTACTATATGCAGCGTATTGCTGCTGGCAGTATCAGTATAGCAGGGCATAGTATTAACTAACACGCACTTTACATTATCGCCATTTGCAGGGCTATACGTATAGCTTGCCCCACCGCTCCCCACATTGCTGCCATTTACCTGCCACTGGTAAGTAAGCGCACCTGTAGCCGTGGTAGTAGCGGTATAGGTTACCGGCATACCTGTACAAACAGTGTCTGACGTATTGGAGGTAATGGAAAGGGTTGTGGCGGTGTGGGCGTAGGGAAAGGTAACTTTGCGAATGCGGTAATTACCATTATCGCTAATGTATAAGTTATCACAAGCATCAACTGCAACACCCCTAACAGACCAAACAGTTGCTGCGGTAGCCATACCTCCATCGCCACTAAAACCAGTTCCTCCAGTACCTGCTACCGTATGCATAATTCCGAAAGTATCAATTTTACGAACATTATTTGCATTCGCATCAGCAATATATAATTCTCCTATGGAATTAAAAGCGATATTAACAGGTCCTCTTAATAAAGCAGCAGTAGCTGGCCCACCGTCTCCACTTGTGCCTCCAGCTGTTGCACTACCAGCAACAGTTGAAATAATACCAGTTGTAGAGTTTACTGTCCTTATCCTGCCACCGTCGACAAAATATAGATTATTATCAATTCCGAATTGCAATCCACCTAATCCCCCCAAATTAGCAGCAGTAGCAGGTCCCCCATCGCCTGCAATACCTGATGTGCCATTTCCCGCATACGTATAAATTGTGCCACTAGTTGCTATTTTCCTTATTCGATAATTTAGATTATCGGTAATGTACAGATTACCACTAGTATCTAAACAGACGCCATAAGGATTATTTATTTTTCCTGCAGTTGCCGCGCTACTATCTCCACTAAAACCAGCAGTACCGTTTCCAACTACAGTTGTTATGACCGCAGTCGCCAAATTTACTCGCCTGATTCTATTGTTATGTGCATCTGAAATATATAAAGATGAAGATGCGCATGTGGCCAAAGGTGTATTTAACTGAGAATAAGTCGCTAATCCGCCATCTCCTCCGTAACCAGGTGAGCTAGAAATGCCAGCATAAATTGAAATTAGGCCAGTTGTATTTACTTTACGGATTGTGTGATTGTTTTCTGCTATATAAAAATTCCCCACGGAATCAAAAGAAATACCTGCCATTGCCCCAACCCCTGCTGAAGTAGCTTGTCCTCCATCTCCTGCATAACCTCCTGAACCGTTCCCTGCAAACGTACTTATGACACCTGTTTGCGCTATTAAAGCAATAGGTGTAATTAATAATAATATCAATGCAAGAGGTTTCCTCATTGTTAAATAAGTTTAACGAAGCATCAAAAATTGAGCTGTTCCATATCCGGGAACAGTTACGTTATCCCAATAGACTGTTCCGACAGGTAATCCAGCACCGCCAAAAATTGGCCCGGGTATCCCATTCGCCCACAACCCATTTATATGCAGCGCATCAGGTATTGCTGCGGTAATACCATTACCTGCTATCATTACCCCATTGAGGCTATTATCACTATTATTTACACCGCCTAAAATAGCATTGCCCTGAACGGTTACTTTATTGCCTTCGCCACCGCCAATAACGCCAAATGCCGCAATCACCTGACTATTGCTGCCACCACCTATAAAAGTATGGTTACCCGTAGCCTGGTTATGAAACCCGATTTCGCAAAATCCGCTCATTTGGTCTGTTTTGAAACCAAATATACAAAATATTTTGGTTCGAACCGGTAATCATTATCGACAAATCTGCCAATGACAAGTACAAAAAACTGGTCTTTGCGAGCGGAGCGAAGCAATCTCACGCGCGCTTACTGTACAAAAATTCCCCTGCTATTTTGAGATTGCTTCTCCCGCAAAAAAAGCGGGATCGCAAAGACCGCTTATTGAGAGTCAGGGGAACCAAATAATGCAGAATTGTCATTGCATGGAGATTGCAGCGTGCGGAATAAAGACTCAGGATGACAATTTAGATTTAGGCTGGTACTTTTTACTAAGTTAATACATTGCTGTTAGCCATCAATAAAATAAAACTGGAAGACCGGACTCTCCAAAATAATCCCTATTACCCCAATCCACTCACCCCCTCATTACCCTGCAGGCCACCGGTGTGGATGCATAGTATTTTATCGGTGGGTTGGAAGGTATCGGAGTAGATGAGTTCGCGGAGACCGAACATCATTTTTGAGGTATAGATAATATCGAGGGGGATGTTGTTGGTGTTGTGGAAATCGTTCATGAAAGTGATGAGTTCGGTGTTCCATTTGCCGAAGCCGCCAAAGTTCCAGCTATCCAACAGTTGCCAGTTCTCATTCTTTCCGGGGTTGAGGTGGGTAGCAATATATTCCCGTAGGTAACCACCCTGCTTCATGGGCACAAAACCCAACATGCTTTGTTCTGCAGGCAGACTGTTGCGCAGTCCGGCTAGCGTAGTACCGGTGCCCACCGAAACGGCAATGTGCGTATAGCTATTGTTGATAAAACGGTTGATAAGACCAGCTCCTTTGCGGCCTGGCTCATTGGCCCCACCCTCTGGTATAATGTAAATTTCATCGAAATGACGGGCAAGGTCATTTATCCATACCTTATCGTCCTTTTGATTGTAGTCTTCTTTGGTTACGAATACCAGCTGCATGCCTTCCTGCTGGCAGGCGATAAGCGTTGGTGTAAGTTTATCGTATTTGCCGCGTACTACGCCTACACTGCCCATGCCCGCTTTTTTTGCAGCGCATGCTGTAGCTATAAGGTGGTTAGAAAAGCCACCACCAAAGGTGACCAGTGTTTTAAAATTATGTTCTTGCGCGTAGAGGATATTCAGGCGCAGTTTATACCATTTGTTACCCGAAATGACGGGGTGCAACTGATCTAGCCGCAACATATCTATAGCAGCAACCTTGCCACTATACCAACCGGCATGCAACGGCTGAATTTTTACATTGCGCTCATCAATTGTATCCATACTCGCGGAGGTGGTTTTCATTATCGCGCCAGTGTGGCCTCACCTTTACAAAAAGTTCAAGGTGCACCTTCTTTTGCAAAAACTCCTCTATTGACTTACGTGAATTTATACCTAATTGTTTTATCATGCTGCCACCCTTGCCCAATAATATCATTTTCTGGGTTTCGCGGCTCACAATAATGTCGGCTTTAATAACGTTCAGCGTGGTTTTTTCTTCGAATGCCTGTATAAATACTGCGGCATGGTACGGTATCTCGTCCTGGTACAATGCATAAATCTGCTCGCGCACCAGTTCACTCACAAAAAAGCGCTCATTCCGGTCGCTGATGCTGTCATCAGGATAGAATGGGTCTGCCTCGGGCAGGTGCTTCAGTATAAGGGGCAATATCTTTTCTGTATTCAATTTTGTTTTGGCTGATATGGTCAATATCTCCCAGCCCGGATACTGCGCTGTGTATTGCGCCACAACATCACTCAGCACCAAGGTGCTATCCAGCTTGTCTATTTTATTCAGGAAGAGCAGCGCAGGCACTTTTAGCTTGAGCGAATCAGTGATCGGTGTAAGGGTATCGATAGGCTTATTGATATCGTGCATTATAATAGCGACATCAGCATCTTCGAGCGCACTTTTTACATGGCCCATCATTTTTTCGTGCAACTTATATTTAGCTTCTATTATGCCCGGCGTATCTGAAAACACGATCTGGTAAGCAGGCTCGGTAAGTATACCCAATATACGGTGGCGGGTGGTCTGCACTTTAGAAGAGGTGATAACAAGACGCTCACCAAGTAGTAGATTTAGCAATGTAGATTTTCCGGCATTCGGTGCGCCGAAAATATTTACAAAACCAGATTGGAATTTTTTCTGCATTTCCCTGCAAAAGTATGACAATTGTTAAACGCAACAAAACATTAGTATTATGCATAAAATTTCTAACTGTTGGTTTAATGGGGAGTGAGGGAATGGACTATTCCCGCATAGCGGGATACCCGATAGCAAGAATGTTTTAGGTAGACGTTTGCAAATATCCATTGCCAATTGGGTAGCACCTACGGTGCATAGAAAGCACGTGTATTAAATGCTACAGAGCGGTAGCTCCTAGCGGAGCAAAATACATGATACCAATCAACTTTAAAAATGCGCTGAAAAACAAAATCAGCTTTACAATACATGTTACCCCTCACAATGTTCGGCAGAATCGCAGGAAGGTAGCGGTGCCGACTGTGTGGGTGAAAGCCCGGATGGTATTATACGACAAATTTCAGCGCATGGGTTCAACGCAAAGAGGGCGGAGCGTTCGCAAAGCAGGCGCAAAGTCAACGAGATTTGTATGGAGGTATCGACGCTAAAATGAATGCCGTGCTATTGATGCGGAATCCACAACTACATATCGGTTGGGATAACCGCGGGTGCATTTGTTGGTGGCAACGGAAAAAAACGATTGAACAGTTTGCCAGTAAACATGCCGGCTCCAAGCCCGATAAAACCTCCGCAAACTACGTCGAGCGGATAATGCACACCCACGTATACCTGTGCATATGATACCAGCAGAGCCCATAATACAGCAACGGGCCAAACCCATTTAAAATGGCGGCTTAGGGTTACTGCACTAAAAACACCTATAGAAAAGTGGTTGGCGGCATGCGATGAAGGGAAACCATAGAGTCCACCACAAGGCACCAAAGTATGAATTATACCGGTGAGTGCAGGGTTATTACATGGTCGCAACCTTTCGAAATATGGTTTTAGTAAAGAAGCAGTTATCTGGTCCGAAATAACAAACGAAATGAAAAAACCGAGGCACCAGAACCAACCCAGTTTGCGATAGCGTTGTGGCATAGCCAGCAATAAAAAAAAGTAAAGCGGTGCCCAAAACCACTGGTTTCTCACGAACGGCATAATGGCATCAAGAAACGCATTGTGCCACTGATAGTTTAAATAATACCAGGCAATGTGATCGTAATACAATATGGCTTCGAGTATGTCTTTGAGCATTACATCTTTTTAAAGACCATCACCATTCTTGGTGACTGCTGCGCGTCGTAAGCATTGAGTTTATAATCGCCAAAAGTATCTATCAATTTCATGCCTGCATCACCAAACATTTTCTCGAAATCAGCTACAGAAAACATGGCCACGCTTTCGGCATAGTGGCGCTCTTTACCATCAGCATCAACGAAATTAATATCTTTTACTATATGGTTGTTCTCAATTTTCTTACTGGTTTTGAATTTATAACTACCCCGCTCTATAACACAATCTTTAACGAGGTGGCCGGTAACATAGTTGCCGTTCAGGTAATCGATAACCAAAATACCCTCTTTTTTTAGACCTGCCGCGAAAGCCCTTGCGGCCTCTTTATGGTTACGCAACGACCTGAAATAACCAAAGCTGGTAAAGAAATTGAAGGAATAGTCGAAGTAATTGATATAGAAGGTATACCGCATGTCTTGCACAAAAAACTGCAGGTTATCTTGCTCATAAGCTTTCGCAGCCTCGATACTGGCGTGCGAAATATCGATACCGGTAACATCGTAACCGTTTTCTGCCAGCTGTTTTGCATGACGGCCCTCGCCGCAGGCAATATCCAGCATTTTACAACCGGCCGCCGGCTTCAGGTAGCATAAAAGATTCTCAATAAATTCCTGTGCCTCCTGATCGTCCCTGTTCTGGTACAATATTTTGTAAAACGGGGAACCAAACCAATTTTCGTACCAATCCATCGTATTCCTGAGCTCTTTATATTATATTAAAAAAAACGCAGCACTTTTGCTTCTGCGGGGTATTATGGCGCAAAGGTAACTTGCTAAGGTTACACTATGAGTCTTAAGTTGTTGCAAATTTCATAATTCCCCTGCAAAAGAGGTAACGCACTGGCAAAATTAAGGTATATTTGCTCCCCAATTTAGAATATGAATTTCAGACATCTTTTAGTTAAAAACCGTATACCAATTGCGGTTATTTTAATTGCTCTTGGCTTCTTATGTGGTTTTAAGGTTTCGCATGGCTGGTGGATAGCCTGGCTACCCTTCCTGATAGGCATTCTGATGATCGTAGCCTACTTTATGCTGGGACCGATGACACTGATACAAGGCTACATGGAAAGCGGCGATATGGAAGGCGCACAAAAACTACTGGCTAAAATAAAATACCCTGACCTGCTGTATAAGCCTATCCGCTCTTCGTACTACATGCTGCAATCTAACTTTTCGACAATGGGCGATGACCTGGATAAGGCAGAGCAGCAATTGCGCAAAGGGCTGGAAAGCGGGATGCCTGAAAAAGAATATGAAGGCACGGCATACTTTCAGCTTGGCACCATTGCTCTGAAAAAGAACAATATGAAGGAAGCCACTGAAAACCTGAAAAAAGCGCTGCAGATAGGTTTGCAGGATAAAGACAGTGAAGCTGCAGCCTATTTATACCTCAGCCAGATCACTATTCAGCGTCGCGACTACAAAAACGCAAAGGTTTACTTTAATAAAGCTAAGAACGCCAAACCAACAAATCCGCAAATTGTAGCCCAGATTAAAGAATTGGCTACTTACATATCGAGAATGCCGGGATAATTTTTAAGACATTGATAAAAAAATCCATCACAGTTTTGTGGTGGATTTTTTTTGCGGTGTTAATGGAGTGCAGCATCAGTAATCGCGGTACTTATTCCGATACTCAATTGGGGTCATACCGGTGACCCATTTAAATACTTCGCGGAAGGTTTGTATATCGGCATAACCCACGTCGAACATGATCTCATTTATATTCTTACGGCCGATTTCCAATTGCTTTTTAGCAGCCTCCATCTTTACCTTTTGGGTATATTCCACTGCGGTATTTCGCGTTGCCTTCTTAAACCTGCGTTCCAGGGTGCGGCGTGTTACGAAAAACCTTTCAGCCAGCTGTTCAACCGTGCTTTTATCTGCATAGTTAACTTCTATAAACTGTTGCACATTTAACACCAGCTCATCTGTGTGGTCTTTCAGTCCATTAAAAATTATAAATGGCGACTGGTCCTTTTTATCAATGTCGATTACAAAATATTTTGCGGTGCGGATAGCCATCTCGCGTCCCGCATATTTTTCCACCAGGTGAATCAATAAATTCCAGTATGCATTGCTGCCGCCGCTGGAATAAAGCCCATCCTGGTCGGTAATTACCTTTTCATCTACCAGCGTTACAGCAGGATAAAAATACCTGAATTCATTGGCGTAGGCCCAATGTGTTGTGCATTGCTTGCCCTTTAGCAAACCAGAGAATGCCAGCAAGAAAGCACCCGTGCACAGACTGGCTACGGCGGCACCATTTTTGTACTGGATTGCTATCCATGGTGCAAAATCTTTATTCAGGTAAACAGCTCCGGACGCATGCCCCGCTAATGAAGGGATGATGATAAGATCCGTCTGCTTTCTCTGGTCATAGATGACATCAGCTTTTATACTGAACAGGCCTCCATTATAGGCAGTCTCCGCGCAAAGCCCTACCAACTGAATTTCAAACGCTGGTGCCTTGCCATCCATTTTCAGGAACTCGTTCACCCTGGCCAAGAGATATGCCGCATCAGTTATAGACGCTACTACTGCATTTTTCAGCACGAGGACTGCAACATGAACCATGGAGCAAAAATAAGGAAAGCAATTGTCGCAAACACCCACCTTAGAATGTCGCATTTACACCGCACCACATTTAAGTGTTCCCGATATCTTTGTTGCTTAAACAACTTAACAATTCTATGCTCAGCACAAATCCATATTTCAACTTCGCCGGTAATACCGGGGAAGCCATGAATTTCTATAAATCGGTATTCGGGGGCGAGTTTACGCTGTACCAACAGTTTAAGGGAATGCCAGGCTGTGAAAACATGGCACCTGCCGAACAGGAAATGTTTATGCACATTTCGCTTACAACACCAAAGGGACTGGTATTTATGGCCACCGATGCACTGGAATCGATGGGCCATAAACTTACTTTCGGTAACAATGCTTATGTATGCATACATACCGAAAACGAGGCAGAGACCGATAAATTATTTGACGGCCTTTCAGCAGGCGGAAAAATTGAAATGCCGGTAAATAAAACCTTCTGGGGCGCATATTGCGGCATGTGCACCGACAAATTTGGCGTGCAATGGATGCTGACCTATACTTATCCTCAAAACTAAAAGTATAAACATGAAAAAGATAAACATCATCTACTGGTCAACCACCATCCTTATTTTCCTTTTTGAAGGGGTTTTGCCGGCTTTAACATCCCGCACAAAAATGGCGGTCGAAGGCATCAGTCACCTCGGATATCCTAACTATTTCGGGATAATGCTGGCCGTTTTTAAAGTTACAGGAGCTATAGTCCTGATACTACCTATGCTGAAAGGCAGATATAAGGAATGGGCCTATGCAGGGTTTGGCATTACTTTTATTTCAGCGGCCGTTTCGCATAGTGCTGTTGATGGGTTTGGCTTCGAATCGGTTTTTCCGTTAATTATGCTTGGCGTGCTTGCTGTTTCTTATATTTTTTCCAATAAGAAGGTTGGCAGTTTAGCCTAGTAGCAAGTCAAAAGGAAAAAGTCAAAACCTAAAAGTGCAAAATGGATTTTTTTGAGAGACAAATTCGGCTTGACTGATCATAGCGCAAGGAATACCATTTAAACGGCAAATTTCGGCATGCAGATTTAAACGCAAAGAACGCGGAGTGTTCGCAAAGAGGCGCTAAGTCAACGAGATGTATGCCGAGTTTTGGTATTCAATTGATATAAAAGACACGAGTTTAAATCCATCGCATCTGTGATGGATTTTTTGTTTCAGGCATCAGGCTACATTAGACTAACCAAATTGCAAATGCACTACCCTATTAATGCCGGCTGGGTTTTAATATTGGAAACTGAGAATATAAATGTAGTGCAATCAGGCGGAGTGGATGCCACCGAAATGGTACCACCTATTTTTTCAACCAGACGCTTCACTACGGAAAGGCCAATCCCTGTTCCCTCCTTTTTACCATCACTTTCCTTCAGCCGTTCAAAAAGGTTGAATACTTTATTCTGATACTCTTTCGAAATACCGGGGCCATTATCTTTTATCCTGAATGTGGTGGTATCAGCAGTCTGTTCGTAAGTAATGTGTACCTCACCCCCAGCCTTTTTATCGTTATACTTTACAGCATTGCTAACCAGGTTCAGCATGATCTGCGTTAGCGCGATACGGTTTGTGAAAACATTGAGGTTATCTTGCTGCCAGGTTATATTAAAACCTTCAGGAAGGCTTAGTAGTGCAACCACCTCTTTTATGAATTGCGAAACCGCTATCAACTCCTTCTTGTCTACCAATAATTGCGACGACTTCGAATATTCGAGAATACCATCGATTATGTGCGACAATTGAAAGGCAGAACTATTAATTAGCGACAGGTATTCTTTAGCCTCTTCCGGCAGTTGTTCGCCCACCAGATCTTCTATAAGGTACGCCAGTGATACTATATTGCCGAGAGGGCTTTTAAGGTCGTGCGATGCCATGTAGGCAAACTTCTCCAGGTCTTCATAAGCACCCTTTAGCTGGAACTGGCTTTGGCTGAGTTGGTTGAGTGTACGCTTCAGTTCGAGTAACGCAACTATCTGCCTCGCTAGTGATTGTAATGTTTTTACCTGTTCCGCGTTCAGGTTATTCGGTTTGTGGTCAATAACGCATAGTGCACCCAGCACAAAACCTTGTGGATTCACCAATGGAATACCACCATAAAACGCCACATTAGTATCGCCCGTAACCAAAGGGTTGTCTGCAAACCTTTCATCTTTCGACGAGTCATTGACAATAAAAGGTTTTTCGGCATCTAAAATGGTATAACCGCAAAAAGCCTGTTCGCGGGGTGTCTGGGCAATTTCCAGTCCGTAATTTGATTTGAACCACTGCCGGGTCTGATCCAGCAACGTTATCAGCGAAATGGGCATACCGCACACATGTGAAGCGATTCGGGTTATGTCATCGAATTCAGTTTCGGGAAGTGTGTCCAGAATATTATACTCTTCCAAAGCATTCAATCTTTCCGTTTCATTAGCTGGTAATGGGGCTGGTATCATAATGTTTGAAAGCGTTGTTTTTTGTACTGCAACAAATGTAAGGATTGCGCTCGTAATTTATACTTAAAGTTGAACAGACATAACAGCGACAATTTTATACTTGTATTATGTTTGCGAATTGCGTTTTGACATGTATCTTTGCTGTCCCTCAATGCGGCGATGGCGAAATTGGTAGACGCACTACTTTGAGGTGGTAGCGCCTGTAATGGGCGTGGGAGTTCGAATCTCCTTTGCCGCACAGAAGGAGACAAACGGGAATCAACCCCTGTTTGTCTCCTTTCATTTTTTCCCGAAACGCTTGTCAGGCTTGCGATTACCGCGAATATAGAATTTACTCTTTCGGTTCGAAACGCCCCTTTTTTCTTATCGTAAACAATTCCTTCAGGAAATACCAGTTTTTGTAACTTACTTTTCTGATGAATATCTCCGGAAGACCACTCTGTAGCGAGTTCTACCGATAAGCCTACTGCTTTTTCAATGGTTGCCATTGGGTTCGAAATGCCAATTGTCAGTTGCGACAGGTTATCATTTATTTTCTTCCGGTCATTCTCAAATCGTAAACGGAATTTATCATAGGTTTCCCTGCTCATATCCTTTTTGATGTAGTAGCTTTCCTCTATGTCCTCAAGCTTGGTGTTTACCTCAGAAAGCTGCTTTTTATAGCTTTGCTCCAACTCAAAGCTCTCTTTGTTTATATCCTGCCAGACAGCTTCCATTTTTTTTAATAGAGGGTCTTTCAGTTCCTCTATAACATTGTAGTCATTGAGCAAGGCAATAAACTTCTTGTGCATTTCCTTTGCACTCTTATTGCATTTGCAACCTGTTGTACGACATTTGTAGTACCATAGTCCCTTAGCTTTTACGATATATCCAGTAAAGGGTTCATTGCAATCACCGCAACGGATGAATACTTTTAATGGCACATCATCTTGTTGTTTTTTATGGGGCACGCCATAGCCGGAATTACTTTGATGTATTTCATTGACCTTCAGGAATAGTTC
>CANFKC010000077.1 GCA_947447265.1 Chitinophagaceae bacterium
ACTCCGGCTTGCCGGTTGTTGAGGCAAGCCTTTCTTTTAATTGAACATCTGTAAGATGATTTACCAACTGTAAGGTTCGCATAGCTCCCTATTTGAACCAAAGATAGTAAATTATTATTTTAATAATTTTGATGGCGGTTTATTATTAGCCACTAAGGGGCAATGTACATGTTGAAAATAACTTGCAGGTAGACAGTAGTATATGAAGAGGGGCGGGTTTGTGTAGGCTTATTCAGCGGAACTGCAAGTGATTGTGTTTACTGCTCAGTATTACAACTTAAATCCTTCGTAAGCCTCCAATATCCCACGCAGAATGGAGTCTGAGTCGTAATACTCGGGTAGCTTCTGCATTTGTTGTGTGCAGATATCGAGAAGTTCGGCTTTTTCGGCAGGGTGGGTCTTCCAGTACTTTGGGTCGGCGCGTAATACATTTTGCAATAAGTCGCCCTCGTAAAAATTGCCACTGGCAAACAGGTCTATTCTGAGTTGGTCAATTGCCCTGGGTATCAGAATCTCCAGCGAAAGGTTTTGACCGATGGTTATCCGCAGGTCTTCCACTGTAAAATCGCCGAGGTCTTTTTTACGTAGGGTGTATACTTTTTCCATCAGGCTGGTTGCGTCAGCGGGTATAGGGCCCCAATTATTGCACTCGCGTTTTTCAAGGGTATCGGTTTTCTTTTGCTTCATAAATGTTGCAGGTTTATCACGAATGGCTCTCATCATTTCCTTCCATAAATAGTTCCCCAGGCTTCCCCATGAACAGATGAGTAAACCTGTTTAAACCCTTCCGGTGCCTTGTTACTAAGGTCAGTTGAATCGATCTCAATATTGTCTTTAATTATAAAATCTGTTGCTGGGCTCAGCGTATAATTCACAGCAGTGAAAGAGTCGGAAGTGTGCCGGAAGCCCGTCATGGGCTCGGTAAGGTGTATGCGTTGCAATGCTGATTTTGCTGTAATATTTTTGGTATACAGCTTGTTGTTTTCCAGGTATTGTGCAATGTCTTGCTGCACCGCAATTGCCGCATGCATCGCTAATTCTGTGTCTCCAATGCCGGTGTTTAGCTTAAAACTAAAGGCAAAGATGATAATGCAATCTGCTACCACATAAATGAACACATTTTGTATCTGGCTTGCAAACAGCTCCAGGCACCAGGACACCAACAGCATAATAACTACTATGCCACAAAGCAGGTACCTGACGCTTAAAAAATTCATTGCGCAAAATGACATATAAGTGCCAAAAAAGAACAGCGAAAGGAAAATGAAAAGCTTGCTTTGATACGTAGCATCCTCATCTAATTTAACCAGCGCATAGAAAGTGTGCAGCAGAGAAATAAAAAGGAATGGAATATACAATCGCCGGGTTATATAGCCGAAATGGGAGCCGGTGAATATGTATAGCAGCAGGCCGGTGAGCAACGGCAAAGCAAAGCGATAATTGCGGGTTTTAATGGCAGCCGCGATACCCGCCGCACTAAGCAAAAAGAAGAGCCAGTTTCTGAATTGAAGCTGGAAAACTATCTCAGCGCAATACCGCATTTTGCCGTTAAACATTGCCCAACTATAGTCGATGAGTCCTGTATGCTCGGGGAACAGGTACCAGCCATTTACTTTTTTTTGCAGCAGGTAAAAACCGCCAATACACAAGCCGGAACATAAAACTGGCAGCAGGTTCTTGATTTTTTGTTTGGCAGTGGCTGTTTTATTAAAAAGGTAGAAGGTTGCGTGCAGCCCCAAAACCAATCCCAGCGTCATGCCACTTTCTTTAGTAAAAACCAGCGCAGTGCAGGTGAGAAATGTTTGCCAATACTTTTGGGTTGTATAAAAATAAAGCGTGAGCAGCGCAAAAAGCGTTACCATTACTTCAGGCAACAGCGTTGTTGATTGTACAAAGAAAATTATCTGCCCCGTTACCAGCAAAAGGCTGAGCATAGCGGCTCTTTTATTGAAGAGCCGCAGGCTTATTTCGTAAACCGAAATAAGCAGCAATACCGAGATAAATAATGCAAAACTATGCTGCGATATCAGCGACGGACCGAATATATGCATCCATGCAGCAGCTGTGGCATAGAATAACATAGGATGCCCACGGGAATAGTAGAGGTCTATAGCGTTGGGCATAAGGCTGGGGCCATGGTTATACATCAGCTTTACCCCCGGCGCGTATGACCAGGATTCATCCCAGAAGAAAGAGTAGTGTAGGGCAGGCAGTTTCAGCATCACAAAAGCGATGATCCATAGTATCAGTATCCATCTGCTCTTTAATATTGCTGCCATTTATTGTTGTTTATTATTCGGGTATGGAGAAAATGTTCTCGCATTTGCCGATAAATTTATAATATTTGCGAGGATTAATACCAGGGTTGCAAAAATAGAATGAGATATGTAGCGCGAATATACAAGAATGCTTACAGTGGGTTGTCACCGGCTACATGGTGGTTATCATTGGTAATGCTCATCAACAGGTCGGGTGCCATGGTGGTTCCGTTCATGACACTGTACCTTACGCAATCGCTCCATTACGGAATTGCTAAAGCAGGTATTGTAATGGCTATTTTCGGGGCAGGGGCTATTTGTGGTGGTGTGCTGGGAGGCAAGCTAACGGATCGGCTTGGGTTTTATAATGTGCAGCTGTCGGCATTAGTTTGTGGCGGGGCTATGTTCCTGGTAGTAGGGCAGCTCACCGAATTTTTGCCCATCTGTTTCGCCACGTTTATCCTTGCAGTATTGAACGAATCTTTTCGCCCAGCAAATTCAACAGCAATTGCCCAATATAGCAATGAAAATAACCGCACGCGTTGTTACTCGCTCAACCGTTTGGCAATTAACCTGGGGTGGGCAATAGGCGGTGCCTTGGGCGGTATTATTGCGGCTAAAAATTATTCGTTGTTATTCTGGATAGATGGCCTTACCAACATTGGGGCGGCCATTCTTCTAAGGGCTGTGCTGGCCCCTCAGCGTAATTTGCAGACACCGGCTTTCAATAAAGAAAAATTGGCCGCCAAAGAAAAAGGACCGTCGGCTTACCGCGATAAATATTATATGATATTTCTGGTGTTTACGGTGCTGTTCGCCTTTAGTTTCTTCCAGTTGTTTACTACAATACCGGTTTTCTTCAGGGAAGAACTACATTTTACGCCCCAGTTTATCGGTGCCATTATGGCCCTGAATGGAATGATAATAGCGCTTTTTGAAATGGCGCTGGTGTTTAAACTGGAAGCCCGCAACCGCAATCTTACCATCATGAGCCTGGGTACATTTATAATGGCATTGTCCTTTATTGTATTCAATTTAATGCCGTATGGCTGGGCGGTGGCCATTTTAAGTACATTGCTGGTAACGCTCGGCGAAATGATGGCAATGCCCTTTATGAATACTTTTATGGTAACACGGACTACTGACAGCAACCGCGGCCAATATGCGGGCCTGCTAACGGTAGGTTGGTCTATAGGGCAGATACTGGGGCCATATTGTGGTACCCATATTGTGGAAATGTATGGCTACAGAATTTTGTGGTGGGTTGTGGGTGGTATTGGCTGCATTACTGCCATTGGCTTTAAATGGATGGAAGTAAGTATAGCTAAAGAAGCCAAAACTAAAACAGCTTAACCCCTATGACAGCAATAAACCATAAGAAGAATTTGCTGTTTGTTATTCCTTTTGGCATAACGCTGGTGATACTGAATGTCATTAGGATGCTCAATGTACCTATAACTCATGATGAAACGGGCTATGTAGCCAGCTATACCTTCCTCGACCTTATTACAGAAAAAATTGTAAGTGCCAATAATCACATTCTGCATTCCGTATTCCGCAAATTCTTTGTGGAGCTTTTGGGTTTTCATCTTTTTGTGTTGCGGCTCGATAGTTGCCTTGCGCTTATTGGCTTCATAGTAATGTCGTACCTCGTATGCAAGGTGCTGTTCCGGAATAACTGGTGGTTGCTTTGTTCATTTATTATGCTCAATATGTCCACCCCCTTCGTTTTTAACTTCTGGGGTTTGAGCCGCGGTTATGCTTTGGGTATGTTTTTCATGATCATGAGTATTTATTTTCTCCTGTCATATATCAACAGCTTCAAGCCCAGGCTGCTGCTATTCTCATTGTTGGCCGGAATACTTACAGTAGAAAGTAATTTTGGCCTGCTGAATTTTTTTATTGCTCTTGCCGGGGTAATTGTGCTGCAACAAATGCTATTTCGCCGCACTCCCGAACAGAAAAAACTGATTAAAACTGAGTGGGCATATCTGCTTTCTGGTGTTGCTGTTCTCGCGCTGCTAATCACCCAGCCTTTAATTAGGCTGCATGGCGGCGGTGAACTCGCTTATCTCGGCAGGAATGGTTTTATTGAAGATACGATTGGTTCGCTAGGCAGGTGTAGTATTTATGGCAGCAGTAACGAAGCGGCCATTATGAAGGTATTGCCTTGGCTGGTAGTTGGTTTATTCTGGCTTATGGTTGCTTATTGGTTATTTGCCTATGTAAAAAAAGGTTTGTATACCAATATTGCCGATGTAAATGTGAAGTTTGGCTTTGTACTTACCTTGCTCGTAGCGATACCCGTTCTTTCCCTGATGGCGCAGTTTCATATATTGGGTATTAATTATCTTATTGACAGGACGGCCATCTTCTTTATTATCCTTTTCTTCCTGCAACTTACATTCTTCCTGTATCATTTGTCGGCCAGGTTGCGAGTTGTTGCTACTTCGGTGTTTCTGCTGTTTTTTAGTGTAATTGTTTTCCACTTTGTTCAGAAGTTCGATTATGAACGAGCAATATTATGGTGGAATGATGCCCCGGATATTACCATCCTGCATAAAATGGCCCACGATTCGCAGAACAAGAAAGGGAAGGTTAAGGTATGCATGAACTGGTTATTTATTCCTCCATTCGAAACATACGATATGCCACATTACTACAATGGCCGATTTGACAAGATAGCAAAATTCGGCGAAGGCAACCCTGCCGACTCGCTGGTATATGATTTTTACTATGTACAGTGGGATGAAGTTGCCAAAGTGCCCAAAAGCTATGTGGTGGATACCCAGGTATTTGGCGGTGCATTTGTATTGTTTAAAAAACAGGCCGACAGTTTATCTGCTGCCAAATAATAAACTGCCGATGCGTACCATATTGCTGCCACAGGCTATGGCCAGGTTGTAATCGCCGCTCATACCCATGGAGCAGGTATTAAACGAAGGCTGACCGGCGAATGCACCTCCGGAAAGCGTTTTAAAGAAAGTATACAGCCGCGTAAATTCCAGTTTTACCTGGTCCATGTTTTCAGTAAAACTAGCCATACCCATTAATCCGCAAATGCGGATATTGGTGAGGGTGTTGCCGCTTTTCATTTCCTTCAGTAACGTGTTAATTTCATCTTCATCCATGCCGAATTTACTTTCTTCGCTGGCAATATACATTTGCAGCAGGACATCTATGGTGCGGTTGTTTTTTATGGCTTGCTTGTTGATCTCAGCTAACAACTTCACATTATCTACAGCATGTATAAGGTGCACAAATGGTGCTATATATTTTACTTTATTTGATTGCAGATGCCCTATAAAATGCCAGCGGATGTCTTTCGGTAAAGCGGCTTCTTTCTCGGTTAGTTCCTGTACGTAGTTCTCCCCGAAGTCGCGCTGTCCTGCATCATAAAGCGCTTGAATGTCGCTCGCCGGCTTGGTTTTTGAAACAGCCACCAGCGTAACACCCTTAGCCGAAAATTCCGTTGCGAGGTCGTTCCAAGTTTGAAGGTTTGCCATAGTACTTTGTAGATAGTCGTTAGTAGAAAGTAGAAAGCTGTGGAGAAGATAGTATTTAGTACATAGTACTTAGTTGATAGTATAAAGTAGCTAGTCGAAAATAGAAAGCTGTAGAGTACATAGTACTTAGTCTAGAACGAGACGCAAACGATATTTATTAGTCGGTACAAAATAGAGGTTGCGAATAGCTGCGTGGAAAACGTCCATAAACGCGTACTATTTACTAAATACTAATTACTACGTACTAATATTGTTCTTTTTCGTTAGGGAAATCTTTGTCTTTAATGTCCTTTATGTAGCTTTTTGTAGCGGTCGTTATTTCATCATAAAGATTCAGGTAACGGCGCAAAAAGCGGGGAGAGAAATTCTTTGTAATACCCAGCATATCGTGCATTACCAGCACCTGGCCATCAACATGCATACCAGCACCAATGCCTATAATAGGTATCCTCAGTGCTTTCGCCACCTGTGCGCCGAGTGCCGCCGGTATCTTTTCCAATACAATTGAAAAACAGCCTGCATCTTCCAGCAACTTAGCATTATGTAATAGTATTTCCGCTTCTTCTTCCTCCTTCGCACGAACCGAATAAGTGCCGAATTTGTATATGGATTGCGGCGTTAGACCCAGATGCCCCATAACCGGAACACCCGCACCTACAATACGTTTTATTGACTCTACTACTTCTTCGCCACCTTCTAACTTGATGCCATGTGCACCGGCCTCTTTCATAATACGGATTGCGGAGTGCAATGCTTCCTTACTATTACCCTGATACGAACCAAAGGGAAGGTCAACAATTACAAGGCATCTGTTACAGGCACGTATAACGCTCTGGGCATGGTATATCATGTGGTCAAGCGTAATAGGCAGGGTGGTCTCATGGCCCGCCATCACATTAGAGGCAGAGTCGCCCACCAGTAACACGTCAATACCTGCATCATCAAATATCCTCGCCATTGAAAAATCGTATGCTGTAAGCATACTTATTTTTTCCCCGTGGTCTTTCATCGATTGCAGGGTGTGGGTAGTAATGCGCTTTATTTCACCTTGTACTGACATGCTAATTGTAGATTAATAATTGTAAATTATAATTAGTGCGTGCTGCCTTATTTGTTTACATAAATATGCCCGAAGCCATCAGCATAGCTTCGTTGAAAGCCGTTTTATTGAGGTTCAGCTGTATGTCGTTTTTTTCGCACCAGTAAGTGATGTTTTCAGTGGCCATATTGCCTACCAGATCATCTTTTGCCATCGGGCATCCGCCAATTCCTTTCAATGCACTATCAAACCTGCGGCAACCTGCATCATAAGCAGCCTGCATTTTTTCTTCCCAGGTATCGGGTGTCGAATGGAAATGCGCGCCAATTACCGCGTCTTTAAACTCCGGAATCAGATGATTGAAAATGTAGCTGATGTTTTCAGGTTTCGCTACGCCAATAGTATCGGACATGGCAATAGTCTTAACCCCCAGCTGCGTTATTTTACGAACCCAGTTTATAGCTATCTCCGCGTTATACTCATCGCCATAAGGGTTGCCAAAGCCCATAGAAATATAAATAACCATTTCCTTTCCGTTCTTTACGCATAGGTTCTGAATCTCTTCCACCTGCACCAGCGATTCGGCAATGGTTTTATTGGTATTTCGCATCTGGAAGGTTTCCGAAATGGAAAAAGGAAAGCCCAGGTAGTTAATCTGGTCATAGGCTACAGCCTCTTCTGCTCCGCGCGTATTCGCAATTATCGCTAATAATTTGGTCTGGGTATTGTCCAGGTCCAACTGCGGAATAATATCTTTCGTATCTATAAGTTGGGGAATTGCCTTTGCGGAAACAAAAGACCCGAAGTCAAGTACATCGAAACCGACTTTCAGCAAAGCATTGAGGTATTTCACCTTTTCCGCCGTAGGTATAAAATGTTTCCAGCCCTGCATCGCATCGCGCGGGCACTCTACCATTGTAATTTGGGAAGCCATTTACAAACAAATTGTGCATAAAGGTAAGCACAATAAACGGTAGGAACTATAGAAATGAACTGTAGTAGAATTGATGGAATGAATAAAGCCTATAAAGCCGGCAATCTGCTGTAATTGCCTGAAAAGGTCGAATCTGCGTAGGACAAATTATGCTGTATTTTTTGTTGCAGCCTGTACATAATAGATAATGTTATGGTCTTCAGAGGCATCTATAATCTGATTTACTACTTTGTAGCTTTCGCCATGTAATTCGATACACAGGCCAATCAAGAGCTGGTCTTCTGCGCTGTCACCGTCATCCGCAAGGTCTATTTCATGAATAGGCTGCGGTTGGCTGGTTCCATCTCTTAATATTTCAAATGTAATTTTCAATGCTAAATTGGTTTCAGTGGTTAAGTATGTTTAAAATTACTTGTACTTAACAAGGGGGACAAATAAAAGGAACGAACGGTCGCATTACTTCACTAACGGTCGCATTAATGGCTTTTTGCGGCGTAGTTAAGGGGTAATAGCGGGCGGATACCACAGTTTTACTATGCTGCTTTGTATAGATGCATATACCTAAAACGAAAATCCCCGCCATGCGAGGCGGGGATTTTGTAACTGATTTTTATAGCGGATACTATTTTACTATTAATTGACCATTGTCTAAAACAATATCGCTTGGATAGTCCATATAGCTCCATTTGCCAATAACCTTTCCATCGTTAAGCAGCATAAGGCCCGGGTTCGAACGCATTGCTGTTTTACTAACTGTCTGGTCTAGCATGTAGAAGGTAACATCCTTCATGTTCCATGCTTCCTGGTATGTTTTACAAAGTTCAACGCCCGATGAGCAAAGCACATAGAACTTCACCTTCATAGTGGCAGCTTTATTAATAATATTGTGCAAGCGCTCCATGTACTTAGCATCCAGATGAGCTTTGTTAGGCTCTCTCACAAACCAAAGGAACGTATAACCTTTTGCAGTAAGTACAGCCTTGGTCATATCGTCATCGTCATAACTGGTCAGCGCGAAATCGCTAGGTATCTCCGGTTGCCCTGTTGCTTCTTTTACCAGGGTCGACTTGCTGTCTACAAATTTCCATTTAGGGTCTTCCCATATCTTTTGTTCATTGAACTCTTCACTGGTAAAATCTTTCTTCACTCCGTTTTTTTCATAGGTAAGTATAGTTGAAAATACAGCCGCTGTTGCACTGTCTGATGGTTGCATCTTTTCATAAATACTATTGCCCACGCGGTACGGCAAGCAGTCGTGCACAGGTAAGTGGTGCAATGTCCACCACTGGAAAGCAAGAATAAAAACTGCCGCGCCACCAACAATGGCAGCATTGATCGATTCTTTTTTAAAGATGCCGAATACTCGATACCTGAATATCCACAGGAATATAGCAATGGCTGTTAGTGCAACGTCTTTATAGAACGTTTCCGCATTAGTTATTTTAAGGCAGTCACCGAAGCAACCACATTCTTTTACTTTTCCTGAGGTCCAGATGAACCAGGTAAGGAAAAGGAAGAAAGCATTGAGCAGCACCATTATTGATATCCAGAACCGGAACGCGTTACCAACAATCATCGCCACACCTGCCACCACTTCCAGCGCTATCATGCCTACAGAAAAGGCGAAAGAATAGTTTGCAAGCCCGTTCATACCCCACACTTCAAAGATCTCGGTCATCTTGTACGCAAGGCCAAGCGGATCGTTAGCTTTTACTACGCCCGAAAAAATAAATAAGCCACCAAGGGCGATTCTCAAAATCCAAATAAGATACTTCATTTATATAATTTAAGCGGTTGAGTATAATAGTGTTGTCTGATGTTTGTAAAAATAGCAATCATTCTAATAAACATGCAAATTAGCTATGACTGTTTTAAGTTTTTTTTGTTTTTGTAACAAAATGAATGTTTATACATATATAATTGTTCATTTTCAGGTTGAATCCAAGAGCGGATTTGTACGCTGTTTTGTAAAATTCATAAGCAGCTGTTTCTATAAAGTATAACTTTACCAGCTTAAATGCTACAAGTAGCCAATTGGTTACGGAGGATATTTGAATCAACAAACATTTAACAGTTTTATTAGCTGATGCCTACACAAATTTTGCTGCCTGTTACTACATCAATTCAATCACAGGGCAGACTGCTCGATATTTCGGAGCCAGTTGTAATGGGTATACTCAACGCGACCCCCAACAGCTTTTTTAATAAGGGGCAGGGTAGTGACGTAGCCGGTTTGTTGAAAAACGCTGAACTAATGCTTGAGCAAGGTGCAGCAATATTGGACGTTGGTGGTGCAAGTACCAAGCCTGGAGAGCCGATCATCAGTGCCGAAGCGGAATTGGAGCGTGTGATTCCTGCTATTGAAGCGATCATAAAACATTTTCCGGGTGCATGGATATCTGTAGATACTTATAATGCACCTGTTGCCAAAGCCGCAGTGGAGGCGGGCGCAACTATTATTAACGATGTAAGCGGTGCGCGTTTTGATGCGCAGATGCTGGCAACGGTCGCTGCATTAAAGGTGCCATACATTGCAATGCACATGCAGGGTAGCCCGGAAACTATGCAACACAACCCGAAGTATAATAATGTGGTAACAGAGGTGCGTAATTATTTGCGGGTGTTGTGCGACCAATGCACAAACGCAGGCATAAACGACATCATCATTGACCCTGGTTTTGGATTTGGCAAAACACTGGAACATAATTTTGAATTATTGCGGGAAATGCACACCTTCCGACTTTTGGGAAGGCCTTTACTCGCTGGTGTTTCCCGTAAATCGATAGTTTGCAAATCGCTGAAGGTTAATCCTGAAAATGCGTTAAATGGCACGACGGCTCTGCACATGGTAGCACTACAGCAGGGTGCCAATATTTTGAGGGTGCACGATGTAAAAGAAGCGCTGGAGGTAATACAGCTGTTTAAGTATGTGAATGCCTAGCGATGGCTCTTTTTTTAAGACGGATATTATATAATAACACTAAATTTGACCACTCATCAAGAATTAATGAAAGATAATTTATTCATAGCGTTAGAAGGGATTGACGGAAGCGGAAAAAGCACGCAGACCAAATTAATGGAGCAAAGCCTTATTGCCAGAGGCCTTAAAGTATATACTACGTTTGAGCCAACTAACGGACCAATTGGCAGTATGATACGCAGTGTTTTGCGTGGCGAAATGAAAATGGACGACCGCGCCGTTGCAGGGCTTTTTGTTGCCGACAGGCTCGATCATTTACTGAATGAACAAGATGGTATCCTAAAAAAGCTGGAAGAAGGCTACACCGTAATTACCGACCGGTATTATTTTTCGTCATACGCCTACCACGGAGCTCACATGGATATGGACTGGGTAATAGCCGCCAATGCTATGAGTGCTTCATTACTGAGGCCTGATGTAACCTTGTTTATTGACGTTGCGCCTGAAGTTTCGATGACGCGGTTGCAGGAGCGAAATGAGAAAATTGAGATTTACGAAACGCTGGATAACTTGCGTTCCGTTCGGGCAAAGTATGTAGAAGCCTTTGAGAAATTGGCAGGAACTGAGAATATTGTTTTTGTAGACGGGAATAATTCCAGGGAAGCTATCAGCCGGGACCTGCTGCGCCAGGTGGAACATATGTTGTGATAGCGTTTGTGTTATAAGAAAAGCCTGCTATGTTCGCGAACTTAGCAGGCTTTTAAGTAGGTAAATGATTTTAAATTACGACCTCCATGGCGTCCGGTCGCGTCCCTTATTGGAGCCGAATATCAGGTTGATGCCCAAGCTGAGGATAAACGCACCGGTTGCGCAGGCTATTACCTCGTTCGTAAGTTCATTTTTAGTAAAATGGAAACTTGGAAAAAACCAAAGATCGCAGAAATAGCTTCCAACGCAACCCAAAATCACTGACATAAGTACCCCAAGCGTCCGGAATCGAATAAAAATACCTATAGGTAAACCTACAAGAATGCCGATAAATTGAGTCAAATAGAACCCCCTCCAATTGAGCCAGAACTCATTGAAAGTAGTGAGTAACAGATGTTTCATGTACAGATTTTGGCTCTAAATTAGCTAAAATTTGGTTAACCTGTGATGTAAAAGGCTGTGGTTAACAACCTGTTAAAGCTTTTCGTAAATTGCACGTAATTTTTCGCGGGTCATTATCTTCTGCCAGTCCTTACCAAGCGCATTTTCCCATAGCGGAACCATACCAAGCGATACATTTATCATGGTATCAAACTGTTCTTCTGTCAACCCCCTGGTAATACCTTCTGGAATATGGATGTCGTTTTTAGCTACCATTTTGTGGAATGTTTCAACACCTTCAGGATAGTATTCGTGCAGATGGTTAAAAACTATGCAGTTACCGATGCCGTGCTTAGTGCCTAAAAGATAACCCAGGCCGTAGCTGATAGTGTGCGCGATGCCCACCTGAGAATAGGCTATACTCATGCCCCCTGCAAAAGAAGCCATCATGAGTTTTTCGTCACTTTCTTCGTCCCACTCATCCTTGTGGAGGTACACTTCTTCGCAAAGATCTTGTGCTTTTTCGCCATAAGAACGACTGAATTCATTAATGAAAGTTCCTTTAAGTGACTCAATGCAGTGGATAAAGCAATCCATACCTGTATAGAAGCGCTGGTTCTTTGGCGCGTTTTTAATGAGCGCTGGGTCAAGCACTATCTGGTTGAATGGGGTGAAATCTGAATTCATACCCAGTTTGCGCGTTGGCCCTGTTAAAACAGTGGTACGCGAAACTTCTGCGCCGGTGCCGGAAAGGGTAGGGATACCAGCTTTATAAACCGCCGGATTTTTAACGAGGTCCCATCCCTGATAGTCATGAGCCTTGCCGGGATTGGTCATCATAATAGCTACGGCCTTTGCAAGGTCCATAGCAGAACCGCCGCCAATACCAATAACACCTGATACTGTACCGAATTTTTCTTTCAGCATTTCTGAAAGTTCATCAATATAAGTTGTTTTTGGTTCGTGGGTTACGTCTGCATTTATTAAAATATCATTGCCCCTTACCGGTATGCGTGCTTTTAGTGCTTCATCATTTTCAAAATGATGGTCCAGCAGGTAAACCATTGGAGCATCAGCCTTGCGCTGCGGCGCCAGTATTTCATCTAATTGGTCAAAGCATCCACGGCCATATACCACATAATCGACCATCTTAAAATTGCGAAACTTCATATTGTACAGTTGTAGCCGCAAAAATAGTGTTTTGTGGGTGTATTGCTAACTAGCATTTTTTCAATCTTGGTTTAACCCAGATTACGCATTAGGATTAAAATGAGTAAATTGAGGTTCAAATCCTAATGCGTAGCAATAGAGAAATTAGCCGATGGAATTCGACATAAGCTATACCAGTAAAGAGATTACGCCCTGGGGCGGAATGGCGTTTTTGAGTCA
>CANFKC010000078.1 GCA_947447265.1 Chitinophagaceae bacterium
CACTTTCACAACAAAATATTCAACAGCCTTGATGACGTCGAAAATACTCTGAACAATGCACTCGCTCAATATCACATTAGCGCTTCAGATATCAAGCAACTGTCTAAAGGATATGCTTTTTAATAAAATTGATAGCGGTTTATTATAAACCATTTTAAGATCGCATTCATTTCCCTTATACAGCTGGCTACTCCTTTACAATAACGCCTTTATGATTTACATCGTTGCCTAAAAGCTGGTACAAATAAACCCCTGCTGGTATACTGCTCAGTGTAACCAAATCATCGTTAGTAATTTCAGCATTGTATACCTGAACCCCTGTAACCGACAAAATGGACAAAGTATATTTCTTTCCTTGTGGGAGTGTAATTCGCAGGGCATCGTGAAATGGATGTGGAGCAATAGTTATAGTTGAAATCAGGCTATTATTATCTACAGCGGCCGTTGCGCAAAGGGTACAGTTTTTCAGATAATTGATGGCTGCATCAGCTACAAGTTTCGTATCAAAATGGTTGCCCGATACACAGTCGCCTTTAAGGTGATAGTTGAGCCAGGGAACCAGGTAAGTATCTATAACTGCCTGCTGAAAAGCCCGGGATATTGTTGGGGTTGGTGTGCAGGTAGCCTCTCCAAAACTGCAGGTAGCGCTGGCATCTGCCATCTGGCAATGGCTGCCGCCTATAATGCCGATATACTGCTTGCAGGCGCTGGCTAAACTATTGTACATCAGCGATTGATTGGTGGCAGGTGGGGCTACGCAATCATTTACACCGGCAAACACCAGGCCCGGAGCGGTAACTGATGATGCCGCACTAACTGCAGAAGGAGTTGTTTCTGCAGCAGCAAATGTTACCATACTCTTGATGGTATTATCTGATGCTGCAGCAAGAAATGCAGCGCCAGCACCCATGCTGTGGCCCATCACGCAGTTCATCGTATCCACCTTATTATATAGCAGTGAACTAGTTGTACTACCAAGCTTTAATACAGATTTCAATACAAATGCAAGGTCCTTACCAAAATCAAGATGGCTCGGAGATAATGTACCTTCTGTTTTTGGAAATGCAATGATGTACCCTTGCGCTACAACTGCATTTCTTATATTAAAATAGGCGTCGTAGGTCATCACAAAACCATGGCCAAAACTAATTGCAGGTACTTTTCCTGTTATTGCAGCACTGAAAGCAACATTGTCTCCGGCCACATCTGACGGGTAATAAATTTCTGTTGCAACTGGCCGGTTACTTCTACTACTATCTATAAACGTAGCGGTAATGTGGCCTATCTGAAAGGCGTGTGCAGTTTCTGTAATACCCGATAGCAACGACAACAATACAAACAGAACATTACGCATAAATAATGAAGGTTTTTTAAGCTGAATTCAACCGGCTAATGCAATATTATGTAAACGTAATCATATAACAGGAGATAAGAGGCTTTCCTTTTGGGGCTGTTATTAAATTGTATTACGAAGACCTATTGATCAAAGGTCACCAGAATGGCAAAAGCTATTTTCAAAATAAACACGCTGTAAAGAATTACAGCGTGTTGCCTTTCGGCTTGCTCTCTTGTCACTCTTTTACTAACTTTTGTACTATTTTTTGACTACCTGAAACAATTTCTACCATGTATATACCGGCGGCGTATTTGCTAAGCGGCACAGCTATACTGCCACTTTCAACGGTACCCGTATTATTGTTGTAAATACAAACACCAGCCAAATCAAGTATCCTTACGCTTAAGCTTTCTTTTTGCGTATTGGTGTAGTTGATCGTAACCACATCAGTAGCAGGGTTAGGAACCATATTTACCTGTAAGCCATCTTTCTCTGTGTGGGCCATTGCAGGTGTAACCGAGGTCAGTTCAAACCTGTTTTCGCCTTGTGTACCTTTATCGGCACTTATTGAGAATTTATATTCAGCGCCCTGTTGTAACAATGTGTATTGTTTCAGCAGTTTGTCGTGCAGGTATAGTTTTTGCCTTCTGGCAGCGCTATATTTTCTGCTTTAATAATGAAGTCCTGCATGCAGGTTGCAATTAACGCTCTGAAATTCGGCGCATTCGACTATGCAATAAAGGGTTCGGATGATGAAGACAGAATCATCTCTATTATGCTAAGGATAATCAATCATCGGGAACTACATTCAGGAGTGCATATATAATTTTAATTATTCATATGATGTTTTTACTTGTTTTAGCGATAATCAAAAGCACTGCAGACAAGCGTATCAGAAGACAACGATGTTCAAAGTTGTTTGAAGATATGCACAGTTAAACGTGGCAAACCACCAGCTTTACATTGCCTGGAAAATCAATATACCAAACAAAAAAATACTAATGTTAGTAGTTTTCGGGAGTTTATAGTTGCGTACTATTACAACTTAAAATATTGGCTCTTGAATACATTTCTAAATTCTCTTATTGAAGGGTCGTCTGATGCAATTTTTGTAGCTGAAGTTGAAACGGGCATTATTGCTTATGCTAATACGGCAGCTGGAAAAATATTTGATTGCCTGCCTGATGAGTTGATAGGAATGTATCAATATGAATTACACCCAAAAGAAGAATTTGATGAGATTGTAAGCAAATTCCGGGAATTTACAACGTCAGATAACTATAAAGAAACAACCGCTCACATTCTAACGAAAAATGGCAAAATAAAACTTGTACTAATAACCGCTGCCAATTTATTTGAGATGGACGGAAAAAAATATGCATCAGCATATTTTAAGGACATCTCTTACGTGGAAACTTTACATGAGATTGCTTTCGATCAGTCGCACCTGGTAAGGAGACCTTTGGCAAACATATTGGGCATATGTAGATTGTTGAAAGAAAATGCAATTAATGGAGAGCAGGAGCGAAAATATCTTATTGACGAACTATACAACGAAGCAACGATATTAGATGATATTGTAAAACAGGTAACTTCAAAAACGCAACTATAATAGAATTTAACCAATTCTGAATTAATGGTTGCAAATAATTAATAGCCGATGTTTGTTGTAAATGAAACCGCTCTTAGCACTCTTTGTCACTATGGGAGTTGTAAAGCCAATTATTAGGCACACGCCCACACCACCTCCTCCAGCCTCGTCCAAACCTGTACCATCTGAGGCCGTGGCAAAATATCATTCTGAATCGTTGTCAACACAAGAATCATTGACAAATAGACCTTTTAACCAATCAAACCAGAATACAGACAAAGAATATATTGTACTGCCACAATCTAATCCGGAATCAACAGATAAACAGGACAAGCAGCGCCCACCATCCGGTGCTGGAACAACCAAATCACCAATATTTCTCTGTGAAAAAGCACGCTTAAATTCTCCTGATTCAACACAAAAAGAGCCCAAACTATTTTATCTCATGTGTTTCATTTTATGATGTCCTATGAAATATAAAGGTACTCCCGTTGCAAATGCGACAGCACCAGTAACGGCAATTGCGGTACCTGTTGCCAGATTGCCTTCGCCATAAGTAAGTGCAGTCATTCCACCTATAAGATAAACTGCGCCACCTGCAATCATCATAATTTTGCCAACCTTGCGCATACTATTTCCGTTATTTTTAGGGAAAACAGGAAAGTTCAATTGCTTAATCTCATTAACTGAAATATGCATGGGGGAATTTGCTTTACTAACACTTGCAAAATTTGGATTAATCGAAATTTGATTTTGCATCTGCAAACAAAGCAGATTCGTACTTTGTGCATCTCCCCTTTTTGAGGTTAGTAATAGCAAAACCAGTGCTACTAAAATACATTTTAGGCTCATACTCACTTTTTACATCTTTTTACAAATGTAAAAAATAAAATCTCACACTGCTATTAGTAGTAGTCTTGGGAACCAACTAAAAAGTAAATGAGATTTTGTTTAGATAAAATGAACTTTAAAAACCGTAATCTCGTTTGAAATAAAAAATAAAACCCACACTTGGCGGAATCTAAAAGGCTAGGACTATGTTAAGGATGGTTTTGTTTTTTTAGAAATAAGCAAAAAGATAAGGGCTGAAAATCAGCCCTTATCTAGGAAAAAGTCTATTGGTCGCAGCTAATTTCGAAGTGTTTTTTTTAATATAAACGGACTGTAACACATCCGTCAGAAGTTATCGCGACAGACCCACTCCATGTGTGTAAACCTGGCGCTGCTTCTACGGCTGTGTAGGAATATGTCCCGGGGACGTTAGAATAATTAAAACATCTAGATGCACCGCACGAAGGAGCAGAACTATAATCTGCAGTGATGACACCAGTGGTACCATCTGCCATTGTAACAGTTACATATCCCAGAGAGCTTGCGACGTCATTCCAAAATGTCACGTTTCCTTTGTATATACAAGAGTTATTGTTTTGCTCTGCTGATGCGTCAAAATTAATTGCTGTCGCGTCTGTACAACCCTGTTTCTTCTTGCAACTTGATGTTATGATGGAAAAACTTAAAAGTAAAGCAATAACGTAAGCTATTTTTTTCATATTTATTTTTTTAATTTCCAATAGCAAAAAGAACTAAGATTTCTTTTTGCCGTAATAATACTTCATTGATAATAAGCTGTAAACCATGCCCGGTATAGCACCGATTAGTGTGAAAATAATAGCAGGCACCCAACTAACCTTTCCTTTTACATTTCCGTTTACCAAAATTGCAACCCAACCGAGCCCTAATATGCTAAGAACAACGTATAATCCCTTACTGATATAACTTCCGTTGTCTTTTTCTGCAACTTTTGTAGGTTTGGATACTTTGCTTTCTGAAACTTCTTCTGAAGAAACTTCTTTTTCTGTGATACTGTCATCCTTATTTGAAGAAACAACAGCATGATTGTCAGATTTAATATTCTTGATAACAAATGCGGCTTGAGCATTAAACAAGCAGACAACAAACATCAAGATTAATACGATTCTTTTTTTCATTTTTAAATTATTTTTTGCAAAAATAGATACTATTTCATCTAAAACCAAAAAAATGAGCCAAAAAGAAAAGGGCAGAATTGTAGAAATGCAAAGTTTGGATGGAAAGACTGTAATGTCTTGTGCCAAATACTATTCAATGGCAGTATATCCGGGTAAAGTAATTGTTGAAAGTTGTCCTGAATGTGGGTCAACAGATCCTTCACTAACTAGGTTTAGGCCCTGGAAAAATAACGGGCCAGACTACTCGGTCAATCTGCTTAAAAAGAGTGCATAGTGGAGTGCACAAAAAGAGCCTGACTTTAATGGTCAGGCTCTTAACATTTTAACAAATGTCTGTATTGTTTTGAACCGAATACAGTTGACATTTACGATAAATTATAAGAGATGGCCAATACTACAGAAAGCAAAATTGCACTTCTAATTGATGCTGACAATGCACAAAGTAAAAAAATGAGTAACATTCTTGCAGAAGCAGGCAAACACGGCAAAGTAACAATACGGCGGATATATGGTGATTGGACAGACAGTCGCCTTGCAGCTTGGAAAAATCAAGTTAACACACACTCAATTACGCCTGTTCAGAAATTCTCACTGGGAAAGGGTAAGAACTCAACAGATACAGCAATGATTATCGGTGCAATGGATATTCTTCATAGTAAAAATGTTAATGGTTTTTGTATTGCTTCAAGTGATAGCGATTATACTGGCCTTGCTCAGCGTATAAGAGAAGAAGGAATTTTTGTAATGGGAATCGGTGAAGGAGCAAAAGCGTCAAAAGCATTTATAAACGCCTGTGATGTTTTTGTGTATACAGAGAATTTATCTAGCGATAGCGATGTCGTTCTCTCAAAGCCCTTGCCATCACCTATACCTAAAAACAATGACACGACAAAAATGAATTTAGCTGGCACTTTGGAGACCTTAAGCAGGATAAGGAAGAAGCTGACCAACACAAGATCTTAGCACAAACTAGAAAAGGAAAAGAAAATATGGTTTAATTTGATGTTTAGCCCCGGAAGCAATACTTATACTCGCAAAGCAATATCAGCCAATTCATATTTGCTAAACATTTAATAACCATGTGAATTGTTGGTAGCTAAGCCACAGATTGTAACTATTAATCCTGCCAAAAACAGGCCACCGCCCAACACGAAAAGAGTAGCTCCCGCTAGTATTTCCATCCCAACCCCTTGTGATGTTCTCAATCCGCCGGCCAACATGCCAGCCAAACCAGTTCCCAATAATACCAAGCCGGTAATAAGCGTGGGATTCCCTTTCTTTTGCTGATTTCTCCGTGAAAATTCAGTCATGACATTTTGGCTAATGTTACTTTTCTCATAAACAGAAGAATTGTTGCTAATAAATGTACTCATGGCAGATTGTTTATAGCCTGCCTTCTGAAAATCAGAAAAGCGGAATACTAGGGTTGCCATTTTATACTTTTCCGTGGAGGAAATATTGCCTGTCAATGAATTTTGATTCAGGGATAACTGTTTAACACGAAATGCACCAAATGACTTACCCAATGCCGTAAAGGTTAGTACAGCGATAAAAACTGAAATTTTGATCTTCATTACAAAAATTATTTTGCTCATATGATTTATGTTATTTATATAAATGAAAAAGGAGGAGAAAATTAATTGACAGAGCTATGTGCTTGAAAAACAAATCAAGGGCAATAAATTACGATTAACGATAGCAGAGGTAAGCTAACATAGAGTCTGGTTATTTATTTTATATATGTTATCAGAACGCTCAAAAAAACACATATTGCTATTGAATAACAATCTGCCGGGTATCAGCATGACCATTTTCATCAACAATGTGTAGGATATAAATGCCGGCATGGAGGTTTTCTTTGTCCAGAGTAAGCTCCTTACCGCTAAACTGAATGTTCTTTACTACTCGCCCGGTAATATCAAGTACTCTGATGAGTGTATTATTTTGTTCTGCTGAAAAACTAATGGTTGTGGTGGAATTAAACGGATTAGGAGATATTGAGCAAGGCACACCTGTAGCTACTTCGTCAGTTACTCCACTCACAGTACTGCTAAAGGCTAAGTCATCTATATACAGATAGTCGCCGATTGTCGGGAACGTGAGCGTGGTGTCTCTTATCGCACCTGCTTGCATAATTATAAGTGCAGTATCAGGAGAGGTGCTTCCAAAGTACATAATTGGTATGCTGAAATTAGTCCATGTCGTGATAGTGCCCGTAGTAAATAGCTGTCCAATTCCAACGAAATCTTTAGTCAGGGTGGTCGTATTCCATTTGCTAATAAATACCTTAATAACGCCTGTATCAGTTGCTGAAAACTTATATTTATATTTACCGGTCAGATATGCGGGACGGGCAGTACAAGCAAACCCGCCCATACCTGCGGGATTCCAAGTGGGTGTACTAGATACAGTAGCACAAGCACCCGAAAGCAACCCCAACCCACTTTTCACAGTCAGCTTCAAATACGAAGCGCCAACGGCGCCGGGTGTACCTTGTTCGCAGGCAGTGTCAAGGAAAATAGAGTTGTAACTGAACCAACTAGTAGGGTCGGAATAAGTACCATAATTGGTCCAGCTCTCGAATCCTGCGTTGGGAATTGTTTGTGCTTCGGAAATCGTAACTACGAACATCAAAGTAATCAGAATGTTGAATTTTTTCATTCTATTCGTTCTTTGTTTATTGAGAACAGGACGAAAGTATTGTTTAATATACCGGCAGTGCTTGACATTTATCAAATAATGTTTCCGAATGTAAAACAGACCTTAAATACAAACGATCAACTCATAATTAGTTAAGTGAGCCGTCGTAAAGGTGGTGGTTTGCTATGTCCGCCAACGCATGCGAGTGTATGCGAACTAAAAAGCGACTATGCTAAAACACTTGCTGTGTTTATGAAGCCATTAAAACGAACGAAAATACATATAAATTAATTATATTCGTATAGTCCGCAAAGACTCGTTCATTGAGTGGGTCTTTTGCTTTTTTAAAAATTCCGGTTAGAATGCCGCGCTCTCGGCGGAGGTCGCGGGTTTTTCATTCCTGATGTGTCCTTAATTTTGTTGCTCGCAAAGTTCGGGATACCCACTGCTACTTCAGACAGAATCTTCGTAAAGTTTGTTGCTAGCTTCAGGGTGATATGAGCCCACAAAATGCGTTGTTGAGATACAATAGTGATACGATAAGCCCAACGTAGCGTATTTACTCAGATTATCGCTACACTTGATTATTTGACAAATGTCAAATGCTAATCTGACAATTAAGTCTACTTTACACCGGCAGAATTCACTGGGCATTAAATCAACTTATTTTTATGAACAAGTACTTTTATCTAATTGTAGCAACCGTTTTTTATTTGTTTAACGCGCAAAATGCTTTTGGGCAGATAATAACTACTGTGGCAGGGAATGGCATTAATGGATATTGCTGCGATGGCAGCGCTGCGACAGCGGCAGAATTAAATAACCCAGCCGGAGTTGCAGTAGACGCAGTAGGAAATATTTATATTGCAGATTATTATAACAATATAATAAGAAAAATAACACCCTCTGGGATTATTATTACCATAGCCGGTAATGGTACAGCAGGATTTGGCGGGGATGGTGGCAGTGCAACAGCGGCAGAATTAAGAACCCCAAGCGGAGTTACGATGGACGCAATAGGAAATATTTATATTTCAGATTATTCTAATAATATAATAAGAAGAGTAACACCAGCAGGCATTATAAGTACCATAGCTGGTAATGGTACACCAGGATTTAGCGGGGATGGTGGCAATGCAACAAATGCTGAATTAGATGGACCGTATGGAGTTGTAGTGGACGCAATAGGAAATATATATTTTACAGAAGATTTTAATGGCATAATAAGAAAAGTAACGCCGGTAGGCATTATAAGTACAATAGCTGCAGGATTGTCTTACCCCAAAGGCATTGCACTGGATGCAACAGGAAATATTTATATCGCAGATGATGGCAATAATAGAATAAGAAAAGTAACACTGGCAGGCATTATAAGTACCTTAGCTGGTAACGGTATATCAGGCTTTAGCGGGGATGGAGGCAATGCAACAAATGCGGAATTAAATAGCCCACGTGGTGTTGTCGTGGACGCAATAGGAAATATTTATATTTCAGACGATGGTAATCATAGGATAAGAACAGTAACACCGGCAGGCATTATAAGTACCTTAGCAGGTAACGGTTCAGCAGGCTTTAGCGGGGATGGAGGCAATGCAACTATGGCAGAATTATATAATCCACGTGGTGTTGCAGTGGACGCTACAGGTAATATTTATATTGCAGATTGGGATAATAATAGAATAAGAAAAGTAACACCAGGTAGTTTAAGTGTTGCCACTCTTGCACCATCCTCATCATTCACCCTTTTTCAAACTTCAAATTCTACGCTAACCTTATCGTCTACCCCAACACCCACCACCGATATAGACATTACTATAACTGACCTTACCGGGCGGGCTATAGTGCATGATTTTTGGTTAATGGGTAATGATACCAAACAAATACATGATAATTGTAGCTTGGCTAAGGGTATGTACCTGGTGAGGCTTACAGGGCAGAATACTTATACTGTTTTGAAATGGGTTAAAGAATAGTATACTTTTATAACATAAGCCCAACGTAGCGTATTTACTCAGATTATTGACGCTACATTTGATTATTTGATAAATGTCAAATACTACCCTGACAATTAAGTCTACTTTGCACTATCAGAACTTACTGAGGAAATTTAAAATTGCACACTTCTCCAATTAAGCTAAAAAAAATGAAGAAACCAATGGTTGCAATAATTTGCTGTTCAATATCGGAATTAGTATTTAATTCATGCAAAAGAAGGGCTCGACAAATAACAGCTCCGATTTTATTGGTAGATGGGTTGGACCAGGAATTGCAACGGTAAACGGTGTCGCTCAGCCATCAGCAGCAGATACTTTGGTTTTCGTTGCTGGTAGTGATGGGAATCATGTAACCTTGCAGCCTAGTTTACTCTTTTAGCTTAGTTTCGGATCGGTGGCAGTTCAACAGGTGGGGATACAACAATTCAAATAAATGGAACCAATATTATGTCTCTTACCAAAAAAATATATGAACCTACAATTCACAGAAATATTTCAAGTTATTTTTCCACCATTTTCATTAATCTAAAACCAACCAAGTAGATGAGTAAAATAATTTTTGTAACTATTGCGATGCTATTAGTTATTTCTGAAAAGATAATGGCAAAGTCGCTGATAATGGATAGCTCTACGAACACCACTGCCTTACAGACAGTTGATGACAGAATAAGTTTATCTGAAAAAGCCGATATTAATGCTAGCCAATCATTCCAAGATGTATCTAATCGGTATAATGCTGTTAATCATTTTAATCAGCATGCTGCATGGGGTGGGATGCATACGGCAGGCTTAATAATGGTATGTGCAGGACCGCCATCAATACTTATTGGTGGTGTTTGTGCTTTAGTTGGTGCTGCTACTCATGGTGATCATGAAGTCTTAATAGGCTTTGGTGCAGGGTTAGCCGTAGTTGGTCTGGTAGCAACAGTAGTGGGCATCCCTTTGCTAATTAAAGGTGCAGTACACGACCGTAGATATGGCCTAATAGCACCTAAAGGAAATGAAATAGGCATTGCGTATAATTTTTAAATATTATAAAAAATTATTGTGATAAAAAAATTTATACGATTTATAATAAAATTAGTAAAATATTTAGTGGAGTTTTAGTTGGTCAGGCATCAACATTAGCGGGCATCCCTTTTATAATTACGAGAACAATACACGACCATAAATATAGCCTAATAGCACCTAAAATAAACGAAACAGGAATTTCATACAACTTTAAATAATTATATTAAATAGCATTTATGAACAAATACTTTTTACTAATTGCGGCTACTGTTTTTTATATATTTAACATGCAAAGTGCTTTTGGGCAGACCTGATCATGGGCAAATGGGGCGGGAAGAAGTCTAGTTGATTTGTCAAATTATTTAACCACAGACGATTCTGGTAACGTTTTTATAACAGGAAGTTTCTCCAGCGCCACAATCAGTTTTGGTACTACTACGCTTATAAATACGGGCGGCGGCTTTGGCGGCTATGATATTTTTTGGTAAAATATAATCCTTCAGGTGGCGTTATTTGGGCAAAAAGCGCAGGGACAAGTAGTGGTGACGATATAGCAAGTTCTTTAACTGCCGATGCTTCTGGTAATGTTTATTTAGCAGGATATTTTTCCAGTCCCACAATCACTTTTGGTGCCACTACGCTTACAAATTCAGGTGTCTATAATATTTTTTGTTAAAATTTTCCTCGACTTCCTCAACTAACGTACTTATTAACAATAATGTCTCTATATATCCCAACCCTGCTATTGATATAATAACTTTAGCTATTGATAAACCTGAAGACATATCAGCGATTCAGATTTTCGATATAATGGGAAATGAAGTGTATCGGGATTTCAATTTGGAAGCAAAATGTTTTGCAAATAAAACTGTTGCTATCAAACTCCCCTTGTTGTATAATGGATTATATTCACTAAGAATCTTAGGTGACAATAGCACAGAGCAAAAACAATTTGTGGTTAATTTTGTTGATTATAAATTGGGGAGAAATAATATAAAATAAATCACTTAAGATATGGTAACAGTAAGGTTTAATCGACACATCATCTCAGCTAACTTAGTAATTGTTAGTCTTTTTTTAGCAACAATCAATAAAGTAATCGCATCGGATAAAAATAAGGATTCACTCAAAAAGAGCATTCATTTTGAAATGAGTTTCGGACAGTCGTTGCTGTTTATCTCTAATAGTGAACTGATCAATCTACATAATACTACTAATATTATTCTGCCTACCTCCGCTTATTTATTCTTCATGGAATTCAGACCAGAAAAGAAAGTAAGTGTGCCTGTATTTTTTAATTTGCCTACCGAAGCCAAACCTTTTCTTGTTAACGGGGTATTGGTTTATGAAAAAGCATCTCCATCAATAGGTACGGGATTAGAATTTCGGCTGATTCAGTTTAAATTGGATTCCCGCTCAAAGATTGCTTTTGAAATTGGTCCATTGATAACAATGATTCTGGATGGCAAACGAAGTCAATTGGCACCAATTGTGGCTGGTAGAATTAAGATTATGAGAGGAGAGAATTTCATTATGTACATTGGAGGGAGCTATACCTTTGGGGTCAGCACACTAGGCCTCTTGTATGGCACAGGTACTGTATTTTAAGTATTTCTTCTTAGTTATTCATGCAGAATATGCTGCCGATGAAATTTTATTGGTGGTGCCGTCAGGTCTATTGTATAGTGAAAGCCAGCAAAAAAGCTGGCTTTCACTTTTTTATGCAGGCAAAAAACCTGTTTAATACTAAGCTCAACGAATTCAGGAGAAAATAAGTAAAGCACAGAAATCTGTGTTTATTGCGGTCGCTTGGTTTACCACTCTACATTAGTAGATAAGTTTGAATTTATGGCTCAAAATGTTCTATAATTGCACTGTCCATTTTTGACGACAGAGAATGCTATGGGGCAGATTTGTGGCATCTGCTCTTCATTTTGTTTCATCTTAATTCACATTAACTCCAGTAGTGTTATGACCATCCTGAAGCCCGGTAAGAGTTAGGTCTATATTTGCTGATTTTATATGAATAATTTTACATCCAATCCGGGTCACAGAGTTAAAAAAAAGCTTTTCCTATTCCTAAGAAAAAGACAGCCGGCGGAAAGGTGGTGGTTTGCTATGTTCAACTTCGCACAACATCTAACATAAACGGACATCTAAATATGACCAAACGCTTATTGGGCGTGTGTTTGAGTTCATTTATAGCAAAACATATTAAAATTATTTAGACCCGTCCAGTCCGCAGCTTAGCTGCTGAAACCCTTACCTAGTTAGAAAAAATTGGAGCGATCCCGTCAGATGATTTTAATGGAATTGTCTTTATCAGCGAGGGTTGAATAAATTTAAGCAATGCAGAAAATGAACTTAAAAAACCGCCACCTATTCCGCCACCTCACAGATATAAATGCAAAAGACCCGCTCTGGGAGCGGGTCTTTGCGGACTGGACGG
>CANFKC010000079.1 GCA_947447265.1 Chitinophagaceae bacterium
CAGTTAGCCATGCCCTTTCGGTTGTTATAAGAAAGCGTGTACTGAGATTTGGTAACGAGGTAGTTTGTAGAATCAGCCGGTGTAGCTGTAGCATTTGTTGGGTTACCCATATACAGATTGTTATCGCGGGCCGGAACTGTGCTGGTACCTGTACCTGAAATAGTAGTAGAAAGTGTGCTGGTGCCGTTCCAGTAATACACTACATCGGCTGCCGTTCCGCTGAAGGTAAGCGTTGTGCTTGCCCCGCTGAAAATTGTGGTTGTTCCGCTCACTGATGGGGTAGGTAGTGCATTTATGGTTACTGCTGTTACGCTGCTGGTATCTGCAAGGCCACTGTTGGCGCATTTGGTTACCATGCGGTAATAGGTAGCGGTTGTTAATGCCGGGCTGCCATAGCTCGTGTTGGTAGTTCCGGTTATGTTAGTGAACGAACCGGCAATACCGTTTGCTGATGTTTGCCATTGGTAGCTGATGCCCACTCCCGACGCATAGCCGGTCGCAGATAATGTTGTGGTGTTACCCGAACAAACTGCCGATGGCGCGGCTGTTGTAGCTGCATGCGCAGGCGTGCCGGAGCAGCCAATGGTTGCGGTAACTGAGATATTGTCTATGCCAATGGCTTGCGCATTGGTATAGGTGGTGCCGGTATTGGGTGCATACATCCACCGGATATAGTAATTGGCCCGTTGGCTATATTAACACCCGTAAGTGTAACGGTTTTGCTGATGGTCGTTGGTGGGTTGTATACAGTGGTGTTAGCAGCATCTGCAGTATAAGATTGGTTGCCGGCGGCGATACCACTGCCAAAGCTGCTACCATCGGTACTTACCTGGAAAGTAAGATCGAATGCACGGCTTCCGCTGCGGTATTTTTCATAATCGAATGAAATGGAAAGATCGGTGATGATGGTGCCGGTATTGTTCTGCAATTGCATAAACAAATAGCCCGGGCCGGTAGCTGTACCAGTAGTAAGGAAGCCAACACCCCTTTCAGTTGACGACGCATTCACCCCATTTGCGAAATTGTATGCTCCGCCTGATGAAGTGCTGTTCAGGCTGCCCGTACCCGTGGTGCCGGCCGACAATTCTGTAGCGGTGCCCGCACCAGCGAAAGTAGCGCTGCTGCGGCTTACCCTGAAGCCTGAGGGTAGTGTAGCGGTCGCTGAACTGCCAATGCCATCAAAATTCTGCGTAACTGCGCTCCCGCTGGTAATACTTACCTGTGCATCTGAACGGGTGCCGGCAGCAATTGCGCTTCAAAGCAACAAAGCTGAAAATAACTTTTTACTGCTCATATAGTTTGTGTCTTTGCCAAAAGTACCTATGTCACTTAATGCATCACACTAAATTATATTATTTTTGTATAAATTTACTGTTATCTGTAAGTATTATTGCATTGAAAGTCCCGCGCACGCCTCCTGCATCACAGCCACATTTAATTGAAATCTCTTATCCGGTAACTAAAAGTAAGCAACACATAACGCTGTAAAATATTACTACGGCTATCCTGCACATAGGTTTCTGTTACTATGTGCTGCATATTGGTGTTCTTGTTCAGCAGATCGATAGCGGTTAAACGGATGTCTCCTTGTTGTTTTTTAAATAGTTTTTTACCTACGCTCATATTCCAGACAAGGTAGTTTTGATTGTAGCCTGCCGTCAAACCATAGTTGATCTGGTAGCTCAAATTGGTATTGAGCAAAATGTTATGGGCCAGCACAAGGTTCAGCATGCCGGTGCCGCTTTGATTATAATAGGTCGAATTGGCCTGACGGTTAAGGGTATTAGTGCTGGCAATAACACTTGCTGCGGTAGTAAACGAAAAATCTATCTTTTCACTTATATTGCTGTTAATGGCTATGCTAAGGCTGCCATTGGTGCGGTGCTGGTAGTTGACAATATTATTGATTACTGCCGGTGTGCTGTTATTGTCGCCACTGATGTTAATACTCAGAGCGCACTTTATTTTGGTTAAAGGTAGGCTGTAGCCGGCATTGCTGGTAAGTTGCAGACTTGGTAACGTATTAACTGGTATGGTGAGTTGTGAGCCCTTGGGTAACAATATATGTTGTTGTAAAAAGGTGTCTTTGCCCGCAACTATAACATTGGTAGAAATTGGGTTAACAGTATAATAACTGCCGAATAGCCAGTTCAGGCTCTTTTTACCAGCTTTGCCCGTAAAATTGTATCGGACCAAAAGATTGTGGGTATAGGGCTGTGTCAGTAGCGGATTGCCTGCAACCAGGTGCAGCGGGTCAGCATTACTGACCACATTTTGCAATTGGGTAACCGTCGGTACCCGGGTGTAGGTGCTGTAGTTCACCTGTATATTTGAACTTCGGGAAAACCTGTATTTGTAACTTGCCGTTGGCAATAGGTTACGAAAATTGCGCGCAGAATAGCCGCTTGCCGCGGCTCCGTTTACGCCATACAGCGTAACAAGCTGGTAGTTGGCGCCTACTGAAAAGTCATACTTTTTAAGGTGCACCCAGTAGCTGAGGCCTGCTTTATTATTCCAGGCTGTATTTGTCAGGGCATTAGATAGCAGGGTATCTCTCAGGGAATAAACACCATCAGCGTAATTGTAAACATTCTTTTCATTTTTCGACGGCATATAACTAACGTCTGCCACAGCTCTTACCTGCCCGTGCTTACCCGATGGCAGGGTGTAATTGAGCTCGCCATTATAATTGCTGCCGGACTGGTTCTGGTCCGTCAACTGGTTCAGGGTATCACTCAATAGCGGACTTCTGAAAAAGGTATTGTTGCCTTTCAGCAGTATGGCACTATGGTTAACATTGCTGCCGGAATTAAGATTAACCGATAGGGTACGGCCCTTCTTGCGGAATTTATGCCCGTAAAACAAGCTGCCGCCTAACGTATAACTGCGAACGTGGCTATTACTGTTATTAATAGTTTCATTAAGTGCGCCCAGGCTATCAGTAGTATTACCGGTGCGCTGTGTATTGCCCTCGGTCTGTTGAAAGGAAAACTGCGGCGAAATAATGAGTGAAGTCAGGCTATCAATTTTCCCGAAAATATGCAGATTTACTTTGTGGTTGGCAGACTGGATCTGGCTGTTGTTTTGTTCCCGGTATAGTTGACCCTCTCCAGTTGGGATCGTAAATGTTTTGGCAAGCGTTTTCTGGTTCTGGTTGCCTGACCTGTAAAAGGCATAGTTGCCCGTCCAGTCGGTTTTCTCGCCTGTTTTGTTGGTGTAATTTATTGCTGCGCCAGTGGTGGTGGTGTAACCGGTGCCACCGTTTGCCGTAGGATTCGGGTCGGCAAAATTCGCCGCATTCAGATTGTCAGTGTGTCCGGTAACGGTAATCCGCTCATTGTCGTTAAAACGGTTCAGGTCGGCACCGGTGCCATAGCGGGTTGCGGTAACATCCTTGCCCGTGCCTGCATATAGTTTGCCGAATATGCCGTTACGTTTATTGGGCTTCGTTACTATGTTTATTGTCTTACTGGTCTGGCCTTCGCTGAAGCCGGTAAACTGCTCTTGCTCGCTCTTTTCATTGTATACCTGCACTTTGGCAATTATACCTGCGGGCAGCAATTTCAGGGTCGCATAAGGGTCGTTACTAAAAAACGGTTTACCATCAATTAGTATTTTTGACACCTCTTCGCCTTGTGCGGTTATCCGGTTGCCATATACGGTGAGGGATGGTAACTTTTTTACGAGGTCAGTTGCATCTGCATCCTGGCTCAGTTTGAAGGCCGCGCTGTTAAATTCCAGGGTGTCGTCTTTTTGCACCATGGCCAGCACCTTTTCTATAATGCTCACTTCTTGTAATTCGTGAGTAACAGCTTTCAGTTGAATGGTGCCGAGGTTAATATTTTTTCCGGTGAGTATAGGGCTATCAGTATAGGGCTCGTATCTCGCAATATTAATGCCGAGCGCATAAGGCCCTTTACCCAGTCCGTCGAATGTAAACTTACCCTTGCTGTTTGTAGTTACCGTAATAATACCCGATGCATTTTTCAGCGTTACCGTTGCGGCTGTAATAGCAATACTGTCGGTGCCCCTTACCGTTCCGGTAATTGTAAATGATTGTGCATGGGCAGCCCATGCTGTAAACAGGAACAGCAACGTAAATAATTTAAACTTTAGGTTGGGGCCTTGTTTCATACGGCAGATTAATAATAGCATCAACCTAAAGTTGCTGAGTTATGTTCTAATCCACCACAACTTTTTCCACCCAAACACCATGGCTGGTGGCTACAGTTACAAAATATAATCCCTTAGGTACATTTAGCTGTATCTCCATTGCCTTATTAGTTTCGCCCTGCAATGCGCTTACTGTGCTTCCGGTAACATTGGTGATTGTTATTTGTGCCGCTTCGGGTATGCCTGTTTTAATATTCAGGGTAAATGCACCTGCCGTTGCCGGGTTGGGGGAGAGTGTGATTTGAGCGGCTTCATTTGCTGTGTTTTCAACACCAAGGCCGAGTCTGACTCTACGTATCCTTTGATTGCCAAGATCGCAAAAATATAGTACGTTATTTTTATCTATTGATATTTCGAATGGTGCGCATATTTGCGCGCTGGTTGCAGGGCCTCCATCCCCAGTAAATCCGCAAGTTGTTCCGTCACCTATGAAAGTTGTAATAATTTTTGTGACTGCATCAATTTTTCTAATCCGACCGTGATTTTCATCACTAAAGTATATATTTCCGTTATTATCGATAGCTATCCCCCCGGCATTTCCAAGTCCCGCAGCAGTTGCGGGGCCATTATCTCCACTATAAGTATTTATGCCCGTTCCTGCAATAGTTGTTATAATCCCGTTGGTGGCAATTTTTCTTATTCTAAACGTAGAGTCTTCTTGAATAAAAATATTCCCTGTATAATCAAGAGCTATGTAACAGTTTGACCCAATACTTGCATTTGTAGCTTGGCCGCCGTCACCAGTATTTCCTGATACTCCATTTCCAGCAACTGTAGAAATTACCCCCAGATTGTTAATTTTACGAAGACGGTAGTTATAGGAATCAGTAAAAAATATTTCACCCGTTTTGCTCAATGCGATGCTGTTCGGTCGGTTTATTCGGGCAGAAGTAGCGGAGATTCCGTCGCCATTATAACCAGCGGTTCCTGTACCGGCAATTGTGCTTATAATGCCCGAAGCATTTACCTTACGAATTCTGGATGTGTCGGTATCAACTATATATATGTTTCCCAATGTATCTGTTGCTACAGTTCTGGGATATGACAATGCAGCAGATGTAGCTATTCCGCCATCGCCACTAAAACCACTAGTTCCTGTTCCTGCTATTGTAGTGATGATTCCTGACGCATCAATTTTACGAACAACAAAATTATTGCCATCTGTAAAAAAAATATTACCATTTCTGTCAGCAATTATCCCTTCAGGCCAATCCATTGTTGCTGCTGTTGCCTGCCCTCCGTCACCTGAATATCCAGCTGTTCCCGTGCCTGCATAGGTTGAAATGATTTGAGCGTTTGTGCTTAAAGCACCAAAAGACAAAATAAGAAAAGCGAGTACAAATTTCATATGCATGGTATAGCGGTATCTGGAGGTATAAATATAAGTTATGTTTTAATCCACCACAACTTTTTCCACCCAAACACCATGGCTGGTGGTTACAGTTACAAAATATAAGCCCTTGGGCGCATTGAGCTGTATATCCATCGCCTTATTTGTTTCGCCCTGCAATGCGCTTACGGTGCTTCCGGTAACATTGGTGATTGTTATTTGTGCATTTTCGGGAATGCCTGTGTTAATATTCAGGGTAAATGCACCAGCCGTTGCCGGGTTGGGGGAGAGCGTGATTTGAGCGGATGAACTAACATGTTCCACTTCGCTAACCATTCCTTTTACGCGGCGAATTCTATGATTGTCATAATCGGATATGTATAAATTTCCAAATTTATCGAAGCTTATACCCTCCGGTACACACAACTTAGCCAACGTTGCTGTTCCGCCATCGCCGCCGAAGCCACATGGTGTTCCGTCACCAACAATTGGTTTGATAATTCCTGTTGAAAAATCGATTTTACGAATTCTACTATCAACTGCTTCTGAATAATATAAGTTCCCTGAATTGTCAGTAGTCATACCGTATACCAATCCAAGAACAGCAGCCGTTGCCGGTCCGCCATCACCTGCTGAAACCATTCCTGCAGTTCCAACAACTCCAGTGCCAGCTACAGTGCTGATAATACCAGATGCAGATACTTTTCGTATTCTCGCTGAAGAATCGTCACCGAAATACAAATTTCCATTTCTATCTATCGTGAGATAATATGGAAATCCAATTTGCGCAGCCGTGGCCGGACCGCCATCACCACTGAAACCTGACACGCCTGTACCTGCAACAGTTGAGATGATGCCAGATGAGCTTATTTTCCTGACTCTGTAGTTGGATACATCGGTAAAATATATGTTGCCATTTTTATCCATTAAAATGTCATTAGGGTAACTCATTTGCGCCGCAGTTGCTGCACCACCGTCACCACTATATCCGCTTACTTTTGTTCCGGCTATTGTAGAAATGATGCCAGAAGTATTGATCTTGCGTATTCTTGCACTATCACTATCTATAAAATACACATTTCCAATTGAATCTGCAAAGACACCTTGGGGATTAAACAATGTTGCCAATGTTGCTTGTCCGCCATCTCCTGTATTACCACCGCCTCCTGGGCCTACGCCTGCAATAGTCGTTATTATACCGGATGGTGCGATCTTTCGTATTACATATTGATTGGGATCTGACAAATAAATGTTTCCATTTACGTCTGCAAAAACAGAGGTAACAGCGCTCAAATCAGCGGCAGTAGCCTGACCTCCGTCACCTGAATATCCAACTGTTCCGTTGCCTGCATAGGTCGTAATAATTTGGGCTTTCGTGCTTAGAGCACCAAAAGATAAAAGAAGAAAAGCGAGTACAAATTTCATATGCATGGTATAGCGGTATCCGGAGTATAAATATAAGTTATGTTTTAATCCACTACAACTTTTTCCACCCAAACACCATGGCTGGTGGTTACAGTTACGAAATATAATCCCTTAGGTACATTAAGTTGTATTTCCATCGCTTTATTAGTTTCGCCCTGCAATGCGCTTACTGTGCTTCCGGTTACATTCGTTATCGTTATTTGTGCATTTTCGGGAATGCCTGTGCTAATATTTAAGGTAAATGCACCAGCCGTTGCCGGGTTGGGGGAGAGGGTGATTTGAGCGGCTTCATTTGCTGTGTTTTCAACACCAAGGCCGAGTCTGACTCTACGTATCCTTTGATTATTTTGGTCAGCAAAAAAAAGTACGCCGTTTTTATCTATGCAAATATCGTAGGGACCGCATAATTGGGCATTTGTAGCAGGTCCTCCATCACCAGAAAATCCACATGGCGTGCCGTCACCAACAATTGTGGTTACAATGTTTGTGGCGTGATCTATTTTTCTAATTCTGCCATGATTCTCGTCACTAAAATAGAGGTTGTTAAATACATCGACAGTCATTCCTCCAGCATTTCCAATGCCTGCGGCTGTTGCCAAGCCATTATCTCCGGAAGATACATTTACTCCGGTCCCGGCGATAGACGTTATTATCCCATTAGGTGCAACTTTTCTAATTTTGAAAATTGAATCTTGGTAGATATAAAAATTACCTAACTTGTCGGCGGCAAGCGACAATTGAGTTGCCAACTTAGCCGCTGTAGCTTGCGCGCCGTCTCCAGTTGAGCCAGGCAGTCCTGTACCAGCAATGGTAGAAATAACTCCCGAAGTACTAATTTTCCGAATGCGATAATTTCCGGGGTCTGAAAACAATATTTCACCATTTTTTATCAGAATACAACGAGGCATATTTAGGAGTGCTGAAGTTGCTGGAATTCCATCGCCATTGTATCCTGATGTTCCTGTTCCTGCGATAGTTGTAATAATTCCTGAAGTATTTATTTTTCTGATGGTTGCATTTTCAAGGTCAGTTACATAAATATTTCCAAGTGAATCCAAAGCCAATCCTTCTGGATCGGCAAAAGTCGCCGCAGTCGCGAGCCCCCCATCTCCACTGTAACCGGGTGCGCCTGTACCAGCTATCGTTGTTATTATCCCTGCATTATCTATTTTTCGAATCACATAATTCGCTGCATCTGCAAAAAATAAATTGCCATGGGTATCTGCGGTCACTCCAAATGGGTAATTTATTGATGAGGCCGTCGCTTGTCCGCCGTCGCCTACGTATGCGGCTGTTCCATTTCCTGCATAGGTCGTAATTGTCTGCGCAAATGACTTTGAGTGAAAAAGAAGGGTGAAAGCTATAAATAGCGAAAAGATTCTCATTTGGAATGTTGTTTTTTTAAAAATAGGGAATGATTAAATCACTCCCTATTTTATTTTAGTTAAATGTTACTGTGACGTTTGACATGGTTAAAGTAATATTAGGATTCCAGTTTATCGGCCCTACGCATCCTCCTGCACTAAATATGTTATTTTGTGCTATAGAACATCTTGCGGCATTGAGAGGACTCACATATGCGCCTCCATTGGAACAGCCCATTCCAATCGGACAATTGAATTGAAATTGTGTTTCATTCCACCTAAATGTCTGAGATGTGCTTGGCGGTGTTCCACCAGAAAACCAACCTACAGTTGATGAAAAAGCACCGTGTGATGGGTATGTAACTGTGCAACCCGGTAAAGGGGAAGGGGGTAAATATATTTGATTACTCATCAAAGTGCAATGCGGAAAACCGCCAGGTATATCGTCAGCATACATAGTAACGTATACACCACAAGTCGTGTTTTTATTTTGAATTGTCAAACCACCTGCCTGTCCGAAACTTACACGGCCTGCTATCAGCAGCAGCGCCAAAAAAAGCAATTTTTTCATTTTGGTAATATTTTAAATTTATAAACACTGTACTTACTCCCATTTGTAAACCGTCAGAGTGGAACGGTCGGAAATCGGCCGAAATCGTTCTACCAAATCTACTTATGTTTATAATGATTTAAAAATACTCATGCTTATATTTTGTTGCTAATATCAAAAAATTGTTGCAGTTAGCAACAATACACTATATTAACCCTAAATTGATAAAATTTCAGAAAAATGTACACCAAAATAATCAGCAAATTTTATAATGGTTTCCAATTTCAGGCTTTTGTATTTGCCATTCTCAATCTGGCTGATAGTGCCATGGTTAATACCAATTGCGTTCTGGATTGTCGTTAATTTTTCCTTCCGGGAATGGCGCAATTCATATATTTTTCTGCCAATTGCTTCAAGTGCAGCTTATAATTAATTGTTGTTTTTCATAAAGTGGGTATTAATAAGATAAAGATAAGAATGTTTATCGTAAAATACACATTTTATAAATAAAATTTGTGTTGCTAAAGCGGGGAAACAGGCCGAAAGGCAATATCACTAACGTAAGGATTGGGGGGCAAGTTATGATGCCGGGTGCATCACATATTTATAGAAATAGGCTCCTTTTTATCCGATGCCGAAGGTGTCGCATGTATAAATATCGCCCAACGACCCAATACGATACCTTCGGCATCGGTGATATTTATTATTGTTTGTCTATAAACATGCTATCCCGTCGGTATCGCTTCTCAACTTAATCACATTGGCTGAAATAGCGGATTTGCAGGGGCATAGCATTCTTATCTAATCCACCACAACTTTTTCCACCCAAACACCATGGCTGGTGGTTACAGTTACAAAATATAATCCCTTAGGTACATCAAGCTGTATATCCATCACTTTATTAGTTTCGCCCGGCAATGCGCTTACTGTGCTTCCGGTTACATTCGTTATCGTTATTTGTGCAGTTTCGGGTATGCCTGTGTTAATATTTAAGGTAAATGCACCTGCTGTTGCCGGGTTAGGGGAGAGCGTGATTTGAGCGGTTTTTTCAATAATGTCCGTTACCCCAACAGTCGACCTGATATACCGCACCCTCATGTTTCCCAGGTCAGTAATGTAAATATTCCCATTGGGGGCTATCGCGATCGACCAGGGGCCGTAAAATGTTGCGGATGAGGCAGGGCCGCCATCGCCCGAAAATCCACTTGTGCCAGTTCCAATTACAGTATTTATTTTGCCATCAGTTGCGTTAATTTTCCTTACGCTATGCCCATTGTTCTCTACAATATATAAATTTCCCCCGGCATCTACAATCATTCCGCCGCCATTTGCACCAATCGTAGCTGCCGTTGCTGGGCCTCCGTCTCCCGTAATTGAACCTACACCCGCACGGGTTACAGCGGATATAATGCCGGATGAATTAATTTTTCTTATTCTAAAAGCAGAATCATCCCGCACATATAAATTTCCGATTTTGTCTGTACTCAATCCTATTATAAGGCCTAAAGTTGCCCCTGTTGAAGGTCCGCCATCGCCGGAATCCCCAGAACTGCCATTGCCTGCAATTGTGGTTATAATGCCAGTACTGCTATTTATTTTGCGGATTCGATGGTTATAAGTATCTCCAACATAAACATTTCCATGCTGGTCTACAGCAATGGATGTAAATTGATCAAAAGTTGCCGCTGTTGCGGGGCCGCCATCTCCACTGAAACCCCTTGCCCCTGTTCCTGCTATCGTGGTAATAATGCCAGATGTTGATATTTTTCTGATCCTCGGGGTATCGCCTTCACCAATATATATGTTGCCCAAACTATCTATTCCGATTGCTTGAGAAGCACCAATTCTTGCTGCAGTTGCCGGACCGCCATCACCACTATGGCCCCCAATTCCTGTACCTGCAAAAGTTGAAATCACTCCACTGGTATTCACCTTCCTGATTACATAGCCTTCTGATTCACCTATATAAATGTTACCACTTTGGTCCGAAAAAATACCTGAAGGCCAATTTAATGCAGCTGCCGTTGCGGGACCCCCATCACCGCTTGTGGCCGCCGTGCCTGTGCCAGCGAAGGTGTTTATAATTTGGGCGTTCGTGCTTAATACGCAAAGCAGTAATACCAGGAGTATATTTATTTTCATGTCTTAAAGTTCTGATTTATTTTATAATAACCAACATTTTTCATTAGCCATTTTTAGAAAAGACTAAACACAGTGTGGTGCCAGGTAAAACAAAAAAATCCCTGCTTTGCAGCAGGGATTTCTAAATAATATAAACGGGTGGTAATTAACCTTCCTGTTCTGGAGTTTCTTCTGATTGAGTTTCAGTTTCAGCAGCGGCAGCAGCAGCAAGTTGCCTTTCAGCATTCTTTTCTTCTACTTTACGAACTGATTCAGTCATTGTTTCATGACGTTTTTCAGCTTTGTGCTTACGATGGTTTTCTTCTCTCTTTGCTACCAGTTCTTCATGCTCGCCATTCCATTTTTCAAACTTCTCGATTGCAGTAGTCTCATCGAACAGGCCGAGAGATACACCACGATAAAGGTGTTTCAGGAACAGAACGCCCTTGAAAGAAAGGATTCTGCGGCAAGTGTTGGTAGGTTCAGCGCCTTTGTTCAGCCAGTACAGCGAACGTTCGCGGTTAACACGGATGGTTGCAGGAACAGTAAGTGGGTTGTATGTTCCTAATTTTTCAATGAATTTACCGTCACGTGGTGCAGTTGTATTAGCAACAACAATGAAGTAAAATGGGCGCTTCTTCGAGCCGTGTCTTTGCAGGCGAATTTTTACCGACATAAATAATTGAAATTATTTGGGGGGTTATGAATAATGTTTTTTCGGACTGCAAATGTAATAGATATTTTGGTATCGTAAAATTTTTTACCCACTTTTTTTGCCTGCGCTCCGTTTTTTGCACAAAATTGGCTTTTCAAACCGCCTATAGCACCCCCGAGGAGGCAATTACGCGATGCCGATGCTGTAAAGTTAATAGTTCCAAAACTAGTTTTGAAATCTACTGAAACCTAAATTAGCCGGGGATATCCCCATTTAGAAATTCAAAAATCCGAGCAAGCCCGAAGGGCTTCACCAAAAATAACCGTCGGTGAAACCGGCGGCACATACGCAACAGCTCACCAACCCCGAATGGGGTTGAACATTTTTCCGAAATCCAACATTCAAATTCCTCCAGATTACGATGTGCCCCATGGGGGCTATCTGTTTGTAGCCCATCGTATAATCTGCCGGACAATGCCCCATCGGGGCTATCCTATACAAAAACGGAAATTTGCCCCATCCGGACAATATTATTAACATAGGGAAAGGTCTGAAGGACCGCAATATAATAGCACAGGGTGTAGCCCTGTGATGCAGAAATATTCATTACACAAGCCCTGTAAGGGTGAAATATCGCGCTAACAACATTTACTTACCGATAATGCCCCATCGGGGCTATCTGTTTGTAGCCCATCGTATAATCTGCCGGACAATGCCCCATTGGGGCTATCCAACTCAAACCCGAAAACCTTCCCCAACGCACAACACTAAACTAGCCCGAAGGGCTTCACCAAGAATAACCGCCAGTGAAACCGGCGGCACATACGCCACACCTCACCAACCCCGAATGGGGTTGAACATTTTTCCGAAATCCAACATTCAAATTCCACTAGATTACAACTGCCCCATCGGGACAATATTATTAACATAGGGAAAGGTCTGAAGGACCGCAATATAATAGCACAGGGTGTAGCCCTGTGATGCAGATATATTCATTACACAAGCCCTGTAAGGGCGAAATATCGCGCTAACAACATTTACTTACCGATAATGCCCCATCGGGGCTATCTGTTTGTAGCCCATCGTATAATCTGCCGGACAATGCCTCATCGGGGCTATCCAA
>CANFKC010000080.1 GCA_947447265.1 Chitinophagaceae bacterium
GATTTGGGTCGTGGCAGCAAACTATTTTATTATCTACAAATAGGAATGCCAACAGGTAAGTCCCCAGCATGTCTTCGCCATCTTTTACAGCCACAATCTGGTGTGTATTCAGATTGACGGTAACTAAACGTTTTAGATAAGAGAAATCATTGAAAGTAAAAAAGAGCAAATCTCCCGACACAAAGCAATTGGTCAGGTCTGTACCATTTATACAGATGTTTTTAGTGAGGTTATCGTAATCTTTACTAATTGGGTAATGGATGGTATCGATGAAAACCTTTTCCTGCTCCCGAATAGCAACATACATCCGTTCTGAATCGCTGGAAATGATTATTTTTCGGACTCCCACTGTCGTGTCGAAATATTGTACCGTTTTTTTAGAAGCGATGTTTACAGTCGCCTGCTTCTCTGAAGTTGCAGACTTACAGCCCAAACCCAAAATGAAGAGTAACAAACCAACAATAATCATTTTCATAGCGCAAATCCATTTTTAGGCTATCCTGCCACTTCATTTTTGCCCGATCTTTTTTACCCGCCATTAGCACAGAACTTCATACAATGCGGCCACATCTCAACTGATCCACGCCCATGGACAACGCCAGTTTACCTATACAATTAACTATTCCTATCCGTGCAATTTTACTACTCCCGCACCCAAACCAGCTATGTGCTTTTTCAACTTTGCAAGCACCAATTAACAACAAAGCAGTATCTAATGTACTATCTATGTTGTTTACTTAAATGTCATTACGCGCTAAGGTCTACAACTTCAACGACAAATACCACACAGGCTTTTTGCTAAACGTGCAAGGCCAGGCTAGATCAAACCTTAACGGATAACCTGCCAGTGTTGTCCTTGCGCTTATTCCATAGGATTGTAACCACTTACCTTGTGGTGCGTAACCATACCATTTTTCTTTAGCCGTTCCAATATCGGTAAAGGCGCCTAGTTGCAAACTATTTATTAATGGAAGTGGCGTTTCAATAGGAATCATTGTTTGAAAAATAGGGAAATAGAGGTCAAGATTCGCGAGAAAAAACTGAGTGCCATATAAACTATTCTGGTAGTAGCCCCTGAATGGCGTAACCAGAGTTTGAAAAGCGTAGGGAGCATTTTGAGCAAAATGTACCGACGTATCCGTTTGCGGGGTAACATTATTATCGGTGCCACCCATATTGTACAGCACTTTTGCATCTCCTCCGCTATAACCCGTCTGCAACTGTGTTACCAATGTTATGAGCTTATACATCGGCAAATGGTAGCAGAATTTAATATTGCTTCCAAAACCGAATACTTCAGATTGACTAAATCCTTTAAACAGGTCAATCTGCGCTTCTGCTTCATAACCCTTAAATAAACCAGGTATCGTCTTCTTCAGTTTGTCCAGGTGGTATGACATGGTAGTAATAGCCCATGCGCTTTGTATAGGAAGAAAATCGAGACTGTATTTATCTGTCGCCAGGAAAATCGTCTTATCCTGGCGCAATGCCTGCTGAAAGCCTAAGTAACTATTATAACTCAAGGGGTATTCAAGAAACAGTTCGTAATTATGTGTTTTCCCCTTTGCGTTTCCCGGATATTTGTTTCCATTTTCATCAACCCAATTTCGTTTGTCATCTGGCTTCAATGTTTCCACTTTCCTGAAATACGATAATCCCCAGTCAACTTTCTTTTGTGCATTTTCATATCGTACAAAAAAATCGCTGCCTTCATTTGCTGCCGGCAATTTATAGGCAATAGTAAAATGGTGATTTTCCAACAAATCAGTAAAGCCTCCTCTCGTAATACCACCTACTTCTGGGAACTTAAATTCACCTTGATAATTGAGATAAGGTTGGTAGCGGTTAATGAAATAGTCGTTATTAACCTGTGCAGTAAAATAGGCACTGTGTAGTTGAAGCACATACGGCTCTACATTGGCATCACCATAAAACTTAGACTTACCTTTGCGCCCTTTCTTTTTACTTTTACTCGCGTCTTCGAAATTTTTTGATGAAAAAACATCGTCCAAAAAATAATGAGCGGTATCTTTGCCACGCCTAAGTAATGAATCTTCTTTTGCATGTGCCGCTAACATTTTATTATAGTCCGTCAGCCATGGGCTGATGGTATCAAGCGCCTCCTTTTTATTGTCATTAAGCCAAACGGCTATTGGCTTCGTCCAAATTTACATACTGTCATTCTCCGACTTAAAAAACAAAATTTCATTCTTGCCTGGCAAATATTGGTATGGCTTGTAAGCACCCAATGCTAGTAGTTTATCATCTCTGTAATTCAACAAAATATTATCTTCCCGGCCATATTTTGTGGTAGTACCCAATACCATGCTATCATTTAATCGAACAAGTTTATCATACCTAACGAATACTGCCGAATCAATAATCACTGGTCGTATCTGCTTATCCTTGACAGCATAAATGCCTTGCCTGAGCGTATCTTTTTTAAAGCCGACACCAATAAAAAATGTCTTTCGTTCCTCCTGCTTTAGCGGTCTATCCGAAACGAATAAGGCTTCTGCTCTATTACCTGTAAGCACTGGTTGCGCATCATCGTATATATCATCTGTATAAGCCGTAAATTGCTCATGGTTGTCGTCATAAGAAACAATGTCGGTTTGCCCTTTTCGGTAGGCTGTCAGCAAAAAATCACGATCGGAGAGCGGTTGAAAACTGGTAATACCATCCACCCCAACAATAATATTTCGTTCGGCTAATTTACCATCCTGCTGATACCTTGCTATACTTAACTTACCCTTTCGGGGCATGGCAACATATAGTTGCGTTCCACCCGTATGCCAACGTATCAATGGATATAAGTCCATGCTATGATCATTGAGCCACGGAGGGAGCTTGTAGGAAGCCAATCTGGTATCCTGCTTCTTTTTTATGTCATATAGATAAACATTTCTATTACCATTTTCCAACAAAACATAGGCCGCGATGCTTTTACCTTCATTTAATAACACTTGTTGTATTATACCCTTTCGGTGGTGGAACTTTATATCGCCTGCGGCAACATTTTCAAGAGGTGTCGCGCGCCTAAATCGCTGTTGATAATATGTAAAACATGCTGCATAAAGGGTGTCCATTTCACACTTCGTTACCAGCCGCAGTCCCCTTGCCACTGATTTCTTTTTCTTTACCTGAAAACAAGCCTGAGCAACTACTTTAGGATAAAAATGTTGAGCAAGAAAATAGCAAAATGCCTGTCCCCCTAGCCTTGGCTCATAGTTGAGTATTTGTTGGAAAGATGAAAAATTATTTCGTTCAAAACTGGCACGAAAATTATCCTCATCCGCAATTGTCCAGCCATGTGCAAAGTAACGGATAGCGCCCTCTTTAAACCAAAACGGAATTGGGTTAGTGTTTGCCGAGCCTTTCGTTTTCGAAGTCGATTGTTTACCATCATCCTCTTTATCACCATCCTTCATTTGAGTTTCCCACATTGCCCGCGCCAGCCCTTCATCCAGTTGAAACCGAATATCCGCATAGCTACCGCTATATGCCAACACTATTCTCATTCCTTTATATGCGAACGTCGGGAAAGTAAAATCCTGTGTTTCCCTAGCGCCAATGTTGGTTTCGTACAATTGATCGATGGACGGATAAACAACTATATTTATATTCTTCGGTAGTTCTTTGAGTGTTGCCTTTTTTATCCGGCTTATGGCGTCAGGAGTTTCCTTTGCAATGAAACGAGACAAACTATCGGCTGCATCAGCCGGGAAGTAAACCTGAAATGCTTTACCATGGTAAACCCGCCAATTATATTTATGGAACTGAAAACGATTGTAACTGGCTTCATCCTGTGCCATTAAGGTACCATTCAAGAATATTGCAATAGCCAATACGACAAGCAACTTGCACCAATTTAACTGCGTACTTAAGGCTCTGTAAAATTGCATATTGGGTATAGCTTTCAACTTAAAATATTCTCTAACAAAAATGGTGTTTTTAATTGAATAATTACGTACTTTATGCTTTATTATTCCATGTATTTATGCCCACTATTTCTTTAAAAAAGAGACTCTATTTCTTCATGGCATTTGTGCTTTCGGCACCATGTTATGCGCAGGCACAAACCAGCGTATGGGGCGGTGTAAGAAACATTACAAAAGCCGCTTCAAAAAAAGCCAAAGATTCAAAACATAAACTACAAGATTTTAAAAATCATTTGCAAAAATGGGGCTTAGATACCAGCTTCAACCGTGCGTTTCTTTTAGGCGGAAAGCTCAATACTGATGGATGGACCGGCTGCATGTATTTTGTAAAACGAAAGAACAACATCAACAATGTATGGCAGGTGAGTTTTTCTGAAATAAAGCAAGAGAAGCAAACTAAACAACAAGGTACTAATAAGAGTTATCCCGAGCTAGGAAACCCAACCCCATATGTTTATGGAAAGATAAACAACCTGTATACTTTGCAACTAGGTTTCGGTAAGGAAAAAATGCTACTCCCCGGCATTATGGAAGGCAACCTTTCAGTAAGCCTCCGCTATAATGCAGGCTTCAGCCTGGCAATGCTGAAACCCTACTATCTAAAAATGATGAACATCGACTACTCCACCAACCCGGCAAAAGCCCGTATCATTGAAGACCAATATACCCTCGTCGACAGTGCACAATTTTTAAACGAAAAACTGATATTGGGCGCAGGTAGCTGGAGCAAAAGCCTCAATAAAATTGACTATGTACCTGGTGCCTACTTTGAAACGGCCCTTGCCATCACCCCCGGCAAAACAAAAACCTTTGTGCAGATAATAACCCTCGGTTGTAATGGAGCCATCTACTACAAACTACTACCAATTATGCAAGGGCAAAAACCCTATCCCTACCAAATAAATCTATTCGCAGGAATAGGACTTGGGAAGAGGTGGAAGTGATATTATTCAACTACCAATTTCACAGTCTCTCTTGCATTTTTTGTAACCGCTGTTATAAAATAAATACCTGGCACTACGCTTACCTGTATCTGTGTTGACATATTGGTTGGGGTAGTAAGCTTCTTAACTTGCTGCCCTAAAATATTAGTTACAATAATAGTAGCATTTTCATTTCTCGCTGAAGAAATAGTAACAGTAAATATTCCAAGGTTAGGATTCGGAAACACCGAAAATGAAATACGGGTGTCGGAAATATCCTCCACTTCTGTACCCGATACAAACTTCTGTACGGTAGCTTTATAACCATTGGCTCCGTCCTTGTACACCAGATAGGGAGTTCCGCTTCCATCTAATGCGATAGAAGTATATAAAGCTTTCCCCGGTGTGAAACCTGACACACCTAATGTCACCCAACCGCTTCCTGTATGCTTAAGAACACTAGCGCGCTGGGAACTACCATAATCAAGGCATGCAACATACGGGCTACCACTACTATCAAGCACAATCGTTGCAAATGCTACACCACCATGCACAATTGAACCGATACTGTCAACGCTCACCCAACTACTTCCGGTAAATTTCATAACATCAATGCCAATACCCATGGCATCATTATTTTGAAATACAACATAAGGCATTCCGCTTCTATCGATAGCAATGGAGGTATAGTTAACCCAACCTGACGAGAAACCGGGACTTCCAACGTTAACCCACGATGAACCATCAAATTTCATCACGGTAGCTTTTTGGCTGTTGGGTAAATCACAATAAATTACATAGGGTGTACCCGTAGCATTTATTGCAATACTTGTGAAACCGGCATGACCAGCTGAAAAACCTGCACTACCTACCGTTACCCAGCTGCTACCATTAAATTTCATAACGGTAGCGGCTAACGTAGATGTTGACCAATCAATGTATGCTACATATGGTGTTCCAATGCTATCAATAGCCAGGGTTGTATAATCTGCCTGTGCACAGGAAAAACCGGTGCTTCCTACCGTCACCCAGCTGCTCCCATTAAATTTTGTTACCGTTACCTTATTTAAAGTAGATGCATCCGAAAATGCCACATACGGAGTCCCTGCCTTATCTATCGCCATGGAAATATAGTTGACAGGCCCTGTTGACGCAGTCATACCTCCTACCAAAACCCAATTCGTGCCATCGTATTTCATTACCGTAGCCTTACGGCTATTTAAGGTATCCATATACGCAATATAGGGGGTACCGCTTTTGCTAATAGCAATTTTGGTATAATCCACAGTACCAGCCGATACGCCAGGGCTGCCTATAGGGGTCCATGATTGGGCAAAAACAGTTGAGCCAAAAGCAGAAACAGCCAGGACAAATTTTACAAATTTTACATAAAAATTAATCATTATAAAAAAACTTATATTTTATGACCAATATTTTATCATGAATATATTATAACCACCATAAAACATCACATCGTTTAGATTCCCTGTTATGCTAAAATAGTCAGTCTCACAATTTCACTTTTATTACACACTAAAATCACCTACGAAAACTCATACACTTTTGCAAGTGGCCCATCTTTAACAACCATAGTTGAAAAACCAGGAAAATCACCCGGTTTAAGGCAAGCGATTAAAATCCCATTAATATAAATACTTACTACAATTATTTCATTTGCTAACGCCCACTTGAAATCAAGTTCATTTTCATTTTGAATCGGATTAGCGTATGCCTCAGCCTTAATAAATATAGTCGCGTTTATAAACGGAACATCACTCTCTTCCCAGTTAGCGACTGCTGGCGCTAACTCGTGATTATATAGCCATACGTCAGCAATAATATCCTCGTCTTTCAACAGATAAGCATATGCTACTCTACCATCATCTTCAATAATGATAGAATAGGAATTGTCGAAATCACAAAACGTTTGATAATAAAAATTATTCATAAAATTAATATTTACTCAGCTTTAAACCTTCCTTTTTCCCATTCCTTTTTCCAATGGGTAGACCTAGTCTTACTAAATTCAGTTCTATTTACATTGCTTTGCTACCACCAGTATTACTATGATTTTTCTTAAAATTATTCCCACCTCTATGCTCTGTTCTCGTCATTTCGTGAATTGGACCATTTGCTTTTGGGTCAGAATGATGTAATTCCCTTGGGTAACCGTCTGCTCCAATTGGAGCTTTACCCTTTGCCTTAGGTGGAGCCATAATTTTATCGTCGGGCAATCTATTCCCGCCATTTAGAGGATCACTATCTGTGTAGTTGACCTTAGAGTATGCCATATCAGAAATATAATAAATAAAATTAATTTATAAAATAATATTATAGATTATTTTAGGGCAATATAAATATCGATTTGGTATTATTATTCTTACACTAAATCTATTAATTAATCCAAGATATTCTATGAGTTTCAAAATTATATACAAAAAAGTGAGTAGCTTTTCGATTTTTCGAAAGGACATTTGGAGAAACAAACTACATTCCAAACGCTATCGCTTTCAGGTAGCCATCTTTCAGTACTTGATTCAGTTTAAACTTTGCTATTAAAAAATTCAAAACAATACATTAGCTCGCAAAAAAGGTAATTCAAATATATAATGTAACGATATATATAACTAAATTCATTAAAAATATATTGTTTTATATAAAATCTCTATGTAACTTGAAGTTTATTTTCATTGATTAATCTTATGGTCTCTTTACCGATAAAACTATTTTTACTATGTATGTTTTTTTTAATACATATTTTTTTAATAAATTTTATAAGTAAACTGTAGGACTGACGAAGATTTTCCAAAGAATAATTTTTCTCTCTATCATTATAATAAAATGGGTAAATACTTATCGAACCAGGTCCGACTTTACCATATTTTGCCTCTGCCAAAATCGGCGAACCAAAATCAATTGTGGGACCTCCATATCGCTGATAAACAAAATAAAAATCTTCCCCGTTTTTCCTAAACGTACCAAATTCGAGTGGGAATTTCGAATATGCATCGTGCAATATAAAAAACTGCACACATAATTCATATTCACTAAAATCATTGGCATTTCTTATTATTACATATCTCCTGTTAGCATAGTGAATATCAGGAATTAAGTAAAACCCATTTTCAAAACAAAATTCAAAGAACAGTTTTCGCTCACGCATACATAAATAAAAAGTTAATTCAGCCATATGTTTCATCTTTTCTATTTACCAACTTTGTGTGTTTCTTGTTCTATTCCCAATCTTTTGTACTCAGCTTCCCGCTTAATATTCCGTTGACTATTCGGGCGGCGTTCTCCTTCCAACACTTTTCTAGTTTTACCGTGCTCATCCAGTATTTGAACATCTGGTATTCTAGTTGACGGTTGATTCTGTATTTTCTTTTCTGTTAAAACTCTTTCACCCGAATTTGCTTCAGATTGAGCTTTACCTGTCAATTCCTTTACTTTTTCTTGATGGTCGGACTTTCCTTTGGATCCGTCCGGGTTAGGGACTAAACTACCTTTTGGTTTCCCCGACATGTTCAAGATTGCATTGCTACCTGCCCATGCACCATGAATTACCATACCTGTTCCCACCGCAACTAATGGAATCGATACCGGTGCGGCAGCCCCACCAGTTCCAACTGTAGTAGCAGCACCAAGAGTCCCCATGCTCCCGCCAGAGCCAACTTCCATGATACTTGCAACTATAGAACTTAGATTACCCTGAGTTTGACCTTCCTGATAATCTCGATAAGCTGAAGAACTTGTGGTTGAATATCTATTACTTATATTTAATCCTGGTATAAAATTGTCAACAATAGCATATACATAGCCCTTTGTGTAGTCCAACGCTGATTTCCCATCAATATCTATATTCCTGACAGGGTTGTTGGCACCATAAATGTACGGACTTTCATGATAATTATCCTCCGCTAAGTCGTCTACACCATTCCACCGACCAATCTGCGGGTCATACATCCTGGCGCCATAATCTTCCCATCCTAGACTTGCCTGCCCTCCACTTGGTTTATAAAACTCATTTCGTTGTAGTTCTTTAGTTGTAAATTTATAGTTGTTTATTTCATTTGCGTAACTACTACTTGTTTCTATATTTAGCCCGAATGGATAATAATGGTTTTCTTCAAGTACATGTCCCCGGTAAAAAATCATTGATACAGCATCCATGTGAACCGTTTTCCGGGCCAACGAACTAATATATGACATTACATACCCGGCCTCATCGATACTGATATCTCCATCTGACGCAACCGTACTCCATGTTCCGGCATCGCCTGAAATTTGGATAGACTTGCATTTTTCAGCTATAATATTCATTTGATCATCATACACAATATAGTTTAGAAAAGCAGCTGGCTTTAATGCGTCATAACCATTCCCACTCGTAAGGCTGCTATACATGTTTACGAGATTAGGGTCTGTAAAAGCGTTTTGCCACAACATAGTAATAGGTGCATTTTCCGTCCCAGAATTTACCCCGCCGGTAATTCCCCCCGCAAATGCCGTAATAAGCGAAGAAACTATATCTTGCCCACTTCCAACAACAGAGTCGATTCCTTCTTCATAATAACTTTGTGCTGAAACCGAGAATTTGTCTCCAGGCATTACACGTATCATAATTGCATCGCCTATTCTTTTTTCAGCATCATTGCCGTCAAGCTTCGCCGCTTTTTGGTCTGCCTGATCTATACTTCCCGGCTTATCATCGCGTAATTTGGCCAGTCCACTAAATACACTTTCCTCCATCGTGCCAGCCAAAAATTCATGCGTGGCTGTATACGCCCTCGCAGTAGCGTCCCCCACTACTGCGGCTCCTTGCCAAGCCGTCGCTCCTATTCCCCCTCCAACTGGTCCAGGGCCAGAACCTGATTCAGTAGCAGTTAGTCCGGCCGACCCTAGAACTGTAGTTGTTATTCCTTCTGTATTAACAGCTACTACAGTTCGAACATTTTCGAGATGATCTTTAATAAAGTAGTCATAAGTGAAACTAAGAGCACCGGAAGCAGAGACAACAGGCCTGCTTCTCCCTTCCTCATTACCAATATTATGCAATACGTTTCCGTTAAATTGCATAGGCCCTATGTAATCTATGAACGGATTTGGGTCCGTCCCAGTCGTCGGCACATAATTGGAGAAATAGAGCTTTTCCAATTTATTACCTAGCTAGATGCCAAAACACAAACAAATATGACAATAATCGGGTAGATATTTCTCAAAATAACAAAGCTCTTAGCCACAAAAATATAATAGCATTATCATGTAAACAACATTATGAACTAATAAATGTTAAATAAATATTATTGTAATTATA
>CANFKC010000081.1 GCA_947447265.1 Chitinophagaceae bacterium
ATTCTTAGGTCAACTACATTGCCCCGTAGGGGTTACCGCTCTGTAGAACAACCATTTTTTTAGAACTATGCGCCGTAGGTGCTACCCGATACAGGCAAAAAAAAGGATACACCTCTATACTGGGCAGCGCTTTGGGGGTTTTCTACTACTAAGCAACAGCGCCTACAGCGGCATTAAAATTTATAATAATAATTGATGTGGGCAAACCGCCCTCGGCCAATGAGAACCTGTCCCGCACTTCAGTCGGGAGGACCGGTTTTCGCCCACTAAAAAAACAGGGGTGATGGGGCAAACAAAATCTTGAAATCCTAAAAATCATAGTCAAACAATGCAACAAAACCATTCACAATTAACGAAAGTCAACACCTATATCCACCTGCTGGAAACCATCGCTACAACCCTGGCCGGACAACCCAAAAGCAACAGCCGCGCGCAAAACACAACCCTGCTGCAAACCTATTGGAGCATTGGCGAATATATCGTCCTATCTGAACAGGAAGGAAAGTCAAAGGCCCAATATGGCATACAATACCTGGAAAGAATGGCAAAACAACTGTTCAACAAATTCGGATCAGGTTTCAGCCGCTCCAACCTCATTTATATGAGAAAACTATTCTTGTTCTTCCCGTTTCGGCAAATGTTGTCCAAAAAACTAAGCTGGTCACATTACTTCGAAATACTAAAAACCAACGACAGAGCTGCCATTACCTGGCTGGTCCGCCAGTGCGAAGAACACAGTTGGTCCGTCCGCCAATTGAAAGAACAAATTAAAGCTGGTGCGCACCACTGGGTAACAATAACTACCACTAAACCGAAAACCATGACCAATCCATCAAAATCACTCCTAACATGGTTCAAAACCCAACTCAATAACCTAAAACAACCCCAAACACAAAAAAATCTCCAATTCGTGAGACGCTCTACTTCTTAGGAACGCCGATGAAATAAAGTATACCAAATGGCGTAGTTATTTTTCTTTTATATGAGGCGAAAAATCTGAGAACGGCGCAGCCCTCATTGAGGCCCAGCAATCATCAATAGCTCAATAATAGTGAACTATTTAAAGACTTTTTCAACGAAGTAGAAAGGGAAAAGAGCAAGACAGATGGTGTACTTTATTTTATCATTGTTCCTTATAATCTTGAAATCCTAAAACCAAACCTGTCGCGAAGAACTACTGAGTTCAAACAACAACAAAAAAAATCCCAATTCGTGAGACACTCCACTTCTTATAATCCTGAAATCCTAAAAATCCTAGTTCAGACAGTGCTTATTCAATACTTTTGGGGAATAATCAGTTTGTTTTTCTTTACGCACTCTTGGCTATATTAACCGCAATCATATTTTGGGCATTTATTGTATGGTGGACCGTACAGGCATTTTATGTCATGCATTTTTATCTGCGGGTATTAGGTGTGCATCGGCAAAAGGAGGCACCCGATGATACATTAAAACCGGTAAGCATTGTTATTTGCGCACGCAATGAGGCCGCCAATCTGATAAAACACCTGCCTGCAATATTGGAACAGGTATATAGCCATGACGGCAGTACTCCCCTGTTTGAAGTGCTGGTAGTGAATGATTGCTCTACCGATGACACGAGTGCCGTATTAGCCCGGCTACAGGCAAATTACAGCCACCTGCGAACCGTTACGGTACCTGCCGAAGGCGTACGCGAACTAAAAGGCAAGAAACATGCACTAAGCTATGGCGTAGCACACGCTAGGTATGACTGGCTGTTACTCACCGACGCTGACTGCAGCCCCGCAAGTACGCAATGGCTGGCTAAAATGGCTGCCCCCCTGGCAGCGGGCAAAGAACTGGTCGCCGGCCATGGTGCTTACAATAAAAGCACCGGCCTCCTCAATGCATTTATAAGGTGGGAGACCATCAATTCGTTTGTTCAGGGTTATACCTATGCCCTGGCCGGCAAGCCCTACCTGGCCGTCGGCAGAAACATGGCCTGCACAAGGGCTATATTCCTGAAAGCAGAGCAAAATAAGGTATGGAACATTTCAGCTTCTGGCGATGACGACCTGGTTGTAAACCTTTACGGAACACCGACTAACTACGCTATGGTGACCGACCCGGCCGCCTTTACCTATACTGACACCCCTACCCGCCTCCGCGATTTTATAAACCAGAAACAACGCCACCTTACCGATGGTAAAAGCTACCGCGGCGATGTTAAATACTGGCTATCCACTTATGGTTTTACACATGCTGCGGTATGGTTCTATTTTATACCCTTGCTGTTCACTAGTTATGCCCAACCCGCAATAATTTTTATGGCTGCGCGCTGTGCTGCTTATTGGGTAATATGGGCCGTTGCCGCTTTTCGCTTGAAAGAAAAAAAAGTCATTTACCTGCTGCCAGTATTTGATATTGGCTGGATGATATTTAATATTGCTTTTTCGCCGTACATAATTTTGAAAAACAAACAACATTGGACATAATACTTAAGTACTTTGACGACTTTACTGAAGAGCAGATTGGTCAATTCCGCCAGCTGGAGGCATTGTATACCGCATGGAATGAACAGATAAACGTCATCTCCCGTAAGGATATTGAAAAGCTGTACGAAAAGCATGTGCTGCATTCGCTGGCCATTGCGGTAATGTGCAATTTTGACGACGGTACCGAAGTTGTTGACATAGGCACCGGTGGCGGTTTCCCGGGCATACCCCTGGCTATCTTTTTCCCTAAAGTAAAGTTCATGCTGGTGGATAGTATTGGTAAGAAAATAAAGGTAGTTGAGGAAGTTGCCGAGGCTATAGGGCTGAAAAATGTTACGACGTTGCATGGCAGGGTTGAAGAGATAAAGGGCCGCACTTTCGATTATGCGGTGTCGCGGGCGGTGGCGCCGCTTGGCGATTTGTGGAAATGGATCAGTCCATTGCTGCGCATAGGCCAGAAGAGTGAAGAGCTTCCCAACGGCCTTATTTGCCTGAAGGGCGGCAACCTCGATGAGGAAATAAAAGCATCGGGGCTAAAGAAAATAACCCAGGCCTGGACCTTGAATTCCATTTTTCCGGAGCCAAGCTTTGATGAAAAGTTTGTTATTTATGTGCCTAAGCTCAATTGATAATGGTCGCCGGCTATAAAAGGCGGGGACTATGCAGTCAGGAGTTGCAGCACACAGTGCTAAGCCTCATACTCGCGACAGAGAAATACATGTACACTTTTAGGTTTTGACTTTATCCTTTTGAGTTAACACTAGTCTTGTTTCTTCGGCCAGAAAAGTAACTTTTTCGTGAACACATCATCGTCATCGAGATATAGCAACAACATGGCTGTTATTGCAATAAAGAAGGTTATAAGCCCGAAATTAATGACGATGAGGAAATGAAAAAACAAGGCCGGCAAAATGAATTTCCGCTTAATACGGGATGGAAAAAAGATGCAGGCAGCCAGCAGTAGTTCTAACAAGAGTGTTCCCCATGAAAGGACCCGTACAAACTGGGTAAGCGTGATAAACTCGTTAATATGCTTTAGCCAGTCGGGTGCGCCCAGTCGGTAATGCGAGGTATAAAAGTATACCGCTGTGCCATTACGCCACTGTGGCGTAAACAACTTGGCATAACTCGCATCGAAATAGGTCCAGGCGGCCTGTATCCAAATTGCGACCATGGCAATGTTGGCAATTATATTGCGTTGCGATGGAGCGGCGTCCTTACGTTTCCAGGTATTGATGCGCGGGTCGGTAAGGCATATCGGCAGCAACATAAAGGATAATACAAATGCCAGGTCATCGCCACCATTATTAATAACAAAGAAGTTGTGGATACTGAAACAGGCCCATGCAAATAAAATGCCGGTTATCTGTGGCAGAAAGCCCGTCATTACCGTTAATAAAATAATTATAACCACCACCCGAGCGCTTTCCGGCGACATCATTATAAACAGGTCTGCACCATCCAGCGGACGGTGAAAATTAGGGCTGTGCCTTATTGTATAGCCGTAAAGGCGGGTATAATTATGATTGGCAATGTGCGTAAGGTCATTATTCAACACGGTAAGTAACAGACCCAATGCCAGCAAGAAGCGAACCAGTGCCAGCCTTGATGTGTGTATGTTCTTTCCCTTTAAATACTCAATGAGGTGGTTCATTTCCGCGAAATATTTACAGGTAAAACAACATAGGTTGTAGCAGAGGCTGCGCCAGCCCTAGCCTTTTCCCAATCCAGGCGCTCTTCGCTTACTATCAGGTAATGCCCCTTTAAGAGTACCGAATTCTGATGTACTGCTTCGTTAAACTGCAAGGTATCCGCGGCTATACAGTCACCAAGACTTTTGCCTGCCGGTACGGTAACCCTGTAGGTGCGCATCTGCTTTAATTCAACGGTGTCATTAGTAACTGCCATTACTTCCTGGGCAATTATTTTGTAGTCCCTGTTCAGTCCGAATTTATATGCAGGCACGAAAGGGCGCAGGTCCCAAAGCCGGGGTTTATTGTTTTCAATGGTGTAGAGGTGAAACATGGGGTCATCTACCTTCCGGGTATATACATTCCAGCGCATCTGGAAGAGATAGCCCATCATATTTGGGTTAACGTATTTGCGGGGCAGAAAATGGAAACGGGTAAAGGCGCTCAGCAACAGTAAACCTGCAAACAGGTAGCCCAGGCACATGCCCCAGAATACTACTTTATCTGATGTTTTAAGGTTGCTGCTCATAAATGCAAACTATACTAAATGCAATGTAAAATTATTCACCACTGGGTTAATAACAAATGACCTGTATCATGCGTTCCACTTCATTCTTAAAAAACCAAGGCTGCCCAAATTACCGGGCAGCCTTGGCGCTATGTTTTATCTGTAATTACTATTCCTCGTCCCCACCTGCAGGGCCAGGTTTAGTGCTGAGTAATTCCCTCACGCCTGGTTCCAGACGCTTCATTTTTTCAATAATGGTTTTAGCGTAAACCGTATCACCTGCATAATATGCTGTGCTGGCCAACGACTGCACCACCTGGAACTGCTGCTTCACATCGAAGCCCATTGCATCTTTTGCGCTGCCCAATGAGCCAACCCACGTAAGGTCGTCTTCAGCATTCTTGATGATCTTCTTCGTCAATGCCTGACCTTTGGCAATAGCGCCTGCACGGTAGTAAGCCGCAGCTATAAAGTAAGCGGTATAGTCGTAGTAGTAAGACTCCTCAGTAATACCTGCCTGTACTTTATCTAACAATGCAATTGCCTTGTCGTTCTTATGTTCCTGCGTAAGTGCATTTGCAACGGTAGACGCATCCATACGGTAAGTAACGAATTCGTGGCGGTTAGGCTCATCGAAGTAAACGTCTTTACGTTCAGCACCACCCCATTCAAAATTCATGAACAGTTCGTAGCTCTTCTTCGTGTTAACGGTACCCAGAATCTGCTGTGCATTCTTAATAGAATCAACAAATTTGTATGGCAATAAGCGGTAAACTGTACCTTCCAACCTCAGGAAGTCACCTGTGCCACCGTAGTCGCCCTGGCGCAAACCAGCATCGAAATACAACGGACGTTTCCAGCCATCTCTTGCTACTGCAGCAATAATGTTCAGGATAGCAAGGTCGCTCTTGTAGGCTGCATCTTTAGGATAAGTAAACTTCATTTCGTTAATGATGTTCACGGTATCTTCAGGATATGCAAGACCCTGGTTAACCAATTCTGCCTTGCTCATTGTTGGCACGAAGAAGTTCTTGGTTGGCATATAATTGTACTCGCTGCCACCCATAGTAACCTTAGCATCCGGCTCATTACTGTTCATGAACTTGCAGATATCAATCAGGTTAATATACTGGTTGTCAGGAATCTGAGGATTTTTATGGTAAGGAACAATGTTACCACGTTCGCCATTGTAGTTCTCTTTCTTCCACATCATCGGCACTACATCAGACTTGTTGGTCATGTAGTTCAGCTGATCTACATACCAGTCAATACCTAACAGGCTGGTATTGATAATACGAACATCCTGCCTGTATCCTTCAATTTCCTGTATGTACCACAGCGGGTAGGTCTGGTTATCACCAAAGGTGAATAATACCGCATTCGGCGCACAAGCTGAAAGGGTGTTGTGTGCAACGGCATGAGCCAGAGTCTTTTTAGAACGATCATGGTCTTTCCATTCTACCTTAGCCATCAGCGCAGGTACGGCAACCATACAAAGGCCTGCAGTAGCATAGGTACCAACATCACCCTTCAGTACTTTCTGCATCCATTCATTCACCATCAGCACACCAAGGCCAATCCATATCGTGAATGTATAGGTACATCCTGCAAACGCATAGTCACGTTCACGAGGCTGCATTGGGTTCATGTTAAGGAATATACCAATAGCGATACCGGTAAAGAAGAACATGGTAAGTACAACAGTACCATCATTCTTTTTGCGTCCGAACTGGTAAACAATACCCAGTATACCCAGTATTAAAGGCAGGAAGTACAGCTTGTTATGCGCATCATTTTCAGTATAACCAGCACCCATTTTTTCAACGTCGCCGAGGCCACGCATATTATCGATAGGCGTAATACCTGATATCCAGTTACCCCTTTGCGGATCCAGCTGCCCTTCCATGTCATTCTGCCTTCCGGCAAAGTTCCACATGAAGAAGCGCCACCACATCCAGTTCATCTGGTAGCCAAAGAAGTAGGCCAGGTTATCAGCTGAACTCGGCTCTTCTCCATCCTTCAGGTTTAACATGCTTTTGTAGAAATTGGTATGGTTACCTTCCTGCGACCATATGCGCGGGAAGAAGTGTGACTCATTACCGTGGTAGATAGGCACCCTTTTTGAACCTACAATATCATACTTACCGGTTAACTTGTTCTGAGAATATAGCTTGCCAGATGTATCCAGTTCGTCATATTTACTGGTGTAATACGGACCGAAGAATATAGGCTGCTGGCCGAATTGTTCACGGTTCACATAGTCAAGGAACGTAATAGGGTTATCAGGATTGGTCATGTCAATAGGCACATCAGCACGTGAACGGATGATGGCAGTAAGGTAACTAGAGTAACCAATGATGATAAAAATAAGGCACAGCATAGCTGTATGCAACGTAACATTTTGCTTCTTTTTGGCATACATAAGGCCAAATACCAGCAGCGCAACCAAGATTATAAGGAAGGTTAAAGAGCCGGCATCGAACGCCATACCAAAACCGTTGCTGAACAAGATATCGAATTTAGAAGCAATACGTGGAATATACTGTATAACCCCGAACTGAACGAAGCCCAGTATAGCGCAACCTATGATAAAGGCGAAGAAAGTGCCCTTAGGTGTTGCTTCGTAGCGACGGAAATAATATACCATTGCAACGGCAGGAATGGTCAATAAGTTCAACAGATGGACGCAGACTGACAAACCTATGAGGTAGGCAATTAATATCAACCAACGGTCAGCATGCTTATTATCTGCAACCTCATCCCACTTCAATACAGCCCAGAAAGTAATAGCGGTAAAGAATGAAGAAGTCGCATAAACTTCCGCTTCCACGGCTGAGAACCAGAACGTATCAGAGAAAGTATTGGCAAATGCACCTACCAGGCCAGCACTTATAATCAGTGCAATCTGGTTAGAGGTTGGTTCCTCTCCCCTTTTCACCAATAACCTTTTAGCAAAGTAGGTAATTGTCCAGAAAAGGAAAAGGTTGGTTAGGGCACTCATTACTGCCGATAGCGAGTTGATGGCTATGGCTGCACTGGTAGAAGGCGCACCTGTTGTTGCCCCACCACCGGAAAATATAGCGAATAAACGTTGTAATAACATGAAAAACGGCGCACCCGGTGAGTGACCTACTTCCAGTTTATAGGCGCAGGAAAGAAACTCGCCACAGTCCCAAAAGCTAACTGTAGGCTCCATTGTGGCTAAATAAACGCACAGGGCAACAATTCCGGTAAGCCAGCCGCCAATGTTATTGATTTTACGATAGTTCATGATATATTATTAGACTAAGGAGACAAAAATAATAAAAGTTGTCAGTTATAAGTTTTTACACGCGTTTTTGTAGAAAAAAGTTTTACAGATTTAGTGTAAAACCGCTCCCATGGCTGCTTTTGGCGAACAGCGGGCAAGGTTAAATTTGGTTAATTCTGTATTTGTATAGCAAAAACAGTTGCGAAACTCGCGGCAATCTGATACATCAACTTTAAACCAATAGGTTTTCCAGATGCTTTATCTGCTCACGATCGACAGTAAGCGAAAGCGAGATGCCGTTCAATTTACTCAGCTTTGCGGAAAGTTCGGCTGCGTCTTTTTCGGGGTCGGCAGTTTTGAGTAAAAACAAATAATCAATATTATTCAACCAATTTCCTTTTTTCCAGCGTGGGAATAAAAACGTGGTATCGTTTTTAACTTTATACAATAAAACTTCATAATTATCGTCCTGCATCAGGCATTGATATACGGCAAAGTAAGATATGGTGCCATCGTCGCTCCGGTATTCCAGCGTCATTTCCGGCACGCACCGGAAACTCATACCCATTTGATTGTTGATGAGCCATGATAAATGGTAGGCGGGATGAGGGCAGATGATGCCAATCATGGCACTATCGGAAAAGAATTTCTTTTCCATCTCATCAACCTTGAATTTATCCACTTTTACTGCCATGGCTGCCACTAATTTCAATATGTGAAGTTAGGTTGTTTATTTTGTTGTTGTGAGGATTAATTGGGAGAAATATTATGATAAATTGTCTGCCCTCCCGCAATGCGGGGGACAGGCTGGATTTGACCTCACCCCTAACCTCCCGCTGAAGGAGCGGGACTGGCTCGCTCCCATAGAGCGGGGAATGCTTACGTCCTCGCAGTCGCTCGGGAGATTGGTAACCAGTCTGGCGAGAGTATGGCGCGTGGGTTGGCCTCACCCCTAGCCTCCCGCTGAAGGAGCGGGACCGGCTCCCTCCCATAGAGCGGGGAATGCTTACGTCCTCGCATTCGCTCGGGGGATTGGTAACCAGTCTGGCGCGAGTATGGCGCGTAGGTTGGAGGGAGGGTTACTCGTGTCTCTGTAAGTGAAGCAGTTTGTAACTGAATTTGGCCTCACCCCTAACCCCGCTCCCATAGAGCGGGGAATGCTTACGTCCTCGCAGTCGCTCGGGAGAGATAGCTAAGTCTGGCGCGAGAGTTGGTGGTTGTAACTGCCGTTTTTGGGTGGTTTGAGGGGATGGATGTTGATTCATATTAGAAGTGTTTTGAGCTTGGTCGGCGTTTTATGATGGTGATGGTGCCGGATTTTTTTACGGTTTCTTTGTTGTTGATGATCCAAATTGCACCTTCGACTGCGTCGGGTGCATCATCGTGGGCGCGGCTGCCGGGGGCGAATGCCAGGAATTGCTCTTCGAGCCGCTTCATGTGCGGGTTGTCTTTTTCTGCGGTGTTCAGATAGAGTTTGCTGTTGCGGTGCAGTGGTTCCAGCAGGGCTTCGATACGGGTGTATTTGTGGCCTTTTTTGCGCTGGTCGCCCATGATTGGGATGGTTTTGTTGCGTTTACGGGATTCTTTGTAGAATTCATCGAGGAGGAGATTTTGGAGCAAAACTTGTTCCATGTAGTAGTAACAGGAATTATAATTGCTCGATGGCGTAATGGCTGAATGGCTCAAGGAGGAATCGCTCAATGGCTCAATGGCTCAATGGCTCTATTGCTCAATGGGGTTGATGTGGGCCTCACCCCTGACCCCGCTCCCGTAGAGCGGGGAATGCTGATGTCCTCGCGGTCGCTCGGGTGAAGTCCTTGATTCAAGCCGGTGGGGTTGGTGAGGTAATGCATGATTTGATAGTGCCAGTCGATCATTTGTGCCGTGGAGGTTTGTTCGACGAAGCATTTCAGGATGTGGAATTCGTCGTGCCACTTGCCGACGAGGACCGTTGCTTTGTAGTCGTTTTTAGGGCCTTCTTTGAAGGATGGGTCGGTGTAGCAGATGAG
>CANFKC010000082.1 GCA_947447265.1 Chitinophagaceae bacterium
CGCTATGGCTAGAAGTCAATACAGTAAAGGGTTTCACTTGATTTTTGTCTTAAAAAGTTCTAATGCTACGCATTAGAAAAAGAGAGGCGCAAAAATATGATTATCAATGAGTTGCATTCAATTTGACTTCTATTGCGTAATCTGGGTTAAAATATTTTCAGCGTAATACCCGGGAAGAATTGTTTAAAATTATTGGTGCTGATGATTTCGGGAGATAGGGTAAGTCCATTCATAACCTTGATATCTGTAAATACCTTCATTGTAGTGCCTTTAAAATAGTTGCCTTTGCGCCATGCCAGATAGCCAACACCAAAGTCACCAACCTTACCTACCCAGCCCTTGTCAGCCTTTTCGTATTCGCTACCCAGTGAAAAGTTGACAAAATAGTTGTCTTTGATAGAAGCGCCAGCATCAGCATTTCTCTCGAAAAAATAATGCCCTGATACATACAGCCTGAAGAAGCTATAGTTTGCTGACCCATGCCCCCAGGGGCTATTTATCACTAATCCAAGTTCTGCAGTTGGTGCAATAGTGTTCATTATAATGCCCGTTCCAATATTACCATGCAAGGTTAAATAGCCAGTTGGGGAGTGGCTGCCTAACCATTTTTTTTGCATCGCATTTTTACCTGTATGATAGGGATTATAACTAATCGTCATCTCGGGATACCTTCCCTTCTTATTTTCTTTAGGTGAATGAGACTCTTTTTCAATTGTATCCATTATACGGTGCAACTCATCGCGGTTGGCAATTATTTTATCAACATCGGTATAATTATCCAGGATGAAGGTTGCCTGTATGCTGTACGATACATTGCATTTTGTTTTGTGCAGCAGCTTTTCAATAATGATGTGCACTGTGTCCTGCTCCAGTTTCAGCCGAGATATGTCGCCGGTCCGGTTAACGAAAATGTCGCCATCAGCATTATATTTTTTGAAGCGAATCTTCTTAAAGCTGTATTCCGGGCTCATTACATAGTCAATGCGCACATGGCCTGCGTTATTTGTTTCCAGGGAATCTTTGTAAAAGGCTATATCCTTCCTGAAAACCTGTAGCACCGAATCCATGTTCATAAAGTTGGCATAGTCGCCTACATTCTGCAACTCCAGAATCATTTTACCTTCCTTAAGGGTCACGGTACTTCTTATATTTACCTGTAGATCCCAAACATTGAAGGTTTTCTCCGTTTTTGACCGCATGGCTCTCCTTTCATAGTCGGTAAGTGTATGGTCCTGGGCAAAGGTCTTGCCAACCGTGCCTGCAAATGCAAACAGGGCGTATAAAAAAAGTCTTTTCATGTTTCTGCGTATTTTTTTGCTTAGCTTGTATAAGTGTCTATTTTCTTCCAATCACGGCATGCCGTTCTTCGCCGTCGTCGATGGTATTGCGCACCAGTTTTTTCTTTGGCAGGTAGGGCCAATAGTCAACAGTAGTGCGGTGTTGACTGATGTTGGGGTCGTATACTTTTGGCAATGATGCCGTTGCAATAGTGTCTATGGCCTGGTTCAATATTCTATCGTTTAATACGGTGGAAAGGTCGGCAGCATAATTGTTTAAGAGCAAGGTTATCTGAACCGGAAAATCATAAAATGACATGTGACTGTTATGTTCCAGCAAAGGCTTTTTCAGCACAATGCGAATGGTATCCTGTTCCAGCTTCATGCGGGCAAACTGTCCACCCCGCTTTACATAGATATCGCCGGCTGGTTGGTATTTTCTGAAACGGAGCTTGGTATTATCACTGTCTTTTTCCAATGCATAATCAATACGCACATTATCCAGCTCCTTAAATGAATCCTTGTAAAACTCAATATCCTGTTGCAACAACCTTACGACCGAATCTAGGTTCTTCAACATCACATAGTCGGTAACATCTGCCATCTCAATAATCACCTTGTTATTGTTCTGAAGGTGCACGGTGTCAGTATTGTAAATGTATTTGTCCGATATATTAAATATCCGATCGGCCCTGGTTTGGGCAAACGAGGTAAGTATACTGCTTACCAGCAGCATCACTATTGCAGTTGTTTTCTTCATGTGGTTAGTTGATTTTTATTTTTAGCCTGGTCAATGCTCCGTTAAATGGCTGGTTAGCTGTTGTAAAACCAAACTGATTCGAAGGCTTCATAAACGTGAGAAAGCTACTTTGATTTTTAATTTCCAACTCCTCGTAATACTGTTTGAATCCACTCTTTGAGACCTCATTAATATGCACTACCGGCAGCTTGCTCAAATCAATACCAGTTGGGTTGTTATCGGCGAAGGCGGGCTTAACAGGCTCATCGTTAAGGCGCCCCAGTTCGTTAATGTGTATCACCTTCATAGGTTGCTTTACTACCAGCGTGGGAACTGCGATATTAGCAACAGGTACCGGCGTTGCCGGAAGTATTGCGGCGGGTATTAGAGGTGTAGTAATTGTAGGTAAAGCATGCTTGCGCGAACCGGCAGGCAAAGGGTTTGTTTTCATGGTGATTGTAGTTTCAGAAGAGGCGGCTGTGGTGTATGCTACTACAGGGGCTGTGGTTTCTGGGGCAATGCTGGTTGTAACTTCCGCTTGTGCAGCCGATGAAGGCGCGGCGCTGTTAATAGCAGGTTGCTTAGTATTGCTGACAAATTGTTGCGGTGCCCTTTCATTTTGCCTGAAAATAAAGGCAAGCCCCAGCAACAGCATCAAAACCGCGGCAGCCCACCAGTATACCGGTAGTATTTTGCGTTTGGGCCTGACGTCCAGACGGCTTTGTAATTTATCCCACGCATCTTCTTTACCAAACACCACCCCTACCGAAAGCGGGTCCAGCGATTCTATGCGTTCTTTTAATTGCTCTTCCTGCATAACTCAAAAATTCTTACAGACACTGCCTGTATTTTACTTTAACTATAACAGCCGCTTTGCTTTATAAGCTTTTGCAGCGCTAACCTTGCTTTATTCAATTGCGACTTCGATGTACCTTCTGTTATGCCCAGCAACCCGCTGATTTCCCTGTGGTTATAACCCTCTATTACAAAGAGGTTAAAAACAGTACGGTAGCCATCTGGCAGGGTCATTACCAACTTAAATATCTCTGCGGCATTCATGCGGTCTTGCAATTCGTCATCTACCATCACTTCATCAGCATGCGCTTCATCAACAATCTTCAGCACGCCGGCCTTTCGCAGAAACATCAGGCATTCATTCACCATTATTTTTTTCAGCCAAGCCCCTATTGCTCCCTGGCCGCTGTAAATAAAGCGGTCAATGCTTTTATAAAAACTGAAAAATCCGTTCAGCATTAATTCTTCCGCATCGGGTAAATGTTTCACATAGCGCATACACACCATCAGCATCGCCTCAGAATAGGCGTCGAACAGGTATTTCTGACATATCCTGTCTTGCTTTTTGCATCCTTCTATGGCCTTTTGTTCGGTCATTAAGTTGTTGTAGTGTGTTTGTATATAGTAAGATATGCAGTACGGAGGGAAAAGGTTGTATGCGTTGAAAAATATTTTGGGGGTGGCGAGGTCTTTGCAACGTAAGAGCAATATTGGATGGGTTTGGGTTTGCTGACCAATGAACAGAAACACCCACTGCCCCTAAAGATACTGTGTACCAACAAGTATAATTTGTACTACCCCGTAGGGGTTACCGCTTTGTAGAACAGCAGTCTTTTTAGGACCATGCGCCGTAGGTGCTACCCGATACAGGCAAAAGAAGGGTATCCCGCTATGCGGGAATAGTCCAATTGGGTAACATTATACCTACAGAGCGGTAGCACCTACGGCGCATTCAAAGTGACGTATGCTGATGGAAAGATGTGAGTACACGGTAGGCGCCCCAAAAGGGGTTTCATCCATGAAACGTGGGTAGATAATTTGTGGGACGCTCCCCTACTGAGTAGCAATGCCCATTGAGCAAGAAAAGCCCGAAGGGCTTCTATATACCTAGCCGCCAGTGAAACTGGCGGTACAAAAGGTAAAAACACCAACGGCGGAGGTGTTGAACAGCGACATCGGGTAATAACCTAAACCGTTACCCAACGGCATCCACTATGTGAATGCTGCGGCTGCGGCCAGTATCAGCAACAGGAAACATAATGCCAATGTGCCAATACCAATACCTAAAATAGCCAGGCCTTTCATGCGTTTTCTGCCAATGCAGCCTATAATGCCGACGGGTAATGCAGCAATGGCTAGAAAGGTACCCACTAAAAATATTCCGGCTGTCATGGCCAGTAAACCCAAAACAATGAGTAAAATGCCCATTACACCCATACTGGCTGCAGCAATGCCATAGACCGGTGTACCGTTGCCCGTATGCTTATCTGGTTGGGCAGCGAAACTGCTTTTTATTTGTGCCACTTTAAGCCTAACGACATCTCTAAATGTGACACGCACTTTAATTGAGGCCGATGAACTAACAGTCGGACTCGCTGCAGGTGCCATTTTAAAACCGGCAAAAGATGTAAAACTCAATAACAAACAAACAATAAGGGCAGGAAAGAAGTGCCCGATGGAAAAGCGAATAGTCATAAAAATAAATTTACAAAGTGTTTAGAGAGTGAAATGTAATGTATGTCGCTGTATGCTTCTAGGTGCAATGATAGTCAACAGTGCACTTTTCCTACTTGACAAATATCAATTTCTTGTCCAGTTACAGTTGCCCCTACATATATACTTAATAGGAGGGTGCGAATAGTCAGGGCTGCCTAATTGATACAAATAGCACTATTCAATAAAAATGAAATATAATAACCACTGCAGCGGATTTATATCCCCCAAAAAAAATTTGTAGGTTTGCAGCATGACTGCCACACTGGAACAAGCCACCAAACTAGGCCTTCGCGAAGAAGAATTTGAAAAAATAAAGGAAATACTGGGCCGTACACCCAATTTTACTGAAACTGCCATGTACTCTGTTATGTGGAGCGAGCATTGCAGCTACAAAAATTCCATTACCTGGTTAAAGACTTTACCACGTGACGGCGATAAGTTATTGGTGAAAGCCGGCGAAGAAAACGCAGGCCTGGTAGATATTGGCGATGGTTGGGGCTGTGTATTTAAAATTGAATCTCATAATCACCCGTCTGCAATTGAACCTTTCCAGGGCGCTGCAACGGGCGTAGGTGGTATACACCGTGACATATTTACAATGGGTGCGCGCCCTATAGCGTCGCTGAATTCCCTTCGCTTCGGTAAGGTGGATAACCCGAAAACAAAATGGCTGATAAAGGGCGTTGTAAAAGGCATTGGCCACTATGGCAACTGCTTCGGCGTACCTACCGTAGCCGGCGAAGTTTATTATGAAAGCTGCTATCAGACCAACCCACTTGTAAACGCAATGAGCGTTGGCGTTGTAAGGGTTGGCCAAACCGTATCTGCAACATCGCATGGCGCAGGTAACCCTGTATTTATTGTAGGTGCATCAACCGGAAAAGACGGTATTGGTGGCGCCTCTTTCGCATCGGCAGATATTAGTGCTGACAGCGCAGAGCAACTGCCATCGGTGCAGGTAGGTGACCCATTTGAAGAAAAGAAACTACTCGAAGCCTGCCTTGAAATGATACCTACAGGTGCATTAATAGGTATGCAGGATATGGGCGCGGCGGGCATTACCTGCAGCACCAGCGAAATGAGCGCAAAGGGCGAACATGGCATGATCATCCACCTGGATAAAGTGCCTACCCGCCAGGCCAATATGAAACCATGGGAAATGCTGCTGAGCGAAAGCCAGGAGCGTATGCTTATTGTGGTTAAAAAAGGAAGAGAAAGCGAAGTAGAAAAAATATTTGATAGGTGGGATATCCATTGTGTGCAAATAGGCGAAGTAACAACTGATGTTAACCTGAAGTACTACATGAATGGTGAACTGGTTGCTGATGTGCCTGCTGAAAGCCTGGTATTGGGCGGCGGTGCGCCTATCTATACCCGTGAGTATAAAGAACCTGCTTACTTTGCTGAGATCAATAAGTTTAACATTGACTCAGTAAGCCAGCCAGCTGATCTGCGCGATATCGCATACCAGTTGATACAGCTGCCTAACATTGCATCGAAGCACTGGATATATGACCAGTATGACAGCATGGTGGGTACAGGTAACACCAATACCAATGCCCCAAGCGATGCACCTGTAGTGCGCGTTCACGGTTCAGAAAAAGGATTGGCAGTAACTACCGATTGTAACAGCCGTTACGTATTTGCAGACCCTTACAAAGGCGCGATGATAGCTGTGAGTGAGGCCGCGAGAAATATTGTGTGCAGCGGTGGCGTACCGGTAGCAATTACCAACTGTCTTAACTTCGGCAACCCATATAACCCGGAAGTTTACTACCAGTTTGTACATGCTATTAAAGGTATGGGTGATGCGTGCCGTAAGTTCGACACACCGGTTACCGGCGGTAACGTAAGCTTCTATAACCAGAGCGAAGATGGCCCTGTTTACCCTACTCCAACAATTGGTATGGTAGGCGTGTTAGATAACCTCGACCAGAAAATGACGCTTGGCTTTCAACACTCAGGCGACCTGATCTACGTTTTGGGAGCGAATAAGAACGACATTAACTGCTCAGAATACCTACACCACATTATAGGTGTTACCCATAGTCCTGCACCGTATTTTGATCTGGAAGAAGAATACCAGCTGCAACAAAAAGTAGCGCAACTTATCAGCGCGAAGTTTGTAAAATCGGCACACGATATTTCAGAAGGTGGTTTATTTGCCTGCATGCTGGAAAGCGCCATGGTAAATGGCCTTGGCTTTAATATGCAAACTGATGCCGCAATACGCAAAGATGCTTACCTCTTTGGCGAGGCACAGAGCCGCGTTATTGTTTCTGTTAACCCAGACCTGCACGGCATTTTTGAAGCTGAACTGCGTGGCCTGCCTTTCCAGAAAATAGGTACCGTAACCGCTAACAAAGAAATAATGGTTGATAATGAAAGCTGGGGTTATGTAGCTGACTGGAAAGAAGCTTATGATTCTGCGCTGGAAAAACTATTAATGTAGTCGTAAGTCATAAGTCGTAAGTTATAAGTGTTCGAGGTGCTTTATTGTTTTGACTGCTTTCATCTGCCGTCAACTTTTTGTTTCCGACGCTTGAGACTGTTATAGGACAGACTTACGACTTACAACTTACAACTTACGACTTCAATGTACATCCTTATAGATAACTACGATTCGTTTACTTATATACTGCATGACTATATACTGCAGACGGGTAAGGAATGCGCAGTTTACCGTAATGATGAAATATCACTTGATGCGCTGATTGCACTAAAGCCTGAAAGGCTCATCATTTCTCCAGGGCCCGAAACACCCTTGCAGGCGGGTATTACTATGAGTGCAATAGCTCACTTTCACGATAAAATACCCATTCTGGGGGTTTGCCTGGGCCACCAGGCATTAGGCATGTTCTTTGGGGCAAAACTGGTGCACATACCCTATCCCATGCATGGCAAGGTTAGCGATACCACCCATACCCGTCACGACCTTTTTCAGCAAATTCCTTCTCCATTCCCGGTGATGCGGTATCATTCGCTTGCCGTTGAAGGGTTTGAAAACACCCCTTTGCAGGCCATTGCACATACAGCCGATGGCACCATCATGGCACTGGCGCATCCGGCTTTCCCATGCCTGGGTGTGCAATTTCACCCGGAATCGGTGGGCACCGAACACGGGCTACAACTCTTAAGAAATTGGATTTTACTTTACGACGGTAAATAAATTGCTGCTTCCTTCAGCATTCCTGTGCTTCAAATCTCTACGGAACAGATTTACTCCCTGCTTTGCTGTTCGCCGGAAACAGCGCAAAATGCCCTCCTGTCCTTCATTTCAGCATTATACTCCTATTGCAAGGCTTACATCTCAAAGCTGTGAAAATTTTCACATTAATTAATAGTTAAATCAATTATAATTTACAACCTGTAAAATTATTTGAATAAAAAAGAGAGTAACTACTATTTTTTTTAAAAACAAAACGTTTTAAAATTGTGGAAATTAAATTATTTACCACTGCGAAATTTGACTCCTATCTAAAATCAGCGGTTATATTATTCAAATTTTTCCTCAATAAAAATTAAAATTATTGAAAAAAAATTTTACCATTTTTTATTTATTAACAGTTTAAAACCAAAAAAAATGAAATCAGAAAAGAGCAAACCTGGCAGCAAACCACTAGCTGATGCCGCCAGCCAAAAGCCAACTCCCGTAGCTGCGCCACAACCTGCGCCAACAGCAAAACCTGAGCCAAAGCCAGCCCCGGCACCAGTATCTTATCCTGAAGTTCCAACCAACAATTGGATTGATGCTGTTATTAAAAACGATTCTGAATTTTCGGGATCGATTTTGTTACACGGCTACCTCGGCAAATCGCAGGACGATAGCTGCGTAGATCTGTATTCAGATGCAGGGCTGAACAAGAAAGTAACTATCAAGAAAGACAATATTATTCATGTGCAAAAAATACAGGCTGCCAACGGTTCGGTTGAAGGTAGCCATGTATGGGTAAAGAAAGATGGCGACTATAGCTACACTGACGGCGCCAATGAAGCAAAAGCAAGGTTCCTGCAGGGTGATATCTATTCCAACTATTTGCAGAATACCGGTATTGAAACTGCCCCTGCTGGCATACCTACTACAACTGCTGCTGCTGCATGCCCTACCATTTGCGGTAACCTTACCGATGAAAAAGGCGCACCGGCAAATGCCAACACGCTGTTGCCAACAATTATGGTGTGCATCCCTACCCTTATATGCGGCGGCCAGGCACCAAATGCAGCACCACAAAACACAGCTGCAACTGTTTGTACGCAGGTAGCTTGTCCACAAACGCAATTGTTAGGCTGCACCACAGCAACTTCAACTCCGGATGGCAACAGTAGCAACAATACCGTGGCAACTGTTTGTACGCAAATAGCATGCCCACAAACGCACTTATTAGGTTGCAATACTGCAACGAGCAAACCAACAGCCAACAATACCATAGCAACCGTATGTACACAAATTGGCTGCGCTCCTCAAACTACACCGGCACCTAATACAATATGGGCACCAAGTGGCTTTGGCGACTGCCAGACAATGGCAGGTTGGGCTTGCCTCGTAAATCATAACGCCGAAGCTCCTGCACCTCAAACAATAGGAGTTACCGGCTGGCAAGGCTGCACAGTTGTAGGCCCAACAGGCACACAGGGTTGCACAATAGTTGGACCAACTGGTACAGAAGGATGCACAGTAGTTGGCCCGACCGGTTGGCATACCTGCATGGCACCTACACAGCTTTTAGGCTGCGGCGGCGCTACAGGCACACCAACTGCAATGTTGGGTTGCCAGACTGCTACATCTACCCCAACCCACCTTATGGGTTGCACTGGAGTAACAGCAACTCCAGCTGCTAATGCTAATTTGTCATTCCCTACTTTACAGTGCACTATACCTGCAGTATGTATCGTAACAGCTTTGGCTGGCTGCAATGCAGCAAATGCACAACAGGTTGGACCTACAGGATGGCACACTTGCGTAGCACCTACACAGCTTTTGGGTTGCCAGACTGCTACGTCTACTCCTACAGCTCTATTGGGTTGCCAGACTGCAACTTCTACTCCGGCTGCAAACGCTAATTTGTCGTTCCCCACTTTACAATGCACTATACCTGCAGTATGTATCGTAACTGCTTTAGCTGGTTGCAATGCTGCAAATGCACAACAGGTTGGCCCTAC
>CANFKC010000083.1 GCA_947447265.1 Chitinophagaceae bacterium
AGCCTTTTCCGAAATAAGGTTTAAAGAACTGATTACCGCAAGTAGTACTATCATTCCGTTGCTAAATTTTTTTGTAGACTCCATATATTAGTTTTATACCTAAATATATAGAGTTACAAGTTGTTAACCAATTAATTTATAGTTCCGTAATTAATTACAAGTTAATAACCAAATTTAATTTAATCTGAGAAGAGTGCCTGAAACAGCACTAAATATGCCTTGCTAAGGCAGTATAAAAAAGCAAAAGCCCCCGTTTTACGGAGGCTTCTGATTATTCATATCACTTAAATACTATCGTGCTAAGTTAAAGCGGACTACCTGGCGGCCACTGTTAGTAACTACCTGTAGCATGTATACACCATTTGTGAACTGGTCAGCAACTGTAATTTGCTTTTTGATCTTTCCGTTCACAATCGGGGCATCTGCACTGTAAATTACTTTCCCTAAAAGGTCAGTTATCATTACAGTTGCCTGCTGGTCATCGCCAACTACTGTGCAATCAAAAGTAAAGGAACCGGCATTCGGATTCGGAACCAGGTTGATAGCGCTCACTGATGGCGTCACATTGTGCACTTCATTTACAATAATAACGTGAATCTTCAGGCCATTGCTGTATACGATTGCAGGCGAAGAGCAAGGGTTTGTGCCGTGCACAACACAGTAAACAGAATCGTTATCAGCAAAAGTGCTGCTGATGTAGTTAACGTCAGTTGCACCAACTACAGGCAATCCGTTAAGGTACCATTGGTAAGTAGCGCCAGCACCTGCATGTAAAGCAGTAGCAGTTAACGTATCGCTGGTACCAATAATAATAGTAGTATCAGGGTGTGCTGCTATGGTAACTGATGTTGTTGTAATTGGCCCTACGACCATGTGGAACACATTACTCAGGGCAGAATCTACAGTGCGGCAAATAGCATTACTGTAGAAAACGCACTGTACGCTATCGCCTGTAACCGGGATGAAAGTAAAATTAATACCGGTAGCTACGTGAATGCCATTCTTTATCCAGATGTAGCTTGGGTTATCGCCCCTGTAGCGCGCATGTGCAGTGTAAGTAACCGCATAGCCTGTGCAGGAAGTATCGCCCGGATATGCTGTAATATTTACGTCAGGCGTTTCAGTAGTATCAACCACCATAAGCATAGTATCGTATGCTGTTGCAGGTGATGCGCAGGTAAAGCTGCTGGTGATAAGCAAACCGATAACATCGCCTGCTGAAGGCGTGTAGGTAAGCGTTGGTGTAGTTACACTTGCAGCGCCATTAATAAACCATTGGTAAGCCGGAGCAGCGCCACCGTTAACAACATTACCGTAATAAGTAACGGATGTGCCACGGCAAACCGTATCGCCCAACGTACCGTCAGCAACAGTAACTCCCGGTACCAGTACCGATGTTACGGTAATGGTAGCAGAAGCAATTGCAGATGCTGTTGTAGCGCAAGGCGCACTAGTAGTAAGCGTAACAGCAATAACATCTCCATTTGCAGGAGTATAGGTGAAGAATGCACCTACCCCAGCGAAAGTACCGTTAACTGTCCAGCTGTATGAAGGGCTTGAACCTCCATTAACCGGGGTTGCAGTAAAGGTTATTGACATGCCGTTACAAACCGCGAAACCTGGGTTAGCTGACATTGTTACTGCTGGTGTTACAACCGGATTAACCGTTACTACCTGGGTAGCTGTTGTAGTACCACATGCGTTGGTAGAGCTATACCTGATGGTATCTAAACCTGTAGCCACGCCGGTTAACACACCAGCGGTAGTTATAGATGCATTACCATTAGATGCTGCCCAGAAGCCAGAAGTAGCAGTATCAGTTAACGTAATAGTAGATCCTATACAAACTGTTGACGGACCAGAGATTGCTGAAATTACTGGTAGCGGATCAACATTAAGGAAAACTGCGCTGGAAACCGCAGCACCACCACTGGTATTACAGATGACAATACACTGAAAATAGGTTGATGCAGATAGTGCTGGGTTATAAGTGCCATTGGTGGCACCAGTAATATTGGTATATGATGTGCCGTCAGTTGACGACTGCCATTGGTAAGAGATATCGCAACCAACGCTGGAGCCGGTTGTATACAGTTGTGTTGTGTAGAACGGACAACCCGTAGTTACCGTTGCATTAGCACCGCCTGCAGCAGGAGTGCCTGCGCATGGAGCCATTATTTTACGTACCCGGTTGTTACCGCAATCAGAAATATTCAACTCGCCTGCAAGATTAATCAATACACCTGTAGGCGTATTTAACTGGGCCGATAAAGGTGCAATACAATCGCCGTTAAAACCTGCAGTGCCAGTACCTGCAACTGTAGATATAGTACCTGTTGAATTGCTCACCATACGGATGGCATGATTACCTGCATCAGCTATGTAGTAATTATTACTTGCATCGAAAACCATACCGGTAGGGCTGTTAATGCCTGTTGCATTTGCGGCAGAACCGTCACCGGCATACCCTGTGCTGCCATCGCCAGCCTCGGTATTAATAACACCAGAGCCGTCAACGGAACGGATACGGTTGTTACCATTATCAATTACAAACATATTGCCGGAGCCATCAAAAGCTACGAATACCGGGCGGTTAAGATTAGCGTTAGTAGCCGGGCCACCATCGCCTGAAAAACCAACTGTTCCGCTACCAACAACTGTATTGATATTGCCGGTTGACATACTTAATTTCCTTACCCTGTTATTACTCCTGTCAGCAATGTAAAGGTCGCCGGCAGCATCAAGCGCAATACCATAAGGCCTGTTCAACCTTGCAGCTACTGCAGAACCTCCATCACCTAAAAAGCCAGCTGTGCCGGTTCCTGCAACAGTGCTGATAGTACCGGTTGACGCGTCCACCATACGAATCCTGTGGTTAAACTGGTCAGCAATATAAATATTATCAGAAGCGTCTATGGCCACGCTGGTAGGCGTATTTAATCTCGCTGCGGTAGCCGCACCACCATCGCCTGAAAAACCAGCAGTGCCAGTACCCGCAACAGTAGTTATTATGCCTGTAGCTAAAGCAACTTTACGAATGCAATGATTACCTGTATCAGCAATGTAAATATTGCCTGCCCCGTCTATACCAATGCCAAACTGGCCATGAAGCTTAGCAGCAGTTGCTGCACCGCCATCACCACCGTAAGCAGGTGTACCCGTTCCGGCTACAGTACTAATATACTGAGCATTAACACCGGGGGTAAGCGCTAAAAGGAAAATGATAAGGTAAGAGAAAAATAGTGTTTTTTTCATGATATATTATATTGCCTTGCGAAGTTAGAAATGTTTATTAAGAATGTAAAGAAAACGGGCCTTATAATTTAATTCTTTGCCAATTGATAGACTCGTCATAACGGCATATGTAAAACAGGTGGGCTTCCAAAAGTGCTTCAACTTCTACACGACTATGAAATGGGTGTAAATTTTAATTAATATAAAATGAACCTAAAATCAGTTTCGAGCAAGGCTCGGCCACTTTTTATGAAGCATGTGAAAATCGCAAAAAACTGCTTCTCATGTGAAATTAATTTAATCATTATTCCTTAAGTAGGGCAAATCAACTATTTTTTTACCTTTATACTTTAACGGCAAGGACACAGGTTCAGGCCGGCTGGCATGGTGTGTACACCTGACAAATAAGACTTCACGGGGTGTGGTAGCGATTACTAAAAAGTTACCTCTATCGTTTTTAGAACAACAATTTTTATTATGGAAAATAAGTATTTATCATATTTGCCGGGTATTGGCTTATTTATTATTGCCCTGGTAGTAACCTTTGTTACCTACAAAGATTATGGTATGACCTGGGATGAGCTGGACCAACGACAAACCGGTTTATTAAGTTTTAAATATGCCACATCAGGCGATCCGGAATTATACTCTTATGCCTACCGTTGGTATGGCGCCGGATTTGAACTGCCACTGTACTGTTTTGAAAAGTGGTTCCACCTTACCGACTACCGGGATATATTTTTTATGCGGCACCTGGTTACACACCTTTTGTTCCTGGTGAGTGCGCTTGCTGTTTATGTATTGTCATTAAAACTATCAAAGAATGTAATTGTTGCCTCCGTGTGTTTTATTATGATGCTGTTTGCGCCGCGTATTTATGCGCACTCCTTCTTCAACACAAAAGATATACCGTTCCTGGCCCTGTTCATTATTACGCTTGCCTTTAGTAAAATAGCCTTCGACAAAAATAAACCGGCATGGTATGCTGTACTGGGTATACTTGCTGGCTATACCACCAGCATAAGGGTAATGGGCATCATGTTGGTGGGCTTGCTCTTGGGCTTGCTGCTTATTGACTGGTTGAAAGAAAGTGATAAGGAAGCCAAAAAGAAAAGCCTGATAAGCCTGGGACTGTATGTAATTTGCTTCGCCGTTACGCTTATTGGCGCCTGGCCCTTCTTATGGAGAGCGCCGGTAGCCAACTTCCTGGAAAGCTACAGTGTTATGTCGCATTATAAATGGGATGGTAGCGTATTGATACGCGGTATTTATGAACACACTACCGAATTGCCATGGGATTATTTCCCAACATGGTTTGTGATAACCACACCTATTCTGTGGACAGCATTAGGCGTAACAGGGTTTGCGCTGATTATACGTGACTTTGTAAAACGTGCAAAGGTGTACTTCACTAATTCACCTGAACGCCACAACATGCTCACGTTGCTGTGTTTCTTTATACCCATATTCGCGGTAGTAAAGCTCAATGCCGTAATTTATGACGACTGGAGGCACTTGTACTTTGTTTACCCTCCGTTTGTAATTCTCGCCGGCTATACAATTTCGCAAATCATAAATGGCAAATTCAAATGGGTTGTGGTTTCAGTATGCGCATTGCAACTGGGCATAGTTGCCTTCTTTATGGTAAAGAACCACCCCTTCCAGGAAGTGTATTTTAACGAACTGACGTCGCACGAAGATCAATACCTGAGAGAAAACTATGAGCTGGACTATTGGGGAGCAAGTTTTAAACAAGGGTTAGAATTTCTGGCAAAGAAACAACCAACCGATACTATTCGCCTTGCCTGCAATTACGACGACCCTGTACGACATAACACCAAAATACTACCCATTAAAGATCGGGAAAGGTTTGTATTCACTGACTTTCAGCATGCTGACTACTTTATAACCAACTTCAGGGGGCACAAAGAAGATTATCCTTCAAAAGATGTAGCATACGAAATTTCGGTGCTGAATAGCTGTATTATGCGCATTTACAACTTGAAACCAAAACCTGCTGCAGGAAAATAGTACTTTACCACTACCAAATATGAATATTTAAATGGCTAAGAAAGTAACACAACCCAATATACCAAAACCAACTGCTGCAGCCCCACCACCGCGGGCTAAAGAAGAAAGTACCAAAAGCGGAATGTCATTCAGTTTAAAGATGGCTATTCTGCTTGGGGTAATTGCATTCATGGCATATGCCAATACTTTCAGCAACGGCTATGCGCTCGATGACTTTACTGTTATCCGGGATAATACTATTGTTACTAAAGGGATGTCGGCAATACCACAGATACTGACAACCCCTTACCGTAGGGGCTGGTTCATTACCACGAACGATCTTTACCGACCGCTTTCGCTGGTGATGTTCGCTACAGAATACCAATTGTTTGATGGGCAGCCAAAAGCCAGCCACGTAATGAATGTGCTGGTATTTGCGGGCTGTGTCATCTTGCTGTTCCTGTTTCTAGATAAGTTGTTTGGTAAAAAACGAACCGGGGTAGCATTTTTCGCTACACTACTATTTGCCCTGCACCCCATACATACCGAGGTCGTGGCTAACATCAAGAGCCGGGATGAATTGTTGTGCTTCTTTTTCGCCTTCCTCAGCCTGAATATGTTTCTAAAGTATGCCAATTCCGGCACCATGAAGCATCTGATATATGGTATAGTTGCGTTTTTCCTCTCTTACCTGAGTAAGGAAACCGTTATCTCGTTCCTGTTTGTGATTCCGTTCATTTTTTACTTTTATAAAAACGAAAATAAAACACGCAGCCTGTACATTTCGGCTAGTGCTGTTGCAGTGTCGGTGGTGTTCCTTATCATCAGGTATTCCGTATTAAAAGCCTACGGCGCAAACGCTGATAGTGTTGTAAGCTTTATTGATAACCACCTGGTAAAAGCCCCTTCACCCGCAGTTGCTTTTGCTACCGAGATTTTGATACTGGGTAAATATATCGCACTACTGTTCGTACCTTATCCGCTGGTGTGCGACTATTCATTCAATAGCATCCCTTTTGCATCGCTGGGCAATATCTGGGTTATCTTGTCACTGGTATTCTACCTTGCGATAGCGGCCTTTGGTATTATGCGATTGGTAAAAAAACCAAAAGATCCTTACGCATTTGCTATACTATTCTTCCTCGCGACTATCGCGCTGTTTTCGAACATCGTATTTATTATTGGCGCACCAATGGCAGAGCGTTTCGTCTTCTTCGCTTCAGTTGGTTTTTGCCTTGCCATTGCCTTAATAGTAGACCAGTTTCTGGCAGGTAGTAAAGAAGCTGAGCCTTCTATGAGCGTGTTTACCAACCCAAAAATGATGATGATTTTTGTACCAGTTTGCCTGGTATTTGCTTTTATGGTAGTGAACAGAAATGGCGATTGGATGGATAATTTCACCCTGTTCAAAGCGGATATTAAGAAAGCACCTAACGATAGCCGTCTGGCGTACTACCTCGGCACAGAAATGGTGGTGACCAATTCAAAAAGCGAAGGCAATCCGGAGGTGAGAAACCAAATTATAAAGGAGGCAAGTACCTACCTGAAGCAGGCTTTAAATATTTACCCTGAATATACCGACGCCAACGCATCATTGGGTGATGCCTATTTTAAACTGGCAATTTACGATTCCGCTGAGTTGTATGATAAACGCGCACTGGAAAGCAATCCTAAATACACCATCGCCATCAATAACCTGGCTGGGGTTTATTTTATGACCAACAGGTACGAAAAAGCGCTGGAAGTTTGCCAAAAGGCAATTGTACTCAACCCGAATTACGTTAACGCTTATGGCAACATCGGCCTATGTTACATTCGTATGGGCAAATACGATCTTGCGCTGGCCAACTTATACAAGGCAATTGCACTAGACCCCAATTTTACTTCAGCGTACGAAAACCTGGCTTTGACTTATAAGGCACTTGGCAAGGAAGATTCTGTGCGTAAGTATAACATGTTGGCCAAACCAGCCCAATAATGAATTGCGGTAAAATATAGTCTATGAAACAACATTTTGGGTTTAACCGGTTTGCCGTCCTGTGCCTGCTTGCAGCGATATTTGCCGTTTCCTGTAACGATGCAAAAAGAAAGGATGATGGGAAACCGGCAGAAAGCGCCTTTCCAATTGAATATCCCTACGATTCGCTGATGGGTGTGTATTCCGGTGATTTTGGGGGTAGCATCATTCACCTTTCACTGAGAATGGTAACGGGCAGAAATGCGACCGGCTATACCGTGCATAAAGGACTGAAAAGAAATTTTTCAGGACCCATGGAAGTTACCGACAGAGGGTTTCATTTTCTTTTAAAGGAACCCGGCAACAATCCTTACGACGGAGTTTTTGACATAAAACTGGATACTACTTACCACACCATAACCGGCAACTGGACACCCAAAAACAATAAGGACCTGAAGATGGTAAAGTTTAGCCTGAAAAAGGAACAGGATAATGACGAGATAGACTATGGCTGGAACGGTGTGTATAAAGACAGTACAGCAACAATAAGTTTTAACCCTGATGGCCAGTGTGTTTATGCATTTTATGAAGTAACAAATGGGGTTAGGTCTCAGCAGCTGAAATCAGTAAAAGGAAGCTGGCACAGGCAGGACGAAACCTACTATATTTCCTGGGCACAAAACACTGAATTTACAGAAGGAACATCGGCACTGAAAATAGACAGCGCCAGACCAGACCCACAACGAGACTACATGGCTCCCTGCCTGAAGTTTAATGGTCGCGTGCTTGCCAGAACTTATGATTAGGATGACTTATGAGCAGGAAACAACGACTGGTATTTTTAATATTCAATGCATTGGTTGTTGTGGGCATCGTGCTGATGTACCAGCTTTCGGTGCCATACCTTGCCTTTAAACCCGGCATCGATTTCCTGCAGACCAAAACCCTGGTTTATCATATAACGCAGTGGCGATGGAGTTTTTACCTGCACGTATTCACCAGCATTTTTGTGCTTATTGCCGGGCTGTTGCAATTCAATAGTTTTATACTCCGCAGGTTTCGGAAACTGCACCGCGCAAGCGGCTACGTATACATAACTGTTGTGCTCGTGCTGAGCGGACCGTCAGGTCTGGTTATGGGTTTTTATGCCAATGGTGGCCTGCCTGCGCGCATTAGCTTTGTGCTGCTGGCATGCTTATGGTTGTTTACCACCGCCCTGGCATTTAAGCGGGCGTTGCAAGGCAAATTTATCGTGCATGGCGCATGGATGGCCCGTAGCTATGCACTGGCGCTTTCTGCACTTACGTTACGTGCATACGCATTATTAATTGGCGTCTTAAATCTAGATTTGCGGCCTGCAACGGGCTACATTATTATTGCCTGGCTCAGCTGGAGCGTGAACCTGTTAGTAGCAGAAATATGGATACGAAACGGAGGTGTAAAAAGGCTAACGGAGCGCAGGTAAAAGAGGAAATGCGCATGGGCTGAATTACAGAACCACCAAATAATTGGTGCTATTACGACTTTTTACCTTCCGCGCTAATATTACCAGCAGCAGCACCAAGTGCAGGGCCGGTCTCCTGGAATTTACCTTCATCCGTTATCTTAAAATCGCGGCCTCCTTTGAGTGTTGTTTTTACTATCTCGTTTTCATAATAACCCGAATCCTGCACAGGGTATTTATACGTCTGTTCAAACTCTTTAATTTCGAAACTAAGGTTGCCATTTATGTTATAATAAACCGCCATCAAAATTATTAAAATAATAATTTACTATCTTTGGTTCAAATAGGGAGCTATGCGAACCTTACAGTTGGTAAATCATCTTACAGATGTTCAATTAAAAGAAAGGCTTGCCTCAACAACCGGCAAGCCGGAG
>CANFKC010000084.1 GCA_947447265.1 Chitinophagaceae bacterium
AAACACTTTCACAACAAAATATTCAACAGCCTTGATGACGTCGAAAATACTCTGAACAATGCACTCGCTCAATATCACATTAGCGCTTCAGATATCAAGCAACTGTCTAAAGGATATGCTTTTTAATAAAATTGATAGCGGTTTATTATTATTAGTAGCGACGATGCCCCCGGTAGCATAGCTACAGCAGTGTAAAAATCTATGAAAATGTTGAAAGTAAAGAAGTATGTGTCGTTGTCTCTTGCCCTTGCGGTAATGCTTGCTGCCTGCGGTGGCCCAAAAATGTCGAAATACGCAACTAAAACCAACCTTGCGAAAAAGGCCCGTTATGATGTAAATCGCGCAACCATTAATAAGAATGGTAAGGGCTTCACAGTGGATTTTGATAAGATGGCAACATTGCCAAAGCGCGTTGCACTCGTTTCGTTCTATACCGACGATCCGGGACTAACCAAAAAGCGTGGCACAGCATCGACCGGCATAACCTTTACCACTACTAATACCGGTGAAGATGCAGCAAAATCGTATGCTGACTTTTTCTACCAGGGAAGTATTACAGAACTGAAGAAATCATTCGCCGATAACGGAATGACCTTAATGGTGCCTTCAGAATACCTTACCAGTGAAGATAAGCGCAGCTATTACAATTCATTTGTTGCGGCACATAGTACCCTGAATAAGCTGGGTGGCAAACTTGCAAAATTCTTCAAGAAGATGGGTAATGCAGGTACTACAATTGAATGTAAAGCACCGGCAGATGGCTTTATACTCACCGATCTGAATAAAAATCACGAGCTGGCCAATGAAAAGAAAAAGTCAGTAAAACCAACGGGTGGAGTAGGGCAGTATGATGATAGAATGATTGAGAGCATTGGTTACGACCTCTGCAAAAAGCTGGATGTTGATGCAGTTGTGGTAATAGTGAACACACAGTTGTGCGATAAAAACCTGATACGCACCCGCCACTATATGGCAGCCGTTAGCATGTACATGTTCGGACCTAATCCGCAGCCGCTTACTGAAGGCAAGAAGGATAATATGTTCTATTCAAAAGGGCTCTATTACAGTGGTTACAGAATGGCATTTAAGAAAGGTCTGCGCATGGACCAGAAAGCTAAAGGCGATGAAGCAAAGAAAGAGCTTGACGCTAACAACCGCAAAGCCTATAACAATATGGTGGTATCTATTGCCAACAAAATGGGATCGAATATAAAAGCAAGTAAGTAATAAAAAATTTATTCACCTAAAACAGATGTTTATGTTGAAGCGTTTGAGTGTTGTGGCAGCAGCAATTGTAGCGTCCTGTTCGCTGGCAACAGCGCAATCAGTATCCTACAGATTGCTGGAGAGTAATCCTGATGCTTATAAGCCAACGGCTTTAAGTCTCGATCTTATAAATTGCGATACCTACCTGGCGGCGGCGGCAGGCTACAGTGTAAAATTGGAAACAGTGATAGCGCGGAGATTGATGCCTTTTATAAGTTACAAGCATTCCTGGGAGGATCTTGCGACAAGGCATATTTACAATACGTACCCCATGCCAAAGGGTGGTTTGCGCAAGCAAACAGTAATTGATGCAGGGGCGGTACTTTTCCTGCGTAGCAAAACGAAAAAGAGACCGGTAAGAGTCGTTTTACACTCTTCTTCCGGCGGTGGATACACCTACACCAAGTACGTAATGGTACCAAGTGAAGTGAAGCGTATGACAGGCATAGGCGGGGTATTTATTTTGGCCAGAAAGCACTGCAGTTTGACGAAGATTCACACCCGCTTTACAGGTATAAAAGTATGGATGGCACTATTGATGTGCCAATTGAAAATGTGGGTTCAGGCAGCACAAATGTGCAACCTGCGGGAGATGCTTATACCCCTTATGCCATGAGCTATACCACCAGCATATATGGTGGATTGCACCTGCGCAACGTAAAAAATACCGTAATACGGGCTGAAAGCTATGGCAGGCGTGCAAACGCAAAGGTGGTTGACGTTTATCTGGACCTGATGTTTGCCCCCGTAATATCAATAGGCAATACGGTAGATATCAGTGGTAAAGAGTGGAAAATAGTGCCGCAGGCAGGGGCAGTGAGGCACCTGGGCTATAAAGTTGGATATGCTATGCATAGTACTAAGTCTTTCGGCTTTATGTTCTATACTGAATTTGGTAAAAAGCCAGGGCCAATTATGGGCAAAGACTTCATAGGGAATGGTACTTACATATCCGCGGGCCTGGGGGTTACTATTGCTTCTGGCAAGCAGCTGTCATTCGGGCTCTCAAAACATAAAAAAAGCAGGACTGCAGAAGATACCAAAGCTGCAGAAGACGATAAGACCTCAGAAGACAAAAAATAGCTTCCATATCTGGAGGCGGCATGTGAAGTGGCCTTGATAGGTTGGTACGCCAGCCGATCAAGGCCACTTCTTTTAAGGTAAGCGTAAGCTAGTAATATGTTTTCGGCCTAAAGTGTTCATTCCGTTGCCTTCGTGGGTACCAGCCTGTGAGCCGGTACGTAAAATAGTAACAGTCCACGCAGATAACCTGGCAGGGCAAATAGAGTGCAAATAGCCTTACTCCGTCTTCCCTTTAAAGGCCGCAAATATCGCCATTGCATGGCCATGCCCGAGCTCAAAATCAGTCTTTAACCAGTCAACAATTTCAGTAGCTTTTACTTTAGGTACCAGTACTCCATTCGCCAAAAAGCCTTTTGCTTCGGCTAGTTTTTTAAAATCGTCAGGAGTCTTTCCTGTCTTCTTCTCTATGTTATCAAGATACGCTTGAAATGACATACGCGCAGTTTTATAATTTTACAATGGAGGATGTTTCCTGCTGGGAATGCCCGGCGATTACAAACTCAATCCTATCCATAAATATAAGCACAAATCAGTCTTGCAAAGCGAAATGGGGTTTATAGCGGTCATCTTCCATTTTGGCAATATCATTGCATTGAAGATTTTGAGGGTCTGAAGGACCGTAATATGTCAGCGCGGAGTGCAGCCCTGTACTGCAAATTTTATTGCTGCACAAGTCCAGTAAGGGCGAGATACTATTGGTGCGCTGTTAGGTAAATGTCATCCCCCGTTTGGGGTTATTTTTACCCCATTCCTTATTGCATTCGCCAAGTTTAACAAATAATACACCAACTAACCTTTTATTTAATATTGCTTGCAATACATTTGTAATAATATGAGAACCATTCTACTCTCTTTTATTCTTATTGCTGGTTTCTTTCATGCGGGCCTGGCACAATCTTACGTAATTAAGGGCCGTGTACACGATACGCTCAATTACCAGTTTTTGCCATCGGCCTCAGTTGTGCTGATCCGCACTACGGACAGCGTAATACAATCTCACACCCGTTCTCACAACGATGGCAGCTTTGATTTGAAAGTGCCGAGGCCGGGCAGGTATATAATACACGTTACTTTTCCGCGTTTTGCTGATTTTCAGGATGTGATAGATGTGCATGACTTTGTTACCAACTATGGCACGGTTCAGATGGAGTCGAGCGAACACCTACTCAAGGAGTTTGTGCTGAAAAAGAACATAGCCGCAATTAAGATAAAGGGCGATACTACCGAATACATGGCCGACAGCTTTAAGGTAAAAGATAATGCTACGGTTGAAGACCTGCTGAAAAGGTTGCCCGGTATAACGGTAGATAAAAATGGTTCTATAACCGCACAGGGTGAAACCGTGCAAAAGGTATTGGTAGACGGTGAAGAGTTTTTCAGCGACGACCCCAAAGTAGTTACGCAGGGTTTACAGGCCGCTACTGTAGAAAAAGTGCAGGTATTTGATAAAAAAAGCGACCAGGCTGAATTTACCGGTATTGACGATGGCCAGAAAACAAAAACCATCAACCTGTCATTGAAAGAAGATAAAAAGAAAGGCGTATTTGGCAAGGTTGAAGCCGGTGGCGGAACTGATGGTTATTTTCAGAACCAGGGTATGCTTAATGCATTTAAAGCAAAAAGGCAGCTGGCGGCATTCGGCATAATGTCTAATACCGATAAGGTGGGCTTGGGCTGGCAGGATAATAACAGTTTTAGCAGCGGTGGCGGTATTACCGAAATCAATGATGAGGGACAGATCAACATAACATCAGTTGGCTCAGGCGATGATATTGCGGGTTGGGATGGTAAATACAATGGTGAAGGTTTACCGAAAGTATGGACCGGTGGACTACACTTTGCCAACAAATGGAACGAAGACAAACAACACATTGCAGGTAATTACCGCTACGGCATGCAAAACGTAGAAGTAAACGGACTTACCACTACGCAAAACCCGCTGACCAACGATTCCGTTAGTGTTACCCGCGAAAAAAGGAATCAGTTCAGCAAGGGCGACAGGCATGGCCTGGACGGCTTATACGAGTGGAAAATAGATTCGTTCACCACACTAAAGATAACAGCCGCTGCGGGTGAAAAGGAGACTGATATCGCAACCATGTATAACAGCGCTACGCTGCTGCAGGATTCTATCCTCTCTAACACCAACAATAAGCAAAGCAGCAGCAGCAGCACTTCCACATTTGTAAATACTGATGTTTTGCTCCGAAAAAAATTCAGGACAAAGGGAAGGTCTTTTTCGCTGGATGTAAAAGAGAACTATAAGGAAACAAAGAGCGACGGGCAGCTGGTTTCGCAAACCAATCTGTACCGCGCTGATACTATTGCCTTTACTAATAATGTTAACCAGAAAAAGACCAGCGCTACCAATACATTGGCATTTTCAGCCCGCGCAACCTATACCGAGCCACTGGCAAAGAAAACCTTCCTGGAACTTAACTATGGGCTTACCGTGAACAACAGTATTGCACAAAATTTCTCTTACGATGCAGACCCTTTAACGGGCAAAATGGACCAGCTTAATACCTACTACAGCAGCGACTATAAATACAACATACTCACCAATACCGGGGGCATAGCTGCGCGGTTCGTTTATGAAAAATACAATTTCTCCGTGGGCAGCGATGTATCAGATGCACGCTATAACCAGGTTAATTCTTTGTTTGGCGATTCTACCCGAAAATACGATTACCTCAACTTCTTCCCGAGAGCAACATTTGTTTATCAGACCGGGCGCACCAACAGCTTCAGGTTTAACTACCAGGGTAGCACGAGGCAGCCAACCATAACGGAAATAGCGCCACTGAAACAGAATACCGACCCCTTAAATATTGTTGTCGGCAATCCTGACCTGAAGCAACAGTTTACCCATGCATTTACAATGAGGTATAACAACTTCAAAATACTATCGGGCAGGTACTTATTTCTCAGTGGTAATTTTAATGTAATCAACGATGCCATAAGCACCAGCACCAGCAATACCGATGGTTTACGCCAGACCAGATACATAAATGTTGATGGCAATTATAATGGTTTTGCCTTCCTGGGTTATGGCTTTAAGCTGAAGAAAACCGACATGCAGATAGGTGCTCACCTAAACACAGGTATTAACCATGTAAACAGTATTATCAACGGCAAAAAGAATACGACCAATAACAACAGCTATACACTAACGCCTTCCGTGCGCTACTATAAAGACAAAAAATACAGCCTGGAATTTAACCCTTCAATTACTTACAACGACAATAAATCGTCAGTATCGCAAAACAGCAGTTACTGGATGAGTAATAACGAACTGAGCGGCACCCTGCAACTGCCGGGAAAACTGGAATTCAATACCAGCTTTAACTGGTCACTGAGGCAGAAAACTGAACTTTTCAGTACCAACAATAATGTAATGCTTTGGAATGCCTATTTAAGCAGGAAGTTCCTGAAGAAAAGCAACCTGGAACTCAGAGCGTCAGTCTTCGATATACTGAACCAGAACATTGGCTATAGCCGCACAGCGCAAGCCGGCATTATTACTGAAGACGCTTATAATAGTATTCGCCGCTATGGCATGATGAGCTTCATTTGGAATTTTTCAAGCATGCCGGGTGGCGCGCCACCTCCGTCAGGGCCAATGATGATGATGAGAAGATAGTATTTATACAAGCGCCTTTACTTCAGTAACCAAAACAAAAAATTAATGACACGATATATTATTGCAATACTCACCCTGCTTGCCTTCAGTATAACGGCTGACGCGCAATATACCATTGCAGGCAAAATAGAATTTGAAAGGAAGGTGAATTTTTATGCCCAATTAAAAGAAATGGAAGAGGCTGGTCTCAATCCGTTCATGGAGCAGATGAAATCGAAAATACCGAAGTTCAGCGTTTCGTATTTTGATATGATCTTTGATACCACCCAAAGCATATACAAACCAGGCAAGGAAGCCGAAGTTAATAATGTGATGAAGATGTTTGGCGGCGGCCCTGCTACTGCCAATGTAGTATATACCAATTTTAAAACACAGAAAGCGATCTCCAACAAAAAGGTATTCGACCAGTCGTTCCATGTAGAAGATAGCATGCGTGTGCTGGATTGGCGTATTAAAGATGAGATTCGTACGATAGCTAATTTTAAATGCCACAAGGCTGTCGGTATTATTTGTGACTCCGTTTATGTAGTAGCCTTTTATACCGAAGACATTATAGCCAGCGGCGGACCAGAAATGTTTGGCGGCCTGCCAGGCATGATACTGGAATTGGCTATACCCCGCCTGCATACCACATGGACAGCGACCAAATTTGAATTGATAGCACCCGTAGCTACCGATTTCACCATATCCGACAAAGGCAAGAAAGTAACCAGCAAAGAAATGCAGGAGTTACTGGAATCGAGCCTGAAAAATTTCGGCAAAATGGCCCAGCGTAATTTGTGGTGGAGCGCATTGTAAGCCATATTTTTGTGCCGATACTTGTTTTAAAAACTAATGACAGTTGCGGCGATAGCGGACATTAGAGTCCTGCCTTTTGTAGTCCCGTTATTTCAATATTCTTGTTTGTTTTATTTTGCCGGGCACCACTTTAAAAGGTCCGTCACCTTCTGCAAACAAATGTATCTCTGGTTTTAACGTATCAGCATATTCGTGCCATGCCGCGCGGAAGTCTGCATTCAATTTAATTAGCTTTTCCAGTATAGAGTCTGCGAACCTTTGTTTCAGATCTTCCGTTGGCGGCACCGTAATTTCAAAGTAAAATGCGGGACGCACGGCGGCATTTTCGCCTTCAGCAACTGCCTGGCAAAATGAACGGGTTATACCTGCCAGTTCTCTATCAGCATAAAGGCATTGCTCAATATCTTCCGGATAGATGTTGGCACCCATAATGCTTATGGTAAAGTCGCGCCTGCCATATACCCACATTAAAGGCAGTGCTATATTTTTTTCTGCACCTCCCTTACCCAGCTCATCAATATCATAACCTAAGGCCTTTAGTTTTTCCGCCATCTGGTCGTACCTGCAAATGCCGCCTTCATCATGTATGTTATACCTTATTCTTGGTGAAAGAACAGATTTACGTGTTATGGTGAAGATCAGTTCCCGGTTATCATTTACTTCAATGTAGTGCATTAACGGGTTGTACTGAAATACCATTGGCAGCCGCGAATCCTCACCAAAAATTGCAGCGCGTACTTCCGGCTTTTCTCTTGCCAGCCTTCGTAGTGCTATAGTAAGCGGCGTTTCGCCAGCTATGCCAATTTCCAGGTCGGTTGCGCCATAGCCGCTGTATACCTTTTCAAAACCCGGCAACAGATAATCGCGCAAACCTTCTGACATGCCCTCACCACCAACCAAGGCAGAAAATTTATATTTTTCCCACGGGAAATTATGGGCTTTAGCGTGGTCGTATAGTTGCTTTAAAAACGGAGGATATCCGGCTATCATATAATCATAATCAGTGCCGAAGAACTCCAGGGTGTTGAGTATCTTATCAATATCCGGCCCTGTGCATTTTACTATGCCATTACGTTGCAGGGCAATACCCATGTTGATACCTGTAGCCCATGCACCCATAGAAAATGCATTAATAGTGAAAGGGGGTTGCTTGCCAAAGCTAAACGTAGAGAAGTAGCTGATAAAGGCGTGAGACTCTTTTCTTTCCCGCGTAGTGCGCACCCAATTATAAGGCGTTCCTGTACTGCCTGACGATTCATCTACCGCAATACCTGTAGCAGGTATTTTACCTCCTGCACAACGGGTCGCGGCGGTAAACTTTTTAATGTAGTTTTCTTTATCAGTAAAGGGTACATCGGCCCAGCTTTCAATTTGTTTATCACTCAAAAACGTTTGGTAGGCCGGTACATTTTTAACTGCAAAATAGAAAAGGCGCCTTGCGCGCATGTGGCTTGCCCATTCCAGGTATTTTGGCGTGAGCTTGCGGAAATGCGCTATAAAGCTATCATACTTTTGAGCGGCCACAAATAAGCGGATATCGCGAAAGCCCAGCTTCAGGAAACTCAGCTTGTCTGCAAAAGAGGGAGCTATTTTACTTAGTTTTTTATTGTTTGGCATATATTGGTATTTAAAGCATGCAGCCGGTATATTTCTGAATACGCAACAAATGTATCAGTGTTTAAGGCAGCAGCTTTTGACATAAGTCAAATAATTGCATCGCATACCTGAGCGGTGGTCGGAGCCATAAAACCTGTGCCTCTGCCACCTGTCGCTCCCACACTTCATTTACTCCGTTTAACTTATTACTTTTGACAAATACTGCTCATTCTTTAAAAACGAGACATTGAAAAAGATACGGAACTATAAAGTAATTGGTTGAAAGAGTTGTGATAGTAATTCGTGGAACATAGCTTCATTGTCTTTACGGTTATTGTATTTGTACACAAATTCAGCTACATAGTTGGGTAACTTATGAGGGCTAACGCTATGGTA
>CANFKC010000085.1 GCA_947447265.1 Chitinophagaceae bacterium
ATGGTGAATGGTGAATGGTGAATGGTGAATGGTGAATGGTGAATGGTGAATGGTGAATGGTGAATGGTGAATGGTGAATGGTGAATGGTGGGGGCAAAGATAAACATGAAAATAACAAAAGCCGCTACTGGAGCGGCTTTTGTATTATTGGTACTTCTGTACTTCTGCTATTCCTTAACCAGTTTCTGGACTGTTTTCTGGTTGCCAGATTTTACTTCAACCATGTACATGCCCGGTGCCAGCCTTGCCAATGGAACTGCAACGGTTCCACTTTGCTGCATTCCCATATCTCGCTTATAAATGATAGAGCCGTATGCATCAGAGGTCGCGATGCAAGCTGTTGCTGCCGTTAGTGACCAATGTGCCTGAAGTTATCTGAAGCACATTATTTACGGTTAATCTGGCACCGGTATTTATAGTGCCGCCTGCGGTATTGTTTAGCTTAAAGTCGTTCATAAGCTTCGCCGCACCCAGGAGAGTTAACTACCTTTGTATCAATGGCTTTTTCGCATAGACATTACCGCGGCTGTCAACAAAAAACTGCCGTTGTATATTTCCTTGCTCAGTGTAAGCAGTGACATCAAAAAGCCGTGAAGCTCCTGGCGCGTAAACAGACCTGCTCGTGATGCCGGGCGGATAAGCTGGCGTAATTTTGCGCACCAATAATCCGTTCAGTATGTCGTTATTATTTTTGTCGGTGAGAGTTGCCTGGTTTTTGCTGCCAATCCCAAGCACAAGTGGTGTTTCGCCCAGTGCTATCAACGAAGTGTATTTACCTGAAAGCGCTGGCAGTAGCAGCTTTCCTTCCGGGTCCAGGGCGTGAAGCTTTCCTGAATCGTCCATTGCCCATACTGCCTTTTCACCTTTTGCGAGCAAATACTGTGGCACCATTGCACCTGTAGCCGTCATGCGCTGCCATAAGCCGTAGGCGTGGCCTGCAATATCTGTTACCCTGTTCGCTATTCCCCTTTTAGCGGTTTGTGCATAGAGTTTACCTTTCCACATCATTGCGCCGCGTACGGTAGTATCGCCAAAGTGTTTTACCAGATTCCCTTTTGCATCAATAATTACGTTTTGGGTGGTGGTTGCCAGTCTGTCTTCAGCATTGTAACTATTGAGGGCTCCATATTGTGATGGGGCAATAACATAATGCAAACTGTCGTCAATCGCAGCGAAATAGGATGCATCATCTCTACCTTTTTCGCGCAACATACCTGATACTGCATAAATTTTCGGTTCAGTTATACCTTCCGTTCGCCAGTCGGGATGCCTGCCAACCAGGTACCCCTGAACTTGATAGCGGAACGCATCTTTGAAAAATATCCGTTTAGCCTGACCATCTATTACAATTGACGCAGGGGGGACTGGGTCGTAATCGAAATCCTGATAAAGATGACTCTGGCCACAGCCTCTAAAACCTGTTTCTTCGAAATCTCTGGGCGGTTCATGGTAAAGAATTTTCACCTGGGGTGCTCCTATGGGTTGTAGGTTGTTCATGCTCAAGAGTGCAGTGGTAGTTACTTCTGAATCTCCATGATATTCGAGGGTGACACGCTGTAGTGTGTCGCCGAGGAAGCGAATGCCATCATAGGCGGTAAGTACTTGTTTTCCATTTTTATCAAAGATGCTTGTTGCTCTATCTTGTTGTTTTACAAGGTAGTTCCCAATGGTCGTATCTTTCGTTCCCAGAGGTATTGGTGCGGGCCTTGCCCTGTTTGTCATAGAGGGGTAGTCTATCCAGATGTTGAATGTTCTTTGCTCGCCGAATCCCATCCCATCTTCATTCTGGGCTTGCTTGGTCAGGGTGAACCCTGTAAAGTTTTTCAAGGTGAAGAAGTCAACCTGCGAGTACTGCATGGGTATGATCAGCTTACCATTTCGGTCAACGACACCCCATTTGTTTTTCCCGCTTGTATTGTCCGGATCTGCGACTATAAATGCATGTGCGTGATAGTAAAGATCTGCAGTTATCCTGATTGCAGCATAGTTGTAGGGCAAAATCAATTTCCCTGAGCGATCGATAAGGCCCCAGAATCCATTCTTTTTAACTACTTTAAAACTATCTGAAAGTGCCTCTGTCTGCATGCTTTGCTCGTCCCATTCATAAGGTAACAGCAAATTATTGTTCGAATCAATCAATCCCCACTTGCCGTTTTCGTCCGTGGTATTGAGTTGGTCGCTCCACCCTCCAGTACTATTGTAAGCAATCTGCCAGTTTCTTGATGGGGGAATGATGTAGTTGCCCCGCCGGTCAATCAGGCAATTCGTGAACTCATTACGTCCCTCCTTTTCTGTTCGTAGGAATACCGTCGCTTTGTCACCTTTAAAAAATTGCGCTGCATTCCATTGTGGGTTTATGACCACATTGCCGTTGGTATCCGCATAGCCCCACTTGTCGCTGTCAAGGTACGGAATGAGCGCGGGTGGCTGGCCATGCGCATGTAGCGCAACAAGCATAACGAGCAGTATGTATATCCGGCGCAGCAAAAGAATTGGTTTAAAATGTCTCCTAAAAGTAGACGTATTTTTTTAAAGTCTGCTTTAGCCGATTTGTGAATATATTTGTTAAAGTGTGTTTGCAGCTAAAGATGCGGGGCCATTGATTCGTCTTTATTAGTTCACGCACTGGTAAAATTATGTTTAAGAAGTCTGTTTCAATAATCTGCTTGATGTTGCTGGCCTTTGGGCTGGATGCGTTTGCGTCTGACAAAGTGTTGGATAGCTTGCGCCGGTATTATTACAAAGTAGAGCCGACAGGCGATTATTATATTGTTAGCCAGGGGTTATTTACTACGCTTTTTGATAGTGACGGCAAGGCTGCGTTTCCATTCCGGTATAAAACAATTACCCACGGCCTTGGCGATGATTTCATTGCAGACAACTCCTATTTAATTGATGGCAAGGGTAACCGGTTAGCGAGGATTTACGGTGAACCATTTGAAATAAATGAGCGGAGGGGTATATATAAAACAAGACAGCACAATTCTGTCTACGTCTATCACCGTTCCGGTAAATTGCTGGTGCCTGGTATAGATACCGTTCATTTTAAGAAGGGATTATTTACAATATGGAATGAAGCGGAAAACAGGGAAGTGGCGCTCGATACCAACGGCAATAGAATAGATTTTGGTGCCGGGCGGATAATTTCTACTTGCTCGAAATATATCCTCACCAAGCGAGGGGACTCTGTATTTGCGCTGAATACACATGGGAAGTTGTTGTTTGGATGCCTTGCCGATGATGGGAAATTGTCTGAGAACTGTTTTATTGCAGTGAAGCTTTTCGGGCAATGGGCGTTGAAGGATGAAAGGGGGAAGACATTGACCGGCTAAGAATTTTGGGATTTTCAGGATAAGGGTTATCCCGATGCGATTGTGAATGGAAGGCGTTTGATTGACAGACAGGGGCATATTATGTTTTCGGCCAATTGCAATAACTGCAGTTTTTATCCCGAAAAAAGCGGCTTAGTTCAGACGGATCTGGATGGTGATATTATTGATAGGAAACACCATGTGGTCTTCGCGAAGGGTAGCTACACACACGCCAGCTTTATTGGCGATAGATTCATCGTTTTCCAGCAGGTGAAGGAGGTTGATGGACTGAAATCGTATGATATTACTGAAAAGAAATTCACACCATTTATTCCTTTCGAATACATGGGCGATGGTGTTTACCGGGGCAATTTGTCAGGTCACAGCAATCAAAGTGTATTTAGCAATCGCATAGTAGAGCTACCTGCCAGCACAACCATTGAGCGGGTGGGAGAAGGTGGTTTTTTCTTTTTGAAAAGAGCCGATGAGAACGACCAGTATGCTTCCGGTGGTAGGCGCAGCAGAGTGGTGTATAGCATCGATTTCGATAGGATGGGTGTGATGGATAAGAACCTGAATATCATTCTACCCAGACGATACACGACTATCAGGAAGGTGCCAGGCCATGACTTTTTCCTCGCGAGGGAAGTAGTGGGAGCCGGCGAAAGGGAATATCTGTTTGATAAAAAGGGAAAGAAGATATGCGAAGTGCCCATGTACCAGCCGATAGTAGTGGCTGGAAGTATTACTTGTCTTAGTGGGGATAATCAATCTCTACTTATCAATAACAAGGGAATAATGCTCAACGCCCGAGTATTGGTATCATTTCTTTACCCGATGGAACGGAATAACCGGATGTCAAAAGAGCCGGCATTGCTTGCCATCACCGATAGCCTTGGTAATACCGGCATTTACGATGTGCAGCTTAAGCTATTGCAACCGCATGAATACCACATTGTGGAAGAAAGGGCACTGGGCATAGTAACTTTGAAAAAGGGGGATAGCCTCTATTTTATGAATCTGGCTGGAAATCTGCTATTCGGCGGTAAGGGCTTTTATGGGCGTAATGTAGCCTTACTTGAAGGGTGCGTAGCTGTGCTGCGTAATGAAGCAGGCAAGTTTGGTGCGTTGAATGCCGCAGGTGAACAGCAACTTCCATTCGTGTATGATACGATTTATAAACCGCCATATTCACTATATTACTTATTGGGGAAGGGTGATTCGACATGGCGGATAAACAATATCGGTGGGCTGGTGCTATATTCGGTGGCTGGTAAAGATGGTAGTATACCTCCGGACTTGCTGGCAAAGCGAGTAAGTGACGCAATTTTTGAGGATGGCGGCGATTTTGTAGTTATCGACAGGAATAAGGAGGGCATACCCATGGGCGTATATAACCGTAGTGGCAAAATGCTGGCCCAAATGAACAGAAGGCTGCGCCCATTTCCAATATGGGGAAACAACATCAGAAGGATGCTGGTAACGGATACTGATGCTACCCGGTTTGCGCTTATAGATACTACCGGTCATTTTATACTTCCTTATATAAAGATGCCGGATTTAGTGGTAATTGGCAAATACTCCATAGTTGCATTGAATAAAACGGGTAAGAGTTTCTTATTTACGTTTGAAGGCGATGGTTTTGTAGCAAATGAGATCTCTGCAGATTCGGCAAAAAGTGCAAAGCTGTTTAGCGATGCCCGGGATCGGAAGTTCTTTAATGGCGGCAATGTTTATTGCTCAGCGCCAGGTATAAAGCATGCAATTATATTCGCGAATTCCCCTCCACTGTTCGAAAAGGGAGTTGACTCCATAATATCGCATGAGGTGTTTTCAGACGAGGATTATCTGCTGGTCAAGAAGCGCACCGGATGGGGCATATTTGAGAATGGCAGGTGGTTATATCCGCCGGATGCCGATTCGATAGTAGCCGATAAACACTTTGGACATCTGTGGATTCACAAGGGTAATAAATTGGGTGTGTGGCCTTTCAGATACAACGGCTGTTTGCCTCCCGTTTTTGACACCATCATTAACCCTCAAACCCTCACCATCAATTATGCTGTTGCAAAAAACGAAGGCAAGTATCTGCTGCTCGACCGGAAGGGAGTGCCACTTTTTGCAGCCTACGATAGTATTGACTTTAAATCTAGTCCCTATGAAACGCGCACCCCAAGAGGGCTAAAGGGGTACCGAAATGGAATTGCCTATACCCTGCAGATAACCGATGCTGGCCTTGTGGAAGAGCGCAAGGAGGGTAGGTAGTGACAAGTATCGTCCATTTCCGGGATTAAAGTGTGCCCCTGTATGAGTATCGGCTTTATTTCTACAATTTTCTATATTAGTACTAACATTTTTCCTGAATTGTACGTCAGTTAAGGTACACCACACTCTAATTATAGCTTATGAGAAAATATCATTTACTGTTAGTTCTATTTTCTTTATTGTCCCAATTTTGTTCTGCGCAAGTGTACAACTGTTTTGTGCCCGGGAGTAAACTTTTCTACACAACAAACGAAGGCTATCTCCGCGGCATGAGAATTGACAGTATATCAGTGATTGGCGCAGATACTATTTATTACCCTTACCATTCGGCAAGAAACCAGCGATATTTTTCAGATATTGGTAATTTTGATAGCACTGGTGCCAGTTGGTTGGGGAAAAAGGTAGTAAGTAAACCAGACGGGACATTCTTATTTGATAATTTATGGGGCGACACCGTTCAGATAATGACCAAGGCCAACGTTGGCGATACCTGGATGTTTTTTGATGATACTACCGATATTTCTTATCTAGCTACGGTTACTTCGAAAGATACGATGACCATATTAGGTGGGCTTGACTCAGTGAAAAAAATAAGAATTACAGCAAAGAGGGCAGGAAGTGTAAATACGTCAGATCCGGTGCATAATTTTGAAATTATCCTAAGCAAATCCCATGGATTTGCCGATATATTTGATCTTTATACTTTTCCGTACCATTATCCCGATAGTTTTAATGATATCAGGCATGCAGATTACTACCTTGATTTATTGTTGGACAATCTTGGTGATGGCGATCTTGGAGTTCATTTTGACAATTTGCCGAATATCAATAATTCCGTATTCCACCAGGTGCGATTTTACAATCCGAGAATGAACGAGATACACCATTACCAGGTTGGAGATGTTTTTGAAAGCCAAATAGAAACAAATAATGTCATTACAGGTGATTTTTCGCAAGTAGCATCAATTGACACTATAGTTAGTATTACACCTGCCGGATCTGATACGATTTACTACCTTGAGCACCATACAAATACTTTTGCAGTAACCGCAGGTAGTTTTTCAATAACCTATGCTCATGTTCCATACAATATAGTGGCAGATAGTAACTACCTGGTTCTTGAGACACTCATGCCAGAAGAGTGGCGATCACCACACTTCTATCACTTTTTTCAAAATCCTTTTGTTACGTCTGGCTGTTATTCTCCTTTTTCTTACTCCGTTAACAAAGAGAATATAGACTATAACTCGAATACATTGATTGGTCTTGGCTCAGACGGCTTCCAAATTCAGTTTTCGAATCACCTGGTGCGTTACAAAATAGGGTTTGGAATCGATAGTACTTTTGATTTTTCGCCCGTTTTCCAGATTATCACCTCGGGATACCAGTTTTTCGCACATAAGAGTGGAACAACATGTTTTGGAACCGTTGTTCCTATCACGGTTGTAGAGAAAGTAACGTGGCCTGAAGCTCAAATTAATATTTATCCGAACCCGGCAAGCTCATTGTTGACGCTTAGCGCCAATTACCATCAACATTCCCAAGTGACCCTTTACGACGTGCTGGGACAAATGGTTTTTAGTTCAGATTGGGCAGGAACCGAAATAAACGTGAATGTCGACAATCTGGTTAATGGGGTCTACTTACTAAATGTAACCAGCGACAATGGAAAAAGAATCACCAGACAGGTGTTGATAAGTCATTAAGCAAATAATTGCTATATTTATTTTTAATAGGACGCATTGCATATGATGTCTAGACCCAAAGGTATATTGGCCGAAAGTAAAAATTACTGGATTACAAATGAATACGAAACGGTATATCTGCATTTTAAGAATGCAGATAGGGCACCGGTACTTATTGGCGATTTTTATGGCGATCCGGAAGCGGCTGTTATTTCTTATTGCGAACGCTTTGTGGCGATGGTTGGCTGTGGTATAATAGTATATTTTCTCCAAGAGCCGTTCGATGACTATAATTACGAAACTGAGTCTTCGCAGTATTACGAATTTCATCGTTATCCTGACGATATCTGGTGGGCGTGTGGCGTACATCAAAATTCAATAGAGGAAGAACACTATTTTAGATTTTACATTGAAACAAATACTAGAAAAGTTGCAGTGTACCGCGCAGATGTTGAGACTAAGGAGAATGAGCTGATGAGTTAATGCTAGCCGAATTGAATTGTAGGACAACTTTTTCACTTACTTTCGGGTAAAATAAACCGATGCGTTATTTCCTTTTATTCCTCATATTATTATGTGTACTCTCCTGCACACCACCTAAAAGTCTTGTTTATCGGAGCCTAAACCATTTCGGTGCCGAGCAGGTAGGGTTGAAGAATACAGTGCTTACCATGGACCTGTGCATGTACAACCCGAATAAATACAGTCTAAATTTGAAAAATACGGACGTTGATGTTTTTATAAATGAACATCATGTTGGCAAGGCATTGATCCGTGATAAATTCAGGGTGCCGGCAAATGACACATTTTCGTTGCCAATTCTATTGCGTGTTGATTTGATGCAGGTAATACCGAATGCAGTTCAATTGCTCATCAGCAAAGAGATAACATTAAAGCTCTCTGGTATTATCCGGGCTGGTAAGCATGGTATGTATATTAAGATACCGATTAGCTATGAAGGCAAGCAAAAGATAAGATAATCCCAGATTACGCATTAGACAAAATAAAAGGATACTCAAATTCTTTTGAGTAATTCCATAAGCCGGAGAACCAGGCTCGTCTTTTTTTGCTTAATGCAATTTTGAGGACAAGTTTTCCGTTGATTTTTTCAAAATAAGCACCTATGGC
>CANFKC010000086.1 GCA_947447265.1 Chitinophagaceae bacterium
CTTTGACAACTTTCTAAAAAGAAGTCAAAAAATTGCCGAAGTGTATTGATTATCAATAATTTATGTAGATAATGAAGAAGCGAAAGTAACAAAAGAGTAACATGTTTTACATAAACAGGTCTAAATTGTTTCTCGTTTTATTTAGGTGGGACAAACAGTTCGTTTGTTATCCTTTTTTACACGGCAGTATTTCAAAGAAGCGTAAAGCAAATATAAAGATTAATTTGTCAAATTAAGCTCTAGCCACCACTCTTGTTTTGAGGCTGGAGCTTAATTAGTTTTTCATCCGTTTCTGCATACTTTATACATAGCTATTTTCATGCCAAAATTCACTTTCCGGTAAATGTAACTATAAGTTGTGTTCGTAAAGAACAAACAATTGCCTATCCTTTATGCGGTGGGCCTAATCTATGAAATATTATCTCTATCTGCAATACATTGTAGTACCTGCCTTGTCGTTTCCCAATTTCTTCTTTGAAAGGACTTAGCCATGTATTAAACGATTTGATACTAATGTTATAAAGCTGTGATAATTCCTTCAAGGAATACGGTCTAATCTCATTATCGGCGTTCATAAAATTCCAATTTTGGGTTAATTAATCGTAAAGTGTTAGTTTCATTTTTCTTCTGATTTTATCTGTTATCCTTCAGCTCCATAGTCCATCTGTTTTAAGTTAAAAATAGGGAGGTAATTACTAGTAAACACCTGTTTTTGTTTGTTATTCTAAAGTTAACTCAATTTTTTAAAAAGTTTGTCAAAAAACAGTTAAATGTTAATCAATGAGTTGTGCATAATTGCAACTCACATAACCACATTTTATTGTTTATAACATTGCATATTGTTCGAATAAATTTAAGGCTATTTTAAATGTATTTCATGGTTATATGTAAGAAATAATTACTAAAATGCTTAACGAATGTATTGTACTTGATGACGCCGTTAACATCCTATTATTAATTAGAGTTTCTGTCAAACTTTAATTATTATTCATGTTTTGGGTTATCCAAATCCAATTTATACATTTGCTAATAATCAAAATCACATAGTGAACAAAGGTGAATTAATCGAAGCAATCTCAAAAGGTGCAAACATTCAAAAGCACGATGCTGACAAAGTTGTAAACTGTATAACCAATACCATTGTTACGACAGTTTATAAAGGGGGGCGTTTAACCATTAAGGACTTCGGGTCTTTTTATGTTGTCAACACTCCTGAACGCACACGTAGAAATCCACAAACAGGTGCTACCGTTAAAGTAAAAGCAGGGAAAGCAGCAAAGTTTAAAGTTGGTAAAGCATTCTTAGCGGATTTGTGCAGCTAAAATTTCCTGGCATTTTGCTATATTTGCGGTGGGTATATTTTTCATAAGGTGTAAATAAGGCTTCTGCTTCTCCAAGCTAAAGCCTTATTTCTTTTATACGCGAACCCGACTGCGTTGCCTTCTTGCTTTTTGAAATTTCGTCATTGCTCATATTATTGGCTGTTTGTTATTCCTTACCTTAGCATCTAATCCACATTATATGCCATTACAATTCATCACTAACGAATTAGATATATTGGCAAGGCGAATTTTACCTCAAAATCAGCATCAGTATCTAGCAGATAAAAATGCCATTGGAAGTTCTCTATCTCCACTCTATGACAGAATTTTCGTTTGTGAGAAATTCGCACATCTAAACATTCTACCTGTAAAACGGAATATCGTTTATTCTTCCAAATTTTATTGTGGCAATTTAAAGCCTGAACACATAAAACGGGTCGAAACGCTTGAGGTTTTCTTAGCGACTGGAAATCCCGCTATTAATTTAGATAATCAAGCATACTTGCCGCCATCGACTAATACTTATTTTTTAGGCAACAGCAAATACAACGTAGACTTTTCTGCTGAGTTCTGGGGAGTAAAGCATTTTCACGTTTCAAAAACGAGAAAAGACGATATTTTGCTCTTTTATGCAGTTCATGGCAATTCTATATATTTTTTATCGTTAGGCTCACATGCTGATTTATATTCCAAAAAGTTCATTGAAATAGTTATTTCAGAGTTCCCTCAACTTATGACGCCGCTTGGCTTTGGTGCTATGCCAGACATGCCGATAGGGGGAATACCTAATGAATCTACAGAGCATATAAAAAAGCAATGGACAAAGGGCTCAAATGTGAGTTTTGTTATTGATGGAAAATTCTATATTGCTGCAAATGGCCAAACAACCGCTCGCTTAAACTCGGATATAATTTATAAGGCTAGTAATATCCTTTATCAAATAGACAATCAAATGCAAAATTTTGATAATTTTTTGGCGACTAAACATCCTAATATCCCTTTTGAATACAAAATTAATGAGTTGGAGAGTAGGCTATTGATAAAGGCAGGTCAACTTTGCGTTAGCGAGGAGCGAACAAAAGAGCAGTGTCTTTTAAACATTAAGTATCTTGATCGGATAAATGAAATCGAAAGTATAGTTAATATTAATTGACTGGATGAATACCTTCAACAAATTGCTCATTTTTATTTCCCTATATGATTAGTCAGGATGCACTATTCGAGTTGTTTTTAAAACAATCAATCAAAGACTACAATGGTGTAATTGATAGTTTTCTAAAAGATCCGTCGTCAATTTTCGCTGATAAAAACGAGCAGACAGGTTTATTTTTTGATGCACTCACGAGAAAGCTAGCGAATTGGAAAAAATCAAAGGAGTGTATTTATAGAAATTGCAAAGAAAAAAGCATCAAGAAATCGCACACTATAGCGAAGAGTGCCTTTCTTTCCGTGATTGCAGAGAAAGGGCATCTCTATACGCCAGCACTTAATTATAAAACGTATGGTACGGAGATAAAAAAAATTGGGGTTAATGATGCTTCCACATTCCCGGGATTTTGCCAAGACCATGAAAAACTATTCTTTGCCTTTGAGCAAAGCAAAAGAATTGCTGGTGACTCAGACGCATTTAGACAAATATATAGGACGATATGCCGCGAGATAGTTATTAAAGAGTTTCGTCTAAATACTATTCTACATCTGCGCGATTCTTATAAGAAATTCAGAGATGGAAAACTCTTTATTGAGATTAAAAAGTTGCCAATAATGAAACTTATTGAGCGTAACTCCAAAATATCAAACTTCGAGTATGAAGGGAGTGATGCTCTATTGAACTCTTTTGATACTGAAATCAAAAATTTAAAACGGGATATTCGAAAATTTAGAGGAATTTATTTTAAGAGAATTCATGATGAGCTTGAGTTGAAATCAAAGAAACAGTTCTTTTGTGGGATGAATATAACAGTAAAAGGGCAGGTACCCGTTGCATTAGCTGGAAGAGGAAACTTTGTTGCTGCAATGGACATCAATAGTGAGCCAAAGACCATAGAATTGATAACTATCGTGCTCCCTAGTGAAAACGAAACTACTGTCATTATCTTTTCATCGGTAGAAAACGAAGAATATATAAAAGGGTACGTAGAACGTTTTCTGCGGCAGGATTTTGGAATAATCAATATGATTGAATCTTGGATGATGTATGGATCAGACCACTGGTTTATAAAACCCTCAATCTGGGAAAAAATTACTGCCGAAAATCAAAAGGTAATCGTTAGTGATATTATGGATCCTAGCAAACGAATATCTTCTTTTTATCCGAAGACAATTTTTAATGACTTTAAAAGAGATAGACTTTTAGCCCTGATAAAATTAAAAAGCAATGAGGAGTTTGAAAAAATGATAATAGTCGAAAATGGAAAATTTACCGATGCGGAGGTTCCGTAGGCACGCACGTGCCCAACAATTTCCTTTAAAGGTTACTTGAAATCCATCTTGGTTTCTAGTTATCTTGGGTTTTTGCCGACTACACTCTGCATTTCTTGTAAAATACCCATAAAACGCACTGTTTTCAATGCTTTTACACCTGTTGCAGTCATTTAGCTCAAATATATTCACATGCCGATCACATGGTTATCACATACCGATCACATGCCTGTCACATACCGATCACATGGCTACCACATGCCGATCACATGCCATTTTTGCTCTTCTTGATAGCTTGCACATACCCATCACATGCCAGTCACATGCACCGAATATCGGGATTTACTGCAATCACATGCCTTTCACGTACTTTCAAAACTGCATCCAGATAATTGCACCATAACGATGCATAAATATAGCATGAGGTGGAGTTGAAACCACACAAATATAAACGTGCCCAAACATGCCCTTTAACACCGTTTAACACCTTTTAACGCCCTTTAACACCCTTTAACACCCAAATCTGCCGAAACCTGCCATTCTCTGCCGTTCTCTGCCATTTTCATCCCTAACGTTCCCAAACGTTCCCAAACAGGTAAAGTAGGGGTAAAGAGCCATCGTAACATTGTATCAGCTAAGCGAAATACTATGAAACCGAAAGCAAATATACCAGCAAAAGAAACCGACCTCAAAGCCCTGAGCATGGCGGAACTCATTGATGCCGCATGGCACTTCTCCTACGCTACATTGTGGCAGGAACGGATGTATAGCAAAACAGCAATCCTCCTAGCAAAAAAACATATCAGATACTACCTGGTATCTCACCCACTAAACCGACAACAGGTGTTTACGCAATTTATCCAGAGGATTATGGTAGCTGACCTTTGCGTTACAGCAAATGAAACATCCTACCTCTGTAAGCCTTCAGCATGGTTCAATGGCCGGAACAGGCTGGGATTTGAAGCAACATTATCAACTTACACCATTGTACAGTCGGTGCAAGCAGCGGACAACAAGTTCGTACAGGGAATAGCAATTGCGGCTCAATCCTATTGGGATTACATCAGAAGCCCGTCACCCGAGATAGTCAGCGAATGCCGCAGCCGTTTGCTGGAACTAAGGGAGTTTAAGCTGATACAGATTTTCTACAATGCTATTATTTATCATCAATTTCTTCACCCGAAAAGTCAGGAAATATGCCAAAGCCAGAAATCATCAACGGAAGGGTAAAACTGCTTCCTTACTCACTAGGCGACCTTTCCAAATTATATAATGTCTGCAAGAAGACTTTCAGGAAATGGATTTCGCCCTTTAGAGAGGACATCGGCCAACGCATGGGACGGTTTTACACAGTTGCGCAGATAAAGACGATCATTGAAAAGATTGGCCCACCGGTAGACATGACACTGGAGGATTAGCCATCAGCACAGCAATCAATTTTTATTAACCAAACCCTATCAGTAATGCAGCGTGGTGGACATGCTCTAGCTACTGCTTTGGGTAAAAACATCAAAAAATGAGAACGGACACCGGAAGTTTCAGCAGCATGATGCTTACAGGAACCATCCTACTAGCAAGCGTAAACGTTTCCGACCTGCTCAATTACGGGCTGAGGGCGGTAGTAGGCGGCGTAGTATGGCTCGGGTTCAGGTATGCAGCCGATTATCTCGAACGTAAAAGGAATCCCAAATGAGCGCAACATCAAAAATAGTGGGCGGAGCCATTGTAGGCGCAGGTGTTCTGGCGGTAATCGCCTACTTCAAGAACATCAGCAGGGCGCAGGAACAATTGCAGGTTATCCCCACAGCCAATATCCATGAACTCAGTCTTTCAGGGCTGACGATAAGGGTGGACGCACTGCTCAAGAACCCGACAGGTGCAAGTTTTAAGATAAAATACCCTTTTGTCAAGCTGGAACATAAAGACCAGCTGGTGGGCAGTTCACAGGTTTCTGACAATGACATTACCATACCCGCATACGGTCAGGTATTTATCAAGGGCATCATGGTGAACATACCCGTAATGAGTGTATTCTCCCTGGGCTTTGATATAGCCAAATCCCTGATGAACAGCAAGCCGATAGGCTTCAACGTTGCGGTCATCACAACAGTTGATCTGGGCTGGAAGCAGGTAGCGTACGAACACAAACAGGAGATAACCATTAAAAAATGACGTTATGGAAGCCGCAAAGAAAAGGCTCATCAAAAACGGTACGCAGTATGACCACCTGTTTCCGCAGGCCACTGTAAAAAACCTGACCATCAAGCGCAATGCCAATGTAACCGATACGGTAGCATTCATACCGAAGGTAGTCGGCAGCACGCTTGACCAGACCAAGGGCATTGCAGCAGTATTGCGGGGCAAGGACGATTACCAGACCTGCCGCAACATATGGCAGTTCGTGTACGACCACATCGCCTACAACAAGGACAGGGATGGCTATGAACAGATACGCAGCCCGTCAAGGGTCTGGCATGACCGCAGGGGCGGGGTTGACTGTGACTGCTATACCACGTTTATCAGCAGCATCCTTACCAATCTCGGTATCCGGCACAAACTGAGGATCACCAAGTACAGCAAGGACTATTTCCAGCATATCTACCCCATTGCGCTGCTGTCGGGCAGACAGGCAATCATCGACTGTGTAACGGAGCAATTCGATTTTGAAGTACCCTTCAGTGAAAAAAAAGATTACGACATGGACTTACAGTATTTGAATGGCATTGACGGGTACGATAGTAATCCGCAGCCAAAGAACGGAATGGCGGAACTCGGCAAGCTGTTTAAGAAAAGAGCCAAAAACAACGCCAGCGGCAACAAAAGCAGCGGTAGCGGAGGTAAAAAGAAAAAGACGGGATTTCTGAAAAAGGTCGGGCAGAAGCTCAAGAAAGTGAACCTTAAAAAAGTAATCAATGCCGTCAACAAGGTCAATCCCGCAACAATCGCCCTGCGTAACGGTGTATTGGCTTCTATGAAAATCAACGTGGGCAATGTTGCCAAGAGGTTACGTTGGAGCTACCTCACCTCACAGCAGGCAAGTGCCAAAGGCATGGACATGGGCAGGTGGCAAAAGCTGGTGGAGCTGCGCCAGAAACTCGAAAAAATCTTTTACGGTGCTGGCGGCAAACCGGAGAACCTGAAAAAAGCCATACTGAAAGGCAAGGGCAACAAGGATGGCGGCGTACACGGCATTGACGGATTGGGTGTTGTCAACAACTTCGGCTACCACCATGAACACCCGAATCACCCGCTGAACAGGCTAAACAAATACACGCCCATGAGGCAGTTGTTGGGCGATGAAATCTTCTATTCCGAAAACAGCGTAGGCTCGCTCGGGGAATTGGGGGAACCTGTTACAATGGCGATGATTGCGGCAGCATCCGGTGTTATCGCCACCATAGCAGCCTCGCTGAAAAAAATAGGTGATGTGTTCAAGGGCAAAAGCAAGGATTCCAAGGACTTTGATGAGGATGCAAACAAAGAAGCGGAAAAGGAGATACCCGAAGGAGGTACGGCAGCAGCCGACAAATCCGAAACCGCAGATTCATCCGATTCTGGAAGTTCCGCTCCCAGCAACAGCGTTGAAAAAGCCAAGAGGTTTTCGGATGAAAGCCCGGGAAGCAGCGATAGCAGTTCGGGAGGCGGCGGAGGTGATGACAGTGGCTCCGGCAGTTCCAGCTCAGACACCACACCAGCCAAAAGTGATGGCGGTGGCGAAGACGAGGGAACGAACGGTGGCACAGACAAAGCGGCTGCAAAAACCGCAGCCGGAAAAGACGAAGGAGGCGGAGAAAAGGAAGGGTTCTGGGACAAGAATAAAAAGTGGATCATCCCTACAGGGATTGGCGTAGTGGGCGTTGGACTTGCCGTAGCCCTGTTCGCCGGTTCCGGTAAAGAACACCCCAAGCCATCAAGAGCAATGAACGGAACCCCGGCAAGGAAAAAAAAGACCACCACCAAAACAAAAAAGGCAAAAAAGGCTACTCCAAAAAAGGGTAAAGGCAAAAAACAGGCGGTGGCGGTCAAAATTGTGTAACAGCAATAACTATTAACCAAATCAATCATTATGGCAAAGAAAAAAGGGCGTGCAGCCGCTAATGCGAAAAATGCAAAGCTGCTTAAAAGCCTCAACAACAAGCTGCCCACCAAGAACAGTGTAAAAAACTCTGTGCTGGAAACAGTAAAGGACATAGCGGGTGTTGTTATAGGCGGGTTCGCAGGTGCGGCGATAGGAAAACCATCGCTTGCAATCGGTATAGGGCTTACGGGAGCGGGACACTTTACCAATACGCC
>CANFKC010000087.1 GCA_947447265.1 Chitinophagaceae bacterium
AGTTGCGCCTAATGATGAGCCAAACCATTGATATTATCATGCCGACATGAACTGCAATTGAAAGCCATACAATCGGGTTGCCAAAATTAGTATATGGTATCTGGTTAAATGAATAATCTGAAACAAGTGGGTGAGGAATAAATAGCAACTTAAGATAATCGAGCAGTACCATTATTACCGTAGCCGCCTTTTGCATAGCAGTAGCATAGAAGTAAGGATTGTTCATAATGTCTTTCTCCGCATCTTCCATTGCCGCAACCACCGAAGTTCGTCGGAACAGGAAATATATGAAAAACGGAATCAGATACGGAATAATGCCTTTGATACAGTCCTTAATATTCTCTTGTTTCCCAAACATATAAAATGAAACGGGAAGCAACACGAGCAAAGCGGCTGCATATTCTTTTGATAATAAGGCCAGGAAGAAAAAAACACAGGCCCACACCAGGTCTTTCATTTTCTGGGAGACCTTGTATTGGAATGCCTTTATAAATGTGAGCGATATAAATAATACGGAAAGTATTTCGTCGCGGCTTTTAACATTAGCCACCACTTCGGTATGTAACGGATGTATGGCAAACAAAACTACCGCCAGGAAGGCTAGTAAAGGATCATCAGGCAGAACAACCTGCCGCAAAAAGGCGAGTAACGCAATAAGTGCCACAATGTATAAGAGTACGTTCACTACGTGTCGTACATGCATATCTCTGACCAGTTTTTTCTCCAGTTCCGGTGTTCGGTCGGCTGCAGTATTGCTGTTGTCGCCAGGGTCGGCATTTACACCCAGTATCTGTTGTTCAATCGCGAATGTTATTATTGAAAGTGGCCTGTAACGGCCTCCCGCTAACTCATTACCTCCATTCCGCTGCTCCAGGTAACTTTGGTAAGCATCGTGGGTCATAATATCGCCAATACCTGCTGTGCCCTTTTGCACGTAGGCATTGTCAACGATTGCCATCATATCGTCAAAGGCATATTCGTTGTTGAAAGTATTGGCATAAAATACAAAGCCCAATATAGCCAGTATTATAGCCTGTGTGCGGAAGTCAAAAATGGAATATTTGTGTGGTTCTTTAGGTGCTGTGGCAGGCTTTACGTTACTAATCTGTTCTTTTATTTGCTCAACCGGTTTGCTTTCCTGCTTACTGTTTTTAGCCATACTATTGTAATGAGGTCTAAAAATAGCGATAAACCTTTATTGCCGGAAATTATTAAGGGGGAAAGATTATTACAATTGCACAAATTGTAGTTTATAAATAAAGCTTACTCCCCCGGTGGTGGCGGTGGCGGACCATCCATTTCGCCGGGAGGTGGCGGTGGTGGCCGGTGACCCCTATCTCCGGGAGGTCCTTGCCTTCTTATACCGTCACCTTTATACCTGGGTTGCTCCGGCATTGATTTAAGAACATCTGAAATAATACTGTCAAACAATGGCTTCTGAGCATCGGTAAGCATTTCCTTCACCTGCCTGAAATGCTCATAGGTCTGCATTTCTATCAGCTTGTGGTAGTTACCCAAAACCGAGCCCAGTGAGTCAAGCCTCGCCTGTGTTTGTGGGCTGCCTTTTAATCCAGAAAAGAATTGTTCCCGTGTTTCCCTGGCCAGTTTCTTAAGGCTATCAATACGTTGGCGTTGATCTGCCCGCATCTGAATGAACTTATCATTTTGTTCTTTAGTAAAGCTTAATTGAGCATTAAAATTTGCACCCGGGCCACCTGGGTGGGCGTTCATACCTGCCAGACCCGGAATATTGCTTCTGCCCGGTTTCATCCAAATGGTAGCCAATAATGCAATATTGCAAACTACCAGAAATGCAACTAACCAACCCCAAATTTTACTTCCCGATTTTACTTCCATAATACTAATAACTCTCGTCTGACAAATAACTGATATCATCATTCACGCTCTGGTAAACGCTTTGCTGAGGTGCTGTTTGCGTTTTGCGAGAACTATGAATGATTGAAGCAACATTAACTAACAGCAATAACAGTGCTGCAGCTGCAACACCTTTTATATATAAGGTTACACTACTTTTTTCACTCCTCCCTGCACTTCGCAGTCGTTGCGACACTTTTTCAAACATAAATGGAGATGTGGGTATGCGCTGCATACCGTTAATACTGTTCAGAGTATCATCTATCCATTGTTCTTCTTTGCTGTTATCTTGCATAACTTTTTTTAGACGGCTGTTTAATAGTTTTCCTTCGGGCTGCCTCAAACTATTGTGCAAACCGCAGTACACAAATATACGCATACCATTTTTATACAACCATTATGTGTAATTATGCGCTAAATATTATGCCTGCAATGGTGCTTTATGCTGTTAATTGCATATTTTTGAAATAAGTGAAAATCATTTGCACAATTGCGGTTCTGTTGTACTACAGCCTTGGGACTATATTATTCCCGTTGGGCGACTTGTCGTATGCACGAGAAATACCTGAAATGTATAGCCAATGTGCGTTGGAAGACCCCGATTTAAATGTTTTAGATTTCATTTTTGAGCATCTTGCCAATATCAGTGATGACCACGATGGCGACAGCCAAGAAAAGCCCCACCAGCCTACCTACCAGCATATACCTGTTCAGGCATCAGCTCTGTTTACTCCCAAGATAGCGATACCTGTTGCACTGCACCCTATAGTACCTACGGTAGAAAAAAATTATCCAATCGGTATAAATGTAAGGTTAGTTTCTTCTTGCCTAACGAGAGTGTTCCGTCCTCCAATTGCCTGATTTTATTGATTTTAAGCAATATCACGTCACAATTTTTCCTTAAACACAATAAATTATCTTAAAATGAAAAACACTTTCGTTTGGGTTGTAGTTATGCTATGTACCCTCAATATAAATGCAGCAGACAAGAAAAACCTTATTGTACCAGCCAATGTAAAGGCTGTATTTCAGAAAGAATTCCCGGGTGCCGCGCATATAAAGTGGGAAAAAGAACGAGGCAGCTACGAAGCAGCATTCACTAATAGTGGTAAAAAAATGTCTGTACTCTATTCCCCGGGGGGTATAAAAGAAGAAACAGAAGTGTCTATACCTATTGCAAGCCTACCAGCACCGGCTAAGAAATTTGCCGAAGCCAAAGGTAAAATAAAGGACGCAGCCGAAATAACGAGGGCAGATGGCTCAACCGTTTACGAGGCAGAGGTGAATGGCAAAGACCTGATCTTTGATAAAAATGGCACCTTTATTAAAGAAGTTAAGGACTAGTACATCCAATACTCCTGATAGTTCTAATACTTTCAATACAGCAAGCTGGTGTTCCGTTCTTAACGGTTTACACAGCTTGCTGTTGTATTCACAATTGCTTTAAAAGCACACCAAAATTATAACATGAAAAAAAATATTTTTTTCGTCACTATACTGCTATTGGCTTGTTCGGCAGCCTTTGCTCAAAATAAGCTAAGGCTCACTGTAGCCGATGCGGCAACAAAAAAGGCAGTGAAAAAGGCAATGGTAAAAGTTAATGATGTTGCCATTGAAAAGATGGATACTTCAGGCTCGTTTGCCCTAGTTTTAAAAACTGGTACTAACCTCGTTGAAATAGGTGCACCAAATTATATCGCCCAGATAATAGACTTTACTGCTGCTGATACCGGCATACACACAGTCTATTTGCAACCAGAAACGGCCCAATTAGACGAAGTAACCATTATTTCCAGTACACGCAGCAGCCAGTCCATAGAAAATAGCCCGCTTAAAGTTGAAGTACTGGGTAAAGAAGAAATGAGCGAAGAGGTGGGCATAAGACCCGGTAATATTGCCAGTATTTTAGGCGACGTAAGCGGGGTGCAAATACAACAATCTTCCGCTGTATCGGGCAACAGCAATGTGCGAATACAAGGGCTTTCAGGCAGGTATACCCAAATACTGCGGGACGGCATGCCATTGTATGATGGCTTTTCCGGTGGGTTCGGCATACTTACCATTCCCCCACTCGACCTGCGCCAGATTGAGCTGATCAAAGGTTCCGCATCGACGCTTTATGGCGGCGGCGCCATTGCAGGCCTGGTAAACTTAATATCGAAAAGGCCAACTATGACGCAGGAAGCTGATGTAGTGGCCAACTACACCTCATTAAAAGAAACTGACCTTAACGCTTACGTAGCTAAACGTTATAAAAAAGTTGGCTATACCCTTTTTGCCGGCTATGTAAACCAACAGTCAAAAGATGTTGATGGCGACGGTTTTAGCGATGTGCCCAAGGGAAATAGCGTACTTGTGCATCCTAAACTTTTCTTTTTCCCTACCGATAAAACGATTATCTCGGTTGGTTATTCCGGCACCTTCGACGCTCGCGAAGGTGGCGATATTTATTTATTGAATGGCGGTTACACTGACGCCAACCATATGTATACCGAATACAATCGGAGCGAAAGACATACGGGGGAATATGCAATTGAACACTTTTATAATAACGATACGAAACTTACCATAAAGGGTCTGGCCAGCTACTTTCGTAAACTAACGTCGTCACCATCAATTACCGATTATGAAGCAATCCAAGTAAGCCATTATAATGAAGCTGCTCTCAGTAAGACTATGGGAAAGGCTGAATTGGTAGCCGGCATCAATGTGTCTGGTGACGATTATACGCCTTTTAACCAGCCACCGACTATCAGGATACATAATTTTAAGAATTTTACTGCAGGTGCGTTCACGCAAGTAGGCTGGCATTTTAAGGAGAATACGATTCTTGAAGGTGGATTAAGGGTTGACCGGCACACTACTTATGGCACATTTTTGCTACCTCGCCTCGCCTTCTTTCACCGTTTCAATAAGGAATTTGCAACACGATTGGGCTTTGGCATGGGCTACAAAACACCTAACCCATTTGCTCAGCTTGATATCGAGTACAATCCACTACAGATACACCCAATTGCAGCATCGGTAGTTTCTGAGCGCTCTTACGGCTACAATGCAGAAGGGAATTACAAAAGGAGCTGGGGTAAGGGGAACTCCATTTTAATTAATCAGGCCTTCTTTCTTACACGAGTTGACCACCCGCTCGTATTTACCCAGACCACTCCAACAGACGTAATTGCGGCTAATGAGACAAAGCCATTAGTGACAGCAGGTTTTGACACCTATCTTAAACTCACCATTGACAAATGGGAAGTATATGGAGGTTATACTTATACCGATGCCCGCAGAACTTACTTAAATGACCAGGCCTTCGTTCCCCTTACTTCAAGGAACAGGATGGCATTTGTATTGGTCAGGGAGATAGAAGAGAAATGGAGGTTCGGGCTGGAAGGCTCTTATTTTGGTAGCCAGTACAGGTATGATGGCACAAAAACGCCAGCCTATTTTTTTATGGCGCTTATGGTATTGCGCAACTTCGGGAAGCATTTTGCACTGGTAGCCAATTGCGAGAATGTGCTTGATTACAGGATGAGCAAAATAGAAACACTTTATACTGGTCCGTTCAGCAATCCTCAATTCAAGCCGTTATGGGCGCCAATTGATGGCAGGGTTGTTAATGTTTCACTTCGATGGAAGCTATAAGTAAAGCCGATAAAATAAAGCTCACGCTCGCAATTTACAAGCCTGAATAGTCTCAGGTATTTCTACTATTTTTGCTGGGTGCAAACATTCGTTACTTCAAAAGCCCGGGAAAATATTTTAAGCCGTATCCGCAAAGGTTTAAGTGGGCATAGCCTGCCAATGCCTTTCCCGGAAGTCGAAAAAGATAACCAGGAACTTTATAAAGACGGTGGTGAAGCCATTGAGGAAACTTTTGCTGATGCCTTTATTAAGCTGGGTGGCAAATTTATTTTCTGCGACAATGAAAAGGAATTGCTGGATAATATAAACGTGCTATTTGAAAGTAAAGGTTGGGAGCACCTATTGTGCGCTGATCAGCGCATTTACAAACTATTCCATACCCACGGAATTGATATTGTAGAGCCTGCCGATCCCTACCAGGAAGCCGCTGATGCCTGTATTACCGGCTGTGAAATGCTGGTTGCACGTACTGGCTCAATACTATTGAGCAGCGCACAAAATCTGGGTAGAACAACACCTGTTTTCTATCCTGTGCATATTGTTTTTGCGTATGCTGACCAGATTGTGGGGGATATTGATGATGCGTTTGTTGCGTTAAAGAAGAAGTACCAAAATAATCTTCCATCAATGCTCAACCTGAATACCGGCCCTAGCCGCACTGCGGATATTGAGAAAACGCTGGTAGTGGGCGTTCACGGGCCTGCTGAGGTGTTCTGCTTCTTTATCAATCAACATAGCGGTACGTTTTTCAGGTAGGATAAGGCAGCAGCAAATCTAAATAAGGGTTGAGTAAAGGGAGATATAATATTATTCTCCTTGCGACAACATGCGATACCTTCAGCATCGATATTATTTATTATTGTTTGTCTATAATCATGCGATCCCGTCGAGATCGTTTCTTAACTCAAGGACATTGACCTTTTGTCGTTGGCGCTGTAATACATCTATAATATGGATTACTGCGACAATTCTCATTTCAGTACTATGGAATACGCCGATTGTCCCCGGAGAATTGGCACATCGGGGCATTGCAAAGGTTATAGAAAGTCAAAAAGTGATAAGAAAGCGCATAAAAAAAGGGTTCATTGCTGAACCCTTTTTCAATAATATTTTGTGTGTAGTTACTTGCCGCTGATTATAAAACCGACAACAGAAGATGTTGAATCTGCGATGGTCGGTACTACTTTTAAATTCGCTGTTCCGTTGGTGCCGCGTGTTCTGAATACGCTTACTACAGCATTATTCAGGTAATCATGCAACAAATATCCGCGGATAGAATCAGCGATCGGATAGAAGTTAAACAATGATTGATTAGGCATGTTCTGGAAATTCACATCATAGTCAAAACTGGTGTTGACCGGGAACGTCAACGTATCGGGATAGGTATAAGAACCAGAATCGAACCTGTTTGCAACTTCGGAGATGGTACCGTTCGCCCTGAAAATAACGCGATCGGAATCACGCCTTGTACCAGCTGCCGTTGAGCGGTCAAAATAAAAGATGTAGGTCTTGTTAAAAACAAAATTCATGCTGTCAACAGCCTGGCCATAGTTGGAAATATGCCTTGTCTTATCGTCTTTTTTACAAGCGAAGAATACAACGAATAAACTGCTGAGTAATAGTAATTTTTTCATTTACAATTATTTGATTTAAGCACTTCTTTTGTCAAAACTAACAACAAAAGTTATAAGCCGGTAATACTTAACCCACAAACCCTATCCTGTTGCTCAAAAATAAGCCAATTAATCTTTTCAGTCAAACAAAAATTTAAAGACCTAATTCCAGACCTCTCCAAAGGCGATGGGCTGCACCCATCGCTGTTATATTACGCCCTTTCAGGGCTATCGGTGAGAACAATTGTCTTTAATTAGAAATGGACAATTATTTATCCGCGGCTTTAAACTTTCGACTATTGCCTTACGACTAAAAACTATTTAGCCGATTTAGTCTTCAGATTTGCGTCGATAGCATCTAAAAACTCTTCGGTATACATATAGTCTTTGCCATGGGTCACTTTATTACCATGTATGCAAACGGCAAGGTCTTTTGTCATTTTGCCGCTTTCAACGGTTTCAATACAAACCTGCTCTAATGCATTTGCAAAATTGATCAGTTCTTCGTTGTTGTCTAATTTGCCACGGAAAGCAAGACCGCGGGTCCAGGCAAAGATTGATGCGATAGGGTTGGTTGAAGTAGGATTTCCCTTTTGGTGCTCGCGATAGTGACGGGTAACCGTACCA
>CANFKC010000088.1 GCA_947447265.1 Chitinophagaceae bacterium
GCGTTGGATGTAAAGATGTGTTACACTCAGCCAACGCTCAGGCTCAGCTCCGAGTCTAACACATCTTCACATCGCTGAATAAATTATAATATGGCGTACATTTGAAAAGTCTAATCTACAATAGTCCGAAAAAAGGGGTACTTACACCATCGCTTTCTTTCAGAACAGAACGGTATTGAAATCACTGACCTTGAATTCCAAGTTGCGCTCGGTAGTAAGCTAGGATATAGCAGAACCAAAAGTCACTATATTTTATCCCACGATGGATATACTAACTATATCTCGGAGAAATAGATATACTGGTTGTCGTAATCGCAATGTGCTTTGCTAATTTTACTATCGGGGAAATTTTCCCCTATCAATGATCTTACATTCTCTTCATCGCCACTCGGAAACTGACTTCCTAATATTATCTCTCTAACACAATCAGCAGGGACTTCGCTTGTTTTTTTCAGAATATCAATCTTACTAAACCGATGTTCTTCCTCTTTCCTGTATACTTCTGGCTGGTTAAAAATCACATTAAACATATCTTCATTTCTCTCGTCATCATTGGAGTGGTAGGGACGAAATTTGGGGATTTGATGAGGCTTGTAATAATCAACCTTCCGGTATGCGCCAAGCAACTCTTGCTTTAAAGTAAAAAATCTTTTCAGGTCAATACCAACGCAAAAACCTTTCTGTAATTCGGCAAAGGTTTCCCATAAATTGTAATTATCTTTTTTCTCTGAAACACAGAAAATAAAAAACCGTTCGTTTAACTGCTTTCTTATGTTCTCCACACAATTATCAGGCAGTTTAAATGTTTTTGCTTGCTGTTCCGCAAATGCTTCGTCACCAGTTTTTTTAATATAATAGTCATATAAGCGGTCTTGCGACAGATAAGTAGTATCTATCTCAAAATTAAACTCATTGCGAATGTCACTTTCAAAGGGCTGCGAAAAGTAAATTTCCGAATGTGTAATAAGTCTTTTTTCTTGTTCATTGCTCCATCTTCTATACTTGTAGAAGACCTCCGGTAAAACCGTGTCTTCAAAAGTTGTATCTCTTGTGAAAATCATTTCAGTTCCCATTATGAATGCTAAACAATACGCCAAAGGTAGGAACGACTTACAAAATGTTGGTTGTTCTTACTTTTTACTCAAACGATTTCAATTTCTTCATTTTAATATCAGTTTTATGCTGGCAGTACTTGAAAATGTATCAAAACCGATAGTGTAGAAAAATTTACATTCTTGTGATTACATACTGAAACCGCTCCAAATCATCAACAAAAAAGTTCGACATATTCCCGCCCTTCTCCACAAAAAGAGAAAGGGTGCGCAGAGCGAGAGCGATGCCACCCTTTCTCTTTTTTCCCTCCCCTCCCGCTCTGTTCCCCGCTCCAAAATTCAATTGTCAGGAATAGCTCCAAATCCGCCCCATAAAAGTTCGACATATTCCCGCCCTCCGATACGAGTAAAGTCCCACAATTAATTGAAATTCAATTTATTATGAGGCTTTATATTGATAATCTCTAACATTTAAGGATGATTTGCAATGAATAGAGTACGTCCCGGTGGTTGGTGGTGAGAACACCAACAACCACAAAAAAAACTGCTTCTCGCACATTTTCCTGCCAGAAGCTGGATAGTCCCGATGGGACATGAGCCCATTATTGTCACATTTTGCTACAAACAGATAGTGCCTAACGGGACATTTCCAACTACAATAAGGGCTTTTGAACACAAGAATCAAAACCTTGCGTCTCTGCGTGTTTGGGTCTGTTTAGCGCTGGATAAAGTAATAAAATTGAGCAGCCTATTTTTGTGCGTAGAAGGTGGCTAGTAGCACCAATACAGTTAATGCGGCGCCTATAATTGCAGGTACCGCTACCGAGCGCTTGGTATATAATGTGTTAGAACCCAGGTACTCTTTCCACAAAAAACTTCTGATGATTACGGCGCCGATCACGTTTAAGAACACGCTCGATCCGCTCGATTTAAGTACTGAATTTACCACTGCACCCTGCATTATGGTATATAATACGCCAAAGCCAATTACCTGCCACATTCCTCGTTTTGCTTTGGTGGCATTTATATTCATGGCAAGCATAACAGAGCTGAATAGTGCGCCAAATAGTACGCTGAACACCAACAATGCATTTTCTGAGTAGAAAACCGGCAACGGGTTATTGTTGTCAAATATATTTCCTTCTTCGTTACTTATCTGTGGTAATTGTTCGCTGTTATCCATTCGTTGCACCAGGTATTGCCAATAATTCTGAAAGGCAAAACTACTACTTTTTAGCTGGCTAATAGCCATAGGTGCTGAGCAGGAACAGCACAACACCAATTAATATACCCACCACGACGGGCACTAGCAGCGATCTTTTATTGTATCGTGTATTGTTGCCAATGTAGTGTTTCCAGAAAACCGTTCTGAGTAATTGCCCGCCGGTTAAGTTAAAGATGATGTTGCTGAACCGCAGGTTAGGCATCGCAGTTACGATGGCTATCTGCAATGCAAGGAACAGTGCCGCGAACGTCAGCACCTGCCATATTCCACGTTGCTTGCCGGTTTCCTTTATATTAATGGCAACCAATACGGCGCTGAATAAGGTGCTGAACAGGAAGGCTAAAGCTAATATCGCATCGCGCTGATAGAGATTGGGCAGTGGGCGCAACTCATTTTCAAAGATGCTGGTTTCATCGTTGCTCAAGGGTGGGTTGGTATGTTCATCAGGCAGGTGTACCATAATTGACGCTTGAATTTTTCCGTAAACAATTTACAACGAATTATTTACAAAATGCACCACCACGAATTTATTGCAGCACTCTTGCCCCAGTCAGAAAAACTATCTTTCAGGCTGGCCATCAATTCTTTCTGCGTTACTTTTTTACCCTTTTGCGGTATCGGGAAGTCGGTATCCTTAACGGTCACCATATCTACCTTGGTTGCGGTCCAGGTGCTGTGCAGGCGGGGTATGGCCAGTTCCAGTATCATACCCGGTAAGCCGCCAAACATTTCAGGGCCGCCACTCACCGGTATGTCTTCGGCATAAAAAGCGACCACGTAAACCGAATCGCAAATAATGCTTACGGCCTTATGGCATTGGTGCCCGGCAATGGTGCGTATTTCTCCTTTCTCTTTCCAGTCGGATTTCCGCGCACTGTCCTGCACCAGAAATTTCGCTTCGAATATGGCCTTTTGTGCGGTCACGCGCTTGGCGCGTATGTCGGTGTAAACTATATTTTCAGCCGCAGCACCCTTGCCCCAGCGGTTTGCACTTTCAGGTTCCTTACCGGGCTTGTAATAAGTTCTGGCGGTGTCAAAAACCAGTTCATAATTATAGGTCGCAAATTTTGGCACTTCCGCTTTTACACGTTCGAACCATTCATCACCGTCAAATTGCGCATGCGCATTGGTTTTGCGTTCGTACTCAATTTTACCACCTAGTATGTATTGGGCGTTTGCAGTGGCTGCTAGCAATAATGCGGCTATAAGAAAGTATTTTTTCATGTTGCTGTTATTCATTTTCGGTTTTTGTTGCCGGTGCACCCGGAGTGTGGGTAAAGTTCCAGATTACGTTGAGCATGCCGTACCTGCGTATGGTATTGTAAGTGTTTTCGGTAACCACACCACCGGCGGCATTTCGGTTATAACCTTTGTTCTGGTTCAGGATATCAAACACGGAAATTCGCGTTTCGAGTTGTCCGTTTTTCAGGAATTTTTTGCCAACGTGTGCATTCCAACGGGTAACATTATTGTTCTGGTTAAATACTTCGGTTTTTTGCCTCAGGTAAAAATTTATAGAAGAACCAATGTCAAATTTCTTTGGCAACTGAACGGTGGCTGAAAAGTCGTTATCCATCATCCAGTAACTGCTGCTATACCTGCTGATGCTCGATTTGTTGTTGTTGTAAGTAAAGCCCGGGCTGTAACTCAATTCATATTTATCTTCTTTTTCGTAGCTTAAATATGGGTTCACGCCATAGCTGTTGTTGTTACTTACGTTGGCCTGCCCATCAATATAGCTAAGGGTATGCGATAGCGAACTGCTCAGCGAGCCACCGATATAGATAGCCGGTTTCTTCAACCTGATACCGCCACCCATATAAAAGCTGCCGCTGTAGTTACCATCAACGTTTACAAAGGTTGTGGTGCTGCCGTTAGGCCTTATCTGCTGCTGGGTGCTTATGGCATCCGCCGTATTATTAAACGATAATGAAGCCCAGGTATAGCGGCCTGATAGCGCCTTATAATCATTAAATGAAAGTTCCAGGTTATTAGTGAATTCCTGCTTCAGATTGGGGTTACCTATGGTTTGGTTAAGCGGGTCAATATTCTGTTGCAAGGTCTGCACTTCGGTAATTGATGGCTGCCGGGTATTTCCACGATAACTAAAGCTGAGGCTGGTTTGTTTTTTAAGGGCATAGCTGAATGATGCAGCAGGGTAAATGTTGAAATAATTCGCGTTCAGCGATTTGTCGGTATGCAGCAATTCTGTCTGCTCGTAGGTGGCATCAGTAAAATCGGTGCCTATTGAAAACGTAAGTTTTTTCTTGGTCTTGTTTACATATTTGTAGTTGATGCCGCCACGGTTTATAAGTATATTGTACTTGTAGTCGCTGCTATAGTTAAGATCAGGATTGTCAGAAGGCCTGCCATTAATTATGTTGTATGAATAGTTTTTTGATGTGCTCCTGTTCAGTACTACGCCATAGCTGGCCTCAATAAACGAAACCTTTGAAAGTGGCTCTGTGTATACCATACGGCCTTCCAATACAAATGCTCCCGAATTGTTTTTCTTATCCTGATTAATACCATTTAGAGAATCAGTTTTGTTACCCACGCTATCAACCACCACATACCGCAGCAATGAGGCAATGTTGCCGTTGGCTACCGATTCTTTGTAGTTTTCCTTTACATCAACGGAAAGGGTTCTTCCCTTTTTAGCAAACTTTTTCCGGAGTGATGCATTGGCATTAAAAAACTGCGAATTGGTAATGCTTTTAACCGTGCGGTCGTTGGTGTTTTGCACAGCGCCTTCTGGGTTGTTGGTAACGGTATTAAACACAGAAGACGTGTTCAGCATTTTAGTGCCGGCATCAACCGATACTTTTAAGGTAGTGCTGCTATCTATCTTCCATTCATACAAACCGCTCACCGCATTTCTTTCCCCTTTGCTGAACTGGTTCTTCTTAGCGGTCTGCACATAAAGCGGGTTATTGGTAATGGTCTGGCCGCTTATTTCAAGGTTCTGGAGAGCATACCGGTAGTTACCGCTAATGTGTTGTTTATCCTGGTTCCACTTATCAGCGTAATGCAGGCCGCCAGTCCAGGTTTTAGGTAGCCCCTCCCCTTCGTACTTCCCACCCCAGCCCGATATATCGTCGTCACTGCCATTGTAGTAGGTTATCATACCACCGTCTTCGGTTATTTCGGTATTGTTGTTGCCGCCGCCAAACTTTTCATTATCGCGCCAGCCGAGGCCTGCCTTATCGGTATTAGACATAATGCCGAATGCGGTGAACTGCCTTTTACCTTTAAATGCATTGAACATCCCCTGATTCTGGAAATAGCCGTCAGTGCCGCCACCAAGGTCCAGCTTGCCGAAATAGCCTTTCTTTTTATTGTCTTTCAGTTCCAGGTTAATGGTCTTTGTTTTCTGGCCATCGTCAATGCCTGTAAATTCTGCCTGATCGCTTTTTTTATCAAATACCTGTACCTTATCGAGCGCCCCGGCCTGCAACCCCTGCGTAACTACTTTCGGGTCGTCGCTAAAAAACTCTTCACCATCCACCAGTATCTTTTTCACCTCTTCGCCCTGCGCGGTAATTTTACCGTTCTTATCTACCTGTATGCCCGGCAACTTTTTCAGCAGGTCTTCCACCGTCGCATTCTCTTTTGTTTTAAAACTATCGGCTACGTATTCTGTAGTGTCTCCTTTAATTTTAATAGCAGCTATCTGCCGGGTAATTACAAATTCTTTCAGCACGCGCTCTTTCGATACCATGGGGATGATGCCGAGGTCCGAGATGCCGCCTTTTACCCGGAAGGTATCCGTATAATCAGCAAAATTGGGAGCGGACACGCGGAGGATGTATTTGCCTTCTTTAGCTACAGTTAGCGTAAGCTGCCCCGCGGCATTGGTTCTGCCAAAGGTTTCAATAACCGAATCTGAGGAGCGGAATGCCACCACCGATGAATAGATAACAGGCAGGCTGTTCAGGGTATCCATAACCGTGACCTTAACGGTATACTGCGCGCGGCAAAAGCCTGTAAAAAGTAAAAAGCAGGTAACAAGGAGCACGAAACGTCTCATAGAATAGTGTGGTTGGAGGTATAAAAAAGAGTATGAGTGTAAAAGAAGAAAAGTATAACCAAATTAAGCTAACCCCTATTTGCAAAAAAGGCTAGTTTAACGAAATTTTATAAAATTTCTTAATAAATATTAATATTTAAAACGGTTGCCGGTGCCAGCACATCAGTCGCCTTCTTCCAGTTCAAATATATCGTTGACCGTTGAGTTGAAAACCCGGGCAATTTTTAATGCCAACACTGCTGATGGTACATACTTACCGGATTCTATTGCGTTAATGGTTTGCCTGGAAACCCCTGTTTTATCGGCCAGGTCCGCCTGGGTAAAATTGACTCGGGCACGTTCTACTTTAACTGTATTTTTCATGCCAATTCTGTTTTAGTAACGCGTGGTTTAATGTAGAGCTGGTAGTTGAAAATCAGGATGAACAGCACCAGTATGGTTGCAATATTATAGTACAGCACATTCATGTACCAATCGCCATAAATTACGCACGTAAGTAGAATGAAAATAGCATAGTTGGCATACACGCCCCATTGCAATGATTTGAGCCGGATAAAGCTCACATATTCATCTTCAGTCTTGAGGCGCGAAAATGCTATCATGAATAATGATAGGATGCCACCTACAACCGCAACTTCGTCGGTTAGGTTATTATTACTAAAATCCAGCAGGCCAGAACTTTTGTGTGCGGGTGTGTTTAAAAACTGGAAAATGAAATCGTAATAAGTGCAAGCCGCAAAGAGTGTTACAAATACTGGCAGCAGTACTAAGCCGATGGCACGGCAGGCACGAGGCAATAACATTGTGTTCTTCATGTCAAGTTATTTTTACCAAAAGTAAAGTAAACTTTACAAATTGGAAAATAAGATGGGAACTATACCCAGTTACACGCAGCCATAAAATAATTTGATATTGAACCGGGAACAGGACGTTTTACGGTTTCTTTAATTAGCCCCCTTTGCGACCGGGGTCATACAATTCATTTGCGGTTGGGTTTATCACGACTTTCCTGCTTAC
>CANFKC010000089.1 GCA_947447265.1 Chitinophagaceae bacterium
AAGAGGAAGTTGCAGCAGCGCCGTCTGGCGAATAACCTATGCTGCCCGTTCCGGCAATAGTAGAAATTTGCCCGCTCAGGTCTACTTTTCTAATCCTGAAATTATTAGCGTCAGCTATATAAAAATTACCAATAGAATCAACTGCTACATCATAAGGATCGTGGAGAAGCGCGCTTGTAGCAGCAATGCCATCGCCATTATAACCGGAGGTTCCCGTTCCCGCAACTGTAGTGATAATACCAAATGTATCTACCATTCTAATGCTATGATTACCACGATCGGCAATCAATAAATTATCTACCTTATCAATGGCAATACCCGATGTGAAAGAAAGTTGCGCAGTAACAGCCGGGCCTCCATCACCGCTGTATCCCGATGTACCATTGCCAGCTACCGTTGAAATAATACCTGCATGGTCAATTTTGCGCACTACATTATTATTTTGATCAGAAAAGTAAATGTTACCCTTGCTATCTAAAGCAATATCATAGGGATGGTTCAAACATGCGGCTGTAGCCTGGCCGCCATCTCCCGAATAAGCGAATGCGCCGGTACCTGCAATAGTTGTGATAATCTGTGCATTAATGTAAAGGGGAAATAGCAACAGCAATAAGAGTACTCGGTTAAAAATGGGCATACGGTTGTTTTGTACTTATAAATTTAGGAATATTAGGCCAAATGTTTCACACAAAAAACCGGAAGCTCCTACTAGTGCAACTTTCATTATATAATGTAACTCCTAAACGGTTTTTAATGTAAACCTAACCGATTCTATAAAGCAAGCGTTTATGCCGCATAGTTATTGAATGACAATTTTCTCCGTAAGCACAGTATTACATACCCTACCAGAAACAAAATACATGCCTTTAGGGAGTTTCAATTCTACCTCCTTCGATGTGTTTGTGGTAATGGGTATTTGCAATACCGCACGACCAACCATATCTTCTATGGTAAGATTTATTGCTGTTGTTTCTGGTGAAGCTAAAAAAAGAGACACTTTTCCGGTGGTAACCGGGTTGGGCTGCACTGATAAAGTGTGAGGTTGGGTCTTATACATATCAGCAACAGACAAGGTCGAGTCGCACCCAATACATCTCACTCTTTCGTTTGCAAGATCCGCTATATAGATATGTCCAAATCGATCCGTTACACTGCAACTTGGAAAATTGAATTTTGCAAGTAGCGGATCTCCACCATCACCTCCGTGTCCACCCAAATTTGTACCGGCTATCGTAGAAATTATCCCCGAATTATCTACCTTGCGTATCCGAAGATTGCCGCAATCTGCAATCAATATCTCTCCATCGGGTTTAAATTCAAATGAGCCAGCGGCTAAATCTAATTTTGCAGCAGTTGCAGGCATTCCATCCCCGCTAAAACCTCTTATCCTTGTACCCACAATTGTGTTTATTAGTCCGGTATTATTAATTCTACGTATGGACGCATCGCTATCTGAAAAACAAATGTTGTGGTTGCGATCAATCGCTAATGCAATTGGAACTATAAAAGAGGAAGTTGCAGCAGCGCCGTCTGGCGAATAACCTATGCTACCCGTTCCGGCAATAGTAGAAATTTGCCCGCTCAGGTCTACTTTTCTAATCCTGAAATTATTAGCGTCAGCTATATAAATATTACCAATAGAATCAACTGCTACATCAAAAGGATCGTGGAGAAGCGCGCTTGTCGCAGCAATGCCATCGCCATTATAACCGGAGGTTCCCGTTCCCGCAACTGTTGTGATAATCCCAAATGTATCTACCATTCTAATGCTATGATTACCACGATCGGCAATCAATAAATTATCTACCTTATCAATGACAATACCAACTGTGAAAGAAAGTTGCGCTGATACAGCCGGGACTCCATCACCGCTATAGCCCGATGTACCATTGCCAGCTACCGTTGAAATAATACCTGCATGATCAATTTTGCGCACCACATTATTATTTTGTTCAGAAAAATAGATGTTACCCTTGCTATCTAAAGCAATATCATAAGGATGGTTTAAACATGCGGCTGTCGCCTGGCCGCCATCTCCGGAATAAGCGAATGCGCCGGTACCTGCAATAGTTGTGATAATCTGTGCATTAATGTAAAGAGGAAATAGCAACAGCAATAAGAGTACTCGGTTAAAAATGGGCATACGGTTGATTTGTACTTATAAATTTAGGAATATAAAGTCAATTGTTGCTCACGAAAAAGCCGGAAGCTCCTACTAGTGCAACTTTCATTATATAATGTAACTCCTAAACGGTGTTTAATGTAAACCTAACGGATTGTATTAAGCAAGCGTTTACGTCGCATTGTTATTGAATGACAATTTTCTCCGTAAGCACAGTATTACATACCCTGCCAGTAACAAAATACATGCCTTTAGGGAGTTTCAATTCGACCTCCTTCGGTGCGTTTGTGGTAATGGGTACCTCCAATACGGTACGACCAACCATATCTTTTATGGTAAGATTTATAGCTTTTGTTTCTGGCGAAGCTAAAAAAAGAGTCACTTTTCCGGTGGTAACCGGGTTGGGCTGCACTGATAATTTGTGGGGGTGGGGCTTATCCATATCAGCAACAGACAAGGTAGAGTCGCAACCAATGCATCTCACTCTTCCATTAATAAGGTCCGCGATATAGATATGTCCAAATCGATCTGTTACACTGCAACTTGGGAAATTGAATTTTGCAAGTAGTGGATCTCCACCATCACCTCCGTATCCACCCAAATTTGTACCGGCTATCGTAGAAATTATCCCCGAATTATCTACCTTCCGTATTCGAGCGTTACCGCCATCTGCAATCAATATTTCTCCATCGGGTTTAAATTCAAATGAGCCATTTTCTAATGTCAATTTTGCTGTGGTAGCAGGCACCCCATCTCCACTTACACCCATCATCCTCGTACCGACAATAGTATTTATTAATCCGGTACTACTGACTCTACGAATAATCGCGTCGCTATCTGAAAAACAAATATTTTGGTTGAGATCCAAAGCTATTGCATGTGGCTGTATAAAGGCTGATGTAGCTGCTGTACCATCTGCCGAATACCCAATACTACCTGTTCCGGCAATAGTAGAAATCATCCCGCTAAGGTCAATTTTTCTTATCCTGAAATTATTCCAATCAGATATATAGATATTTCCAGCAGAATCAACGACTACATCATACGGACTACTGAGAAGCGCACCTGTGGCGGCAATACCATCGCCGTTGTAACCAGAAGTTCCCGTTCCAGCAATCGTAGTGATATTACCAAATGTATCTACCATTCTAATGCAGTGATTACCCCATTCGGTAATTAAGAGATTATCCGCCCTATCAATTGCAATCCCGAGCGGGAAAGAAAGTTGCGCAGTTACAGCCGGGCCTCCATCACCGCTATAGCCAGATGTACCATTGCCAGCTACCGTTGAAATAATACCTGCATGGTCAATTTTGCGCACCACATTATTATTTTGTTCAGAAAAGTAGATGTTACCCTTACTATCGAAAGCAATATCATAGGGATGGTTCAAACATGCAGCTGTCGCCTGGCCGCCATCTCCGGAATAAGCGAATGCACCGGTACCTGCAATAGTTGTGATAACCTGTGCATTAATGTAAAGGGGAAATAGCAACAGCAATAAGAGTACTCGGTTAAAAATGGGCATACGGTTGTTTTGTACTTATAAATTTAGGAATATTAGACCAATTGTTACTCACGAAAAAGCCGGAACCAAAACATTTCCGGCTTTTTAAAACTTGCAAACGACATTAAACATACATCAATGCCTTTATCAATTCGGCCATATTGGGTACGCCCAAACCAGTAATCATATCATAGCCCGTACGGCAGCTGTAGGCACCATTGCTACCCTGGATTACATCGCGGAAACAGGAAGTACCAAGCAGTTTATACAGGTGAGGATTTAAGAATGATATTTTCGGTTTGCCTACTGATGCGCGGGCCTCGTTTATAAGTGCGCAAAAGGCAGCCCACACTGGGGTGCTCCAGCTGGTGCCACCTATCATGGTCGGTTGGCCATTAAGTACCAGGAAGGCGCCGGTATTCGGGTCGGCCACTACACTTACATCGGGCACCAGCCTTTGTGTTTCGGTTAATGGGATACCGTTGCCCACCTGCCAGGCTGGCTTTGAAAAGAAGGTGCTCTTTCCTCCCCCACTGCCTACCCAGCCAATTTCAGCAGCAACAGCACCCGTTGCAGACAGGTACATAGATGTACCTCCCACACCAATAACGTGAGGATCGGATGCCGCATATTCCACCTGCAACGGACCGGAAGCCCCATGGCCGGTAGGGTCAGGATTTGAACCCGCATCACCACTCGATACAAATGTGTTTACACCCAATGCGGCAAGCCTCAGGTACTTCTGCGCCTGCGTATTTATTTCATCGCTTGGGGGCGCACCGTAAGCTGTTTCGCCGAGGCCCAGGCTTATGGAAAGCTGGTTCAAACCCGGCACAGTTGCCACATCATTTATTATCTGGTCCAGCGCATAATCAAGATACACATATTGCAGCGAGCTTGTGGCGTAGATACGTATGTTGGCATTAGGCGCTATTCCGCTCGACCATTCCGTATCCAGCGTTGTTTCGTCGTCAGGCGGCGGAAGGGTCACCCCAAAAACATTAACCGGTTGTATGCGGGCCATATTGGGGTATACTCCATTGTATTGCCAGAACAGAGAAACATCCTGCGCATTGGGGAAAGTATCGATAAGAATCGCGATGGTTTGCCCGGCGCCTGTATACGGAAGTCCCAATGCATTGTAAGCAGAAAGCACTTCGGTAACCATATAAGGCGGCTTATAGCTCATGTTTACGCTGGCAGCAGCGCTGCTCGCGAGGTTGGCATTTAAGTACATTCTGTTACCTGTTTCAGGGGTTACCCGGCGGAATTTCTTCTGTGCATGCCTGAAGGGTTGCAAGCCATTAATAGCATGTACGTTTTCGCCTACTTCGGTTGGCAAACTCGGTGCATTAGCTGCAGCATTATAGGTGACACCCTCGCGCGTTACCCGCACCATATTTACCCGCAGCGATTTTTCTATCTGCGAAACCGATGCCTTAGCATAAACACCCGTAGCGTCGTTCGATTTTTTTACGATCTCAAACCCTTCTGCCTGTAACCAGCTGATGAGCTTCTCAACGTCTCCTGCCACTGGCGCATACTTTTGATTCAGTTCTGCGAGGGTCATGGTTTCTCCATTGGCAACCCTGGTTTCTAATTCCTGCCGGGCGTCATCCGGTATGGCGACAGAAAAATGAATGGTCATTTTTTCATCCTTATGCTGGGGTTGCGCAAATGCCATCATCAAGCCCTTGTGTGCCACACCTTCTTCAGTGGGTAATGGTGTGATACTGTTTGAGAATACTTTACGTGTACTCATTGTTAGATATTTTTACGTTTAAATAAAGTATAAAATTAATTGTGAAGACAAATATAAATAAACATTTCTCTTATTTTCAAGCAAATAATGATATAATAATGTAGTGCCGATTGGTTAGAAAGCGGGAGGAGCGGTTGCTATAAAAGCACCATTTTAGGCACTATCATTTTAGTTATAGTTGTTGGTGCAATACTTCGACTAGTTTCATTTTCTTACGATGGGCTACACCCATCGCTATTGTATACCGCCACTGCAGGGCTTAAACTGATGACATAACTGAAGTGACTAGAGCGATATGCACATACCCCGCGAGTTTTCTCACCAGTGTTAGAAACACTGTTTCTTGCACGCTTTTCTACTTGCAATTGGATAGTCCCTATGGGACATGAGCCCATTATTGTTACATTTCGCTACAAAGCGATAGTCCCTAACGGGACATTTACCAACTACAATGTCGGGTTTCGAACAGGAGTCGTTTCCCTCCGCTAAGGGTGTTTGCGACTGAATATCTTCATGTTGAAAAACATCGGGAAACTGAATAAAAAATACCCGGAAACAGCGTTGGCTATTTCCGGGTAATCCCAATTTGACATTAAAATTACACCTCGTAAAATATGCTTAAGCCTAGCCTTTTAATAACTTCTATTTCGAACCCGTTTGTCTTTTCATTGCCCTCATTGAGAGCTATGAGGTTCAATTTACGTACAAAAGTGTTATTCAAGCCGAGGCTGAAGTTTTGTTAATGCAACAAGATGAATTGTCATCGTCTTATTGGCCCAGCGTCTTCATTTACTTTTTTTATTTCGTGGTAGTCTGTCTTTTATTTGCCTCAATGAAGGCTTCGCCGTTGTGCTGCCGCAAAAAAAGTAACAAAAAAAGCGGCACTTTTTTCTTATCGCTCCGCGAGAAAAAAGAAGCCCCCCGGCGTGTTGTGTGAAGCTTGTTACTCTAATGTCCGCGCCGGGACGGCGGCGCG
>CANFKC010000090.1 GCA_947447265.1 Chitinophagaceae bacterium
ACTCAAAAACGCCATTCCGCCCCAGGGCGTAATCTCTTTACTGGTATAGCTTATGTCGAATTCCATCGGCTAATTTCTCTATTGCTACGCATTAGGATTTGAACCTCAATTTACTCATTTTAATCCTAATGCGTAATCTGGGTTAAAATTAGTTATCGGGCTGATCGAAGTATACTCCTGCACCGACCAACGCTCTTGCCCATCGGGACTTATCATTGCGTAAAAACGCCGCCCTCCTACTTCAAAATTCATATACTTGGTTTTGGCGCGCATAGGCGCAGGTGCGCCCCATCGGTCCAGTAGTTCGGCCTTGGTAAAGGCATCCCATACTAAAGACCGTCTGGCATTAAATTCCCGGGTTATATACACCGTTTTAGCTGCCTTGTCTACGTTAAAATCAAAAAACAAATCGTTATTTGCCGGACTTTGAGATTTCTCTTCGTTCAACATTTTTATTGTTCTTTTAGTGTAGTTAATAATTGGTCGAGTTGGTTAAATTGAGTTTCCCAGCTTTGCCGGAATTGCGCCAGCCAATGGTCAAACTCCTGCATTCTTTTTGCGTTAAAGTGGTAATAGATATCCCTGCCGCTCTGCACAGGTTTTATCAAATCACATTCGTGCAATACTTTAATATGCTTTGATACTGCCTGGCGGGTCATATCAAATTTCTCAGCCATTGCATTGGGCGTTAAAGCCTGAATAGCGACTAATGTTAAAATAGCCCTGCGTGTAGGATCTGCTATGGCGTGAAAAATATCTTGTTTCATTCTAGATTATTATTTGCGCAACCTTTAGGTTGCATATATATATGCAACTTTTGCGTTGCGCACATGTTTTTTATATTTTTTGTGGAAGAAATTGATGGTATTAGTGCATTTTAGGTAATATTATGCCTGATATGAATATTCAGTTTAGGCTCATTATCGTAATAACGATTTGCTTCTTCATAGCCATTGCGTCATCTTGCAATACACATACAACTAATAAAAAATATACTGAACTCTCGGATAGCGATTATAAACAGGAAACTGATACCATCGGTGGTGATACTGTTCATTTCAAGACGGCTGCGGTAGCTAATACACCACAAAAAATTACATCGTTAACTGATGAGCAGAAACAGTTTATATCGCAGTGTTTATCGGGTGCCGACACCATAGTTACAAGAGGAGGTTTTAAAAGTAATCACGATAATTTTACTCCCAAAATTCTAGATAAAATTATAGATAGGTGGAACCAGGATAGTTTGCAGTTCCATTGTACAAAAGAACATTTCGTAAATTGTATTGGAGCAGCCTTTGGAGATTATTTGGTAAGAACATACAGCTTGGAATGGCAGGTAACTACTGACGAGTACGGTACAGATTACGCAACCACCTTTGAAAAGATAAGGCTAACAAACTTTCCATTAAATTCAGTACTCAAGGCAATTGAGCAAAAGCGAGAAGGTTCATTGTTGAGCATTTCACTAGTTACAAAGCGGCAAATACAGCAGCTCAATGCGGAGAAAAAATAGTGACCGTTTCCGGGAGATAAATCCCGCAAAATGCGCGCTATAATGATGCTTCCAGAAAATGTACTCCTTAGAAATTCAGAGGCGGCACAATAGAGAGAGACCCCGTTTTAGCATTACCGCCTAAATAAAGTCAGTATGCTTATCTTTAACGGCAACAATTAGTCCACGAAATGAAAAATATACTTAGCATCCTTATTGCCTGCCTTGCATTTTCACTGGCACATGGACAAACGGCTGAAAGTTACTACCGTGAAGGGCTGAAAAAAGATAGCCTGAATAATCCGAAAGAAGCCATCGACCTTTATTCTAAGGCATTAGCTGCAGACGCTGAATTTATTAAAGCCTATGCTGCCCGCGGGAACGCGAAAATGAAACTGAACGACTATGAAGGTGCTATGTCTGATCTCAACCAGTGTATCAAAATGAATCCCCAATACGCATATGCTTACGCCTGCAAAGGAATGGTGAAAGTGAGGATGAGGAATGACGCAACTGGCATTGCTGATATTACCAGGGCGATTGCGTTGAACCCGGACGATGAACATTTCTATGAAATGCGCGGCAACGCTAAAATCAGGCTCCGCGACTATGCCGGTGCAATTCCCGACCTTGATGCTGTCATCCAGGCTAATCAGGGATATGCAGGCGCCTATATGGATAGAGCCATAGCAAGGCTAAGAACCGGCAAGCTGGAGGGAGCGATGGAGGATGTAAACCGAAGCATTGAGCTACGTCCTGAAAACTCAAGAGCATATAACACAAGAGGCAACATTAAAGACGCGATGGGGAAACTTGATGCCGCAATTGCAGACTTTACCCATGCCATAACCTTAAACCGAAGTGACTTTGAATCATACAGTAACAGGGGTAACAGCCGGTCAAAAAACGGAGATAATCCCGGCGCTATCGAAGATTTCGAAGCAGCAGTGCGCCTCAACCCTAAATCTCCGGAACCCTACTTTAATATGGGTTTGGCACATATAGAGCTCAAAGAGTACAAAAGTGCCGCCAATGACTTCAGCAATGTTATCAGGTTACGCCCCGAAGATGCCGAAGCCTACACACAACGGGGACTGGCCACTGTTTTACGGGAAGACATCAGCAATGGCTGCATTGACCTGAAAAAAGCCAAAGAAATGGGAGACGTAGACGCAGCCGGGTACTTTAAACAATACTGCAAGTAGTGGCGGGTGTGGGAGCTCCATAAATAAAAAAGGATGTCCTGTTAAAGACATCCTTTCTATTATAAAAAAGGCGTTTTTATTTTTGAACACTTATTTTGCCTGTATAATTAATGATATCAGACTTGATGGTAATAGAATAAATGCCGTCAGCGACTTTACCTAAATTAATCTGCTGCTCCCCTGTTGCTGCGTCCAGGTTCAACACTGACCGGTAAACAATTCTACCTGTCACATCAGTTATTTCCATTGCTGCTGTGCCGGTTTGCTGGTTAGTCCATTGAATTTTCACCGCACCTGATGTGGGGTTGGGATAGAGATTAAATCCTGTATTAAGGCTCGGGTTACTCAAACCCAATGGTGTAACGTCTATCGTTTTATAGATGGTATCAACAGTGCCGTGGCCGCTGGCTGGCGTGAGGATCAGCGCATACTTTGTTTTTACTGTTGGCGCCGGTATCGTAATACTTGCGGTAGTACCATAAGTAGTGCCAAACGTTGCAGAATCTGTCCATCTATAAGAACTATAACCTGCAGGCCCGGCCATCGTTACACTTGTCGCATGATACGGCAACCTGGCATAGGTCTCAAAAAGGTCGGCAAGATCAATATATGCATATCCCCAATGGCCACCATCTGAGCATGCCGCAGCAAAAAACTTCATGGTAACAGTTCGCCCGGCATAAGCGCTAAGGTCAACACTTACGTTGGTCCAGGCCTTATACCATGCACTCGGGTAAGACGTTGACGCCACAAACCCGGCTGTCGGGTCATAAATAATAGAATCAAAAAATACTGTTCCCGTAACAGAGTCAATTGCCTGTACCTCAAATACGGGTTGATGTGAAGGTGTATGGGCAGGATCCTCAAGAACAGCAGCATACTGATAAATAAGTGTATATGCGCTGGACGCAGGCACTGCTATGTTATAACTTGCTGCATCGGCATTTGTATTAGTGGTGTCATGTGACAGTTTGAGCGAATAAGATCCGGTACCAACTACAGGGAAACCACCATAAGCATCAACACCTGTCCCAGACATGAGTGTGTGTAATCCCGGAGTGGCTGCTGAAGTAGCCAGGGTATACACAAATCCGACGGAGACTGTTCCTGTGTAATAAGTCCAGTTTGCAGTTGTGCCAAGTTCAAAGTCCAGATTCGGTGGAACAAAGGTTTGGGCGTTTGACGACAGGTAGCTACCTGATAAAATCGCTAAACAAAGGAGTAATTTTTTTGCTTTCATAAAGTAAAATTTTTTGAGGGAAAAGTTAATAAATGTACATTTTTACTATGGTATTAAGCATTTTTACTGAATATTTTTTTTATACTGCGACTGATTGAAACAATATTTCTTATATGAAAAACGAAAAAGCGCCGGATTAGTACGCTTTTGAAACGGGGTGCGGGCTGTAAGGGACAACTTTCGAACTATTTCGCGGAGGATATGAAGAAAATATCCACCTTTTGGGTGAATTATATTCACCTAATTATTGTTTCTGTATCTGACTATTTTCTGGTTAAAATTATCCCTAACTCAAAGTTTAATATTTCCGTTGATGTCTTGCTTGCCAGTTGTTTTGTTTGGTTTATTAGTGATTCAAAGCCGGGTGCAAAAAAATATGGTGTAAAACCTGCATTAACATAAGGTGACGCAGTAAGTCGCTTATTGATCTGTAGGCACCGATATGCACATTTAATATCAATGCTACCACCTATGCCCAATGCCTTCGCTCTTTTATCATCATAGAAATAAGGAGTGTGATTTACACGCCTGAATAAGCCGCCCAAAAGAGCAGAAACAATGAGATCAATAGATAGACATTTTAATTGCCCATTGTTTTCAAAATGTATTACATACCCTGGCTTGACAAGATGTAGATTTAGGGTATTTGATAAGTTTTCATTAGTTGAACTACTATTAAAATAGCTATATGAACAGTTGATGCCATGCACTGCTACGACATTGGGCAAAGCTGACACACATGACCTACGAGGAGATCAATATTTGGATTTTTGTGATCATTGAGCCTATCGTATTCTTCGCAAACTTTGCAAACTTTGCAAAAAGGTAAAAAAAGGCTGAACAAATTATATGCATCTTGTTTTACAGCACCTTCGTCTTATTGAGTGTTGAGTTAACTAGTTATGTCGGTAGTAGTCTAAATATCCAAGAAAAATTATAAAAAAATAATTTTTTAAAAAACCGTTCCGATTTTAAAACGAGTCCAATATTTGGAACAAAAAAATATTTCCAGATTTTTTCAAAAAATGGTTCATTTTCGGGTCTAAGGCCCAGTATAGAAGTACCATTTTCTGGGGGTGGGGGTAGGATACTGGGGGTGCCCATCCCCCCTATCCCTTTCCTGGAAAGAGTTTCAGGATATTTCAGATTTGCATGTTATTATTGTTCGCCTCGGTATGTTCCCATAAAAAGCGACATGCCTATTTTCCTGAAAGGCTTTAGGGATAAGGATTCCAGGCAATTATCAATATCGGTTAATCTCGGTATCTTTGTTATCGAAAACATGAGAAAACCAATGGTTTTCAGCTTGAACCAAATGGTCTAAATATTATAGATATTATCATTTTGCCTTTTTTAAAGCAAATCAACTAATTTTCGCAATAGACATAATTGGGAATATTGGCTGGACTAAAATGCTGAATTTATCTTAAATATTTATCGTAATATAATTTGTGTTATTCAGTGCTGTTGTGTTGATCCTGATTCAACAGAAGATCACGATTAGTCCTCGTGAATTTAGTTGTCAATCTTAATTTATGCCAATTACAATAATGGCATCTCAGATGCCATTTGAAAATAAAAAACCTAAAACAGTGTTGTGCCCCACAATTCGTGCAGCTATATACCCTCTGTTTTGCTGTGTACCCCAATATCAATACAAGGGCAGCCGAAATAAAAATGTATAGCATGAGGTCATTATCTGTGTTTAAATCAAGCATGAGGTGCATTAGTTATTTCATCTAGTGAGGTGACCCAAGGTGTCAATATGATTGGTAACAATATAGTGTTCATAGTCCTTCTCTCCAATAAATGCCAGATAAGTCAATGTATCTTCATCATATACAGTGATTTCCCGAGGAAATGCTTTTTTGATTCTATCTCTTAGGGCACTTGTGAAGTTTCTGTTAGAACACAATTCAATATCTGCCCATATATGTCCGCTATTTTTCAATTTATTTTTAGCCAAGCATATTCTGCTTTTGTATTTTTTTGCCCTACAAATAGCAAACAACATAGATGCAAAGTCTTCGCAATCGCCATTAAAACGATTGGACTTAAAGATGTTTTCTACATTAGCAAAGTGATCGTTGTCTGCATTGTCATTCAGATACTTCCACTTATCCAAAAGATCATAGTAGGCATATGCTAATTCCAACTCTGGAGATTGGGGAGGAATAGAAGAGATATACTGTAGTGTAAACTTTCCTGGCTTTGTTGAATCTTTTACTTCTACCATGGTAATATAATGGCTCTTTATAGTATCCTCGTATTTTGACCTGGAAATATTTTGTTCAAAATGCTTCTGTAGGTTGAGATACAGCGTGTTATTATCCCTCTCTTCCAGAATCTTTCCGTTTAGAGTAATGTCCTGAATAAACTCGTTGTAACGAACACCCTGGTTGTTCAGGTATTCGGCAATTTGCTC
>CANFKC010000091.1 GCA_947447265.1 Chitinophagaceae bacterium
AGGAGATTTGAACTCCCGACCTCAGGGTTATGAATCCTGTGCTCTAACCAACTGAGCTACCTCGCCAAATATTTTCTTTTTGTTCCTTTACCAACTCCCGTCCGCCGCGGCGGATATGAATCCTGTGCTCTAACCAACTGAGCTACCTCGCCAAATTCGGAGTGCAAAAGTACAAATAATATTGAGATTCAAAACTAATTATGGTAAAAATTTGAAAAAATATTTTAACCAACAAAAGTGAGCGATAAACATACAAAACGGCATTAAAGATGTTCCTTTTCGCGAAGCCGATAGCGATAATCGGGGTGCGGTGGCTGGTGTTACAATTGGGCTATGTTATTACTATGGCATAGGCGTAACACGCGATAAATTTAAGGCTCTGCAATATTTTGAACAGATCACAAGAGAGGAAAGCGAACATCTTTCAGGATATGAACTTAATGAAGCCCATTATATTTTGGGTAAAATGTACCTGGATGGTACAGTAGTGGATCAATCGATTGATAAAGCCCGGCAGTACCTTGAACTGGCCGATGAAGATGGCGACCACCGCTCTGCACTTGAATTGCTTATGCTCATTGGCCGCTCTAAGACTCTGGACTGATGGATAACTTCCCCAGGATTTCTACAAGTTTATTGCCTATCTCGTTCCCATTAATTATCATATCCACACAATTTAAATTAATTGCTTGTTGCGGCATGAAGGGAAATTCGGCTGTTTCCGGATTCTGGACTAGCGTTGTGCCGCCATTTCGTTTTATATAGGCTAACCCTTTTGCACCGTCGCCATTGCTGCCGGAAAGCAAAATACCAATGACTTTATTGCGAAACATTTCAGCAACCGAGATGAAGGTAACGTCGATGCTTGGGCGGCTGTAATGTACCCGGTCGGACGAGTCGAGGGAAAAACTATTACACGTTTCAATTAGTAAATGATAGTCGGGTGGTGTGAGGTATATATGCCCGGGTTGCAGCTCCTCTTTGTCTTCCACTTCAATAACGGGTAGAGCGGTTTTCTTTGAAAGCAACGCCAGCAGTATTATATCACTCGTATTCTTGCGGTGCAGTACCACAATTATTTTTGCGGCCAGCGGCATTGGTAACGCAGAAAGGATACCGGTGACAACGGAAAGGCTTCCGGCGGAGCCGCCAATTACTACCACCGGCCAATCACAGTCTCCTACAATATTTTGCGCCATATTTTTTGAGTATTGTCTGGCTGCGAAAATTTAGCTGCCACTTTAGTGAATCTAATATTTTCTTTGGTACCTAATATGAGAAACCCAAGTGTTTCGAGGCTTTCATCAAATAGTGTCAGCACACGGTCTTGCAGGCTCTTGTTGAAATAGATGAGTACATTCCTGCAGAAAATAAGCTGGAATTCATTAAAAGAGCTGTCGGAGACCAGGTTATGGGTAGCTGTAATGATCTTTGTTTTCAGGTTTTGATTAAATATCGCGGTATCCTTTTTTACGGTATAGTACTCCGAAAAATTATTTTTACCGCCAGATGCAAGGTAGTTCTCAGTATCTTTAGCTATCTGGCTCAGCGGGAAGATGCCCTGTTTTATGTTCTCGATAGCCAATGAACTCAAGTCGGTTGCATAAATAAGCGACTTATGCAGCAAGTTAGCTTCATGGAGCATTATTGCCATTGAATATACCTCTTCGCCAGTAGAACAGCCAGCATGCCAGATGCGTATAAAAGGTTGTGTCGCAATTGCAGGAAGTACCTTTTCGCGTATCATTTTAAAGGTGGAAGGGTCGCGGTACATTTCCGTAACATTTACCGTTATTTCTTCTACAAACCTCCTGAAGTAAGTGGAGTCGTTCTTTATAGTCTCCAGCAACGCTTCGAAATTGGTAAATTTATCTACGATTATTAACCGGTTTACACGGCGTTTCATAGAGCTTCGTGCGTATCCGGTAAAATCGTAACCGTATAACGAAGCCAGTTCGTTTAGCAGCAGATCAAGCTGGTCGTCATTTATGTAGTTTGATTCCACGTATAGGGTTTAAGTATGGTCAGAAGTTTGTCCACGTCAACCGGCTTTGCAACATATTCATCTGCCCCGGCTGCCAGGCAACGTTCGCGGTCGCCCGACATCGCCTGAGCGGTAACTGCAATAATCGGGATGTTTTTATAGCGGCCATTATTTTTAAGCATTGGTATTGCCTCGTAACCATCCATTTCCGGCATCATCATATCTATTAGCACAATGCCTATTTCTTTATCGGCATTCAGTAAGTTGAATGCATCCTCCATATTGGTAGCCGAACTGACAGGGTATCCGCGCGACTTTAGCACAGCTGCCAATGCAAAAATATTTCTACTGTCATCGTCAATTATAAGAATTGATTTCTGTCCCATATTCATTGTTTCCATGTGTTTCAGAGTGACTGATTTATGCGTTTTCATATAGCCATACTCTTAGTAAAGAAACCAGCTGATCTACATCAACAGGCTTGGTTATGTAATCTGATGCACCTGCACTGATGCACTTTTCTCGGTCACTGTTCATTGCTTTTGCGGTTACCGAAATTATAGGCAGATTATGATATTTGCTAATGCTCCTTATGCGCCTTATGCTCTCGTATCCGTCCATTTCAGGCATCATCAGATCCATGAGCACGACATCCACTTTAGGGTTAGCTTCCAGTTGTTTCAGCGCTTCGTTACCGTCTATGGCAGTTATAATTTTCATGCCAAATTTTTCAAGCGTCTTCGTGAGTGAAAATATATTGCGCACATCATCATCGGCTATTAGAACAGTTTTATTTTTAAGCACTTCCCCCATACCATTTTTATTGTCGGCAGCGCTTGCAATATCGCCTTTCTTTTCGTTCATCACATGTAGGAACAATGATACTTCGTCAAGGATTCGCTGATAAGAATGCGCGGTTTTCAGAACGATGGAATCAGCATATTGTTTTATTTTCATTTCCTCCTGCTGGGTAAGATTTTTACCCGTGAAAATGATGATTGGCAGGTTTTCCATGCCATCTGTTTTCTTAGCATCTTCAAGTATTTTGTAAACCTGGTTGCTCGGTATGTCCATGTCCAGAATTACACAGTCTACTTCATTCCGGTTCAGTGCATTTATGCTTTCAACTAGCGTCCTTTTTATTTCCGTGTTTACATGATAGTTATCTAAGAAATAAGCCAATGCCTTGGCATGTTGCGGATTCTCTTCAATGATGAGTACTTTTTTGGGGTCCCTGCTTAATGCCGCTTCTATTTTTTCAAACATTTCGCCAATCTTCTCAAAGGCAACCGGCTTGTTAATAAAATCGATGGCTCCCTGCGATATGCTCTTGTTTTTTACGTTGTGCGACGACATTACGTGTATCGGAATAGGCCGGGTAACTGCATTGCCCTTAAGTTCTGCCATTACCTGCCACCCACTTTTTACAGGTAACTGAATATCCAGCAATATACCAATAGGATTATGCTTTATGGCGAGCTCTATCCCCTCATCACCCCTTACTGCCACCAATGCTTTATAGCCTTTTTTACGGGTTAGCGTAAGCAGTGAACTGGCAAAGGCAATGTCGTCTTCAATTATCAGTATAGCTTTTTCTCCCGGCTTTAAATTCCCACGATCATCTGCTACCGGGTTAGGTATGGCTTTGCTTAAATAATTTTCGTTGGTAGGGTATAAGTTTATAGTTGTATCCTCCTCTTCCGCAAGGTGTGTAACTTGCTCAGGCATCAGGGTTACAACATCTTCTGTATTTAATTTCGCCAGAGGCACAGAAAGAACGAATATACTTCCCTTGTCTGGTTCGCTGGTTAGGGTAATTTCACCTCCGAGTAATTTGGCTAATTCCCTGCTGATGGATAAGCCCAGGCCGGTACCACCATATTTTCTACGGGTCGATCCGTCAGCCTGCCTGAATGCCTCAAATATTGCCCCTTGCTTTTCCTTTGGTATACCAATACCAGTATCTATAACCGCGAAGTCAACATAATTCCCTTTTCTTGAAACCTCCAGCGTTACGGAGCCTCGTTGTGTAAATTTCAGTGCATTAGATATCAGGTTGCGCAGCACTTGTGTTAACCTTAGTTGGTCAGTTTTAATGCGGTCTGGTATTCCATCAAGAGATTTTATTTTAAAGCCAATGTTTTTTTCCGTAGCCACCGGCCTGAAAAGCGCATCTACTTCCCGCAGTACTTCATTTATATTAACGCTGTGATATTCCAGCTCCATCATGCCAGATTCAATCTTCGAAAGGTCAAGTATTTCGTCAATGAGTAACAGCAATCCATTGCCCGACCCTAATATTACTTTAGCATATTCTACCTGTTCGTGGCTGAGTGATTTATCCGGATTTTCGGAAAGCAGGCGGGATAGTAATAATATTGAGTTGAGCGGTGTTCTGAGCTCATGCGACATGTTGGCCAGGAATTCTGACTTGTAACGCGTGCTTTGTTCCAGCGCTTCAGCTTTGTTTTGTATCTCCAGGTTCCTTTCTCCTATCTCTTCGTTCTTTTCTTCCAGCAGCCTGCTGCGCTCTTCCAGCTCTTCATTTGTTTGTCGTAATTCCTCCTGTTGCAGTCTCAGCTCTTCTTCCGATGCCTGCAGCTTCTCTGACTGCGCTTCCAGCTCTGTATGCTGTGATTGCAGTTCTTCTGACTGAGCTTGCGTTTCAGCCAGTAATTTTTCCATTTTGCGTTTGGCTTGCGCTGTGTTTATTGCTATAGCGATATCGAACGCTACCATCTCAAACAACTGCTTAGTCACCGCATTGTAACTTTTAACTGTCGCAAATTCCATTACGCCCTTTACAATGCCTTCAAAAATAATCGGAATGGCTACAATCGCTCTAGGCTTCACATCAGCAGAAGCAAAACTTACAATGTAATTTTCCTCTGTTAAGTGAGGTACCTCTAATATTTTTGTTGATGCAGCGCACTGGCCAACAAGTCCTTCATTCAGCGCTAAAACACTGTTTTTAAAATGGGGTGTCAAGGCGTACTTATTCTGCAGATGAAAACGACCGTCGTTCCCCGCTACATAAAATGCCCCAGAACAACTGCCGGTATATTCTGCAAGCAAATTAATGCTTCGTTCTCCAACGGTATTTACATCGGTTTCGCCAATTAATTCATTGCTGAGGCTGGCAATGCCGGTTTGCAACCACTCTTTCTGGCTCAGTTGTTCAAACGATGCATCGAGCGCATCTGCCATGCTATTAAGCGATACTGCAAGCTCGCCCAGCACGTCCTGCACTTCATCAGTAACGCGTATCTTATAGTCGCCAAGGGTTATACGGTCTGCAATAGTTTGGATAGCAACAATCCGCCTGTTTATTTCTATATTTTTTTTAACTAGTTCCTTTTGCAAGGCCTCCCGTTTTTCAAAATCAGCATTCAGTCTTACAAAGGATATCAGCGTAATAGCCACTGCGAATATGCCAGCAATAATAATGATAATAGGAGTAGTGGTGGCCGAGTCTTTCATAGCCTCCGTGCGCATTTGCAGTAGCGCGTTTTCGCGATTCTGCATTTTTTTAACAATCCTTCGGGTGTTGTCCATCAGTTGTTTACCACTGATAAGGTCATTTTCTGATATGTATATCGCTTTGCGTTTGTCCGCTATGTGTTTTCGTAGAAGGTTAGATCTTGCAGCTACTATGGTGTCTAATATACTTAGATCCTCAATTTGAATACTGTTGTCTGCAACCAACAGTTTTATTTTTTCAATAGTCTGTCTCGCTCGTTGTTCTGCACCAAAGTAAGGTTCAAGGAAAATTTCATTGCCTGTCAGCAGGAAACCTCGTTGCCCGGTCTCCGCGTCTTTAAGGGTAGATATTACTGATTCCAGTTCGGAGGTAATCAGGTTGGTGTGGTTTATAAGCCTGGCATTATCCAGCATGTTTTTTATACTGACGTATGATGCCACCGAACTTATTATCAGCAATAGCAATGAAAAACAATACCCGGCTACCAGGTTTCTTTTAAACCCAGATTACGCAATAAGATTATTTTTTGCTACTGCCGCTATGGCTAGAAGTCAATACAGTAAAGGGTTTCACTTGATTTTTGTCTTAAAAAGTTCTAATGCTACGCATTAGAAAAAGAGAGGCGCAAAAATATGATTATCAAT
>CANFKC010000092.1 GCA_947447265.1 Chitinophagaceae bacterium
GCACTATAGGGGCGGCAATGCCAATGCTGCTGTATGTTGGTGTGCAGGCAATAAGTAAGGAACCCAGCGACATAATCAACACAGATAGGGTCATGCTTTGCTTTCTGCCGGTTCTGTCGGCAATCCGGCCAAAGAGCCATCCACCCAATGGGCGCATCAGGAAGCCTAATGCAAATATGCCTGCAGTATTCAGCAGTTGTGCTGTCTCATCGCCCTTCGGGAAGAAAGAACCTGAAAAATAAAGTGCGAAGGCAGAATAGGCATACCAGTCGTACCATTCCACCAGGTTGCCTACGGAGCCTCCGAAGATGGCTTTTAGCCGCATTGCGGAGATGCGTTCGTTTGTAGTTGCACCGGCTGGTTGGGTTACGTTTTTGTTCATGGTGTGCGTTGGGTTAATTGGGGGCTATCGTGCCATCATCATTGCCATGAAATTAGGGAACAAATCTGTGCATTGTTGCCTTGGCTATTTCTTTTTAAAACCGAACAACCACTGTGGCAGTATTGTTGTGGTATACAGGTCCGGATAAATATCGTGTTTCAACTTATTTATTTCCCAGAACCTCGTCTTCTTTGCTGCCATTTTACTCAGAAGTCGGCTGAGGAGCGCATCGCTGACGATGGTATTTTCATTGTCTGCGTTACCATGTATCAGCCATAGGGGAGTGGTGGCCAATTCATCCAGGTGCAGAAAATCAGGTATGCCTGAAATGGATACTGCGGCAGTAAATAATCCGGGTCGTAAGCCAACGGCATTTACCGTGGTAGAGCCGCCTATTGAAAAGCCGATGATGTATATTCGGTTACTGTCTACCATAGGTAAGGATTTTAGCGAATCTACCAGTTGTAGTAGCGTCTTCAGGCAGATATCCGGATGCGAACTGATCACATTTTCCTTTTTGTCTAGTGCATAACGTGACGATCGTTGAGGGAACTGCGGCGCGAGTACAAATGCGGGATATTGCTCGCGAATATGTGGCTGTGCCCAATACTTTACCAGTACTCCCAACTGTGCGGTATTGTCTGTGCCTATGGCGCCAGAACCATGTAATACAATTACCAGCGGATAGCGCTTTCCGGACCCTTTTGCTTCGGGTTGTAGTAAGCGGTATTTTATGGGGGAGTGGTCTGTGCCGGTAAATTCACCTGCGTTAAATACATCGTTATCTATCGCGCGTATGTTCGTCCTCGTAGTGTTTGTTCTGGCGGTATCTGCATCTATTTCAACAAGACGGTGGTTTGCCTTGCGCTGTGCATAAACTGTGCTAAAGAGCAGCAGGCAAAAGACGACCGTTAATGATAGTTTGCGATTCAGGTAAGCCATGATGCAAAGCTAGTAACAAGCACTAAAAAAGCCCGCAATTGCGGGCTTTTTTAGATGAATTGATTTGCTGTAAAATTATTTTACTTTGGTTGGAATCTGAGCAGGAGCAGGTGCTTTTTCAGGTGCACTCTTCCTTGCCTGGTCTGGTCTTGTGTGTGATACAGGCAAACGTCCGATTTGCTTATCCTGTGTCTTACCAAACTCAGCAGGGGTCAGATACTTACCCTTGTTGCTAGCTTCTTTTTCCACTTCAGGTACAACCCTGTGTGCATTTGCATAAGCGTCTTTCCTTATACCGGTAACCTGCCAGCTTATTTTTACATTTGGTTGGCTGGTTTTAATTTCAAATGTATTGCCTGCAACTTCTTTTGAAACCATAGCCTGTGCAAAAGAACCGATAGCCGTTAACTGATAGCGGAAATCTTTGTTCAGTGCTTCAAAATAGTCAGGAAGTGTTACTACCGCATTTCCGCTGGCGTCTGTAGTAATGTTGCCGTTGTAAACGTTCATCATATCAGGGCTTTCTACGAAACTGTGGTAGAGGTATTTGTTTTCCGGGTCAAGTGGGTGGTCAATTTTGAAAGTACCTGCTGATTTAGAAAGTGCGCCAACAACGTTTACGTCACCATTAAACCATCCTGCGAAACTACCTGAACCAGGGAATACATCGCCATATACACCGTATGCGTTTGTTGTTGCACCGGTTGCATAACCGTATAGGCCAGCATTGTAGAGAGAGCCACCTGTTGGAGCCACGCCATATACACCAATGTTGGTGGTATCTGCATCATCTCCTTCGCCATAAGCACCATAGCTAAAATCAGGATAGGTTCCGGCAACCGGGCTATACGATTCATTCCATGAACCATAAGATGCATTTGCAGTGGATGCAGAACGGTTAAATGCTCCATAAGTGTTGGCGCCTGATGTTCCACCGGTATAGCTGAATAACGCCACATTGAAAGTTCCGAATGCACCACCAACACCTTGTGTACCTACGCCAAGAGGGCCCGTAAGGCTAAGCAAGGAGCGGCCATAAACACCAATACTGTTCGCAGTATAGCTTGTACCATTAAATTCACCCCTTATTACGCCTGAGTCAGAAACAGCAGCTGCAATAGAATTTGACCACACGCCATTTTTTTGAGATCCGGCGATGCTTACATCAAATTTTGAACGAGGTGTTGTTGTGCCAATACCTACAAGGTTACCTGGTGTTTCGTATACTGAAGATGTGCCCAGGGTTGTTGCGGTTGCATATATTGGCAAATAGCGTGGTGTACCTGAAAATGCAGCAGCACTCGGAGCCGCAGGCGCCCAGGTAGAGGTGGAGTTATCCCAGGTCATAACTTGTCCTGTAGCAGAACCTGGAGTTAAACTGATAGTACCAGTTGTGGTAATAGTACCGCCAGTAAGGCCAGTACCTGTTGCAACCGAAGTTACAGTGCCTGATCCGCCGGCTGTAATAGGCGCCCAGTTTGCACCGGTCCAGCCCAATACTTGTCCTGTTGTAGGGGCTGTGCTCAGCATAGGGCGGTTTTGAAGCCTTACTACCGTGTTAGCGCCAGCTGCTCCCGTTACGTCTCCGGCCAGCGTACCACCTGAAGGTGCACTTGCACCCCATGTAGATGTTCCACCGTTCCATGTCAGTACATCGCCTGTAGTTGTGCCGTTAGCCAGCTTTAAGTGAGATGCTGTAGTACCTGCACCAGTTAAAGGCGCGTCAGCAACTACTGATTGAGAACCCCAGTTGTCACCAGCAGAAGATACTGTTGTTGCAACCCAGTTGGTGCCGTCCCATGATAATACTTGTCCTGCGGCAGTACCATTTACTACACCCAAAGGGCTTCCGGTAGTACCATTACCTGTCATTGATGAGTTGTGGTTTACCACATCGCTACCCCAGTTGTCTGATGGTCCGGCAGGTCCCGTTGCTCCGGTTGCACCTGTAGCGCCGGCAGGGCCTGTTGCACCTGTTGCGCCGGCAGGTCCGGTTGCACCCGTGGCACCTGTTGCGCCTGTAGGTCCGGCAGGTCCAGTTGCGCCTGTGGCGCCCGTTGCACCTGATGGTCCGGCAGGTCCCATTGCACCCGCAGGTCCGGCAGGGCCTGTTGGCCCCGCAGGTCCGGCAGGGCCGCCCGGTCCGTTAAGTGCAAAAGGCACACTCAATAATTGGCTGTTGCCTACGCTTGTATAGGAAGTTCCCGCTGCCGGGTCAATTTCTATTTGTATCCATTTGTCACCTGCGTTCCAGGAAATACCGGCGAAACTGCCGCTGAGCACGGTACCAGTACCCACAGCCACATTATAAAGGCCATAGGCATTGGTCAGCACAGTGTGTTTTTCCTGATATTGTATGGTGCCGGCAGCCGAATCTGCATGTATAGAGATCCGCATGGTCATAGTTGACGATGCAAGCGGAGCACCTGCCGCGTTTCTTACAACGCCCTGGTAATTAAATTTCTGCGGAGCCTGCGCCCTTGCAGCGAATGCCGTTACCAGCAGGAACGCCATTGAGAATAATGTTTTTTTCATAAATATATAGTCTGATTTGTTGGTTAGTATTATTGAAGTTTTTGAATTTTATAAGCTGTTGCTTCCATTTTGCCATTTGTTGGTTGCATGTACACTTCCAGCATATAGGTGGCGGCTGCAAGGGCCGAGATATCCAGTTTCTGGTTGTTGGCGCCAGGCTTTACTTCGCTTTTCAGGTCGGTTATCAGCCTGCCCGCCATATCCATTAGCTTTAAGGTAATTACCCCTTCCTTATTGGCATTGTACTGAATATTAATAGCGCCAGTTGTTGGGTTAGGGTATATCTGCAGATAGTCGCCCAGGTTGGTTATGCCCGGTACTTCATTTATATCTGTAGAAAGCCTCGTCTGGAGCAGACCTTGTGTAACAACTATTGAAGAGGTGGTGAAGGTGTTGACCAGCGCCATTTCCCCTACCGACCATTCAAATTCTTTTGTGCCGATGTATGTGGAGCCTCCTGTTGCATTGAGGATACTTGGCCAGATGCTTTGTCCGCGTGCCAGAGGTGCTCCAATCAATGATACGAAGGCACTCATGATGAGGAATTTTCGTTTCATATAGGTTTCTTTTGTAGTGAAAAAATATTTTTTGAAAATTATGATTCTTTTATGACTTAGTGAAGTTTTTTAGGCGCTTTGGAAATAATTTTTTTATTATAACTGATTTATTGCATTAACTAAGGGTATGTATTTGATGTAGCTAATAGTTAATAGTGTGTTTTGCTCCTTCCTATAATATAGTGCGCTGTTTGTTCTATATGGTTATTTATTGGGCACTCTTGGTTAGGTGTAATTTATATTTAGTCAGTACCTTAAAGAGCCTAAATCCCCCTCCAATCCATCCATTTGTTAATAAAATGTCATTAAAATTACCGTTCGTGAAGTTTTCTGACCGTTCGTGAAGTTTATTTGGCAGGGTTTTAAGGGTGCATGTATATTTGCTATGCATTCAGGGGAACACACCTTCAA
>CANFKC010000093.1 GCA_947447265.1 Chitinophagaceae bacterium
AAAAATCAACGGAAAACTTGTCCTCAAAATTGCATTAAGCAAAAAAAGACGAGCCTGGTTCTCCGGCTTATGGAATTACTCAAAAGAATTTGAGTATCCTTTTATTTTGTCTAATGCGTAATCTGGGTTTAAGATGTACAACGCATTTGCAGATAAAGACGAAACCCGTGAACTGCCGGGTTCGGAATGGGATTACACTTTCAGCGAACAAAACGGCATAACCAAAGTGGACATTACCATTTTTAATGAGTCGTTTGAGCGATTGGAGCGGTTATTAGAAGGGTTCAAAATTGGCTTCAACATGACCCTCAAAAATCTGGAAGATCTGTTGGCCTCCTTATCGTAAAAAACACAAAAAGAAAATTTACAATCACTTTTAAAAACAAAAATTATGAGAGCAATTAACCCCTTGATCAATTTCAACGGAAATGCTGAAGAAGCATTTACTTTTTACAAATCAGTTTTTGGCGGAGCGTTTACAAAGACAATTCGTTTTAAAGATTTGGCAAGCGATGATTTTCCTGTACCAGAAGCTGAGGCAAATAAACTCATGTACATTGCGTTGCCTATAGGTAAACAAAATGTATTGATAGGCAATGACATTCCTGAATTTATGGGGCGGGTAAACGAAAACGAAAACCGGTCTAAAATATCGGTGAGTGCAGAAAGCCGTGAAGAAGCAGACAAAATATTTAATGCGCTTTCAGCAGGTGGAGCTGTTGAAGCGCCTATTGGCGATGGCCCATGGGGTACTTATGCAGGCATGTTCAGGGACAAGTATGGCATAGAATGGATAGTGGAATTTGACCCGAATTATGCTGGGTAAATTGAGCAGAATAGAGAAGGCGAAAAATGGCCTGAGGTATTAAATAGAAACGCCCGCGTCGAGCAATCCCATCATTTTGCAACGATAAAACGGCTGAAAAGAGGGTATTTCACCTTAGCTTTTTGTTAAGGACAATATTTGCGGTGCTGGTTATTTAATCTTATCATCAAACTTTCGTATTATCGTACCTCAAAATCAATACACATGAACAAAGCAGAATTGATCAGCAAGATTTCAGAAGATGCAGGCATCAACAAGACCCAGGCCAGCGAAGTCATTGACTCATTCACGAGTGCAGTAATTGCTACTTTGAAAAAGGGCGATACCGTTACTTTAGTGGGCTTCGGCACATTCTCAGTTTCACAAAGGGCTGCACGTGTTGGCCGTAATCCGCAAACAGGCGAGACGCTTAAAATTAAAGCGGCAAAGGTTGCTAAATTTAAGCCTGGTAAGGACTTTAAAGATAAGATCGGTGGTGCTAAGGCGAAAGCAAAGCCAAAGAAATAAGCATTTTCTATTAAGGTAAAGGGGCTATCTCAAAAGTAATATTTTGAGAAGCCCCTTTTTCACATCACTATAACACACACTATGCTTTGAGTTCATTTTGTTTCTGCGCAAATGCCTCTGGTTCTCTATGAGGCTTTGCATATGTAAGGCGCGAAATGCGTTCTGTACGGTGGTAGCTATCGAGTCCTGCGCAGGTAATGGTTCCGGCCTTTTCCAGATCTATAAAGCCATCGGGCATTAATATTTCCCCCGGTATGGAAACATACTTTATTTCGGCAAGAATCATGATGGTGCCGTTTTGTGCAATATCTATTTTCTGCCGGAAACTGGCCCCGATCTTCACATTGCTTTCTGCAACGAAAGGAGGGTAGTAGCCAGGCATATTTTCTTCAGTTAGTCCTGTTGCCTCAAATTCTGATTCCTCTTCGCTATAGCGTGCCGCAGTTTGGTGTGCGGCTTTGTAAAACGCCTCCTGAACGTGATTAACAGTGAAAACCCGGGTTTCCAGTATATTATCAAGTGTATGCCGTTCTACAGTATCGGGGCGAACGATAAAGCCAAATAAAGGCGGGTTAGCGCCCACATGGAAAAATGAATTAAATACAGCGAGATTACTTGTTCCTTTCCCGTTTCTTGTACCTATTAAACATAAACTTTTAAACCCACCCAGTGAGTTAATAAACATGGCTCTGTAACGCTGTTCAAACGCGAGAATATCGTTACTGTTATATTCTTTTCTATCCATTTTCCTATAATTTTAGTGCCCCCATACCTCCGTCAATGGCTAATACCTGGCCGGTTATCCATGATGCTTTTGTTGATAAAAGAAAGGTAATAGCATCCGCTACTTCGGTTGGCGAGCCTATCTTTTTCATTGGGTTACGTTTTTCTGATGCTTCTATTTTTTCCGGTGTAGCTATAAACCGTTCACTGAGTGGTGTATTGGTTAGGGAAGGTGCGACGGCATTCACTCGTATGCCGGGTGCAAATTCTGCCGCCAGGCTTCTGGTAAGCCCTTCCAGCGCAGCCTTAGCCATTGCAATAGAGGCATGGAAAGGCATGCCATTCTGTGCGGCAACCGAGCTGATAAATACTACGGATGCAGCAGTGCTTTTTTTCAGGTTTGCCAGATAAGTCTGCACGAATGCCACAGCGCCCAGTGTATTTACCTGGTAGTCATTCATAAAGTCCTGTGCACTGATTCGGGCAAACGGCTTTAATGTAATGGTGCCCGGAAAGTAAACAAGCCCGTCAATTGCTCCCTCAATTGCAGGAAGCAAGCCGATATCATATTTTTCCACGGTATAGCATTCATCGTATTCAGGTAGGTTGGCTTTTGTGGTTATGCCTATTACCTTGTGCCCTTCCTCTTTCAGCAGCTGTGCCGCCGCAATGGCTATATGGCTTGATGCGCCTGCAAATAAATAGGTCATATTACTTTCGCTTTGAAATTTTGTTTTGTGTTATTGCTCTTTGCCTGCTGCATTTAAACCTGCTGATATCCGCCGACCGCATTTTCTGATGTTTTGTTTTGCAGGCTTCTACCCGCATGCGCCACACTTTATAACTCCGGAACTTTAACTGTTCCTTCATTAGGTTGCGCACCTGGCTTTCGGTAAGACCAAACTGGTATTGTATCGCATCGAACGGTGTCCTGTCTTCCCATGCCATCTCAATAATGCGATCGATATGCGCCGGTGTAAGGGTCTCGTCATTACTTGCAGCAGTGCCCACGTCCTCATTATCGGGCATATATGCTGCTGGCGAGGGTAGGTCGCTGTAATAACAATACTTGTCGTTATCATGGGTTATTATTTCAGCTTCGTGGTGTAGTTCTCGCAAAATCAATGCTATATTTTGTTTAACAAAACTACGATAATATTGAACAAAATAAGTGAAACTATATTGAATCTATCGATAGAAGCATTAAAAGCATGATGTAATAACCATGATTTCAAAGGATTGAAACAAGTGGTTGGCAAATTGAAATATGCACCCTGAGTTATGGAAGTTACTGTTTACCCACACCTATTATCATTATAATTTGCAATACCCCGTAGGGGTTACCGCGCTCTAGAACCCCCATTTCTTTAGGATTATGCGCCGACGGTGCTACGCAATAACGCACAGTGATCGGAGAGATGTAGGTTCACGGTAGGGTAGTAGAAGTAGGGAGGGCATAAAACAGCATAACCCGCTTATAGAGCGGGTTATAGCTAATTGAATGCAAGCTTTATCATACCCCAGAGGTGAATGTCGGCAAACCCGTGAAAGGCGAATTGAAGCGCCTCTTTTCCCTGAGGTTAGTAATTTACAGCGGCTCCGGATTAAAACGCTTCGAGAGGTTCTTCCTGCACTTAGGGCAAGACGCGTATAATTTGTTCCTGCCGTTTAAAAATGTGGTAGGTAGCTCTGCGCCGCAATTGCAGGTACGATTAAGTATTCCGAATTTTCCGGGCCAGAGCTCATCATGTTCCGCAAAACAATTGGGGCATTGATAAACGGGTACCACGTTTTTTTCGAAGCAGCCGGAATTGGGGCATGATGTTGTTATTTTATTTTTTACCCGGTACAAATAGTCTACTGCAAGTACCAGGGTGTAAGAAATGTATATTACCAGGAAAACAAGAAACAGCAGCACAATATGCAGCAGACTAAGCACGGAAAATAATACGGCGCCAAATATAATAACAGCAAGCCCTGCCGAGAAATAAACAATTTTAGCATGCCATTCCCGGGCGCCTCCTTTAGCAAAAAGGTCGAGAGCAGAAGCTATATTGCTGGACCAGCTGTCTTTTATGGTGTTACTGAGATCTTTATAGCCTTTTTCAAAAAAGTAGCTTTTAATAGCGGGTTGATCTTTCATGGTGCAAGGGTAGGGCGTTCTAACTTTACGTTTTTAATAAATGACTTAGTGTAGTTTGAAATGGCTACCCAGCCGCCCAAGAGGGCACCTGCAAAAACAAATGCTGCGAGCACAAATGCAATTGCGGCTAACGCCAGCATAAGCAGGATGAAATAACCAAATAACGAAGCCCCTGCATTATCATCGTCATCAACCTCTATGTATCTTCGGATCATAGTAATATTTTTCAGGTAAAAGTTGGAATAAACCCAGATTACGCATTAGGATTAAAATGAGTAAATTGAGGTTCAAATCCTAATGCGTAGCAATAGAGAAATTAGCCGATGGAATTCGACATAAGCTATACCAGTAAAGAGATTACGCCCTGGGGCGGAATGGCGTTTTTGAG
>CANFKC010000094.1 GCA_947447265.1 Chitinophagaceae bacterium
ATTGGGTGGATGGCTCTTTGGCCGGATTGCCGACAGAACCGGCAGAAAGCAAAGCATGACCCTATCTGTGTTGATTATGTCGCTGGGTTCCTTACTTATTGCCTGCACACCAACATACAGCAGCATTGGCATTGCCGCCCCTATAGTGCTGCTTGTAGCCCGTTTACTGCAGGGGCTTAGTGTTGGTGGCGAATATGGGGTATCGGCAACCTACTTAAGCGAAATGGCCTCTAAAAACAGGCGTGGCTTTTATTCCAGCTTCCAGTATGTAACGCTAATTGGCGGGCAACTGATAGCATTGGGCATACAGCTTATTTTGCAAAATGTATTACTCACCGATGCACAACTTCATGAATGGGGCTGGCGCATACCTTTTGTAATTGGAGCTATACTTTCAGTAGTGGCTATGTATCTGCGTAGCAATTTACAGGAAACAAAAGCATTTGAAGCACAGCAAAACAAAAACGAAAACAAGAAAGGAAGTATCCGGGAACTGCTGCGGCACCCAAAGGCCCTGCTGACGGTAACGGGGCTTACTTTAGGTGGTACGCTAGCATTTTACACCTATACCACCTACATGCAAAAATTCCTGGTAAATACCGTGCACCTTACCAAAACCACATCCACCACCATATCCTTCTTTACGCTGTTGCTTTTTGCGCTACTGCAGCCAGCTTTTGGTTCGCTATCCGACCGGATAGGACGCAGGCCGCTGCTCATCAGCTTCGGTATACTGGGCACCTTGTTTACAGTACCGCTCCTCACAGCGCTTAGCCACACCACATCAACGTGGATTGCATTTGGTTTGCTGCTGGCAGCACTTATAATTGTGAGTGGCTACACCAGCATTAATGCCATTGTAAAGGCCGAATTATTTCCTGCAGAAATAAGGGCACTGGGTGTAGGGCTACCCTATGCCCTCACCGTGGCTATATTTGGCGGCACAGCAGAATATATAGCCCTGTGGTTTAAAGAGGCTGGACATGAGTCGCATTTTTACTGGTATATAACGGCCTGCATTTTTATTTCGCTTTTGGTATACCTGTTTATGGCTGATACCAGAAAAACATCGAAAATGAATGCTGAAGAATAAGCGGATATTCAATTACGCTTTTGCAGTTTCAATCTGAATGAACAATACCTCCCACAGCAACAATTTCAGCAATTGTCGGTGTCCTCTACTGCTTCTTATCTGGCTTGCCCGCACCGGTTGTGATAAGGCTTAACAGGCTGCCGTGCAGATAATGATTCCAACCACCGGAACAATCTTTATAGCATTCAATTTGTGGCACCAAGCCTTCGTGCGTAAAATCAATTTTGGTTTTGCCGTTTGCTGAAGAGACCTCAAAAACAACTTTGGTGCCATTCCATTCGCTCTTGTCTTTAGTAAAAGAAAGCTCGCTATCGGTAATGAGCCAGGCTACTTTTCTATTGGGCACTACTTCTACCAGGAGCTGTTTAGAATAGTGATAAGGCATGTGCCTGTAAATAAACTCATCATTGAGTTTTTCTGTGCCTCCGTCCACTTCTTCTGACCACCATCCACGAACATTATTTATAGCGCTAAACGCTTCTTCCGGAGACTGGTCCACCAGCAGTACAGTAGTGAAATTCTGATTTTGCATAGTTCTGATTTTAATGGTTATTAGTTAATTTATCTGTTGACTTTGTAAGTGATGTGCACTACTCCAGAACCGAATGTTTTTGACCCCTGCAATGTTAATTCCTTTGCCATATCTCCTTCTTCAAAAAGGCGCTTTCCGGCGCAGCGCACCAATGGGTAGATATACAATTGGTATTCGTCGATAAGATTTTCGTTGGTCAATGTTTCGAGCAGTTTATGGCTGCCAAAAACAATAATATTATTCCCATCCCGTTCCTTCAACTTCTTTATTGCATTCACAATGTCGGCACTGATTATAGTTGAGTTATTTCAACCAGCTTCTTTCCGCGAAGCGGAAACAACATATTTAGCCTTATTATTAAACTCGTCAGCCATCTCCCCCGAACGGTTTGGCCAGCGGGCTTCGAAAAAACTTTAGGTAGCAGCCCCCAGCAATATAGCATCGCTGTTATGCAGATCACTGATCAGGCTACTGGTTAGTTCTACGTCCTGCAGATAACCGGTTTTCCATTTTTCAGGCGCTTCCATAACTCCGTCAACTGTTAAAAATTGCGAAACAACCATTTTTCTCATGAATACCGCATTGTTCAACCGCAAATATAGCGTCTGTATCGCACTTTAAGACGGTGTAAATAAGACATTATCACGGGTTGACACGGACAGTTATCTTCATTAATTTTACATAAAAAACAGGCTATGAAACACCTCACCATTTTAGTACCAGACGGAGAGAATAACCTCAGCAGCATTGTTGGCACCTATAAAATATTTACCCGGGCCAATGAATATGCAACAGCCGGTGGTGGGAAGCAAGTATTCAAGATACAACTGGCGGGTATTTCAAAGCAGGTTGATTTTTATGACGGCCTGTTTTCAGTAACACCACATACCTATATTTCTGCCATCAACAAAACTGACCTTGTCATCATTCCTTCGCTGAACCATAACTACGAAAAGGCAGTTAAAAGCAACGAACAACTTATTGAATGGATAGCCGGGCAGTACAAGAACGGCGCTGAAATAGCCAGCGTGTGCACTGGTGCATTTATGCTGGCAGCATCAGGCTTACTCGATGGAAAAAACTGTTCTACGCATTGGGCAGTTGCCGATAATTTCCGGAGTATGTTTCCAAAGGTAAATTTACAACCAGACAAGCTGATTACTGACGAAAATGGCATCTATACCAACGGGGGTGCCTATTCGTTTCTGAACCTCGTAATATACCTGATAGAGAAATATTACAACCGGGAAACCGCCATTTTCTGCGCCAAAGTATTTCAGGTAGAAATGGACCGGCAGACACAATCAAAATTCACCATTTTCAAGGGGCAAAAACTGCATGGAGACGAAATGGTAAAGGAAGCGCAGGACTATATTGAAAGCAGGCCTGATGAAAAAATATCCGTGGAGTATCTTTCATCAAAGTTCGCGGTTGGCAGGCGTAATTTTGACAGGCGATTCACTAAAGCCACGGGAAATTCTCCTTTAGAGTATGCGCAACGCGTGAAAATAGAAATGGCTAAAAAAGCCCTGGAAGCCACGCGCAAAACAATTAACGAGGTGATGTATGAAGTTGGCTACACTGATGTAAAAGCTTTCCGCGAAGTGTTCAGGAAAATAACGGGCATGTCGCCACTGGAATATAAGGCACGGTATAATAAGGAGGCTGCAGTGTGAGTGTAGAAACGGGGAAGTCTCTATTGATGTGCTAACAAGAAGGGAGCTTGTGGTCACGTATCTCTTCTATTCTTGCAAAAAAAATCAGAGCAACTCAGCGAGGCTTTCATGCCCATAATTTCTCCCCCGTACACGTTTGCGCTTATAGATGCCTAATTAGCAACCGGTTAGTAAGTACCAAAATGTTTTCAGAGAAAAGCCTTTCTCAGAGCTGCTTTTCTGTTTTGTAAACCGTATCTGAAAATCTGCAAACAGTTGTTTTGTCAATCGCTTCGATTTCGCTAATTTGTGAGTAATTGTACCTCGTTATGCGCTATTTATTTGTTTTCGCCATTCTTTTTGCAACGCCTGTCTTCGCACAGTTTGAAACGAGAACTTCGTTTCCCCAATCTTCAGACGTCAAAAAAACAACTCCCGGAGAAATTGACTTCGTTAATATAGATTGCAAGACAGATCTCAGCAGCTTAACCGGCGACGAAGTTTATTTTCCGACAAGGGCCAAAGGTGGGCAATTGGGGCACATGGAAAAGATCAAAAATATGGTGTCGACAAAAACATCTGAGGTCGAAGACAAGTTAGATTGGACAGAGGTATATCAACGGCATACCCATATCGTAAATAGCCGGGGATTAAGTGGGAAGGAGGCTGATGCGCTCTTGGAAAAGATGAAGCAAAACGGCGTGGTAATGACACCAACCAATGTATACAAACCCGAGGGTGAAAAATATCAATCGACACATGAGCTTAATATTTTTACGCCATACGCCGCAGTAGAAAATAAGTTCTTCAAAATACTCTCCTGCGAAGTGATAGACAAGACGGTTCGTTCAGTGGCCAATTGCGAGTTTATATTCAAGCTACAGGATGCCGATGGAGAGCAGCTTACCTGGACAGTGCCAGGCAGGGGAATTAACGCAACCGGCGCCTATCTGAAAAAGTACCTTGTTGAGCTTAAAAAGCGAACAGCCGGCAATTATTATATAGCGTTGAAAGATGGTGACAACAACGTTTATAATGCGATCAATGGTCGTGACTTTCGTTTGGTGCCTGAGGGGCGATATCAATGTACCGACATCGTATTTATGAATGAAGATGATGGGCAATCCTATCCTTTCTGCAAGCCGCATTTCATTTTTAAAGATAGTACCGGGGGACAATTTGCGATATCGACATGGAAGGAAACGAACGCAAGACTAATTGCGCGCAAGCTGATGGCGGAACCGGATTACGTTGCTAAAAAAGCTGAGGAAAAGCGCCA
>CANFKC010000095.1 GCA_947447265.1 Chitinophagaceae bacterium
CACTTTCACAACAAAATATTCAACAGCCTTGATGACGTCGAAAATACTCTGAACAATGCACTCGCTCAATATCACATTAGCGCTTCAGATATCAAGCAACTGTCTAAAGGATATGCTTTTTAATAAAATTGATAGCGGTTTATTATCATACAAGTCTTGTAAGCAGTTCATTTTCTAGTAATAGCCACGGCTTTCAAGCCGTGGAATGCAGGAGATTTACGACGGCTTTAGCCGAAATTTACATAATCCTTGCTTCATGTTTTGGCTAAGACCTCTTGCAACGAAAAGTACTTGCACATCATGCTGCCAGTGCATCACTACACTATCGGTACAAACAAACGGTCGTAAACCATTTTAGATAGTTGGCTTATAATGTCAGCCTGCTTTTTAATGTCGGTGCCGCGGGTCATGATGGTGATCTGGTAAGGCTTGCCTTCAATAAAAATAATACCTGTTTCATGTAATTCTACACCTGTATTCTGGCCGGCTTCACCAAACTTGTGGGCTACCTTTACATTAGGAGGTAATTGTTTTACCAGGCCATCTTTAAAATCAGATTTCGTAAGTAATTCCGCAGCAAATTCAGATGCTGAATTGCTCAAAAACGAAGAATTGTATATGCCAATTATGAACTTAGAAATATCTTTAGCGCTTATTTTATACTTAAAATAATCAGCATTTGCAGGTGGCGGCGTAAGGCCAATATCTGTAAATACGCGGTTTATAGCATCAATTTTCATATAGCCATTCAGCAGTTGCGTGGCATTATTGTCAGAATAAGCTACCATGTATTCCAGTAACTCCCTGAGGGTATAAGAATGCCCCGTCTCAATGCTCTTTGTTTCGAAAGTTTGTTTAATGTTGGTAATGCCTTTGCCTGTGTAGGTTACTTTCTGGTCAAGAAAGCCGGGTTTGGCTTCTTCCATGCGCAGGAAGGCAATAAGCATAGGCAACTTGATAAGCGAACCCGGATAGTACGTTTCATCGTCATTAACGGAGGTCCACTCATCGCCGGAAAGCACCCGGATACTTACCGAGGCGGAACTGATAATACCGGCTTGCTTTTGTTGATCGATGTAATTACCAAGATCGCCTTTTATTGATGACAGGCTTTCTGATTCACATTCGCGTTTTGCATCCAGCAATGGCTTAATAAGGTGGTAGCCGCTCAGGCTGGACATACTCTCGGTGCATTCCACTTTATCTGTTGCGGTAACAGGAGATGCCGTTTGCTTTTTTACTTCGGCCGTATGGTTAAGGTAAGAATAGGTAGCCACACCACTGCCTGCAATTCCTAACAGGAGCCACAAAAGTGTAATCAGTATCGGGACTCGTTTTTTCCCGATTTTTTCGAAAATATTAATAGAACTCATGCTGGTCGGGGGCAAAATTAAGTATAAAACTCATGGTGAAATACGTTACAATGGCACAGCTTTTACATGCATAGCAGTATTTGTTGTGCTTTTGCGGGTTAAATTTAATCACTTATGCAGAAATAGATTGTTAAATAATTGTATATTTTGGTTAGTAACGTGTAAAAGGCTGCACCTTATTAGTAGTATATACATGCATGTAAGTGTCATTATAACCAAAAGTTTATAAAATAACCGAAATTGACTTTTGTCAATTATAGTTAAAAGTCGGCCCAATACTTTTGGCGGGATATAATAAAGCCATTTACCATTCATGAAACGGATATTTGTAATTCTTCCAGCGTTCTTGCTGCTATCTATTTTCCACCCCGCAAAGGCTTTTAGTAATAAGCTGTTTATATATGGAGAACTCGGCATTGGGATCGGCAATTTTTCCGGGGGTAAACTTGCGGTCAACACTATTTTCGATAAGAATATTATTACCGCAGCTTTCTGGCCGGACTTCAGGCGAAGCCCTGAGTGCCCGTCAGATTATACTGCCCTTTTCGGTAACAGCGTATCGCAAACCATGACCACTTTCGGGCTCATGTATGGCAGGGTGCTTTACACGCACAATAATGCGGTCCGCTACACTTTTAAGGGCGGTATAGGCGCGGGCAGGGTGGTGTCGCCAACAAATTTTGTGAGGCAGTATAATTTGTGGTTAGGCCCGAATTATCATTTTGAAAGAAGGGAAGAAAACTCAGTGTCGCTGATCTTGAACCCATCGGTGGAGCTTCCCTATTCCCGGGGCTTCGGCTTCAACTTCGGGTTGTATGGCAATATAAACCTTATCAACCCATCAGTAGCTGCAGAGGCGAACATGGTATTCGGCTACCTACGCAAAAAGCACAAGCACCCGCGCAGCAATTAGAGCCCGGGCTATTCCATCAGCACATTGAGTATTTTGCCGGCCATTTCATCAACCGATTGCACGCAGTTAGAAAGTACTACAACTGCTGCACCCTTACCAGGAATAAAGCCAATATAGCTGCTGCTGCCATAGGTGCCGCCATTGTGCCAGTATACCGGGTATTTCAGGCCCTTTCGCAGCATCCAGCCCAGGCCAATGTTCATTTTCTCATCTTCGTGGGTAATCTTTTGGGTCATGGCCAGTGCCTTTCCGCGTGGGCTGGTATTCAGGTCAAGGTTGGCTTGTGCATATACCAGTAGGTCTATTGATGTGGAACGTACAGCGCCTGCACCGGCAAGGGCATCAAAATCCCAACGGGGTGTTTTTTCGCCATTCTCGTTATAAACAGGCAACAACTGCGCTGCATGCTCACTGTTTTTTAAAGATATGCCCGTAGCATCCAGCTTCAACGGAGTTATTATTATTTCATCCAGCATTTTCTCGTAAGGCTTTTTGGTGGCTACTTCCAGCAATGTGCCGAGTAGGCCAGCACCAAGGTTGGAATATGCGGCAACGGTGCCCGGAGCCGATACCAGCTTGCAACGCTTTAGATAACTGAATAACTTTTTGCGGTTGTACAGTTTGTAGGGGTTCAGCAAATTGGCATTGCCATCCATCAGGTTATCAGGCACACGGGGCAGGCCGGAAGTATGGTTACTGAGCATCTGCAGCGTTATTCCTTTTAATTCTTCATTCATTTTTACCGAATCAGGCAGGTATTTGGTTATAGGGTCGTTGAGCAACACCTTGCCCGTATTAACATACCAGGCCAGTAAAGTGGCGGTGAATGTTTTGGTGATAGAACCGATCTCGTAAACCGAATGTGTGCCGGGCATTTCGCCACTGCCTTTCTCAGTTTCTCCATAGGTATAAGTGCGCATTACGCCATTCTGCAAAACACCAATACTAACACCAACTGTGCCCTTCTTTTCCAGGTATTCCCTGGCGGCTTCATCAATAGTTTTGTCTGCTTTGGTAAGCATTGGGTTGGCCGATTTTAGAGGCTCCTTCCTTACCTGGGTAGTTGTATCAATTTTCTTAAAGAACAGGGTGCCTATTTTACCATCTTTGTCGGCACCTATTTTTACATTAAAGGCTGCGCCGGAAAAAGTTGTTTTGTACGCACTTACACCTTCGGCGAGGCTCACGAATACTGTATCAGTAACCTTGCCTTGCGCGAAAATGCCATACCTGGCGTAGTTTTCAAAATTAACCTGCCCTATTGCCTTTTGAAAATTTTCATTCGTGAGTGCGTACATGCCCGCCGCATCCTGCTTATTAATGAAACCACACAATTTTGCCAGCGCTATACTGTTCTGCTGGCGCATATCCTGGGCTAAAACCACCTGCACACCTGTGACGAATGTCAGCAATGCCAACAGGAAACCCGCTATCTTAATTTTCATGACCTGATTTGATTGGAATTAAAAGTACAAAAAATTGGGAACTATACCCATTTACACGCAAAGGGGTAAAATAAAAAAAGCGCATATAAATATGCGCTTTCATTTTCTATAAAAAGTCGGGGTACTTCAATCCGAATGTTTGACACACTCTTTTCGCCGTTTCCGTGTCAGTAAATTCATTC
>CANFKC010000096.1 GCA_947447265.1 Chitinophagaceae bacterium
ATCTATCATCAATTTCATTCTGCCTATGATACTTGTAAAACAACGGCCTTAAATGCGGTAAAGCGATAACTCCAATTTACTTTCATATCTCGGCACTGATATCCCCGCCTTTGCGCCTCCTTATCGAATCCTCTGTTCCCTTTGCGTTTAGACTACTATCAAGAAGTTCTTCCATAGAAACTTGATAACTTCTGAAGCTTGGTATTTTGTACTGCACCATAGGTGCTACCGCTCTGTAGAAAAACGGTCTAATAAATGCAAACATGCTCCGATAGGAGCTACCCAATAGTAGGGGTAGATGATAGCAATTATCTATCATCAATTTCATTCTGCCTATGATACTTATAAAACAACGGCCTTAAATGCTGTAAAGCGATAACTCGAATTTACTTTCGTATCTCGGCATTGATATCCCTGCCTTTGCGCCTCCTTTGCGAATCCTCTGTGTTTAAATTTGTATCGTGAGTTTCATCTTGGTGCCTTGATTTATATTAGAATTGGTAGCTGGAAGTCTAATATTTTGCACCGCTCCATAGGTGCTACCGCTCTGTAGAAAAACTGTCTAATAAAGGTAAACATGCTCCGATAGGAGCTACCCAATAGTTACCGTATTGGACGATACAATGACAATTATCCGTTACGTACGGCTATGCGTGCAAATCAACTAATTCTGAAAGGGCTATCTACGTGTTTAATTGCCTACTTAAACACTAACTTGGTTTTGCATAACATAAATGCGCAAATAATACATTCCCGATTTACCCCAACTACTCCCACTTGAATAGCTTACTGGCAACAGCGTAAACGACAACACCCCAGATCGTCAACACCATAATATCAAAACGTACAGTCCATAAATTAGCCCCTTCGAAGGAGATTTTACGAAGCGCATCGTTTAAATAGGTTAATGGCAATGCCTTGCAAAACGGTTGCAGCCATTTAGGGAACGATTCAATCGGAAAGAACGTGCCTGCCAGCAGGAACTGCGGAAGTGTAATAAGATTAGAAAAAGGAGGTATAGCAGATTCGCTTTTGGCAATGGAACTGATGATAAAACCAAACCCCATAAAAACCAACAAGCCCAATGCACAAACGGCCAGCATATTCAGGAAGGTTATGAAGCCATTGGCCAGCGTGAAGCCAAATGCATAGTGCCCCAACGAAATAATAATTATAGAACCCAGCATCTGGAATAACATTCTGGAGATACCCTCGCTCAATACTATCGTTTCCCTGCGCACAGGGGTGGCAAAAAAGCGTTTTAATACCAGGGTTTGCCTAAGGTTGTAGAAAACAAATGCGGTCCCAAAAACGCCGGATGCAAGAAGGGAAAAGCTCAACTGGCCGGGAAGTATAAAATCTATAGATTTGTATTCCTTTACCTCGGCAACTTTCAGGGTTGTAGCAACTATTTCAGACTGGCGTTTCCTTATCTCCGGGTCTTGCATTTGCACAATGTTATTAATGAGAGCTTCCAGTTGCTTCGCCTTGTTTATTTCGCTTGACGCAGCATTAATGACAACAGTATATTCTGGCTTCTGCCCCTCAGGCATTTTCTTAACATCCAGCGTCGCTACAATATCGCCTTGTTGCAGCAGCTTTTTTATATCGGCAGTGTCCTTGGTGCCCGTCCATTTTAAAACTTCAACATGCCGTAAAACATTGTATAACGGACTGGTTGTATCGCTGCCCGGAGCCGAAGCAACCTTTATGCTGAAATGAGATTCGTTGCCCAGAAAACCGAAAACCAAAATAAATATCAGCGGGAACGCTATCGTAAAAACAATTGCCGACGGACTTTTTAATATTGCCTGTAAACTTGCCTTTATCATTGACCGCATTGCGCGGAAATTACTGTACTGGGCCATAAAACGGAGTAGGAATTACCGCAAAGGTAAGTAATGCCTACATACTTGGTGCGCATTAGTCAATGATGGTAGTTATTCTACATTATCACTACAATTCTTTAATTTTAGCAAGCATGCCGCTATCCGCAGATATTCTATATTACGATATTCATACGCACAATCTGCAAAGGGAAGAGGGTTCGCTTCAGATTGTAAACGCCTATAATGGTTTCAGTCATGTAGTCGCTGAGGGTGGTTACTGTAGTATTGGTTTACACCCGTGGTATCTTTCAAATTACGAAACTGATCTGGCCGAAATAACTGAGCTGGCAAGTCAGGACAATGTTTTGGCGATAGGGGAGTGTGGATTAGATAAAATCTGCAAAACCGATTGGCAATTACAGGTAACTGCCTTACGTTCGCAGATACGGTTGGCGGACACGATAAGGAAGCCGCTCATTATACATTGCGTGAGAGCCTGCAATGAATTGTTGGAGATATTCCGGGAGATGCAGCCGAAAGTGCCTGCTATTATTCATGGCTTTAATAAAAAAGGTACTATTGCCCAAACGTTACTCGATAATGGGTTTTATTTATCTTTTGGTGCTGCCATGCTGAATGATAGGGCGCCGATAAATGATGTGGTGAAGGGCATAGGCGCTGAACATTTCTTCCTGGAAACGGATACTGCCGACATTCGTATTGCAGGGATTTATAAAAAAGCTGCTGAAATAAGGCAAACCAGCGAAGAAGAGATTATTTTGCAGCAAAGAAAGAATTTCAAAACCGTATTTAGCTTATGATGGTGGATACTGCATGGCTTTCGCGTACCGAATTACTGATCGGCAAAGACGCGCTGAATAAATTAATGAATGCACATGTGTTGGTTGTGGGGATGGGTGGAGTAGGCTCGTTCGCTGCCGAGTTTATTTGCCGGTCCGGAGTGGGCGAGATGACGATTATTGATGGTGATGTGGTAGACCCCAGTAACCGTAACCGGCAGTTGCCGGCATTAGCGACTACACATGGCATAAGTAAAGCCGACCTGATGGGAGAACGCCTCATGGCCATTAACCCTGAGTTGAAACTGCATGTTATAAAAGAGTTTATAATGCCCGGTAAAGTGGAGGCATTACTGGAAAGTAATCCTGACTATGTAGTAGATGCTATAGACAGCATTACCCCAAAATTGACCTTCATGAAGGCAGCTTATGCCAAGGGCCTGAAGATGGTAAGCTCTATGGGGGCGGGAGGAAAACTGGACCCCACACAATTGAAGGTGGTCGATATTTCTAAAACATATATGTGCCCGTTTGCGCAACAAATACGCAAAGAACTAAAGCGCTCCGGAATTTATAAAGGCATCAAAGTAGTCTTTTCGCCAGAGGAACCAGATAAGGATTCCATTATGCTCACTGATGGCTCTAACTTCAAAAAATCCGCCTACGGCACTATGTCTTACCTACCTGCCACCTTCGGTGCAGTACTATCTTCTGTAGTGATACGCGAATTGATGGAAGGGTAAATAGAGGTGAAATTTTCTGGAATATGATATTTATTCCCAAGATTGATTAGCATTCTGTATACGGCACAAGTATTCGAACCCGTCATAGTAGTTGGAAATGTCCCGTTAGGGACTATCTGTTTGTAGCAAAATGTGACAATAATGTGCTCTTGTCCCATAGGGACTACCCAATTTCTGGCAGGAAAATGTGCGGTAAATAATGTTTGAACACTAGTGGGTTTACGACGTTGCTCGTCGGTTTGTTGCCGTAAGTGATGTGTTACGATACGCAATGCAAGTTAAGTGATATCGTATAACTTCTCGCTAGCAATCGTTTTCACCAAAAAAAGAGCGAAAGCCACATCGCTTTTCGCTTTGTTTCTTTCGCTCTGGTCTTCTGTGCCCCTTCGGATAATTCTGTCGAACAACTGGTTAAACTACTTGCCTGGATTGATGATGCTACAGCAGCTTAATTTTCGATACTATATAGCCACAGCCAGCTCTCCCTCTGGCTGTGGCTTATAATGCTTTCTTACCTTGATGATAA
>CANFKC010000097.1 GCA_947447265.1 Chitinophagaceae bacterium
ATTGGGAACTATACCCATTTACACGCAAAGGGGTAAAATAAAAAAAGCGCATATAAATATGCGCTTTCATTTTCTATAAAAAGTCGGGGTACTTCAATCCGAATGTTTGACACACTCTTTTCGCCGTTTCCGTGTCAGTAAATTCATTCATCACTATAGGATGTTTAATTGTTTCAGGGCTATTCTTATACCATTGTAAATCGTTCCGGTTTTTGTTATATATGGCTCCCCTGATTCTAGTATGCCTTTACCGCTTAAGAAATTAGTTAGTGAGTGGGTATAAATCATGCTGCTACCTTGTTGTTTCTGAATAATTGCCTTGTTTTGTAATGACTATAATTATCTGGTATTTTAAACAAGCTGTCCATGTGCTTCTTTTGAGGAGATGAGCCGTCGAATAAGTTTTTCTTTATTGCCGTTTTGCCATCTTCAGAAAACTTCAAATTGCCTAATTTCTTTAGTAAACTTTCAATGTCCGAATTGGCAGCCCACTGTTGGAAAAAAGTATTTACTATTGCCTCTGAAAGTTCATCAATCTCTTCATATTTTGATGCAGTAAACGCAATGTTATAGCTTGGTATATAGCAAGAATAATAGCCGTGTTCTACTTCTTGGTATAATACTTGAAACCCAGTATCATAAATAAGATTAGGGTAACCGGCCTGCGCCGTTTTATATTCTAAATTTATATAATCTCCTTTTGGTTGTTCTGATTGATTATTCATAATTTTCTATTTTGTCACAATGTTAGTAAAGTTCACAAAGCTAATGAACTTTGTAAACTTTTAAAGTGAAAATAAATTCATTTCGTGTTAGCAATATGTTAGTAACAAAAAAAATTACTGGTGTTTTTTGTCTTTATTATATCTTGATTTCCTGTTTGGTTCAGGTTGGTTTGGTGTAAGTTCTCTATACTTCAACCTATTGCCATGTGCGTTATTTATGGCCGCTAAAAACCTTTCCTGAGTTGTTGCGGTACGTGTGTTATACCTGTGTGCAAACTCGTCACAATAGCGCTGCAAATGCTGTGGGCTAACGAAATGGAATGTACCAATAACACCACGCTTTAAGATACTCCAAAAGCCTTCAATGTTGTTAGTGCTGAATTGACCTTTTACCCATTCGTCCTGTGCATGGTTTACCACTACGTGTGCATTGTATATTTCACCCAGTTTTTTGTATGACTGTAAGCCATCTGTAACAACTGTTGAAGACTTGCTAATATTAGCATCTAAAAGGGGCAACAAGACCTCTTTACTAGCTGCTACCATAGTTTGTACCCTTACTTTACCGCCACGCTCTAAAATGCCTAATACCGCTGTTTTGGTATCAATAGGGTAAATGTTGCGTGTCCTGCTTGGGTTTAGCAATTTTGCTGCTTCTATATTTGCAGCCCTTTTAGATTTGCTTTTGTTTTTCTCTTTTCCGCCAATATAAGTTTCGTCAACTTCTACCATACCGCTAAGTAATTCAGGGGCTGTTTCTGTCAGCATAGCACGTAAGCGATGGTTAATAAACCATGCTGTCTTTTGGCTTACTCCGATGCGGGTTGCAAGTTCCACGCTACTAATACCTTTCTTTGAAATTGACAACTCATAAGAAGCCTGCAACCATTTGCGCAATTCAACCTTTGAGCCTTCAAATATGCTACCTGTGCGAACTGTGAAAGGTAGACCGCAAGCCCTTTCAGAGCAACGATATGAAGGTATATCTGTGAACTTACCGCGAGCCTTTACTGTGTATGGTTTCTTTGCTGTAGCGCAATGTGGGCAAACTGGAACACCATCCCAGCGTTGAGTTTCTAAGAACTCATAACATGTCTTTTCGTCTTTAAAATAATCGTTGAATTCGCCGATTGTTTTGAAAGTGAAGTTCATTTTGTGTGCTTTACGGTGTAAAATTAGAACTTGTTACACACAATTCCAAAAATATTTTTCATTTTTTTTCGTTGATAATCAATCAGTTACTGGCGCATGCAATGCGCATGCAATGCGCATGCGTTATATTTGCGAAGTAAATGTATAGAAATGGCGCAACCGAAATATCCAATTCCAGAGTTTTCTAGACGTGAAGTAAATAGAGCTGGGGCTACATTCGTAAGTCAAACGGAGTCTACTCTAGAAAAAGAGAAAGCACTAGTGATAATAAACAATTGGCGAACTGCACATAACTTCCCATTGAATACATTCCAGATGAGATTAAGAAAACTAGCAACTTCAGTAAATGCCGATAGCCTAGTAGCGCAGCGAATAAAACGTCTCGCTTCGATTAAACTTAAGCTAGAGAGGTTCCCAGATATGAATATGTCTCAAATACAAGATATTGGCGGTTGCAGAGCTATAATGAGAGATGTGTCAGAAGTCGACCATCTTGTAAATGTATATAATCACGAAAGTAGAGGCGTTAAACATAAGTTAGCTAAAGAGCATGACTATATAAAAAATCCGAAGCCATCTGGATATAGAGGGGTGCACCTTATTTATAAATACAGAAGCGATAAGGCTAAGTCTTACGATGACATGAGAATAGAAATACAAATAAGAACCCTATTGCAACACTCGTGGGCAACAGCAGTAGAAACTGTTGGAACATTCATAAGGCAATCTTTGAAATCAAGCCAGGGGGAAGCTGAATGGTTGCGTTTTTTTGCATTAATGAGCTCTGCTATGGCTATCGTTGAAGGTAAACCTACCGTGCCCGATACCGCTGATAATATTAATATATTAAGACCAGAAATAACTAGACTTGCTAAAATACTGGATGTAGAAGGCCATTTAACGACATTTAGGGATTCGATACAGGTATTGGGCGGAGATAATAAAAGAGTGTCAAACGCCCACTATTATTTATTGGAACTTGACCCATCAGCGGGCAGGGTTATTATTAAGTCGTACAGCCAAACGCAATTGACTACCGCTACGTTGGATTACATGACCTTAGAAAAAAGAATTGCAAACGATAACCGAGATGCTGTGTTGGTTTCAGCCGATTCAATACAGGCGCTAAAATTAGCTTTCCCCAATTACTACCTCGATACCGATCTTTTCTTAAGTCACCTTAGAACATTTACGTCAACGGGGCAATTATATTTATTTTAATCTCTTAACTTTACAATATATGGCTAAGGCAGCTAAGAAAAAAGAAGACACAAAGAAGCGCGGCAACTACGATGAGCCACTAAAGGTTAATGGTAGCTTCATGGATATTATGAATGCTGCTGTTAAGAATGCTGATGCGAACAGCAAAGTAAGCAGGAAAGTCGTGATAAACCCAACCGCAAATGAATTGTATGACCCCGGTCGCAAAGGGGGCTAATTAAAGAAACCGTAAAACGTCCTGTTCCCGGTTCAATATCAAATTATTTTATGGCTGCGTGTAACTGGGTATAGTTCCCA
>CANFKC010000098.1 GCA_947447265.1 Chitinophagaceae bacterium
CACCACCCTACTCGTCCGCGTTTGTAACGCGGATGCCACGGAACAGCGTTTGTAACGCTCGTTTTATATAGGTTTCCTGAAATTGAAAAGCTACGTTACACCACCCTACTCATCCGCGTTTGTAACGCGGATGCCACGGAACAGCGTTTGTAACGCTCGTTTTAAATAGGTTTCCTGAAATTGAAAAGCTACGTTACACCACCCTACTCGTCCGCGTTTGTAACGCGGATGCCACGGAACAGCGTTTGTAACGCTCGTTTTATATAGGTTTCCTGAAATTGAAAAAGGTATGTTACTACCCTATAGCGGCACGTCAATCCTAATTTGCTTGGAAAATATTTTACCCGATGGGTCTTTACCATCTACTTTAAACATAAGAGAGCGAAGCGTAACCACCAGTGGCTTTTGGTTGCCTGCTTTTGCGCCATTAAGCGCAGCCATCCATTCCTGTGTTTTTTTACTGCTGTAGCGGCGGGCGCGGCACGATTTAGTTACTGCATTTTTAATATCCCCGGCATCAGCATCCGAAAACTCCATTTCCGTTTCCGTCAGTCCCAGAATAGGATAAGAACCGCTTCCGCCTTTCATCAGCTTCCAGTCAGTAGTCTCAGTAAGCGCGTCGAGCGGCAGTGAGCCGTTTTTAGTTTTTAAAACTATGATAGACTGATAGCGCTGTGCAACCTTAGTAACATTACCGGTAGTATGCACTACATTGCCCTGCAGATTACCACTAGCCCAGGTATAAACCGCACCGGTAGCTTTAGAAAGATCTGCTTTGCCTGAGAGTTTTGCGGTAAGGTTAGGTATCATAAAAGATACCTCTTTAAATTCCGCCTTCAGACCTGCACCCGCCGGTAATGCTGCAGGACCAGGAACTGGCGCTGCAGTCGTGGCAACCTGTTTTTTGGCTGTATCGGTAGTTGATGCTGCAACTGGTTTCGGGGTATCCACAGCCTGCGTACTTGACGGTATTTCTGGCTTAAGGTCTGTAACCAGATCCTGCAACCTATTCGGATCTGTTTCCGTTACAATAGTAGAAGAATCACCCAGTTTTATTGGGCCGTGATTTTTTGAAGGCATATTGTTACAAGACAATATGCCAAAACAAGCCACCCAGATAAAGCAATATTTATTGCGAAGATTCATGCAACCCGATTTTGCTCACGAAAGTAAAAGATATAAATGAATATTACCGTATCACGTCGGCAATTATAGGGAATATGTAACTATAAAAAGGTAAAACCGTATAACACCAGCACTCAGTCTGGTTAAAAATGCCCGCTAATGCATACATCATACACTTTTGGGTTTTGACTTTTCCCTTTTGACTTAACCCGCTAGTGCTTTTTGCATACCTGCTCTATATATTCCTCGGCTTTTGTGTCGCCAATTGCTTTGGCTTTATAAAAATCTTCGCATGCACCGCGGAAATTGCGCATTTCAGCCCTTATCTGCCCACGCAGCGTTAGTGCATTCGGCAATCTGAAATCAAATTTAACTGCACTATCCAGGTCAGGCAGGGCATCTTCATGATTGCCCGTGCTGAAAATCAAATACGCCCTGCTGAAATAACCCTTAGCATATTTAGGGTCAATTTCTATCACCTTGGTGAAATCAGCGTTGGCCTCTTCATAGTTCTTCAGCTCCATCTGTATGGTACCGCGGTTAAATAGCGCATCCCGATAGTTGGGAATGATCTTTATGGCCTTGTTGTATTCTTTTATCGCCCCCTTATAATCTCTCTCCTTATGCTTTTTCAGGCCATCTTTAAAATAGTCCTGCCCGGTTTGGGCCCCGGCGGAAAAAGCGACCAACAACATTACAATGCAGCAGATTTTCTTCATAAACGAGATTATTGATTATTTAAGGTTTGATGCACCCTAAAGATACATATTGTTAGCTAATGCGCTAATCAGCGGCGCGGAAAGTAGCAGCGGCGCTAACAAAAATAAATACAGCGCTTTTCAAGCTTGTTAAAAAGAAAAATAGCCGATTACAATTGTGGGAAATATTGTTTCAGCTTTATTAACTTTATGCAGTTATCATTAAATCTCACTTACAAAAAATGGGGAAATATACAGGGCCGGTTATTGGGGGCGTTCTATTATTAATGTTCGGCGTAAATATGTGGGCACAACAAAAAGGTGCGAAAAACGCAGCCAGGAACACAACAAAGAACACAACAAAAAACACGGAAACAACTGCCGGAAAAACGAATAAGAAAGTCGCCTACATGCCTACGGTAACGCTTGGCAATGGCGATTTCAGTGGCGGCGTGCTCAAGGTCCCGATGTTCGATTCCCTGTTAAAAAAAGGCTTGCATGCCCGCGATGCCAGTGGCCAGCAGTTGAGAGTGATCAGCTTCAATTTTAATTATTTTGAGCGGAATTATTACGAAGATTCTGCCGGCGACCTGCACATGATGTATGATATTTCGAAAGAATTTTGCCAGGGCGATACCATATCTTCCAACATCAGCGGGATAATTTACGATCGCGCCAAATGGGGCGATACCGTGTACTTCGACCAGGTACTAGTTACCAAAGACCTACCCGGCCAAAGTAAGCCAGACACCTTCTTAGGAAAAACCATCAAGTGCGCATTGGTAAAATAGCTATTACATTCCGCCGCTGTTGGTGTTTTCCATCAATAGCCATCGGGACGTATTCGTTTTCGGAAGCAATTGTCTGAAACATGATTTACCTGATTAAATGATGAGCGTGATCATTCTTTAAGCAGCCTTCTGGTTATACTATCTCCCGCTAAAGCGTCTGTTATTTTTACAAAATAAACTCCGTTAGGTAGCTTAGAAATATCAACCACTTCTTTATTTGTCATTGTGAAGTATGAAGCCTGCCTGTCCGGTAGGCAGGCGATCTTGCGCCCTACAACATCATAAAAAGCAACCTGGCACCCCTTCGCACCTTCAACTATAACCTCATTAGTAGCCGGATTCGGATAAACCCGGAGACTGCCGACTACCAACTGCTGACTGCCTACGTAAGTTGGTGTATCAGGCCACACCCAAACCTTAACGGTATCCATTTTTGTCACGCCGCAGAGAGTTTGCTTAAGCACATAGGTGGTAGTTACCGTCGGCTTTACCCAAATACCACCACCGCTATCTATAGCAGTGCCGCTACCTAGCTTATACCATGTATAAGGCAGCAAGTTTTCCTGCGGCCCCAAAAAAGCACTATCGCCAGCATGTATTACAGTATCATTGCCAGCATTGGGTTCATTGGCACAGTC